>JAOUOT010000036.1 GCA_029880265.1 Spirochaetia bacterium | reverse complement strand
AATGAAATCATATGTAGAAGAAATTAAAAAAGAGGGCGACTCTGCAGGCGGCGTCGTCGAGCTTATCGCCGAGAACGTTCCGGCGGGGTTGGGCGACCCTGTTTTTGACAGAATTGACGCTCTTTTAGCGCAGGCCATGACGGCTATACCCGCCGTAAAAGCGGTTGAAATAGGAAGCGGATTTCGGGCCGCTTCGATGAAAGGCTCTGAGCACAACGATATATTTTTTAACGATAATGGTAAAATTCGAACCCGCACAAACTTTTCGGGAGGCATTCAGGGCGGCATAACAAACGGCGAGCCTCTTTTTTTAAGGGTCGCTTTTAAGCCCGTCGCGACCATCCGCAAAGAAATGCCCACGGTAAACGAAAAAGGCGAAGAAGTTATCTTAAAAGCAAAGGGCCGTCACGACCCCTGCGTGCTGCCGAGGGCCGTTCCCATTGTTGAGGCCTTTGCCGCTTTAGTTCTTGTCGATCAGTTTTTAATCTCAAAAACGGCAGATTACAATAAAATTTAGAGTTTAGTTATGAAAGTAAAAATACAGTTAACAAAAGAATATTTTCAAGAGACATTTGACGAAATTATGATGCGGGCCAAAAAATGGATTATCATTCGTTACATAGTTTCTGTCGTTCTTATTTTCGGCGGCGTTTCTATGGCGTTATATTCCGAGAAATTTTTCATATCGGCGTCTTTGCTTGTCTCGCTGGGCCTTTTAGAAATGTTCAGTCTGCAGATTAAAAAAATAATATGGCTGAAAAAACAAATGAAAAGCCCGTTGTTTAACGAAACTCTTGAAGTGAGCATAGGCGAAAAATCTATAAACTTTAAGGGGCAAGACTCAAACAGCGGCGTAAATTGGGACGCCTTTTACAAATTTTATTTTTCAAAAAACGGAATTGTCTTATGGCCCGTAAAAAGGCTTATCATTTATCTGCCCCATAAAGTACTGGGCCCAAAAGGCGAAAAATTAATCAAAGAAAAATTATCGAAAAATTACAACAAAAAATAAATTGCGCGAAAAAAATAAAACTAAAGAGCGAAACCTATGAAACAATATAAAACATATAAATCAAAATTTATTTTAGCGGCCAAGGGCCTTGCCATGGGGGCGGCCGACATCATACCGGGGGTCTCAGGCGGCACTGTAGCGCTTATTAGCGGCATTTACGAACATTTGATTTCGGCCATAAGCAGAATTCATCATTCTCATTTAAAAAGCCTTTTTCTGGTTATTTTTTCTAAGGGCAAAGAAAAAAGAGAAAAAAATATAAGTCATATAAAAACGGTTCCGTTTAATTTCTTTTTGCCATTGCTGACGGGCGTCTTAACCGGCATGGTTTTAATGGCGGGCCTTATAAAGAAAATTCTCAAAGATTACCCGTTTGAAACCTACGCTTATTTTTTCGGGCTTATCTTTTTTTCGCTGACGATACCTTATAAAAAAATGCATCATCACGCCAAAGAAATTGTCGTTCTTCTTGTTTTTGCCGTGTTGCTCTTTTTTTTAACCGGCCATGACGCTACGCTAGAAACGGCCCATCATCCGGCTTATTTGTTCTTTTGCGGAGCCGTGGCCATCTGCGCCATGATACTGCCCGGCATATCGGGGGCCTTTATACTGCTTCTTTTAGGAGAATATGATTACATGCTAAGCGCGTTAAAATCGGCGGATGTCATGGTCGTTTTGCCGTTTATCTTAGGAATTTTAACCGGCATTTTTTCTTTTGTGCGGGTGTTAAAATACTTTTTATCGAGACATCATTCGTTAACCATGGCCGCCCTTACGGGGATCATGGCGGGTAGTTTAAGAAAACTGTGGCCCTTTTCTCACACGACCCAAAGCGTAAGCGATACGTGGCTTTGGGCTCTTTTGTTTTTTTTAGCGGGAGTTTTTACGTTGGCCATGCTTGAGAAAATTTCGGTTTGGCTCGACGATCCAGAGCCTCCCGTGTAGAAAAATTAGGAAGGTTAGCCACAGAGGGCACAGAGAAGAAAAATAGAGTGGTTGGTTTCAAGATAGGGCAATATGGAGGCTAGCACGGGTTTTGAAGACAGGCTACAGAGGGCGCAGAGGGCGCAGAGAAGAAAAATAGAGTGGTTGGTTTCAAGATAGGGCAATGAGAGGCGAGTATGGTTTTAAAGATGAGGCACAGAGAAAAAGAAGATAGGTTTGTTTCAAGATAGATTCTCAAAACAAGTAATTTTATTAAGAAAACCGCAGTAAACACAGAACAATCAAATAAAACTACTCTGTGAACTCTGTGCCCTCTGTGGCATTTGCACATCGCCTCTTAAATTGATTAATAAATAAAGGCAAAGAAAATGGCAATTCAATTGATATTAACCGGCAAAGTGCAGGGCGTTTTTTGCAGAGATTTCTGCCAGAAAAACGCGCAGGCGTTAAACATAAAAGGTTCGGCTTCAAATTTAGCCGACGGCAGCGTAAGCGTTCTTTTAAATACGAATGATGAAAAGCTAATAAGCGAATACATCCGCAATTTGAAAGAAAACCCGAAAGGCTTTCGGTTTTTCGGCGAAATTATAGATATAGAGAAAAAAGAATATAACGGCTCTTTTGGGGGCGATTATAATTTTTAGAGATTAAAAATATAACCTGCCCCAAAACTTATGTTCTGGTTAAGATGAGCAAAATAACCCTGAACGCCCATATTCAGGCCGCCCTTCCACGCGCTGTAATTAGGCTCAGCGGCAGGACCCGATATATTAGGAGACATTAAAAAACCATAGCTTAGGTAAGGAATAACCTCTATCTTTTGAGCCGAAGCCGGTTTTATACTGAAAAAGAGAAAGGCTAAAATGGCAATGGTCAAATATCTTTTCATAATATACATATTATGAATTTTCAGGCGTTCGTGTAAACTTTTTTTCGTTTTATTATTTATACAAAAAGCCGTTATGGTCGGTTAATAATCAGAGATATCTTTAAAAAAAAGTCATGGGCCGGGGCCCATGACTTTTTTGCCGTAACTCTTATTGTTTTTAATTCGCTTATGAAAAAACGAATTAAAAATAATGTCTTAGTTAAACATTATTATTCGGCAGCCGGTTCTGCTGGGGCGGCTTTAGCGGGCGCGCCTCCTAAAAAATATTGAACCGAAACGCCGGCGTTGGTAAATATCGGGTTTGAGCCGTCGGTCGCCGTGCTTATTGCGGCGTTAACGTTTAAGTTATCGGCGGCGCGGTACTGAAAACCTGTGGTAGCAATTCCGCTTATGCCTGTGCCGGTTTCGCTGTCGGCGCTGTTATCTTCGGTTGTAGTTGTGTTGCCCGCTGCGTCGGTGATTACAGTTTTTCTGGTATGCGACGCGAAAGTATAGCCGATATTGCCGCCTACAATCCAGTCGAAATTTTTACTCACTTCGGTTTTCAAGATAAGCGGTAAAGAAAGAGTAACGGCCATAGCGTCATCTGTAATCTCTGTAGTCGGCAAACCCGCATTGAGAGTTGCCGTAGGAACCAGACCGCCTGCGATTGTGCCGTCAAATTCAATTGTATTTTTTACCGTATAACCATCCATTACAACTGTGACATCTGGGCTAATTGCCAGAGAACCGCCGGCAAATTCTTTGATGATTGTATAGTAAAGATTTGCCATGATATGTCCCAAACCGCTTATTTCATTGGTAGAAGTAACCGTATAATCGTCTACGGCGCCGTTTTTTACCATTACCTCAATAGGGTCGTTCGCCAGCATTGTCGAGGCGCGATAGTTGACAATCCATCCGAAAGTGCTGCCGCCTACTGGCAACCAACCGAAAGTCTGCACTTCAAGACCGTTATAGTGATTAGCTGCCTTTTCAGGAAGATAAACAGGAGCTTCATTCATATTCGTAATACCAAGCGCGTATGCCGACATAGCATAAGGCGCTGCCGATAGAATATCATTAATGCCTAGAAGCAGATTGTTCTCAATTCCAGCCCCGAAATCAACACCATTGCTGGCATGCGACCAGTCGCTTCCATTAATCACTTCAATGCTCTGCGTGCCGTCTGCCGATGTTGACTTAAAGTTACTGCCGGGGGCCATAAGATAGGCAGCGCCTAAGGCGACAACTGTGCCAGAATCTGAATAGCCCAAATTAACGCCAAACTTATCGGGGGCAGAGGGATCAGAAAATTCCCATTCGGCGCTTTTTTCGGTTGCGCCTAAAGCCAAGTTATTGGTAAAAGTTCCGCTTTGCCCGGTGTTTTTAAGGCTGGCAAAAAAGCCAATGCCTAAACTGCCGAAAGCCGAACCAATCTGCACGTTATATTCGTTATCGTTTGCTTCGTTAAAATTTTCTTTGTTTACCGTATTGGCAGAATTGGTGTCTACTGTGTCGGTAATGACGGGCGCGTTTTGTCTTACCTGAACCGCTAAATACAGAGGCAACCCGATTTCTGATCTAAGACCAATGCCCAGATTGTTGTTGCCGTAATAGCCCAGCGAAAAGGCGTCTCGCGACAGCTCAGGGTAAAGAGCGGGCGTGTTAATATAATCCCATGTGTCTAATTGCGCGTCATAACCCGCGGCGCCGGCCTGGTTTACCACAGAAGGGCTGAACAGACGCAGATTGGCAAAAGACATTGTCGTAAACATTGACATTGCCGCGCCAATGATTAAAACTTTAATTGTTTTTTTCATATTTTTGTCTCCTATAAACGGCGATTTTTTTCGCGCGTTTTTTCTTTTTTTAGATCTTTAATTTTGTTAAAAAATAAACCGGCCAATTTACTCATGCATCATGAAAATATTTTATTTCATTTTACAGTCTTATTTTCAGTAGTTCGTTTTTCTGTTTTTGATTCAATAAGATTTTCGTATGACCCTGTTTGTTTTTCATAAATATAAATTAAAGTTTTGAATACGTCAATATTTTTTGTATAATACAGACGCTTAAAGAGCGTTCTAAAAATAACGCAAAAAATAAAAAAGGCCGCTAAAAGCGGCCTTTTTTATTCGAATGAACCTGTTTAAGTCAATTCATTACGGAGAAGCGGGCGCGCCGCCTTTATTACCGTCAAACTTATAAGTAACGGCAAAGTTAGTGGCCAACCAGCCGCCTGCGCCTGATATAAAGTAAGGGCCCCTTAAAAAGAATTGTTGGTTTACCACCCAGTCTACAGATACCTGTTCTATATCATAACTCAAGCCAAAACTAATTGTAGAGCCTGCGTCTGCATGCGTACTATTTGTTGTAGTTTGGGTTACGGTTGTAGGGGTTGCGCTAGTGCCGGGAGTGATTTCTGTTGATGAACTTGGCGTATTGTTCAGTATATTGCTTCTTAGCCCAAGTCTTCCCTGAACATTATCTGTAACTTTGGCTTCCATCCCCAAAAAGATAGGCATCAATAACGCAGTGTTTACGGTTTCTGTATTTGCATTTGGCGTGTTTGCAACATCGTCGCTTGACTGCGTTGTAGGTATACCTAATACAGGTTCAGTAATTGACCAGCTACGAAGACCCGTATTAGTGTTAGCTGGAGTACGGTTATAAATAAAATCAAAACCGACAAAAGCCATTACCGATTTTGAAAAATTAAATTCTTCTGAAAGACCAAACCTGATATTCATCTCGCTGCTTTCTATTGTATCTTCATATTCGCCAATATCGCCGTCTACGCCGCCTGCTGAATTTGTAGAATATGCGGCTTCTACGGTATTATCAATGAACTCAAGACCTAAACGGGCATGAAGCATATTGTTACCGCTTAATTTTTTACTTATTCTTGCATTGACATAAATATCGCCTAAAAAGTTTGAAGTATAAGTGGCCTCGTCTTCTCTTGCTAAAGGGGTTAAAGACGATGCATTTGCTTCTCTTGTGTAATTATAAGAGTTATCAATGCCGCCTCTTCGAATTTCAGCGGCAATGCCTGCTTTCATACCGCCAAGATCTAAGATGGTACCTAAGGCAATTCTTAATTCAGAGTGCCAAAGAGAAACGGACTCTTCATAATTATTAAACCCTAATGTAGCGTCTGAGTTTTGATAACTATCATCAGAATATTCAGAAGCCCAGGCGTAAGAAATTCCCAAACCTATAGGCATTTTACCAAGATCATACTTAAAAATAAGCGATAAATTTCTTGTGGCAGGATTACCGAGAGCGGCGCCAGTATATACACTCGCAGGATTAATTGCTAAGCCGCCTTCAATGCCGCCAAATACGTTACTACCGCTATTATTAAAACCTCCGGTCATTGCCCCAGTTGCCGGTGCAACCGTACCCTGTGACGCAGTAATGCCGCCCGCATAAACAGGCGTTCTAGCTGTGGGCGTTCCCACGAAGACGCCAAGCGTTAACGCCGGCATAGCTTCAAACATAATGCCGCCCATTGCAGCGCCTAGAGTATTGATTTCAGAATAGATCTGCTTATTGAATTCTGATATATACGCTGGGTTTGTATACATATAAGGCAGTTGCCCGTCTACGGCCCATGTGTAATCATCAGCAAATGAATTGGGGTTTATCAGCCCCATACCCGCTGATTTTGTCGCTGTCGCGCTGACGGCTGTCGCGCTTAGCATGAAAATGCCGGCTATTAACGCCGCGTAAAACTTAAATTTTCTCATATGTTCTCCTTTTTTCATAAACATTTTTGAGTTTTCTTAAAAGGCATATTTTAGCAGATAATCTGTTTTCTTATTTACCAAGTACGCCTTTTAAAGTCATTTTATTGACTTTATATAGTACAATATGTTATTAATCTCATAAAGTCAATAAAAAAATCAATATCAAAATCTGATTTTATAACCCGATTTTATATCCCGCGCCGATGCTCAATGTGGCAAAAGCGTCGCCTTCTGTGGTGATATGATTGTATCTCATAAACGCTGAAATATTTTTGGCGACTTCATATTCGGCGCCCATAAAAAGGCCTATTTCTGTTTCAGATACCTCTGTTGTTGTCGTTCCAAAAAGCGGGATTGTAATACTTAACTCTCCCATCGTGTAATAAACGCCCAAACCCGCCTGAAAGCTTAATGGTATCTTTAGAGAATACTTAAAAAGCCCTAAAATCGGAATCGCCGAAATGCTTGATGACGCATAAACATCTTCATAATCATATATGCTTAAGTATCCTAATTCGGCGCCAACGCTCATGTTCTTATTGATTGAATAGTGAAAATCGGCCCCTATATTGACGCCCCCGCCCGACGATTTATCGTTATCGGGAATATCGGGCGACGTTAATATTCCCCAGCTTAAAAATGGCGTAACCGACATCTGAGCGGCTTCGCCCGGTCTTACTAATGTTAACATTAAAAGACCGACCAATGCAAATTTAATTGTATTTTTCATCAAACTCTCCTTTTTTACAATTTTGATGTATTCTTCAAAGGCATATAAAATCATTTTATGCGCCTTTGTAAGTTATTTTGCTCACTTTCAATTCACAATATTTATCAAATTCAAAAAGTCAATAAAAAATTTATGATTTCGCGGCTTGGGTAGAAGTTTAAAAAGCAGGGAAAATAAATAACTTTTCAAACGGCGACCCGCTTGGGTTCTATAAAAATATAATTTTTTCTTATTGACAACATAGAGCCTAATGTATTTGATAATAAAAAAAACGAAGCTCATTAATGCGTGCGGAGGGTTGCGTTACCTTGTCTAATAAACCGATGAAATCTAATCTATTTATTGTTATGGGCTGAAATAACCTGCGGTTTGGTTTATTAATAAACCGGTTTGCGCGAAATTTAAAATGAACGCTGAAACCACTGTCTTTGAAAAAATTACCAAAGAAGCCGTTGAAGAAACGGTGAAAAAGGCGAAGTCAAAATTTGCCAAAGGCGGGGTCGTTATTCTTCTGCCTGAAGGCGAAAAACACCGGATTAAATTATTTCAGAAAATATTTTCTGAACAAAATTTGGGGTTTGTGGGTTTTATTTTCCCGCAAATTATTATAAAAAATAAGTTTTTTTCAACCGGGTTTGTTTTGATTAATTTCTCTGAAATGCCCTTTTATCATATAGAAGAAAATCTTTCTACCGACGAAATTGAATATACGTTTCAAATGAAAGAGACCCACAACCAATTGAAAGAGAAGATAATCGCGAAGAAAGATTATAATTTATTCATTGTTTTTGACGCTTTGTTTTCTAAAATAGGGTCTATGACCTCTGAGCTTTTTATTTTAATGGGCGACAGAACGACATATTCGGGGGTTTGCTGCGGCAGCGAAACTTTCAGGCCCATAGACTGCATTTTCACAAACGAGAGAGCCTATAAAAATGCGGCCGTCTTTTTTCTGTTAGAAAAGAAAAAAGAAAGCGCGCTTGTTCACGATTATCAGGTTCCCGATAAAATAATTACGGCCACCTCGGCGGCCGGCAATAAAATTATAAGCATCGACTGGAGGCCCGCTTTTGACGTTTATTCTCAACTGGCCGAAAGCCAGTACAAAGTAAAAATAAATTCAAAAAACTTTTATGAACACGCGGTTCACTTTCCTTTTGGCATCGTTAAAGGAGATAACACGACGATTGTAAGAATACCGGTGGCGCTTCTTGAAGACAGGGCCATAGCCTGCGTCGGCGAGATCAGAGAAAACACTTTTTTGACCCTGCTTAAGGCTCCCGATATTCAAAAGCTGGGGGCCGCCAAACAAATATCTAAAACCATAGGGCCAAACGATAATATTCTGCTTTTTTACTGCGCCGGCAGACGAATGCATTTTAAAGAAAAGGCCGTTTTAGAGCTTGAAAAAATAACCTCGCTTTCAAAGAATAATAATATTACGGGGGCCCTTTCTTTAGGAGAAATCGGCAGTTTTGAAAAAAATTCTTTTCCCGAATTTCATAACGGGGCTCTTTTGTCTTTGAATCTCTGAAATAGATATTATGAATTTAATTATTAAAGAGCATATTCTTTCAATGCTGTATGAGATGGCTTTGACGATTGGTTCGCACGACAGGCTGCAGCCGTTGTTGAAAAACGCGTTAAAATCTTTTTTATATTATACAGAAGCCGGGTGCGGCCTTATCTTTTCAAACGAAAAAATTTTGTTTGACCCGAACAAAATCGATGCTTCTAAAGAAATAGAGTTTACGCTGAATATTGCCATAGGCGATCATCGAATCATTTCTTTGGCGGGTATGCCGTTTAAGCTTCCCGCGCGCGTTATGAAAAAGCAATGCGCAAAAAAAGATCTTGATCTCATTGAAAAAAAACTGCGTATTACAGATAAAAAATACAAAGATATCATAAATCTTGAAATTCCGGGGATGGGGGTTCTTATTTTGCTTTTTCGCGAAAAAATAAACTCTGCAGAAAAATTGCATGAAATATTCAGGCCCGTTATGGCAAACCTGGCCAAATCAATGCAGCTTTGTATCAATAACGAGTCGTTTTTAAACAGGCTGATTTCAGAAAGAGAAGAAGCGCAAACGGCTCTTTTTCATGAAAAAGAAAGAGCGGTAACGGCCCTGGGCTCTATTTCAGACGGGGTTATCACAACCGATACACGCAATATTGTTACGTATATTAATCCGGTCGCTCAAGCTCTTTGCTTGACAGAAACTCCCATAAAAATTTACTATACGTTAATTTCAGAAATATTCAGGCCCATTCAGGGCAAAACGGGCAAAAAGATATTGCCCGTGGCCGAAGCATGCGTAAAAGAAGGGCGGCAGTTAGAATTTACCGAAAACATTTACCTGAAAAATAATAAAAAGAGAATACCTATTGAGTGTTTCGCTTCGCCAATGCACGATAAAGACAAGAAGATAATAGGGGCGGTTATCGTCATACGAGACGTGAGCAAAGCAAGAAGTTTAATGAGAGAGCTTTCGTGGATGGCGTCTCATGATTTTTTAACGGGTCTTGTCAATAGAAAAGAGTTTGAAAAAAGGCTCGAAGATTTGCTGAATTACGCCAAAAAAACAAATACTTCGCACGGTTTATTGTATCTTGACCTTGATCAGTTTAAACTGGTAAACGACTCTCTCGGCCATAGCGCGGGAGACGATTTGTTGAAAAAATTGACCTCGATTCTCTATAACGGGTTAGATCGAGTGCACACAATCGCCCGTTTAGGCGGCGACGAATTCGGCATTTTATTGGTAGATAAAAATCTGAACGAATTACAAGAAATGGCCCTTCATCTAACGCAGCTTGTAAAAAAATTCAGGTTTCAGTGGAACAATAAAACCTTTGAAATAGGGGTCAGCATAGGCATTGTTGAAATAAATAAAGAAAGCCCCGAACTTTCTATGCTTTTGGGAATTGCCGATATGGCCTGCTATGCGGCGAAATCAGGCGGAAGAAACGGGTATCACGTATCGAGTAAAAAAGATAAGATATCAGAAGAAAGTCTAAAAGAATTTGAAATTGTATCAAAAGTAAAAAGGGCCATTGAAAATAATGAGTTTCGTCTTTTCTGTCAACCAATCGTGCCGGTAAATATCGAAAACAACGGCTCTAAACATTATGAAATTCTTCTGCGAATGAAAAATGAAGATATTGGGGCGGTAGAGATTGTTTCTGCGGCAGAAAAACACGGTTTAATGCCAGAAATAGACAAATGGGTTATTCAAAATACTTTTAAGGAATACTCAAAGATGGGCCGCGGCGCAAAATTTTCTATCAACATATCGGGTAGTACGCTTAATCATGAAAACCTTGCCGGTTTTATTCGAAACTCGGTTAAAGAATTTAACGTGAATCCCGAAGACTTCTGTTTTGAAATAACAGAGACAAACGCGGTGCAAAATTTGTCGCGTACCAGATATCTTATAAACGAATTAAAGCTTCTTGGCTTTGAATTCTCGCTTGACGATTTCGGCAGCGGAATTTCGTCTTTTACGTATTTAAAAAATCTTCCCGTCGATTATTTAAAAATTGACGGCAGTTTTGTGGTTGAAATGCTTCATAATCCGATTGATTATGCCGTGGTAAAAGCGGTAAAAAGCATAGGCGAAGCGTTAGGAATAAAGGTTATCGCCGAATATGCCCAGTCAAAAAAAATCATCGATAAACTGCGCGAAATAGGGGTAGACTATATTCAAGGCAACGCGATATCTGAGCCGTTTTCGATTGAGAGTATATTATGATTTACCGCAAAGATTAGAGATCTCTGCGAAATATTTAAAAATCAAATTTCAAGATACGCGCGCCATGATAAACGGCTAAAACTTGAATATAATTATCTCTTATTCTATAAATGATTCTATAGCTTTTATAAATAATTTCGCGTATTTCTTTTCTATTATATTCAGGAACGACTCTGCCTCTTTCGGGAAATTTAGCAATATCTTCTACAATTTCATATATGCTTCTTGCTATTATTATGGCGTATTTTTCTGAATCTTTAGCGATGTAAGAGCAAATTTCTTCGAGATCATCGACGGCTGTCGAAAGCCATTTTATTTTAAAAGCCATTTAGAAAGTTTTTTACCGGCTTCTTGATGAGAGATTCCGTCTGATCTTTCAGATTCATCTAATCGCTTGTCTATTTTTATCTTGAAATACAATTCTTCTAAAATATCTTCTATCGAGACGTCTTCAGGAAGGCTTTTAATCATATCAATAACTTCGTTTTTAACTTTTATTTCAGACATATTGTTACAATATATGAGCAGGGCATTGACGCGGCAAATATTTATGAAAAGACTGTTCTAAAAATTTCGTCAAGCTCTTTTTTGTGGTAAACCATTAGGCCGGCGGCGGGCGAGGGCGAAGCCTTTCTTGCGGCTAAATTTAATTCTACCCCGTCTTTTAAGAGATTCTTTAGTCTGTTTTGCATAAAATGCCAGGCCCCCATGTTTTCAGGCTCTTCTTGAACCCATATAAGTTTCTTAAGAGAAGCATATTGAGAAACGATTTTTTTCAGTTTTTCTTCGGGAAAAGGAAATAGCTGTTCAATTCGTATGCAGGCGGTATCTGTAATTTTATCTTTATTTTCTTTAAAATAATTTGAGAGGTCATAATAAACCTTGCCCGAACATAAGAGAAGTTTTGTTATTTTTTTCGCGTCTTTTTGCCATTTGTCTTCTATGATTTCGGCAAAATTTGAATCGGTAAATTTTTCAAGGGGCGATAAAGCTTCAGGAAGTCTTAAAAGAGATTTTGGAGTAAATATCACAAGCGGTTTTTTGTTTTTAAACAGCGTCTGTCTTCTTAACGCGTGAAATAATTGCGCCGATTCGGTAAGGTTGTATACGCGCATGTTGTTTTCGGCGCAAAGCTCTAAAAAACGCTCTATTCGCGCCGATGAATGTTCGGGACCCTGCCCCTCATATCCGTGGGGTAAATATAAAACAAGACCGCTTAAACGGTACCATTTATATTCGGCGCTCGATATAAACTGATCGATGATAATCTGCGCCCCGTTTATAAAGTCTCCGAATTGGGCCTCCCAGATTACAAGCGATTCGGGATACGATAAAGAGTACCCGTATTCAAAACCTAAAACGGCGTACTCTGAAAGAGGAGAATTAATAATTTCGATTTGGGCCTGTTCAGAAGAAATATGGTTTAACGGATTATATCTTAAACCCGTATTTATGTCATT
>JAOUOT010000023.1 GCA_029880265.1 Spirochaetia bacterium | reverse complement strand
AGAATATATTGTTAGAAGTAAAACAGGCAACGCCTTTAGGGTTAATTATAAATGAACTGATTACAAATTCTTTTAAATACGCGTTTCCCGACAGAAAAAAAGGCGAAATAAAAATTGAATTGAAAAACAAAAATAATGAAATTGAGGTCGTTTATAAAGATAACGGCATAGGTATGCCAGAAGATTTCAACTGGGAAAATAACAAAACTCTCGGATTGCATCTGGTAAAAATATTAACAACCGGACAGCTTGTCGGCTCTCTTGAAATAATAGAGCAACCGGGCGCTTGTTTTGTGATAAGGTTTAAAAGGAAAATCGAATTTTAGATACTTATGAGAAACGCTAAAATATTAATCGTCGAAGACGAGTTTATTATAGCCGAGAGAATGAAAATGACTCTTGAGAAAAATGGATATATTATACTTGATTGTGTTCCATACGCAGAAGAGGCGGTCGAAAAAGCCAAAGAGCTTCTTCCTGATATCATTTTAATGGATATTAAACTAGAAGGAGAAATGAACGGCGTTGAAGCCGCAAATGTCATAATTTCCCGGTTTGGTATACCCGTTATTTTTTTATCTGCATATCTGGAGTATGCCTATCTCGAAAAAGTAAATCTAAAACAACCATACGGATATCTCGCAAAACCGGTTAAAGATAACGATTTATTGATAACCATTGAAATGGCGTTATACGGCAGAAAAGTTGAATCTCGGCGCAAACAGCTTGAAAAAAAATTAGAGAAAGCTAAAAAGCGTCTGCAAAAAGAAATCGTCAAAAGAAAGAGTAAAGAGGCTGAGCAAAGGCTTATTCTAAATGTTCCTGATGCGCTTGTTTTGTTCACTAAACAGGATAATACAATTATTTATACAGGTATCGGATGGAAGAGCCTTTTCGGGTATACTCCTGATGAAATGATTGGCAAATCTTTTTATCAGTTTATACATCCTGAAGATACGCCTGAGTTAGACAATGAAAAAAAAATAATTTATCAAAATGAATTTCAACAATATTTTAAAAATAGATACAGACGAAAAAACGGAACTTATGTTTCATTATCATGGAGGGCAAATTATGATCATGAAACCGGCTATAGCTGTCTAATCGCCGAAGGCGTAACAGATTATAATGCGGTAGAAAAAGATAGAGGTTATGCTCTTGAAGGTATGTTGAATTATTCTCCCCAAAACGGATCAGACGCAATTTCAAGCATGAGTTCTTTGAGGTACTGCTCTGAAAAGAAGGGACAGTTTGCGCCGAAAAATATATTGAGCCGAAATAAAAAAACATTATTGAAAAGTGAAAGCGAGCAAAAAAGTCGAGGTAAATTATGAAAAAAGCCAGCATAATAATTGTTGAAGATGAAGTGATCATCTCTGAAAAAATAAAAAATACTCTTGTAAATTCAGAATATGAAGTTACGGCTCTTTCAAGAGACGCTGAAGACGCGGTAAAGAAAACAGAAGAAATAAAACCCGATATTGTATTGATGGATATTAAATTAGAAGGCGATATGACCGGTATTGAAGCCGCTGAAATTATCACATCGCGCTTTAATATTCCTATAATCTTTGTTACGGCTCACGCTGAAGAAAAATATCTGCAAAAAGCTAAACTTGTTCACCCGTACGGATTTCTAATTAAGCCCGTTCAGGAACGAGAGCTTCTCATAACGGTTGAAATGGCCCTTCATACCGCGAAGGTTGACAGTGAAAGAAGAAAAGTAGAAATGCAGTTAAAAGAAGAAGAAAAAAAATTACGCATGGCCAAAGAGCAGGCAGAAGTCGCCAACAGGGCCAAAAGCGAATTTTTAGCCAATATGAGTCATGAACTCAGAACGCCCTTAAACGGTATCATCGGGTTTACCCAGGTTATTGAAAGCCAGATATTTGATAATTTAAATGAAGAACAAAAAGACTACTTTAAAATTATAAAAGATTGCGGCGCGCACCTTCTGGCAATGGTAAATGATATTCTTGACCTTTCAAAAATTGAGGTACAGAAGATAAAACTTGATTTCAAGCCATTTGACTTTGGTAAAATGCTCGAGAGAACACCTTCGGTTATTCAAAAAATCGCTTTTGAAAAAGAAATTAAAACAGTCGTAAATATCGAATCTGATCTTGGTTATATGAAAGGAGACGAAGCAAGATTAAAACAGGTGCTATACAACCTTCTTTCAAACGCGGTAAAATTTACCGAACCAGGCCGAAAAATAGGTATAGACGCTGTCGCAGAAGACGAAAAAATAGTTATTACAATATGGGATGAAGGGGTTGGAATTCCTGAAAATTGTCTTGAAAAAGTTTTTGAGCCTTTTGAACAGGTAAAAGACGGCAAAACCGCCAATGAAGGAGGAACCGGACTTGGGCTGGCAATATCAAGACGGTTAATTGAATTGCATCATGGTACGCTGACAGTCGCAAGCCAAATTGGGAAAGGAAGTCAATTTAAGATAACGCTGCCGGGAAGAATCAGTATTAATGAACAAACGGTAGAAATTAATACTTTTATTCATAAAAACCAGCTAATGAGTTTTGCAAAAGAAGCGGCAATTTTGGTGACTGAAGATAATAAAATAAACAGAGATTTAATAAAAGCAATCTTGTGTAGCTTTCATGTTGACTTTGCCCAAAGCGGCGAAGAAGCGGTGACGATGGCGTCGAATAAAGATTATGATTTGATACTTATGGATATTCAACTGGCAGAAATGGACGGTATCAGGGCCATGCAGGAAATTAGAAATTTTAATAGAAAGAAAATTCCGATTATCGCGCTTACCGCATATGCCATGAACGGAGACAGAGAAAAATATCTTAATCTGGGCTTTGACGAATATATATCCAAACCAATAGATATGGCGCAATTACATCAAGCTATTGCAAGTCAGCTTATGTGAAGCCTTAAATCAAAAACCGTAATCGCCAAATTCAATGTTTACAATTTTGCCGCGCAGAAACGTAATCATGCGAATAAATTTATTGGAACCTAAGTTATA
The DNA here is from genome assembly GCA_029880265.1 of Spirochaetia bacterium. GTDB lineage: Bacteria > Spirochaetota > Leptospiria > Turneriellales > JAOUOS01 > JAOUOT01. Next base: position 36,887 of record JAOUOT010000023.1, on the reverse strand, counting down.
AATCCACTGTTCAAATTCGTCTTCATAGCCTACGCAGCGCCAGACAAACTCATACTCTTCTTGAATAGATTCAATTTCAGATTCTTTAATGAACGATTCTGTTTTAAATGTTGCTTTCTTCTCTGTCTTTTTATCTTTTGATTTTTGATTTTCTAAAGTCAAATTTTTATGAGAATGATTTTCTTTCTTAAATTCTTTTAAGGCTTCAAAGTAAGATTCGGCGTCTGTATACTGCGTTACAATCTTTTCAACGAGACGCTTTTTTCGCGTTTTCTGTTTTAAATATTTACTGTGAATTATTGTATATTTTGAGTATTTCAAGATATCGGCAGGCTCTCCGCATTTTTTGCGCACTTCAATCATTAAGTCGCCTTGCCCCAATAAAGCGCCGTCGCAGCGTATCGCTTCAGACGGATGAACTGGCCGCATAAAAAATAAAAGTAAAAAAGATATTAAACTTAAAAATGGTTTTGTAAAATGATGACGCGACCTTTTTAATATCATAAGAAACTTTATATTTGAAACTGCTTTAAGGGTAAAGTATTTTTTTAATTCGCGTTTCTCTGTGGCCTTTCTTCTCTTTTTTTTGTATAATATAAAAAATTATGCAAAACAGACAATATGACTTTGACTTTGCCGTAATCGGCTCGGGGTTCGGCGGCAGCGTATCGGCCATGCGTCTTGCCCAGAAAGGCTATTCTGTTCTCGTTATCGAATCGGGCAAAAGATATGAGTCAAAAGACTTCCCCAAAACAAATTTATCGTTTCGAAAGCATTTCTATATGCCCAAACTTTTCGCTTACGGCATTCAAAGAATGAATATATTTAACGACTTTCTTGCCTTAAGCGGCGCCGGGGTAGGGGGCGGCAGTCTCGGTTATGCATGCGCGTCTTATGTTCCTCCTGATGTTTTTTTTCAAAATAAACTGATAAAAAAAATGGGGGGTAAAAGTAAGTTTATGCCCTTTTTTGAACTCGCTAAAAAAATGCTGGGCATTGCCGAAAACACTCACATGACAGAGCAAGATGCTCTGCTTTATGAAACCGCCAAAGAATTTAAAAAAGATAAAACATTTCAAAAAACGCAGGCGGCTGTTTATTTCGGGCCCGAAGACAAGTCAAGAGATCCGTACTTTTCAGGCGAGGGGCCAAAAAGAGAAGGCTGCAATTTTTGCGGCGGATGTATGGTCGGCTGCCGGTTTAACGCAAAAAATACGCTTGATAAAAACTACCTTTATTTTGCCGAAAAATTCGGCGCGAAAATAATGCCCGAAAGCAAGGTCATAAGCGTAAAGCCGCTTTCAGAAAACGGCTCTGAAGGTTATGAAATTAAAACAATTTCGACAACGGGTTTTCTTTTCAAGAAAAAGAAAAAAATAAATGTTCAATCGGTCGTTTTCTCGGCGGGAGTTTTGGGCAATCTTCAGCTTCTGTTGAAAATGAAAGAAAAGAAAAAGCTGCCTTTATTATCAGACGCTCTTGGTCAAAATGTGCGCACCAACAGCGAGGTTCTTTTGGGCGTAAAATCGAAAAATAAAAACGCCGATTACAGTAAAGGAATTGCCGTAACATCGAGCGTTTATCCCGATAAATATACCCATATTGAGCCGGTTCGGTATTCAAAAGGTTCAGACGCCATGGGTTTTACGGCTGTTTCGCTTCTCGTAGACGGCGGCGGTAAAATACCGAGAGCCTTAAAGTTTTTCGCAAAAATTATAAGAAACCCTTTTTTATTTTTGCGGGTTATAAACCCGATTGGTTTCGCGAAAAAATGTATTATTCTTCTGGTGATGCAGACGCGCGACAATAAAACGCGAATCAGACGCAAAAGAAGACTAATCTGGCCCTTTTACAAAACCTTAAGCGATTCATATAGGGGCAAAGATAAAACGCCGGCGTATATTCCCATTGCCAATGAGTTTGCCCGAAAGATGGCAGCAAAAATGAACGGCATTCCCATTAATGCCATAAACGAGGTTCTGTTTAATATGCCGGTAACCGCGCATGTTCTCGGCGGATGTATCATGGGAGAAACCGAACGCGAAGGCGTCATTGATTTTCAAAACCGCGTTTTTGGCTATCAAAATATGTATATTATAGACGGTTCGACAATTCCCGCCAATTTGGGCGTAAACCCCAGTCTTTCAATAACGGCCTTTGCCGAACGCGCCATGTCGTTTGTTCCCGCGAAGAAAAAATTTCGTCATCTGAAGGTTGAAAAGAAATGGAAGGTCGAGAAGCTGATAAACAGGGGCCGATAATTAAGAGTTATTTTTTAAGAATATTTTTATAAAACTATGAAAATTTTTATAAAGAAAACCAATAATTTCTTGACGCTTTAATTTAATGTCAGGAAGTTGTCAGTCGTAAAAAAATCCTAAAAAGATGGCCGAGACTAAAAAAAATGTATAGCCTTATTTTTGGATATAAAAAACATTAATCGAAGGAGACGATAATGAGCACAAAAAAAATGTTAGTATTGGCTTTTACAGTCGCTTTTGGCGCGCTATTTATGTTTGCGCCTACAAAGAACGTCGAAGCCTCAAAAGATTTAAAAAAACATCACGAAAAAACATTGAAAAAAAAGCAGAAGTGTGACGATTGCCATCACAAAATCGACGATAAAAAGAAGAAAAAACTTACCGGCGAATTTGCGAAAATGGACGACAAAAAGCTTAAAAAGCAGAAAAAATGCACAGGCTGCCATCCTGAAGGAAAAGACGAAATCGATAAATTTGACAAACTTCCCAAAGAGCTAAAATTAGTTCATGAGAAGTGTAAAAAATGTCACGACAAGCCCGAGTACAATAAAGACAAAGCTAAAGCAGAAGAAAGAAGAAAAAATCTTACAAAGCATCTTAAGAAAAAAAGCGGATGCAGACTTTGTCATAAAGGCGAAGGCGCCGCTGCCGATGGCGACGACGGCGACGACGACGATAAATAATAATTAAAGCGTTAATTTTCTTTAATTAAATTAGTCGAAAAAGCCGTCTGTAATGGGCGGCTTTTTTTTTAGGATATTATCGAATAATAAAAAAGAATAGTTCATTGACTTTTATAAACGAAAAAATAAGGCTGCGTAATAATATATTTTTAATAACGCTACTCTCTTTTTACGCCTGCGTTTATGGTCGATTTTTTCATTTCGATGACGACGAAATAAAGAGAGAATGGGCAGAAATCTTAGAAAAAAACAAAGAGAACGTGCCCGATGATTTTCCGTGGGAATCTCCCCAGAAAAGAATATTTCAAAAAAAACTATTTACTGTTTACCTGTTTTCTGCCGGTTTCGCACAGGGCGAAGCGGTTTATATCGAAATAATTCCAAAAACTCCCGTTGAAAATATAGAACCCGAATTTCATAACCGAGAAATCATATTATCTGAAGCTTCGTGGGGATATAACGGATTATTTGCCATCCATCCCGAACATAAACCGGGAAAATCTCAATTGAAAATAAGCTATGAAAAAGAGGGTAATTTAAAAGAAACAAGCGTCGCCTTTAAGGTTCATGATACAGAGTTTCCTGTTTCTAAAACAATGATAAAATTGGGCCGGTTTTCAGACGTAAACGAACTAAGAAAACCTGAAATTCAAGATTTTATAAAAAAATGCAGAAAAAAAAATAAAATTGCCCTGTCTGACTCGACAGATAGTATGATAGACGGCGAATTTTCTTATCCGGCCCAAGATTACTGGATTACTTCTGCATTCTGGAAAAAACGCATACGATATCGATATGATAAGACCAGAGATAACGAGGTAACCCCCAAAGTAAGAAATCATAAAGGGCTTGATATTGGCGGATTTCCCGGCGATCCCATATACGCTTTGGCCGACGGCAGAGTCGTTCTCGCCGAGAAATTGTACTATGAAGGCAAATATACCGTAATCGATCACGGTAATGAAATATTTTCAGGCTATCTTCATCAAAAAAATATTTTAGTCGAAAAAGGCGACGAAATTGAAGCGGGCGAAAAAATCGGAGAAATAGGTCTCACGGGCGCTTCTACCGGAGCTCATTTGCATGTTTTTTTAAGAATTAATGGAGTATACGCAGATCCGTTAAGTCTTTTGCCCTTACCGTACAGAGATTAAAAAATAGTTAAATTCCTTTTTGAAAAAAGTCTGGACAATGCCAGAAAATATCTTAGATTGACCGTCGTAAAATTAAGATTTCAAAAAATAAACAAATATATTGAGAAATCAAAAAAAAAGATGAGGTATTAAAAATGGAAAAACTACGAAAAGCGTTACAGCATTTCTTAGAGCCGATAACGCGAAATATGATTGGTCTTATTGGCGTTATTGTAACAACCGTTATGGGCGTTGTTACGTTATTTCTTTCTCTATTGCAATTTGCCGGGGTTTTTGAAAATCCCTATGCGGGCGTTATTATCTTTGCGGCGTTACCGCCTGTTTTTATCGGCGGTTTGCTTCTTATCGCGTTAGGATACTATATTGATCATCGCGAAAAAGTAAAAGGGGGTCAGTTACCTCACAAGTGGCCCGTTTTTGATTTTAATAAGCCTGAAAACAGAATAAGAACTATTTTTATTGTTACGTTAACCGTGGTTAACGCTCTTATTGTGGGCCTAGGCGCCAGCGGCGGCATGAATTATATGAACTCGCCAAAGTTTTGCGGTCAGGTATGTCATACCGTAATGTCGCCTGAATATACCGCTTTCCAGAACTCGCCCCACTCAAAAGTAAGATGCGTTGACTGTCATGTGGGCGGGGGTTTAGAATGGTGGGTAAAATCGAAGATATCAGGTTTAAGACAGGTGATAGGCGTTATGACCGGTTCTTACGCGAAACCGGTACCGTCTCCTGTGCATAATCTTCGACCTGCGCAGGGTACATGCGAAGAGTGTCACTGGCCCGATAAATTTATCGGCGATAGAAGACGAATTTTTACAAAACATAATAATGATGAAGAAAGCACTCCGAATTATTCTGTATTATATCTAAAGGTCGGCGGCCAGAAGGGCGGTCCTGACGGTAAATACGAAGGCATTCACTGGCATGTTAATAAAAACGCAAAAGTAGAGTTTAAAGCGTTAGACGACAGACGAGCCAAAATCGGCTGGGTGAAGGTAACAAAAAAAGACGGAAAAGTTGTTGAATATTTTACTGAAGAATATACCAAAACAGCCAATAAAGAAACTCTTGAAGCAAAAGAAATGGACTGTCTTGACTGTCATAACAGACCAACTCATGAATTTTATCTTCCTGAAAAAGCTTTGAACTTGGCTTTGTCTGACGGCAGACTTGACAGAAAACTGCCTTTTCTATATCGTGAAAGTTTAAGAGTGTTGAAAAAAGAGTATGCAGAAGAGCAAATTGACGTTGAAATTCCAAAGCAAATAAAAGCATACTATTCAAAGGAACATCCTGAAATTGCCAAGCAAGAAGTTGAATTGATTAATAAAACAGCCGATCAACTGGTAAAAATTTACCGCAGAAATAACTGGCCCAAAATGGAGCTTAGATGGGGATTTCATAAGTCGCATATCGGACATAATGACGTACCGGGTTGCGGCAGATGCCATAACGCAGATATGCTTACGAAAGACGGTAAAGGTCTAAGCGACGTTGAAGGCGATTGCGAGAACTGTCATGACGTCTTGGTTGAAGAAGAAGAAGATCTATGCGCCGTTAAGAAGGTTCTGCATCCGGGCAGCGAACCTGAAGAGTGCGAAGAGTAATCAAACTCTAAAAAATATATAGGGGTTGTGTAATAAGCGGTATTTCGATACATTTTCCGCCGTTCATCGAGTGAAAAATGCCGAAAATAAGGCATTTTTCGTATCGTAAGCAAAGCTTGCCGAAGGCTGATGAGGCGGAAAACACTCAATAACCGACCAGCCCCTGTATCATTTCTAAACTCTTGTTTTTATCATAAAAGACTGATTATATCAGTTGTTTTTTAGAAATTCACTAAATTAAACTTACATTCAATTAATTTTTTATAAAAAAATAATATTTTTTTTATTGACTGCCTTTTTAAGAAGAAATAAGGTGTATTAAGTCAAAATGCTGAAAGCATCTCATAACCAATTAAAATTAATTGCCAAAAATTCTTTATTTTTACTTATTTTTACGGGTTTTGTCCAGTTTGAATTTTTGTATTCTTATAACGAAGAAAATTGCCTTGAATGTCATGAAAAAGAAGTTGAGATAATATCAAATTCAATTCACAGCGATGAAGCCTGCAGCTCATGCCATGGCGTAATTTATTCCACAGATGACGAAGAAAATCCTCATCCTGAAGGTGTACCGCAGATGATGTGTAGCCGCGAGTGTCATGAAGAAACAATTCTTGAGTATAAGAAAGGCAGTCATGCCATGGAATCAACATTGTTGACAGGTAAAGAAAAAACCTGTTATGACTGTCATGGCTCACATGAAATTATTGAGGCCCTGGATTCAAAATCAAAAATAACGGTTGAAATTAAAAAGAATCTTTCAAGATCGGTTCACGCAGACTTAGAATGCGAAGATTGTCATGAAACTTTTGAGTCAAGTAAAAACCGTCCGATGCCGGTATGCGATAGCTGTCATGATGAAGTAGCTGAAGTGTATGCAAATAGCGTACACGGCAATGCTGAAGAAGATAGAGACATGGCGCTTTGTTATGACTGTCATGGGTCGCATTTGATATTAAGGTCAGACAATATCGAATCGAAGGTTTTTAGAACTACGCTGCCTGTAACATGCGCCAAGTGTCACGCGAAAAAAGAAATTACAAAATTTCACGGCATTGATCAGCCTGAAGCCGTCGCTCTTTTTGAAGATAGTATGCACGGGCGGGCTCTTTTTACCTTAGGTCTAAAAGACGCCCCTTCGTGTAATGACTGTCATGGCGTTCATGACATACAAAATCATAATCATCGACAATCGCCTATACATCATAATAATATACCGGTTACATGCGGCAAGTGCCATGAAGGTATACAGCAGACCTTTGACCAGAGTATACACGGTATTTTATTGACAGAAGGCGATCCCGAGGTGCCGGTTTGTACAACATGCCATTCTGCGCATGATATAGATGTGACCAAAAATGTTATTGAATTTAAGAGAAAAAGCGACGATATTTGCGGTAACTGTCATTTTGACAGACTTGAAAAATACCGCGAAACATATCACGGCAAATCAATTGCCCTTGGTTACTCGAAAGTTGCGGCCTGTTTTGACTGTCATGGCAAACATGATATTTTTGCTTCTATTGACTGGCGCTCCAAACTTTTCAGGGGCGTAACACCTAGAGGCAAAGAAAAAAATAAGCGCCTTGAAACATGCAGAGAATGTCATTCAGAGGCCAATAATAGTTTTACCGATTACTATTCTCACGCAGATCATACAGACAAAAAAAATTATCCCGTATTATACTATACTTTTATTTTTATGACATTTTTAACTATAGGCGTTTTCGGGTTTTTTGGAGTTCACTCGGGTATGTGGTTTTTTCGTACTATGCACTTTTTGATAAAAGATCCTAAGAAATTTATGGAAGAAAGAAGACTAATCAAAGAAGATAAAGAAATATTTGTCAGATTTAAGCCAATTGACAGATTTATTCATGCATTGATAATTATAAGTTTTCTGGCTCTTGTTTTAACCGGAATGCCTTTGAAATTTTATGAGGCAGAATGGGCAAAATATCTGTTTGCCATAATGGGAGGCAGCGAATCTGCGGGCTCTATACACAGAGGGGCGGCGATTATTACAATATTTTATTTTATTTTGCATGTGCTTACAATGATTTTCAGGCTATTTGACGGATTAAGAAAGAAAAACAGGCATGGTAAATCGATATTTAAGGCGTTTACCGACATAATGTTCGGTCCCGATTCGCCAATACCTCATAAGCGCGATATAGAAGATTTTGTCGCTCATCAAAAATATTTCTTTGGTAAAGGGCCCAGACCCCAGTTTGATTTCTGGACATACTGGGAGAAATTTGATTACTGGGCCGTATTCTGGGGAGTTTTTATGATTGGAGTTTCGGGATTGGTCATGTGGTTTCCTGAATATTCGTCACAATATTTACCCGGTTGGGCAATTAATGTTGCCCTGGTTATTCACAGCGACGAAGCTCTCTTGGCCGCAGGATTTATTTTTACCTTTCATTTTTTTAATGTGCATCTTAGACCTGAAAAGTTTCCCATTGATTCGGTTATTTTTTCAGGAAGAATTACAAAAGCAGAGTTAGAGCATGAAAGAGGACGTTACTTAAAGAGAATGCAAGATGAAAATCGAATGGAAGAAATACGCCATAAAGATGAATGGGAAAGCTGGAAAAAGGTGGTGCATCCGCTTGGATATATGGCCTTTAGCATTGGTATTTTACTTGTAATTTTGATTTATTGGGCCATGAGCCAGAGAATTTTTGGATAGATTATAGAAAATGAAGAGTTTTTATTACATATTTGTGTTATTTTTTATTTTTAACTGTAATCAGGCAGATACAGAATTGTTTGAAGCCATTAAAAAAGGGAATATAAAGAAATTAAAAGAATTAAATAAAGAAAAAATTAATTTAGAAGAGGTTAACAAATATAATAGAACTCCTCTTCTGACGGCAGTTTATTACAGACAAGACAAAATTGTAAAATATCTTCTGGAAAAAAATATTAATATACACGTAAAAGATAAGAAAGGCGATAACGCTCTTATTTTAGCTATTAAAAACGCCGATGTCGAAATTATAAAAATGATATTAAAAGCGGGGGTTGATATTTTTGATGAAAACAATAAAGGCTATAATTCAATTCAGGCAGCTTCGGCGATGGGCAATCAATATATATTAAATCTGATAAGCCCAGAATATGTAAAACTTATTGAAGCGATTAAAAAAAATAATGTCTCTCTTGCTGACGAGGCGATTAATTCAAAATTTAATATAAACATAAAAAATGAAAGAGGGAAAACTCCTTTAATGCTGGCCGCTTCATTGGGACGGTTAGATATAATGAGAAAACTTATCAACTCGAAAGCTTTGCTGAATGAAAAAGACAATAGAGACAGAACAGCGTTGATTTTAGCGGTTATGGCGGGTAAAAAAGAAGCGGTTAAGCTATTGCTTGAATCAGAAGCCGATATCAATATTATCAGTAAGAGACGAAATACCGCATTAATTGAAGCTGTAAACAGAGGTTCTGTTGGTATAGTAAAGATTTTAATAGATAAAAAGGCAGATAAAAATATCAAAGGCGAGAACAATTTAACGGCGGTAGAACTGGCGGAAAAAAATGGCTTTTATGAAATTTTAGAGATTCTAGAAGGAATGTCTTATCAGAAAATATTAGAAGCGTCAAGGGCGGGTAAATTAGAAATATTACAAGACGCAATCTCTACAGGTTGCTGCTTAAATCCGCGTACAACAAAAATGAGTACGGCTCTTATTGTTGCCGTTGAATATGAACAGATAGACATTGTTAAGTTGTTATTAAAAGGCGGCGCAGATATTAATGCTACAGATAAAAACGGAAAAACAGCTTTGATTGCGGCAGTTCAAAAAGAAAACCGAGAAATAGTTAAGATTCTTTTAGATTCAGAAATAAATATCGATGCGGCCGATAGAAACGACAAATCTGCGCTTACTTATGCCATCGAAAAAGATAATTTAGACATTGTGAAAGAATTAATAAAGAATAAAGCAAATATTAATCATAAAGATAATGAAGGCAAAACGCCCTTATATCTCGCATCAAAAAAAGGAAATAACGAAATAGTAACTTTGTTAATAAAAGAAAAAGCAATAATTGATGAAAAAGAAAGTATTTTTGGCAGAACGCCCATTCTTATAGCCGTAAAAGAAGAACACATAGAAGTTGTTAAAAATCTTATTCTATCAAAAGCAAATATCATGATTGCAGATGAGATAGGGGTTACTCCTCTTATGGAAGCCGCTCGATTAGGTAATCTGGAAGTCGCAGAATTATTACTTGAGAAAGAGGCTGAAGTCAACGCTTTAGACAGCTTAAATCGAACGCCTATGTTTTTTGCCCAAAAAGGCGGTCATGTAGAAATAATAAAAAAACTGAAAGAATATGGCGCAAGATAAAACTGCCTTTAAAAATATTTTAATAATTTTATAAAATATATAAAAAAATTAGACAAATCATCTTTTAGAATATATTATATTATTATTGTTTCAAACGTTGCATCTTATAGTTAAAAAGTTCTGATAATACAAATTGTTTACTCAAAGATTATAAAACTCATATATTATATGAGATTAACATAATCTTTGGATGAATAATATGCCAAAATTCAAGCCAATCTTATTGAAACAATCAAAGAAAAGTATCTTAATGTAAATAAAATGATAAAAAGTTATAAACTGATTATATATTTATTCTTATTTGTTAATCCCATTGTTATTTCAAATGCTCAAAGCAATAAGATGTCCGATTCTGAATGTTTTGAGTGTCATGAGGTGACAGTGGCAAAAAAGTCGGCTCATTCAAAAGTAAGATGTCAAAAATGTCACAATGATATTAAATCTGATGACCATGAAAGCGCAAAGCCCGTAAAATGCATGCGTTGCCATGAGGCCGCGCGTCAGTTTGTTTCAAGCGACCATGGCAGGGCAGTTTCTAAGTATACCGGTAAGAAAGGGTTTCCTGTCTGTAAAATATGTCATGAACAAAACGCTCATAAGATATACTCTAAAGATCACAAAAAATCTACGGTACACCGTACCAAAATAGAAAAGACATGCGGTTCCTGTCATGAAAAAAAAGAAGTGATGAGCAAATTTGTTTTGAAACCAAAGCCGCTTGAATCATACGATAAAACTATTCATGGCAAGGCATTTTCTGAGGGAAATTTAGACGCGGCAACCTGTACAGATTGTCACGGATCACATGAAAATCAAAGACGTTCTCACCATGAATCTCTCATTGCGGTACAAAATATTTCAAAAACTTGCGGAAAATGTCATAAAGACGAAAGAGTTGCCTATGAAAAAAGCACGCACGGAATTTCAGCCGCTAAAGGAATTCGCGAGGTGCCGCTATGCATAACTTGTCACGGGGAACATGATATTCAATCGGCCGAAACCATCGGAGGTAAAGGCGAGCTTTGCAAAGAAGACATTGTTAACGGAAAAAGAAGTATAGACGATAAGCTTTCGATTAAAGAAAAGCGCTGTCTTGAAGAAAAAAACGTAGAAAATGCAAAAGAACTCGATAAAACCGGCATCGCGATAAGCCAAGAGAAGAAAAAAAGGACTCCTAAAAAAAGTATTACAAACCTGTGCGGAGAATGTCACGCGACTGAACGCATTGCCAGAAAATTTAACTTCCCGATGGATCGCTTAAGCTCTTATCGAAGCAGTTATCACGGTACTATGGATAAACTTGGCGATAAACAAGTGGCAGATTGCGCCTCTTGTCATGGATATCATCTTATTTTACCGGCAGATCATAAAGATTCTACCATTCACGAAAGTAATTTACCGAAAACCTGCGGCGAGTGTCATGAAGGCGCGGGCGCTACAATATCTGTAGGCAATGTTCACATGAATCCGACCCATGTAGAGGGGGGGGTTGTCTATTGGGTTAGAAATATATGGCTTTGGCTCATTATATGTACCCTAAGTTTTATGTTTTTACATAATGTATTAGATTATGGCAAAAAATTGAAAATTCATTATATCGAAAACAAAGCAAAAGCTGTTCATCAGAGATTAAATGTTTTTGAACGAATACAGCATTTTATGCTGGCTTTTAGTTTTATTGGTCTGGCATGGACGGGCTTTGCCTTTGTTTATCCCGATTCTATTCTTGCCTATCCTTTTTCATTATTTGCCAATGGTCTTGAAATAAGGTGGTGGGGTCACCGGATTTTTGCCTTAATTCTCGTAATTACCTCAATAATGCACGCTATTTACGCAATTTTTACCAGAAAAGGACGTAAAGAAATTCCCGGAATGCTCCCTAGATATAAAGACCTTAAAGATATGATAGGTCTGGTTTCATACAATCTCGGATTCAGAAAAGAGCGCCCAAAAATGGGAAGACATAATTATATCGATAAAATGGAATATCTTGCCGTTATCTGGGGTACGGTTTTAATGATTATAACCGGAGGAATTTTAACTTTTGACGACTTTTCTGTAAAATATTTATCAATGGTTGCCATCAACATATCGACGGTAATTCATTTATACGAGGCCATACTCGCGACGCTTGCGATTATAATATGGCACCTTTACTGGGTAGTTTATGACCCGGCTGAATATCCTATGAGGTTTTCATGGCTTACGGGTAAAATTACAAAAAAAACAAAAGAGAATATGCATGCTGAAGATTCAGAAAATGAAAAAGATTCTAAAAAAGATCTAAGGAGTAACAAATGAAAAACAAAAGAAAAAAATTATTGCTTTTGTGAATAGGCTGCTTATTTGTATCTTAAATGCCGATAGTTTCACTGCTTATGTTTATATTGTTTGTTACAATCATACTTACAAGCGCCTACTATTATCTTAAAAAAAGATTTGTAAATAAATTTGATTTTTCGCCGCGTATAAAAAAGGTAATTGATTTTTTAATTATTTTTATTTTTGCGTCGGCGATACTTTCGCTGCCTGTTCGTTTATATGCGGGGGCCGCCTTTGATTTTTTTGTCTGGTTTTCTTATGTTAACCTGGGGTTAATTAGCTTTATTTTTACTTTTACGGTATTGCGCGATATTATCATGGGCATTCATCGTTTATTTATAAGATTGCGAACTTTAACTTATAAAAAAATGCATAAGGCAGATGTTTTAACGGTTGAAAATAAAAACAAATCAGAAATTTCAAAAGATAATATTAACCGAAAAATCTTTTTTCATCGCGCCATGAATTTCTCCATTTTAGGCTTGAGTGGCGCAGGCTTTGCGACAGGATACTCGGGAAGTAAAATTCGATATAAAATAAATAATGTAGATGTCTTTATAGAGAATCTTCATGAATCGTATGAGAACATAAAAATTTGTCATGTATCAGATTTGCATATTGGCCCTATGCTTAAAAAAGATTTTACCGAGAACCTGGTCAGCGCGATCAATAAACAAAACGCCGATATTGTGGCGATAACAGGAGATTTAGTCGACGGAAGCGTATCTGAACTTAAGGAGCACACGCGGCCATTGTCAAAAATAAAATCCAAATACGGAAATTTCTTTTGTACGGGAAATCATGAGTACTATTCGGGGGTTAACGAGTGGGTCGATGAAATAAGAAACTTAGGTTTCAATGTTTTGTTAAATGAAAATAACGTTTTAATTAATGGTACGCAAAGACTCATAATAGCTGGCGTTACCGATATCAATGCCGAAAGACATGATAAAGAACATAAAACCGACCCTGAAAAAGCCGCATCGGGCGTTAAAAAAAACGATATTTCTATTCTATTGGCGCACCAGCCGCGAAGCATATTTAAGGCTTCTGAGCATAACTTTACTTTGCAGTTAACCGGCCATACGCACGGGGGGCAGTTTTTTCCGTGGACATTTGTGGCGGGCCTTGTGCATCCGTATTTGAAAGGTCTGCATAAGCATAAAAATACCCACATTTTTGTAACACAAGGGGCCGGTTACTGGGGGCCGCCGGTTCGACTTGGCAGCGAATTTGAAGTGGCTGTTTTAAAACTTCGTCGGGCCTAAAATACTTATTTTTTTTATAGATTGGTTTCTTCGTGAACTTCACGTCTTTCGAGGTTAATTATTTTGTTTTTTTATATGCACGCAATAAAAGAAAGAATTTTTGGCACATCTTAAAATATGTTTGAAAAAGTACATCCGCGATTAAAAGATCTGTTTTTGGTTATGATCTCTTCTATATGCATAACTTTCTCTTTTGCGCCCTTTGAAATATGGCCGTTAGGGTTTCTTGCGCTTTTGCCTGTTTTTTATTTAATAGATTCGAAAAATATTGAGAAAAAAATATTCAAAGAATCGATAATACTTGGTCTTTCTTTTGCCGTTGTACTTGATACGATGGCCTATTACTGGATTATTCATACAATCACCGTTTTTGGACATTTATCTTACCCTTTTGCTTTTTTGATATTTTTATTATATGCCGCGGGAACAAGCGTAAGATTTATTCTTTTTTTTATTATGGTTTTTTACTGGAACCGCTGGAAAGATAAAACAAGCGGCGATAAAATTTTGTTAAAAAATCCATATGTATCTCTTACCGGTTTTTGGGTAATCTCAGAATTTTTAGGCTGGCAGCTTTTCCCGTGGTATGGCGGAAATATTGTATCGGGCAATCACTGGTTTATTCAAACGGCAGACATCTGGGGCATCAGAGGAGTTTCAATCGCGTGGTTTATAATTTCTTTCGGTATTTATCGTATAATTATATTGTGCCAGAGAAAATATCGTCAAAAAGAAAAAATTAAAATCATCGGGATTATTTTTTCAGATAAGAGTTTATTATTTTCTATAATTTTGTTTTTCTTTGCGCATATATACGGTATATTTGCAGACTGGCGCTGGACCAAAAAAGAAAATACTTATGAAGCGAAAAATATTGCTGTAATTCAGGGAAACACTCCTCTTGCCTTTGAAAATACTCGTAACATTCGCGCAGAGCTGAATAGAATTATTCGCGAGATGGTAAACCAAACATTAAGTTTGGCCAATGAAGCCAAAAATAAAGATATAAATATCGATTTACTTGTTTGGCCCGAAAGCGCCGTGCCGTTTTTACAATATAAACGCGATAAATACCTTCAAAGCGAAATTCAAAGGCTTCAAAACGAACTTCCGGTTGAATTTATTTTTAGCGATATAGATTCGCGTAAAACAAAAGAAAGAGGCGTTGAGACATTTAGCAATGTCTGGTTATTGTCTGAAGACGGTGACCCTATTGAAAGTTATCAAAAAATATACCTGCTTCCTTTCGGAGAATATATGCCCTTAGGAGATGTATTTCCATTTTTAAAAGACGAATTTAGAGAAGTTTCAAATTTTAACAGGGGTTACAGGCATACTTTGCTGCCTTCAAAAATCGGCAATTTACTTCCCCTTGTATGCTATGAAGTAGTGCCTCCCGAATTTACATTAGATTTTTATAGAAATACAAAAAAGAAAGCGAATATTATAATAAATTTAACCAATGATAAATGGTTCGGCGAAACGATTGAAAGCTATCAGCATATGGAACTAGGTAGAATACGCGCCATTGAACTGAGAATTCCTATTATTCGATCGACAAACTCGGGCATATCGGCTTATATTGATACAGTTGGTAACATCAATGACCCTACGGATATTTTTACGCGTGAGAATCGACTTTATAATGTAAAAATTCCCCAAAATAACGCAACCTTATTCAGTTTTTGGGGAAATATTCCGGTATATTTATTTATTTTCTTCTTTTGTGCGCTTTGGGTTTTGCAGGGGTTGAGGGTTTATAATTATCGAAATACCAGGTAATATTTTGAATGCCCGATAAATTCTTTAGAATTGATTTTTCAACGCATATTTTAATCATTTTTTGTTTTATCGGGTCGATTTCTTTCCAGATTAGATGATCGAGATTTATTATCAGATTTATATTTTTTACCCAGATATCTTTAATTAATTTTTTTTCTTTTATAAGTCTGGCGGCTTGAATTTTTTTATCTTTGGGGCCGAGTATAAGTTCATGAATTATATGCTCCGCATTTTTTTTGATTCCTTTTTGGTATTCGTCGGGAATATTTACCTGATATACTTTTTGATTTAAAGATATAATTTCGTCTTCAATTTCTCTTTGAATAACTTTTTTATTCCGCGCATTTTCAGATAAATTAAATAGTTCATGTTTTACTTTGGGAAAGTATAAGGTAAGCTCTTCTCTTTCATCTTGATGCGGTTTCTCTAAGAATTTGAACGGATTTAATAATTGAAAGGGGTTTATCGAAGACAGCGAGAAAAAAGACACAAAATCAAGAGCTACAATAACTGCAAAAACCCTTAAAAGAAAAATTTTATCTGGGTTTCTTGCTTTGGTAAAAAAAAGTTTTAATGTCTTCATCTTGTTCGCTTAAAGACGCGGTCTTTGCGATATAAAACGTTTTATGCCTAAAATAATGCCTTTTGACATGCTTTTTTGAAAAATATCGCTGTTTAATACGGCTGATTCGTTTTTATTGCTTAAGTATCCCATTTCTATTAAAATGGCCGGCATTAAAACCCCGCGTAAAACTACAAAATCGGCCTTTTTAACCCCGCGGCTTTTAACTAATTTATTTAGATTAGACATTAATGAAGAGTTTATTGCTCTGGCAAGCGTTTTGCTTTCAGATTGAATTTGAGAGTTTAAAAGCAGAGATTGCAGTTTTTCAACGTATTTTGGCTCGTTTTTCTCGTCATTTTCTCTAATCATTACCTCTCTTTCGTTATTATTTCCCGAATTTTGCGCCAGATAGTACACTTCGTATCCGTTAATTTTCTTTGACAGAGTTGCGTTGCAGTGTATGCTTATGAAAATACCAAAATTATTTTCGCCCAGCCTTTTATTGGCTATATTCGCCCTGGTTTCAAGGTTTACAAAGGTATCATTATACCTTGTTATATAAATGTCAATTTCAGGAAATGCTTTTTTTAATTGTAGGTATAAAAATCGGCTTGCTTTTAATGTTATATTTTTTTCTACAAGAGTTTTCTGATTTGCGAAAGCTCCGGGATCGTATCCGCCGTGCCCCGGGTCTATGACAATAAAATCAAGAGTTTGTTTGGCTCGAAAATCTGATTTTTCTTGATTTTGCGTCTGAAAAGTGTCTGAAGTTTGTATATTTATTTTATCGGTATTGAATTTATACCTTATCTTAAGATCCAATTCAGAAAATAATTCTTCGGCCAGTTCAAGCGGTATAAGTACGGTATCTTCATGGTAAATCGGAGAGCTTTTTAAAGGATGAGACATCCCCGAGCCCGTGTAGAAGCTTTTTCCGATTTCAACGCGAACCCAGTTGTTTTTGTAAGATAATTTGCCCGTTAAAGATAAGGCGTCCCATTCATATTTTATTCCGTTCACCGTTTTCAAAAAATCGTTTATTTTGACATATTTAACTCCTTTTACTAGCTGTACGGGCATTGAAAATAGAGAGCCAGATAAGGCCGCAAAAATTAAGATAAGTTTAAGGCTGCGTATCAAAAAAACAGGCATTTCTTTAATAATCATCGGCAGTTTTTTGAAAATCGGCAATGATTGAATAGATAGTCTTTTAAAGAGAAAAATTATCAAGAGATATATCGTCTTTCGGTTTTATTTTCTTTTTTTTTTAAAAAAATTTTTTAATAACTCTGAAGAATCATGCATAAAATCGCGGTAAAAATATACTTCAGGATAGTGATTGTAATTTTTCATTTTTAATAAATATCTTAAAGCCGGAAGTCTGGCCTCTTCGGCAAGAAAAAAAACAGAGCTTATGCGGGCCAGTATAATTGCTCCGGCGCACATTGTACAGGGTTCAAGGGTGGTAAATAGATGACAATCAATGAGCCTTTCGTTTTTTAATTTTTTTGCGGCCGCTTTAATGGCAAGAATCTCGGCATGGGCCGTGGGGTCGCGTTTCTCAATGATTCGGTTTCTGTTTCGTGCAATGATCTGATTATTGTATAAAATTACCGAACCGACGGGAACTTCGTCGGCGTCATAGGCTTTTAAAGCCTGATTAAAGGCTGCGTGAAAGGCTTTTTTTTTAACGTTTTCTGAAATCTCAGTCGTGAACAATTTCTGTTCCTATGCCCTGATCTGTAAATATTTCTATCATAATTGAATGTTCTATTCTGCCGTCTATAAAATGAACCTTGTTAACGCCGTTTTTTAGAGCGTCTAGCGCCATTTCAATTTTCAGCTTCATGCCGCCGGTTAAAATATTATCGTCAATAAGTTTTTTTATTTCAGATTCGGTTACATGAGATAGTTTAGCGTCAGGGTCGTTTGGCTTAAGATATATTCCGTTAACATCTGAAATAAAAATGATTTTTCTGGCATGCAGGGTTTTGGCGGCTTCAACTGCAACAAGATCGGCGTTAATATTCAGATATTTATTTTCGGCGTCAAGCCCGATAGAAGATATGACGGGTAATTTATTTGTATCAATTTTTTCGGCGCGAATTCTTGTGACCCGCCCTATACGATTATCGGGAAAAGCGGGATCAATAAGCTCGCCTTCGGTTATGCTTCCGTCAGAATATGAGGCGGGTTCGATATTGAAGTTTTTCAGGTTTTCGCAAATTTCTAAGTTAAGTTCAGCAAAAACTTCGGCGGCCGTTTCGGCCGCTTCATGAGATGTTTTTCTTAATCCGTTTTCAAAAATAACGGGTAGATTTTTCTCTTTCATTCTTTGACTTAATTTTTTGCCGCCCCCGTGAACTATCACAATCTTAATGCCATGGCGAACCATTTCAGCGATATCTTCAAGAAAATAAGGCATCATATGCGGCGATTCTAAAGCGGCCCCGCCGTATTTAATTACGAAAAGCTTATCTTGAAATATACCAAGATATTTTTTGCCCTGTTCCGTTGAAAAAAATTCAGCTGCCCGCATAGTCTCTAATCAATTTCGGCAAATAGAGTTCCGCTTTCAAGAAGCAGGTTAACAATATTTTTGGCGCCTTGTTCTGAGAGGTTAGACCATTCGGCGCCGATTATGGTTTTTGAATCGTCTTTTTTGCTCCATCTTATGGCGAAGTTTTCTGAGATACTAAAGCCGCTTGTTTTAAAGTTTATTTTGCCCGATTTGATGTTTTGAAAATATTCGGGAAAATTTACCAGCTGTGTTTGAAATCCGCCTTTGCTTAAGTTTTGAATTACGCATTCATAATTATTTTCGTTAATGATAATCGCGGCTTTATGGCTTAAATCATATCGAAAATCTTTTCTTTTAGATTGGTTTGAATACGCTTTATTTTTTATTTCGCCGATAATGCCGCTTATATTGTCTAAAAAAACAGGCGTTTGAATGAAACCTGAAATATTCGCGGCGTTAATTTCGCTTTTAGAATTATTTTCAGATAAAAAAATGAATATTTCGATATCGCCGCGGTGTTTTTCGAGCTTAAAATCATAATAAAGTTTTTCGTCTATAAAAATTATATTATAATCATTTAGATTTATGTTTTTGATATGATCAAAAGAATTTAATTCAAGTCTTTCGCGCTCAAACGCAAATTTTGTTAAATTTTCAGTTTCTTTTGAATTTGTAATGATTGCCGTTTTATTCATAATTTAAATTATTCTTATGTTTAAGAGAAGATTTATTATATTTTTTTCTCCTATTTCAGATAGATTTTCCCATTCGCCGCCTATGACGATATCTTCGTTGTTTTTGTTTTTCCAGCGGACTTTAAAATTTTCATAGATATCGTTCTCTTCTGTTTTCAGTTTTATTAATGCTGATTCTAAGTTATGAAAATCTTCGGGCGTTTGCGAAAGCGAAGTTTTAAACCCGCCCTTGCTTATATCTTCTATGATGCAGTTATAATCTTTGTTATTAAGCCAAAGATTGGCGTTTTTATTTATTTCATACCTGAACTCTTTTCTGCCTGAAGATTTAATAATATATTTTTGTTTAATTTCCTGAATAATATTTGAGATATTTTCGGCTGACGCGGGAAGATGAAGAAAGCCGGTTATGTTTGGCGCCGTGAAGCTGTTTTGAACCGTTTTATTTAATATAAGCACTATAATTTCGCTGTTAACGGCGTTTGTTAAAAAATCAGAATCTTGATACAGGTTCTCGTCGGCTAAAACCAACTGGTAATAATTTAAAGACGTAAGATTGTCGACGGTTAACGTATCTAAAGTAAGACCTTCTTGCCTAAAAAGAAATTTTAACAAATTTTCCGTATCTTTTGAAGATGTAAGAATGCCGGTTTTTAGCATAAAAGCAGACTTCATTTATTTTTTAAGACGTCAATTAATTTTAAATAGACTTGATCGCAAGTTTCAAACAGTCAAAAAGTCCTTAAATGGATACAATGGATAAACCAATTAGAAAAGACGTAAAACTTTATTCGATTAAAGACAGAAAAAATAAAGTTTCTATAAAAGACTTTGCCAGATGGAACGATAAAAATGCTACTATAGCCGAATTTGTAGATTCATGGCCCAAAATATTGAAAACTCAAGAATTGAAAATCTTAGCCGAAAAAACCGCAGAAGCGATAAAAAATAAAAAACTGGTGTCTGTAGGCATGGGGGCCCATGTCGTCAAAACGGGAATTACGCCGCTTATTATTGAAGCTATCAGCCGCGGATGGATTCGCCATATCGCCTTAAACGGCGCCGGACCCATACATGATTTTGAACTGGCCTATCAGGGAGAAACATCCGAAGATGTCGCTTCGGGGCTTGACGACGGAACTTTCGGAATGATTCGCGAAACGGGAGACTTTTTCGCGGAGGCGTTTGAAAAATATAAAGAAATGGGCTACGGATATGCGGCAGGGCGGCTGATTGACGAGAAAAATTTAAAATATAAAGAGCACTCGCTGCTGAAAAAAGCATATGAATATAAAACGCCCGTTACGGTTCATGCGGCAATCGGCACCGATATTATATATCAAAATCCCAAGATTAAAGGCGACGAAGTGGGTCTTGCCTCGTTAAGAGATTTTGATAAATTCGCTAATTTACTGCCAGAACTAGATAAAGGAGGAGTATTTCTTAACTTTGGCTCTGCCGTAATAATTCCCGAGGTATTTCTTAAGGCTCTGACCGTTGCAAGAAACGTTACTCAAAAACCCTACGATTTTTTTACCGCCAATTTTGATATGCAAAAACAATATCGTACAGAATATAACATACTCAGCCGCCCCGTAAAAAAAGGCAACGGTTTTCATTTCACGGGTCACCATGAAATTATGTTGCCTCTTTTTTTTGCGATGTTATGCGAAAAACTTGAATGATTATCTTGAATGATTATATAAAACGGCGGTTTGACGCCGCCGTTTTATAAAGTCTATTTATATTCTGATACTTTTTTAATGTCGCCTACCGGAACTTTTACGGTGCCGTCTACGGTCTTTATATGCATTTCGCCGCCGACTTGTTTGAATCCGCCGATATATTTTTTTCCGCTTTTAGTGTTGATTACAGAAAGTTTTTTAAATTCTTTTCTAAGATCGTCTAAAGTTATCTTTCTGATGTTCAGATTTTTCTTTTCAACTTCCGGTTCTATCGGTTTTTTACTCTCTTGATACGCTTCGCCTAGTATCTGGTTTTCGACTTCTTGCGTAATATTTTGTTCAGTCGCTTTTCCAATTTCATTTGTATCTTTTAATTTTATAACTGAAACCATTGCGATTTTATTCAATGAACTCAGTTCTTTTTTTTCTTCATCGACAAGGCTCTCTTTTTTTTCAATTCCTTTAGCGGTTGCGGCGATTTTTTCTCCTTCTTCAAGAATAATTTCTTGAGACGCTTCTTCTTGAACAACGGCTTTCATAGAAGTTTTGCTTACCGCGACCTTGCCTTTTAATAGCTTGATATCGGTTTTTTTGTCTTCATGTACCTCTACCGAAAACGAAGTGCCCCTGACGCCCGCAACAGCGGTTGGCGTTTTTATGGAATATTTGCCTCTATTGGGCGCTATTTTGCTGAAAGTAGAACCGCTTTCTTGGGTAAGTTCTATGATGGATAATCCGTCTTCGCCTTTGATTAATTTGCCGACGTCAAGTTTTGTTTTACTTTTAAGAGTTATCAATCCGCTATTTTCAAACTGTATTACGGCCCCTGACTTTTCATTAGTAACTATGGTGTCGGCTTCGCCTACAATGTTGCCTACTTTTGCGGGCTGATCATTATGCAGTACCGTGCCTTTAACAAATGTAAATACCCCTTGTTGCGGAATCTTGGGTTTTTCTGAACAGGATATCACAAAAACAATCGCCGCTAGAATTGTAAATATCAACTTTTTTATTTTAATCATAATATCTCCCGATAATTAAGCATTTTGTTTACCATAAATATAAATGGAAGTAATTTTGCAACAAAATTATTGCGTCAAAATACTCTTTGTCGATAATTAAAATAGCAAAAAGGTTTGATTTTATTTTAATAATATGCAGCAATTTTATGATCATATTTCAAAAAGTAATTTTTTAGCGGGTCCGGCGGGATCTAAAATTATTTATTTTTTTAATCGTTATTGTGGTAAAATTTTCTCGAAAAATAATTTCAAAATTATTAAACAAGCGCTCGTTTGATATGGCGAAAAAACATGAATGGCAGAAAATAGCGTGATACTTAATGAATAAAGAAAGATATCTGCAAAAATCATTTTTAGAAAGTTGCCTGCTTTACACTTGACACTGCCTATAATTTTTATTTCAAGTCCGTTAGATGAAAAAGAAAAATAATCGGGCCGCAAAATATCTGAAATTATTTCAATTGACGGTCATTATTTGCTTTCTGGGAATGGGACAAATCTATTCGCAGGCTGAAAAATATTTTGGCAAAAAAATTAAAAAAATAGAATTTCAGGGGAACAAAAATACGTCTAAAAGCGATTTGTTCGATATCATACAAATGAAAGTCGGCATGATTCTTACGGCAGAGATTGTTAATAACGATATTAAAAATATATTTTCTAAAGGCTCTTTTTCAAGCGCAAGTATTGAGGGCGCAGAATATGAAGGCGGCGCAGCCGTTACTTTTATTTTAGAAGAGCTGCCTATTGTTGAAGAAATTGAATTTAAGGGTATGGAAGAACTTACAGAACAGGAAATTATAGAAACGCTGCCGTTAAAAAAAGACGAGGTTTTTACCGAAAAAAAAGTTTTAGACTCTGTTCAAATTCTTATTAGGCAATATCGCGAAAAAGGATATTTTAACGCAGCGATTAAAATAAAGAAGGCCGAGCCTGACCCCAAAAAAAATATAGTGAAAGTGGTTTTTATTATCGACGAAGGAGAAGAAATTAAAATCGATAAAATAACCATATCTGGCGCCAAGGTTTTTGAGCCTGACGACATTAAAGGCGCCATGGAGCTTGAAGAAGAAGGATGGATTTCAGACGGTACGTTTACCAAAGAAAAATTAGACACAGACAGGAAAAATATTTTAACCTTCTATCGTCAGAACGGTTATTTAGACGTTTTAGTCGAAGACGCGAAATGGGAGATTTTGTGGAAAAATCCTCAGGAAAAAAACGAAAGGGTTATACATATTCAAATAAACATAAAAGAGGGCGAACAGTCTTTTTTTAACGGTTATGATATCGAGTGGAACAGCGATTTTGTTAACCGTGAAACAAATAAGCCGGTTTACAATAAAGAGAAGTTATATTATTATATGGAATTTACCAACAGCGATATCGGAGACGTCTTTGACGATGAAAAATATAACCGCGACAAGGGAATTATTAATTTTGAATATTCTCAATTAGGCTATATTTATGCGCGCGTTCAGGCTTTTCAAGAAGCAATCATATTGACCGAAGAAAAACTTAAAGAGGCAGAAAACCTTCCGCTGCAGAAAAAATATAAAGAAAATAATATTGATTACTATAATATAGAAAGGTTAAGAGCTCTTTTAAGAGAAGAGCCTCAGAAAAAAGGCAAAAAGTTTATTCATACGCGGTTTAATATCTCAGAAGGAAGCAAAGGCTATGTTGAAGAAATTCTCGTAAAAGGGAACACAAAAACTATGGATAAAGTTATAAGAAGAGAGCTTCTTATAAAAGAAGGAGAATTGTTTAACGTAGCCAAAGTACAGCGTTCCAGAGAAGAAATTTATAACTTAGGCTTCTTCAAAGAAGTAGGCATAGACTACAGACCGGGCTCAAAAGAAGGAAACATGAATCTTATCTTTGAAGTTCAAGAGCAACCCACGGGTATGATAAGTCTTGGCGGCGGTTACGGAACTATGACGGGTTTTTCAATTAACGCCGATATTTCAGAAAACAATTTAAACGGAACGGGCCAGAGAATATCGGGAAAAATTATATTCGGGCCAAAGCAAACGTCTTTAGGCGCTTCATGGACAGAACCATGGCTTTTCGATAAGCCGTGGTCGCTGACCTTGGGAACAAATTATATGCGTACTTTGGTGCCGGCGGCTTCTCTTGATATAAGCGGGAAACTTGTCGAAGAGCCATACTATGAAGAAGACGCTTTTGAAATAGGGGCGGGCCTGGGGCATGAAATGTTTGCGAATTGGATTCATTATCACAGAATTGGCACGGTATTTTCAATGGCGTCAAACCCTTCTGGGCTTGTTGACGACAGCATATACTTATTAATTTCTCAGGGCTGGCAAAGAAAAAATACTCTGACAAACGGAATATCTTACGACAACAGAGACAATGTCTTTAACTCGACAAAGGGGCTTAAGGCGAATGTTTCGATGGATATTGTAGGAAAATACCTGGGGGGGCACGACCATTATAATCGATATGAAGCTTCAACTCAATATTACTGGTGGCCGTTTGATTTTACTTTCTTTAATTTAATCAGAAAAAGCATTCTCAGAAGATGGCGTTTTGTCTTTGAACACAGGTTTTCTGGCGCATTTACGCAGCAGACCCAGCCGGTTTATTCAGAACAAAAGAAATATGAGAATCTTTTTGTCGAGTCAAAAGATAAACTTTTTATCGGCGGTTATGAATCATTGAGAGGATGGGATTATCGCGATCCGGTTCATCCCGAAACATGGTCGGGGGGCGGAAGCCATCGCCTTTTGTTCGGCTCTGAATTTAGAATTCCTATCGAGCCCAGCCTTGTATGGTTTGTGTTGTTTTTTGACGCGGGAGCCTTGTTTCAAAATATGGACGAGTATGTCATTGACGAAACGACTTCAGATTCAAGAATCGAAAATCTGAAAATATCACAGATTAACAAAAAGACTCTTAGTATGAGTTATTTTAGATACAGCTGGGGCATGGGAATCAGGCTTCAGATACCCATTATGCCTATTCGATTATATTGGGCAAGAAAGCTTATTTGGAACAGCGAGGCCGGCTGGTTTAGAAATCACCCCGAAGATAAAGAATTTCACTTTGTATTTGGTATAGGCGATAAAAGATTTTAATATTTGTCTTTTAATTATTTAATAAGAAAATAATGTCTATAAAAGCAAAAAATAAAAAAGAAAATCAAAAAATAAAATCAGCTTCGCCAAAAAACGCTAAAGCAAAGAAAAACAGTAATCAACTTCAGAAAGAACCTGAAAGCATAATTGAAAATGAAGAGAAATTAAGCGTTCTTAAAATTGATAATATTCAAAAACGATACGGTAAGCGTCTGGTTGTGCAGGGGGTTTCGTTTCAAATAAAGCAGGGCGAAATTGTCGGATTGCTTGGCCCTAACGGGGCGGGCAAGACGACTTCTTTTTATATGACCATTGGGCTTGTAAAACCTACCTCGGGAAAAATATTTTTAGACGATACCGAAATAACCGATTATCCTATGTATAAAAGAGCCCGCATGGGCATAGGTTATTTGGCGCAAGAGCCTTCAATCTTTAGAAAATTGAGCGTGAGAAAAAATATAGAGGCCATTTTTGAAATTAGAAAACTTCCGTTTGAAGAAATTCAAACGCAGACAGACAGTCTTTTAGAAGAGCTTGAAATAACTCATGTTCAGCATCAATTGGGTCTAACCCTCTCGGGAGGAGAAAGAAGAAGAGCTGAAATTGCCAGGGCATTGGCTTCAGACCCTAAATTTATTTTGTTAGACGAACCGTTTGCGGGCGTTGATCCTATTGCCGTGAAAGAAATACAAAAAATAATCATGCATTTAAAACGAAAGAATTTGGGTATTTTAATTACCGATCATAACGTAAGAGAAACTCTTGATATAACAGAAAGAGCATATATAGTCTTTCAGGGAAAAATTTTAATTGAAGGCGTAGCCGAAAAACTGATTAAAGATAAAAAAGCAAAAAAAATATATCTCGGAGAAGATTTTAAAATGTAATTATTTTACGATGCCGAAAGCTCAGTTAAAAACAAAGGTTCGACTCAAACTATCTCCGCAAAGCAGAAAGAGATTGAATATATTGGCTCTTTCTAACGCAAATCTCAGACGCGAATTAAACAAGCATTTACAAGAAAACCCGTTTTTAGAAGAAAAAAATAGCGATTTTTCTTTAGGCGCAGAAAGGGTATCTTATAAAAACAATATACGGTCTTTTGCGCAAAAAGATTTTTCAAAAGACTCTACGGCTCAAATTATAGAAAATATCGCCGATACGAAAAAAACTCTGCGCGAATATTTAAAAGATCAGCTTAAACTTATGATAAATTCTTCAAGACTTTATGAACTGGCCGCAAGAATAGTATCAACCCTTGACGAAAAGGGATTTGCCTGCGCTTCTCACGAAAAAACGGCAAAAGAAGGCGGTTTCTCAAGGGCCGAATTAGGCTCTGTTATAGAGTACTTGAAGCAATTAGATTTATTAGGGGCGGGGGCAGAAAATATCTGGCAAAGTCTTAAATGGCAGGCGCAGAAAAAATATCCCGACGATATCTTGCTTTACGATATAATTTCATTGCTTGAAAAAATATCGGTTGATTTTTCGGACGATTTAAATAAACTTTCAAAAACAATTGCGCATCTTTTGCATCTTGAAGAAATATTTGTATCTGAAAAGTTGAAAATCATATCAAAATTAAATATCTATCCGGCCGTAAATTTTACGGAAAACGAAAAAAACGCTTACATTGTTCCCGATATTATTTTTAGTCATAATAAAAAAAAAATTACCTCGAATATTGATTCAAATATTTTGACGCAGACCCAGTTAAATAGCGGGTTATACCGTCAATTTATACAAGCCGAGAAAAATGCTATTTGGGAAGAAAAATACAAAGAAGTACAAGATTTCTTAGCCGATGTCGAATATCGAAGCGAAAAACTTGCTTCTCTCGCGTCGTTTTTAATTAAAAAAGAGCCTTTTTTTTTTGAAAACGGAATCAAAGGCATTGCTCCGTTAAACTTAAAAGAAGCGGCCGTTCATTTAAAGATACATATTTCAACGGTATCAAGGCTGTTAAAAGATAAATATTTTCAATGTTCTTTCGGCATATATCCGCTTAAACTGTTTTTTTCAAACAAGATTAAAACAAGCATGGGCGAGGCGAAAAATATTTATAATTTAAAAGACGCTATTGATGAAATTATAAAAATAGAAGATAAAAAAAATCCTTATTCTGACGAAAAAATAGCGGTTTTGCTCGAGAAAAAAGGATATGACTTAAAGCGAAGAACCGTGGCTAAATATAGAAAATTACTACACATCCCATCTACAAAAAAAAGAAAGGCTTAATAGTTGCAGAGAAACCGATTTTTTATTAGTTTTTAGTTAAGGGGTTTTAATTATGAGTGTATCGTTTTATTTTAAAAATCTGGAGCCTACAGAAGGCATCAAAGAGCATACAAGCGAAAAGCTTGAAAAAGTCAGAGAAAGATTTCATCATGTCGAGGGCATTGATGTACGTTTTTCTCTTGAGCGTCAAAATCAAATTTGCGAAATTACGGTAAGAGCCGATTCAACTGTATTTCATGTCGAGAAAAGCGAAAAAGACCTTTATGCGGCAATTGATCTTGCGCTTGATACGTTAAGTACGCAGGTTGATAAATATCATAAAAAGATTGATTCAAGAACGTTAAATTCAGACGAAGAGGCGGCTCAAATACTGCCTTCTTTTCAAACGGCGGCGCATTCAGAAGAAACGGTTATTAATATTTATGACGCTCCCGTAAAGCCTATGGATGATTTTGAAGCGGCGCTTCAAATGCAGCTTCATAAATACAGGTTCTTGATGTATCATGAAGCAGATAAGAAAAAGTATTCGCTTTGTTTTTTGCGTCCCGACGGCAATTACTCTATCATTAAGCCCACTGAAACATTGGGGCAGTATGAAGAAAATATTTTCAAGTTTAAGAACAATAAACTTGAAAAATTATCGGTTTCGTTATATCCGCTTTCGCTTTTTACGATTCCCGAGGCGGTTGAACAAATACGAGAGAGTAATCATGAATATTTGGCTTTTGTCAACGAAGAGTCGAGACGTATGAATGTATTATTTTACGCTAAAAGCGGACAACTGGGATTAAAAAGACCCGTTATTTAATTTGCCGGTTATTTAACATTTCTTAAAAAAGCGGCAGGTTTCTGTCAAGAAGCAGGTTTCACATCTTGGATTCTGGGCCTTGCAAAATTTTCTGCCGTGAAAAATTAAGAGCAAAGACATCGGGTTCCAGATTTTTTTGGGCCATATTTGCATTAAATCGGCTTCTATTTTATCGGGATTTTTATTGCTTGTATAACCAAGCCTGAAACTTAAGCGTTTAACGTGAGTATCGACCACAATTCCGCAGATTTTATTAAATCCCGATGACATAATGACGTTTGCGCTTTTTCGTCCGATTCCCGGCAGTTTTAATAAGGCTTCAAAATTATCGGGAATTTTTCCCTCGTAGTTTTTTTCTAAAATACGCGCTAAAGCGATAATATGCATGGTCTTCATTTTATAGAAACCGGCTGAATATATTATTTTTTCAACTTCTTCTTGAGAGGCGCGGGCAAAATCGCCAATATTTTTATAGCGCGAAAATAATTTTGGCGTAATTTGATTTACCCTCGCGTCTGTGCATTGGGCCGATAAGATTACCGCGATGGCAAGCTGTTCAATATTCTTATGACGAAGCGGAGTTATAGGGCTACCGTAATGATTAAGCAGCGCTTTATAGTGCTCTGTTGATAACTTTGATAAATTCATGTCTTTTACTTAAATAGGATCATGATTTATTTTATCTTATTTTGTAAAACTTCTTTTCAAGATAAAGACTTTTATAATATTGGGCGCATTGTAATTTTGTTCCTCTAAAAGAGATTATACGATAAAGACGGCTATTTCTTATTAATTTATGACAGTTCCTTATAAAAAGAAAATCAAAAAAAAATCGTCAATAAAAAGAAGAATGGTTTTTTATTTTTCTTTAGTGGCCATTGCAAATATCTTTGTCGCTACAGAATTTCTATATGAGATGAAAAGCGACAAGTATCGCAACGAGGTAAAAAGCGAAGTCTTAAAAATAAAAGACGGTCAAAAGCCGGTTGAATACGCGTATAAGCTTTTTGACGACTTGGCTATAAAATTCTTAATCATGGTGGGCATTTTGATTTTAGTGGCCGCCGTCATATTGTTTTTATTTGTAACGCAAATTGCTTCTCCTATGCAGTATATGATAAACAGAGCCCGAAAAATTGCCGAAGGCGATTTAAGTCTTACAATTGAAATAAAAACGTCAGACGAATTATCTTCTCTTGGTAATCTAATTAACGATTTGACCGCGAATTTACAGGAAATTATCGCTCAAATTGAACAAATTCATATTTCAACTTCAGAGTCTCTTGAAGAAATGGATAAAAAACTGCGCTTTATACCCGAAATCAGGGCTCATTTTGAAGAACAAATAAGAAGGCTAAACGACGCATTTTCTCAGCTTGAGCTATTGAAAGAGTCTTTTACGTTATTTCAGGTTCAACAGTTGACCGATAAAGAAAAAGAGAAGCGTTCATTGGGAGAACTCTTAATGGACGATTATATTATAACTCAGGAGCAGCTTGAAAAAGCTCTTGAAATTCAAGAAGAAAAGGGCGGTTTTTTGGGCGGCATTCTTGTTACAGAAGGATATCTCGATCAAAAAACATTATCTTCATATATTAAAAAACACGAAGAAAATTCTCAAGGCGTATAATGATTCCTTATTTACTTGAATATTGGCCAATTGCCCCTATCGCGATTTTCATTGCCGCGTTTGCATCTCTTATGGGAATAGGCGGGGGAATTCTTTGGGCGCCGTATTTAATACTGGTTGAAAAGTTAGAGCCTAAAGACGCCATCATGATATCTTTTATGATTCAAACCGTGGGTATGGGTTCGGCCACGTACAGCTATTTGAAAAAGAAGATGCTCTACTGGAAGATAGCGAAGGGTATGATGTTTCCGCTTTTGATTGGTCTTGCCATAGGAGCGTTCTTAAGCCAGAGGGTTCTTCATGGCAACTATATTGAAGGGCTTTTAGGTGGCCTGACGATTACAATATCGCTGTTATTTGGCTTTCAGACCGAAAAATATGACGTAATCTTAAACGAAGATAAAAAAACAAAAGCTCCTTTATGGCTTAAGTCAGAAGGTACAATCTTCGGATTTATCTCGGGCTTTTTATCGATTGGTTCGGGAGATTTTATCATCCCTTTGCTTAGAGGGAAGTTAAAAATTCCCATGTCTGGCGCCATAGCCACCGCTTTATTCTTAAATTTCTTTGTCGCGTTCATGGGCGGGATGGTTCATTTTGGTTTAAGCGGAGCTTTGAAAATCGAATTAATTTATATTCTTGCTTTTGCCTCTTTCGGGGTATTATTAGGCGGGCAGCTAGGGCCAATCTTATCGCAACGTTTAGACGAGGGCCGCTTAAAAGAGTTATTTATCTTTGTATTATTGCTGATAGGTCTTCATTTAATATATAAGGTGTTATGATATCCGAGAAAATATGGGTTTTATTGGCCGATAAAAAAGAAGTTCCCGATTATAACGAACTTAAAAAAAAAATAAATTGCTATCTTACCGGCATAGGTCTTTTTGAATCGTACTATAACTTTTTATCTTTGATAAAAAACGGCGAAAAAAAACCCCAGAAAGTTATTTTACTCGGCACGGCCGGTTCTGTAAAGAAAGAAGATATATTTTCATTATGTATTTCAAATGAGTTTGGGCTTTTACCGTCTTCTTCGGTTGATGTTCCTGAGTTTATCAGACAAAGATATAAGACAAAAGCCGCTCTTGAAAATAAAAAGCTATCTAAGAAATATTCTTACAAAAATCCTTTAATTTTAAGCAGTTTTGGCGTTTCCGTCAAAGACGAGAAAAAACATTTAGAATATTTCTGGGAAAATATGGAGGCCGCCTCAATTTCATATGTTTGCCTGAAAGAAAAAATTCCTTTTTCGGCTTTTTTATGTTGTACAAATAAAATAGGCCCAAACGGCAGAACTCAGTGGAAACAAAATTATAAAAAAGCGGGCGAATTGCTGGTTGGGGCTTTAGATAATCTTGTCTTATAAAATAGAAACAAATAACCGCACAGAGCGCACGGTTTGACTTCGCTCGCCGCGGGCAGAGAACACAAAGAATTTCTATTGGCTCTTAAATATCTTTTGATACCGTAAATAAATTTCGTTTTGCCTTCTTTCTGCGCTTCTTAGCCTGAATTTTTCAGAAAAAGAATTTTCAAAAAGAGCGATTCGGTTATTTTCAACGCCGCCGTAAATAAAGGGCGCCATTGTTAAATATATTTCGTCAACTAAATTTTCAAGCAAAAAGAAGCCGTTTAGCCTGCCGCCCCCTTCGAGAAGTATATTTTTATAATTTCTTTCGCTAAGCGAGTTGATAATATCGTTTGAGTTTTCAAAAGAATATATTTTCCATTTGCTTTTAATCTTTTCAGATTTTTCTGACTCGGGTAAAAAAGAAAAATCGTTTTCGTCTTTTTTATTGCCTTTTTTTATCCAGAACTCTCCAGCCTGATGAGGCGCAGAAAATACGTTTAAATTTTCAGAAATTTTTTCTGAGGCATTTCGCATGACAATCAGGGGCATGGGGTTTTTCTTTTCTCGCGAAGCATGGGCGTATAAATTGGCATTGTCTGTCATAATAGTTTTTCTTGAAACAATCACGCAGTCGGCCCATTTGCGAAGTTTTAGCATTCTTCGCTTATCTTCTGCGCTTGTTGTCTGCCATTTTCCGCCGGGTTGCACCGTATAGCCGTTTAAAGACTGCGCCATATTGAGTTTTACGGTAGTTCTTTTCTTTGACCGGCTCATTTTATGCAATAAATTATTAAAGCTTCATATAGAAAAGTTTTTTTAAAATAGAGCTCTATTGTTTTCCTGTTTATCTGCGATAATGACGGCGGTATGGCGAAACGCTTTGAATCTGGAACATTGTAAATTTGACGATTATTCAAAAAAGAAAGGTAAATTAGGCGAAATAACGGTGACGTTAAATTATACGCCGTAAAAATATAAAAAATTTCCTTTGATTTTATGCTTGACGCATCTTATCAAAAAAAACACATGTATAATCATGACTCCCGAAGAAAGCCGTCGGTTTCCCAGAGCAGAAGCTCCGCTAAAAATCTATTATTCGAGCGAATTTGAGCCTAATGAACAGGCGGTAGGCGCCGAAGATCTCAGCGCCAGCGGCATATCATTTCAAACGGGTCATTCTTATTCAAGAGAAGATATTCTTAAACTAAGGCTTGAACTTTTAGAAATGAAGAAAACCATACACGCCGAGGGGCGGGTTATTAGAAGTTTTGAAAAAGAAGATAAAATCATAACCGCTGTAGAGCTTTTTAACATAGACTATGAAGATTTTATACTTATATTAGATTATTCGCTTGCTTTCTATAAGCAATAGATAATCGTATATTATATTTGACACGTTGAGATTTTATTTTTTTTAGTTATCTTATTAATAATATATACTATATTCAATTAATTAATTATTAACTTTAGAGGAGAATATTATGAATTTGAAAGAAAAAATAAGACTAGGCGCATTATTTATAATGATGTTTAGTTTATTATTTTGCGGCTCTACGCAAGAAGTAAAAGAACCTGAAAAAGAGCCGGAACCACAGGCAGCCACGAAAGATGTAAGCGGTGAAGTTGCCGAAATGAATAAGAAATTAAAACAACTTTCTGTACTGGGGTTTGGCTATAAGGGCTCAAATATTGGTTCTGATAACTATGGTGAATGGGTAAAAAAATCGGTTCCCGTTTTTAAAGATCTTTTACAGAAGCTGCCGCCGGGTTATATACTGCAAATAACCGGCCATACCGACGCGAAAGGGCCCGAAGAACCGCAGGGTAAAAAAGAGGGAAATATAGCTCTTTCTGAAAAAAGGGCCAGGTATATCTATGATGCCCTGAAAAAATACGGAATTGACGACCCGGCAATAAAATATAAAGGAGCAGGCTCAGCTGAATTGAAAAATAAAAACGCTCCGAATGCGGCAGAAAACAGGCGGGTAACTTTTATGATTGTACCTGATTTATAAAAATATTAATACAGGGGGGCATGTCAAAATATTCCGGTCTCTTTTATTCTGCAAAAAAATGGGAGTCTAAGAGACGAAGAAAGGTATGATTGGTTGACCCCCTGGTTATTTTATTTATTATTTAGCCGCGCCTTGTAAAAGGTTAACGCTAAAACTTAAGAAAAAACATTAAATGTAGAAATAAATACGCCGCAAGAAGCGAAGAAGATAAATAGAGTTTGCCTTGACACAAAAAACAAAGAATATATGGGTTACGCTTTTTTTTATTTCTTCTGTTTTTCTCATTATATTTTCAATTACGTTTAAGATTGATCCTCCTAAAGATTTATTTGAATTTCTAAAAAATGAAGATATTCTTTTAGAAGAACCCGAGATCAGTATAAGATTGTTCCCTTTACCGCACGCTCATATTGACGATATCGAGTTTGAGATTAAAGGCTCGACAAATTTTCAATTTCAGGAAATTAGTTTAAATCTCGATATTCTTGATTTATTATTGAGAAAAAAACAAAAAATTTCAAGTATTGAAATTGAAAAATTTAAATTGCGGGTTCTTGATGAAGACGATATAGAAACCGGTATAGACGAAAGATACGCCACGGTTGAAAAGATTATGGCCGAAATTCATAAGTTTATAACGTTAATTCCGAATCAATTTAATCTTACAAAATGGCTTGAAGTTGAAAATTTTGATCTTTATGTAGACTCTGTTTCAAAAGAAGAACCTATTCTTACGGCAAAAGATTTTATATTAAAGAAAACAAGAAAAGAAAAGCCCTATATTAAAATAAGCGCCAAGGGCTATATGGGAAAATGGCTAGAGTCAAAGGTATTTATTGACGTTTTTAAAAATCAGGAAACTGAACAAAACTGGCTGAAACAAACAGATATTCGTATAGAGTCTCATGTAACTCTCGATAAAATCATAGAGTCTTTCACGACGATGGGCCTGCATCTTTCGGGAGAAGGCAAGGTAAAAAACATTATTTCTATGACTTTTCCTTTAGAACGCCTGTCTCATTCTCATCAGATTACGCTTGATAAGTTTTTATTTTTAAATATTAAAGATTATAATTTATCGTATGTAAATATAAAGCCTAAGATTCCTTTAGAGATCAGAGCTGGAGGTACGGCGAATATAGATATTTTATCGTTGCAGCAATTTAACATGACTTATGATAATAGGCTTTTTACTTCGTATGTCGACTGGAAATATGAAGATTTTCTTTTTAAGCAAATCTATAATCCCGGAACAACTATACCCTGGAAAATAATATCGAATAGTTTCGGGAACTTCATTCCCGAAAAAGCCGCAAATTATCTTAACTCTATGACCGGAACCGTTTACCCTGTGTCGGTAGCCTATAACCCGTGGCAGGGGCGCTTTGGCCTTGAGTTTTTCATGAACCTTAACTTGCCGATGTCTATGCAAAACGATAAAAGAACGCCTGAAACAGAGAGAGAATTTATGTCTGCGCAGGGTTTTTTTAAGGGAAATAACGCCTTATTTGAATCGCGCGAAGTTTATCTTGAATCAAAAATATTTAATTTTCTGATTCATGACGCAAAATTAAATTTTGCCGATAACTCGCGATTAACAGGAGATTTAGAAGGCGAACTTTATTTATCAAAAATGTTCGATAACGCAAAAGGTTCGATGTATATTCAAAGCCGTCTGAATTGTTCTATCGCAAAAAACGACTGCGAAAGAGAAAAATTTACCATAGAAGGGGCAAATTTAGAAATTCCTAAGACCAGCGCCCTGCAAGTTTACCAATATATAAACGTAAATTTGATATCTTCTATTCAAAAAGCGTTTTCGGCCAGCAATACGATAAAGGTGCATAGCGCCATGGGAAGAGGCTATCTTAAAGGCAATAAAATTTATATACAAGAGGGCTATCTTCGTTCAGAATTAGGAGAATTTAAAATTTCGGGATATTACAATCCCCTTGAAGGAAACGGCGATATAAATGTAGGGGTTTTACCGTTTCATGTAGAACAGGTTTTAGATCCCATACCCTTATTGGGAAAATACATAAAAAGCGGCTTATCTTACGCCGGCGTCTCTCTAAAGGTCAAAGTTAGAAACAATAAAATTAGTCTTGAGAATATTTCGGTAGAAAAAATTCAAAATAATTCGTAAAATACATACAAGGGCTCAATGATAGACAGTCTTAAAAAGGCGCTTTTTGAAATTAAACGGAAAAGTTTTAGAAACGCGGTAAAAATAATTGTTTTCATACGCGAAGCCGTTATTTTTACTCTGCTTATTGCGTCTTTATCTTTGTCGGCGGCCTCTTTATGGATATCTAGAGAATTTGAATCGGCCACGGCTGAACAAATTATTTTTCACCTATTAATGCCTATAAACGGCGCGGAGGAAGGCGTTATTAAAAATTTTTTAATAAATTGCGCGATTGTTCCTTTTTTTATCGCGGCTCTTTTCTATTTTCTGGGCCATGATTTTTCAAAGAAAAAAATCTTACAGGAACAATCAGGAAAACAAAGATTTTCAACAGCGAAGATATGGTTCGCTTTTAGAAAACCTTTTATTCAATTTCGATATTTTTTATCGGTTGCCATCGCGGTCTGTTCTTTTACCTTTATTTATTTTCATTCGGGGTTGAATAAACTGGCGGCTCATGTCTATAATGAAAAAGAATTTTCAAGTTTTTATGAAGATAATTACGTCTTTTTAAATAAGAATCAAAATATTTTTCGGCAAGATAAACGAAATTTAATTGTACTTTATATTGAATCTTTAGAGAGCAGTTTTGCTTCTATAGAAGAAGGCGGAATCTTTGAAACCGGCTTGATTCCCGAAATAACGCAGATGGCTCAAGCGAATATAAATTTTAGCCATAACAATAAAATAGGGGGATATAAACAACTAAAGGGCACAAACTGGACAGTGGCGGGATTAATCGCGACGATGTGCGGGGTTCCGCTTAGAATTCCTTTTGCTGAAAACTCGTATGATAGGTATAAGTATTTTTTACCCGGGGCGGTTTGTTTAACCGATATACTGGCGGCGAACAATTATAATATTTCTTTTTTAATGGGAAGTCAAAAAAACTTTGCCGGCGTCGATATTTTTTTAGAGACTCACGCGAATATATCGGCAAAAGATCTGAATTATTTTAGAGATTCGGGAAAAATAAAAAAAGATTACCACAGGGGCAAGTGGGGCGTCGAAGATAGCAAGTTATATGATTTAGCCAAAGAAGAGCTTTTAAATTTGAGCGCGCAAGAAGAGCCGTTTGCTCTTTTTATGATGACCATTGATACGCATATGTCAGATGAATTTTTAGATCAAAGAATTTGCGAAAAAAATAACGAAAGAGAGCGTAAATATATCGACGTAATGCGATGCGCAAGTCTTCAGTTAAATCGCTTTACAAAATGGATATCGCGCCAGAAATTTTTTAAGAACACAGCCGTCGTCGTATTAGGCGATCATTTATCGATGAATAAAAAAATATTTCCCAAAGGGAAGGGCAGAAAAGTTTTTAATTTGTTTATAAATTCAAAATGGAGGCCAAAGAAAATAAAAAATCGATACTTTAGTCATTTTGATATGTTCCCTACAATTTTAGCCGCGCTTGGCGCCCGCCTCGATAATAAAGGGGCCGCGCTTGGCCGCTCTCTTTTTCATGACGAAAAAACTCTTTTAGAAAAGACATCAGCAAAAGAGGTGAATGAGAATATCATGAGACGTTCTAAAATATACGATTGTTTTTTGTTTAAGAAGAACGACTCATGCAGGCCGCCCATAAAAGCGGGGCGAAGTTGATTTTTTTTTCGTCGAA
>JAOUOT010000022.1 GCA_029880265.1 Spirochaetia bacterium | reverse complement strand
GGTGCGTTCCTTGAATTTATCAAATGCCGTGTCTATTGTATCTTATGAATGTTTAAGGCAATTGAGCATGAAAGGCTTATATGAATTTGACAATAAAAAAGAATATAAGAGAATGTATTATAAAAATAAATCAACCGATTTCGCGTAAGGCGGCAAGAAGCCGGCTTAGGTCGTCTTCAGAAGTGTTCCATCCGAATGAAATTCTTAACGTGCCGTTTTGAAAGATTTCAGGAAGATTCTGAAAAACCAATGGAGAACAATGAAGACCCTCGCGCGCGATGATTTTAAAATTTTCATATAAAATAAAGGCAAGCTCAGAACAGTCTAAATTTTCATGCGCCAGACTAAATGTCAGAGAATGAGACCCTATTTCGGGTTTACATCCGAAGATATGAAAATCTTTATTTTTTTTTATTTCTTCATAAAAAGCAATTCCAAGATTTAATTTTTTTTCGTATAAGCTTTCAAAAAAATCAAAGCCTTTTTCAACGGCGGCGTTAAGGCCGCATAACGCTGTTGAAGGGTAAGTTCCCGCTTCAAGTTTATAGGGATATTCTTTGGGCATTTGTTTTTCTGCGCTGTCAAAACCGACACCGCCGTAAATAAGCGGGGTGATATTTATATTTTTATGAAAAAAAAGAAACCCGACGCTTTCAGGCGAAAGAAGATATTTATGACCAGACGCAGCTCCCACGATTTTATCTCTTATCTCGTCGGGAAAATCAGGAAGTTGTAAGCTGCCGACATATTGGGCAAAGTCAAAAAGTAAATAAAGATTTTCATGCTTTCTGAGTATTTCAAAGAGGCGGGTAAAATCATCTTCAGAAAGAACTTCGCCCGTGACGTTAGAGGCGGCGTTTACACAGACGATAGCGGGTTGGTTATTGAAAGATTTTTGAATTATATCTTCAAGATTATTTATAAAATCATTTTGTCTTGAGATAATATGAATTTGGCTCTTGTTTTTTTCGCAAAGTTTATAAACAGGCCTTAAAACAGCGTTATGAGAGTAACTGTCTATGAAGTAATGTTGAATATTTTTTTCAAAACCAGAAAAGAAAAGATTAATGGCCTCAGTGGCGTTTTTTGTGAAAACAAGAGTCTGGTCTTCTTTTAAATTTAAAAAAGACGATAGATTTTCGCGGTAAAGTTCAATAATGTCGTTTGAACCGCTTGAACGAAAAGCGCTGCCTTCAATTGTTTGCATATGTTCTTCTGCGGCTTTTATGACAAATTCCGGTTTCGGCCTTGAACCAGAGGCGTGATCAAAATAAAGAATGCTCATATTAAAAAATATTTTTTTCTTGCGTTAATTTTTTTAGTTCGTTAAAGTCTGTAACGGCCGATGCGGGGGGCAGGTTGGCCAGAAGAATTTTTCCGTATGATTTTGTTAAGATGCGTCCGTCTAAAATTGCGGCGACCCCCTTATCTGTTTCAGAGCGTATAAGACGGCCAAGCGCCTGTTTTAGCATAATGGCCGCTTTCGGCAGCGATAACTCAAAAAACGATTTTCGATTTTGCGATTCTAAAAGATTTTTCTTTGCCTGAAACAAGGGGTCATCAGGCGGGGTAAACATCAGCTTTACCACAATAACAAGACGAAGCGCAAAGCCGGGCAGGTCAATGCCCTGCCAGAAAGAGTTTGTTCCCAGTAAAACGGCGTTTTCTCTTTCGCGAAAATACGAAAGGGCTTTTTCTGCTCCGTAATGGGCCTGCGAGATAACTTCATGGTCGATGGTCTCTTGAAGAATATCTGTAAATTTATTGAGCATATAATGCGAGGTAAATAAGATGAGAGCTCCGCCGTTTGAAAGCTCTATCAGTCTGATAATCTCGTCTAAAAGAGCCTGCTCATACATGCGCTGAGCTTTTTTATCGGCGTTATAGCTTGGCTCTTCAATGCCCCGCGGCAGATAAAGAAGCATGTTTTTTTCGTAGGCAAACGGCGAGAAATGAATGTTTAAGTTTAAGTTTTCTTTTGCCGCCGAGGGCAGAGTTTCTTCAATGAAACTGTTGAAATAACCCTTGGCGGTCATCTCTTTTACAGAAGACGGATTAT
This sequence comes from Spirochaetia bacterium, assembly GCA_029880265.1. GTDB lineage: Bacteria > Spirochaetota > Leptospiria > Turneriellales > JAOUOS01 > JAOUOT01. Next base: position 41,343 of record JAOUOT010000022.1, on the reverse strand, counting down.
AAGCAAAGGGCCAGTAGCCGACGGTCGCGCTTAGCCATGTATGGGGCTCATCAAGAAAAGAAGAAATTTCTTCGCCGAGTTTTAGATGGCAGGTTTTTAAGTTTAATATATTTTCTTTTTTTTCGGCCCAGAAAACATTCTTGTCAAAATTCAGTTTTTCAAAACGCTCAAGAAATGAAAGATACTGCGAGTGATGTTTTATTAGCGAGTTGGCCGAGTTTAACGTTATTGCGTCGTCGTTTTTTTCTTTAATTTCTGAAATTAAATTTTTGATTTCTTCAATATTGTTTTTTAGTTCAGCGTTGGCAACCGGCTTTTCATTTGAAATGATTTTTGTCTGATTTTCGGCAAACGACAAGTTTAGCTCGGCTTCCCATGAAGAAAAAAACAGGCTCCAGTTTTTTTCAATGCGGCCGCTTAACTCTTGAAGATCGTCGACTTTTTCTGGCGAAAGTTCTTTTGAGTCGGTTATTAATTTTCTGATCTTTTTTTTCTGTTCGGCATAAGAGCCCGATGAAAAACTCAGTGAAAAAATCTGCATGCCGCTTTGTATGAAGCCGTGCGCCTCGTCTATAATTAAAGCGGCATAAGTGGGGATGGTTTTTTTATCGTTTAGAAAATTGTACAAAGTAAGATGATGGTTGCCCGTTAGTATGCGCGAAGACGACCATGACTTTTTTGCCTTGAAATAATTGCATGTTGAAAAGTAAATACATTTGTTTGACGGACATCCGTCTGAATCGCGGCAGACAAGGTTAAAGAAACTTTTAGGAAAATGCTTTTCTGTTTCGTAAATATATCCGAAACCTTTGCCTTCTTTAAAAACGGACGAAGCGAATTCGTGAAATTCTTTTTGGGTTTCTTTGTCGATAAGATCGACAAAGGTTCCTTTTTGAAAGACGTCTTCGTAGCGAAGGCGGCACAAATAATTCGCGCTGCCAAGACAAAGGTCGTATTCGTTTTTTGCAAAAGAAAGAGCATTTTGAAGAACCGGAAGATCTTTTTCAAAAAGCTGCAACTGCAGGTTTTTTGTTTCTGTGCTTATTAAAACCCGCTTTCCGGTCAGGTAAGAATATGAGATAGCGGCGATTAAATAAGCAAACGACTTTCCGATTCCGGTGCCCGCTTCTAAAACGGTTACCTTTTCGTTTAGCATGTTGCGTAAAATGTTTTCTGCCATTTCTATTTGCGATGATCGAGGCGTATATTTTTCAAACGATTTTTCAAGTAAATTGAAAGCGCTTTGTATGATCGCAGATACATCCGCCTTGTCTTTGCCTTTTAGCCAGGGCGGATTTTGAGGCTGAAAGATAGAGTCGTCGTGATCTGTTTCGTAATCTAAGTATGAATTCATTTTAATTGATAAGCAAGATTTGCAAGGTAATCGGCGATAGCGTTTTTTTCTCTTCGAATATGAACAAAAGACACATGGAGTTTTTCTGTTAAAGCGAGAGCCTTTAGATAAAATTCTTTTAAACGGGGATTTTTTACCTTATATTTCCCCTGCATTTGAAAAACAACAAGTTCAGAATCCATGAAAACGGTTATGTTTTTAAGATTGTTTTTTTCGCATTCGCGAAGACCCTCGACAAGAGCGGCGTATTCAGCTTCATTATTTGTGGCCAGCCCGATAGATTCAGATTTGTAAAACAGGGCTTTTTTATTTTCTTTAAATTCAGAAAGAGACGGTATGTCAGATAATGACTCGGCTTCAAAGCAGACGGCGCCGTATGAGGCCTCGCCCGGATTGCCTTTGGAGGCCCCGTCAACCATTAAAAAATATCGATTCATCAATGAATGCACCTGTAAATATGATCTTTGCCGGCTTTTTTTACGGGAACGTCGTTTGCGCATTCTTTTTTTTCAAGAGAACATCTGCCGCGAAAAGGACATCCGTCTGGCATATCGGTTAGAGCCGGTACCTGCCCAACAATGGGTTTTAATTTCTTGTCTCCTTTTTTGTGAACCGCCGCCGACGGTAAAGATTCCAGAAGACCTCTTGTGTAGGGATGTTTCTTCTTTTCTAAAACATTTTTAACGGTTCCTGTTTCCATAATACATCCGCCGTACATGACCGCAATTTTATCGGCGATTTGAGAGACAACGCCGAGATCATGCGTAACCAGCAAGATAGACATTTTCTTATCTCGGTTTAACTGTTTGAGCAAAGCAAGAATTTGGGCCTGTATTGTGACGTCTAAAGCGGTGGTCGGTTCGTCGGCAATCAATAGTTTAGGAGACGACGCCAGAGCCATTGCGATCATCGCGCGTTGTCTCATGCCGCCTGAAAGCTGAAACGGATAATTTTTAACGCGCATTTCGGGTTCAGAGATGCCGACCGTTTTAAGAAGCTCAATAGTTTTTTCTGCAATTTCTTCTTTCGTCAAAGAAGTATGTGTTTTGAGTACCTCGCTGATTTGAAAACCGATAGTAAAAACCGGATTCAGAGCGGTCATGGGCTCCTGAAAAATCATAGAAACCTGCCCCCCGCGATAGCTTAAAAGCTTTTTTTCTGAATACTCTAAAATATTTTCATTGTTAAATAAAATTTTACCTTCTGAAATTTTCGCGGGAGGCTCCATTAGATTTAATATGGAAAGTCCCGTGATCGTCTTTCCGCTGCCTGATTCGCCGACTAAAGCTAAAATTTCTCCATTAGATATCTTCAAATCAATGCCGCGCAGAGCTTCAACGAAACTTCCGTTTATTTGAAAGCCGGCCCGAAGGTTTTCAATAGAAAGGATGGGGGTTGCCACGAGAATACAGATATTTATAGAAAGAAGGGACGTAAAGTAAGTTATATATGCTATGGAAAAACATAGCATTTTTTTAAAGAAAAGCGGAATGATTTAAATTTTTTGGGGTATTTATATTATATGAAGTGTAAAAAACAGCCGCTTGGGGCTAAAACCGAGATAAAGAACGTATGGGAAGTGCGGATGGATTTATCGTTATGGAACAAAATCGTCTGTGCTTCGAAAGTTCGAAAAAAAACATACTCCTGGATTGTAAGGTACTGTGTTTTTGAATTGGCCAAAGTAAAAAAATTACGATGGACAAAAAGTATGTTGAATATTCATGAGAATATAAAATCTTCGAAAAAAGATGCACAGCATCGACATATGTTGTGTTTATATGGGGCCGACGAAATGCTTTTGAGAAACAGCGCTTTGATATTAGGTGTTACAGTGACTCAACTTGTGAGGATTTCTCTTCTGATGTTCATTGATAGGTTAGTCAAGGGTAAAACAAGTGATAAGCGGCTATTCTGGTTTGGTATAAAGTTATTTTCAGAGATTTGCGTTTTACGGTCAATGAAAGATAATATGCTTGCTATGGTTTTCCATAGCCATAGAAAATTTTCAAGAGAAGAATATTGGGGATTTTCATAAATCTTAAAAACAATTTACTTTTCAAAGCAAATTAATTTTCAAATCTGGTTCATGGCAGAAGTTAAAGAAGAATTAAAATATACAAAAGATCATGAATGGATATTGCAGACTGACAATCTGGTGAAAATAGGAATTTCAGACTATGCGCAAGAAAACCTTGGCGACATTGTCTTTGTTGAGATGCCCGAAGTAGGCGACGAAATCAGTCAGGGAGACAGTGTTGCGACAATCGAGTCTGTAAAAGCGGTATCAGATGTCTATGCCCCTGTTTCAGGCAAGGTTATAGAAGTTAATGATGAGATAGCGAATTCCCCCGAGATTATAAACAAAGAGCCCTATGAAGGCGGATGGATTTGCGTTATTGATACACAGAACTCTTCGGCGCCGCAAGAATTGATGAATTCTAAGCAATATGAAGAATATTTACAAACTCTAGAATAATTGCTTTATGTATATTAATGAAACAGATTCTGAAACAGCTTTAATATTTAAAGAACTAAATATTAAAAGCGCAGAAGAATTATTCAAGAGTATTCCAGAAGAATTTTTAGAAAAGACAAGCGAAAAACTCAATAGACCGTTATCAGAATCAGAAATTAAAAAAGAAATTTATGCCGCAGAAAAAAATATTTTTCAGGGTTTGTCTTTTGCCGGTTACGGTTTATATGAACATTTTGTTCCCGAAGTTATAAATCATTTGTCGTCTTTAAGGCCGTTTGTTACCAGTTATACGCCTTACCAACCAGAAGCGGCGCAGGGTACGCTGCAGGCTCTTTTTGAATATCAAAGCCTGATGGCGGGATTAACCTCTATGGATATTGCCAATGCTTCTTTATATGACGGCGCGACGGCCCTTGTAGAGGCGATTAGAATGGCCGTTAGGAATTGTAAAAAGAAAGATAAGAAAATAGTTCTTATTTCTGATGGAATTCATCCTGTTTACCATAAGGTTCTTGAAACTTACTTTCCCGAATCATATCAGAAAGAGCTTGAAATATCGATAAAGAAAGTTCCTTTAGATAAAAAAGATGGCAATACAATATGGGAAAATTTCAGTTCAAATGCGGCGGATGTCTTAGCCGTAGCTTACCAGCAGCCTAATTGCTATGGTATTTTTGAAGAAAACCAGTGTCTGATTGCGAAGACTTATCCTGAAGCGCAAATTTTATACGGCACAAATGAACCTTTAAGTTTAACTGTTCTGCCTGCGCCTTCTGATATAGGCGCCCATGTCGTTTGGGGCGAAGCTCAGTCTCTTGGCATACCTGTTTCATTTGGCGGGCCTTCTCTTGGTTTTATAGCCGCAAAGTCTGAATATATGAGACAAATGCCTGGAAGACTCGTAGGAAAAACCACGGCAGAAACTCCTTTTGGCGAAGAGACAGAGGCATATGTTATAGCCTTATCGACGAGAGAACAGCATATCAGAAGAGAAAAGGCAACCAGTAATATATGTTCAAATCAGACGTTGGTAGCTTTAAGGGCCGCTATTTATATGGCCCATTCAGGATGGGAGGGCATGCGTAAAACCGCGGTTGATTGCGTAAAGAATGCCGATTACTTAAAGAAAGAACTTCTTAAAATTAAATCTATTGAAATCCTTTTTCATGAAGCGGTAAATTTTCATGAAATAACATGGACACATCAAAACATAGATCAAATTATTCAAAATTCTTATGAAGACGAGATCGCTCCCGGCGTAGAAAATATGCATGAAGGTAAAAAATATTTAATATCCTATGTGTCTGAAGAGAAAAGCGAAGGTGAAATCAATAGATTAATAGAGATTATTCGAAAATTTTCATAAAAAGGCTTTTCAAATTTGATTTCAAAAATATATTTTTTTCTTGATTTTATACTCATATAATAGATTTTGCCTGTATGGGTGAGAAAAAAATAAAAATCAATACAGAATTATTAACAAAAAAATCAAGTTATGTAACCTATGGGTTATTGGCGGTCGGTCTAATTTCTTATTTAATAGCTTCATCGGCAACAACGGGAGGAGGCGTTCTTTTAGGCATTTTATATTTAGGCAAGCTATTGGGAATAATAGGCCTTTTTTTACTTTTCTTTATAGGCTTAAATATTGTTAATTATTTTGGAATAGACAGGCACAGGGTGATGGGCGTTGCTATCGGCTTTTCGGTGGCCATAGGTTTTATTCTGGTTTTTAAGTATGAACCGGTAGTGTTAAATCCGGTTGAAGAGTTTTCTATAGACGCGAGATTCCGACTGTCGTCGTTTCAGCTTATGGCGATGGATATTTCAAAAGGCGTTCAGGTTTCGACTATAAATGAAGACGCTCATCCGGCGATTAAGATTATTGGCATTGATAATGCAACCGTTAATGAATATATGGGGTGGCCCTTCTCGTGGGAGAAGTATGCAAACTTATTAGGCTCTCTCGAGGGATGCAATTATAATTCAATTATGTTTGATATTTTCTTTGTAGACGATATTAAAGATAATTACGGTATACTGTCGCTTGTCGAAAATGTTCGATATGAAATACTTGATTCTGTCTATAATCAGGGAGGAGGTTCTATTAATTTATCGTATTCGAATATGGTAAATTCAAGCGCGTATTTCAGTCAAGAAATTCAAAGAAACGGCAAGGCATTTGTAGACTATTCGTTTGAAAGAGGCTCCGCTCCAGATGAATTTATAGAATCAGATATTTATAAAGAAAGACTTGCTTTATTAGATAGGCATAAAATTACCAATGTTGTTACAACTCCTTATGATAGCGAATACGAGTGGGTCGATCATCCAGAGCCTCCTATTGCGGCCATTGGCTCTTCTGTAAAAGGGATGGGTTTTGCGAACATTGTTAAAGAAGATACGGGAGTAAACAGAAGAATGCCTCTCGTAATAAAGTGGAAGAATGGTCTTTATCCTTCTATTGATTTGCTTTTAGTAGCGCAATATTACGGAATAAACGTAAAAAAAGACGTAGAAGTAAAGCTGGGAGAATATATAAAAATTAAAAATATTCCAAGTAAAAAAATAAAAATCGGAGCGGCGTTAAAAGATAGCGATATCATGACAAAGCCTAATGAAAAGCGAGAGATAACAATTCCGATTGACAAAGAAGGCTTCATGTATATTAAATTTATTGGGGGGCCATGGTCGTTTCCGAGTCATTCTTTTGTTGAGCTGGCAGAACTAGACAGAGGCGCAATAGCCGAAGGCGGAGACCCGTTTGCAAACATGATGCTTTTAACGGCAATGTATTATGCAACAGGAGCCTCGAAAGATATTCATACCTCGCCATTCGGAGATATGGCCGGTATTGAACATCACGCTAACGCATTGAATACTATTTTAATGCAAGATTTTTTGCATGTCGCGCCAAATTGGGTTAATTTTCTGATTTATATTTTAATCGGTTTGGCCATAGGTTTTGTTGTTCCGCGTTATAAAATGACAAAAGTAATATTGGGAACCGTTGTTTTTATTTTACTTTTTGTTGCGGAGGTCTTTCTTGCCTTTAATTGGTTTAATTACATTCATCATTTTTTTACTCCTATAATTGAAATGACGGTTGCTTTAGTAGGTATTACTGCTTATAAGGTATTGACCGAAGAAGAAAATGTTAAGTATATCCGATCGACTTTTTCGAAGTTTGTTTCAAAAGACGTGGTAAATGAATTAATGGCAAATCCTGAATCGCTAAAGCTTGGCGGCGAGAAAAAAGAGATAACCGTATTCTTTTCAGATATCAGAGGATTTACCAGTATGTCAGAAGCCTTAAGTCCCGAAGATTTGGTTCATTTATTAAATGATTATCTTTCGGCTATGACAGAAATCGTACTGGCCTATAAAGGAACAATTGATAAATATATGGGAGACGCCATTATGGCGTTTTGGGGAGCTCCAGTAATTATGGAAGACCATGCATATAGAGCCTGTATTGCCTCATTAAAGCAATATTCAGAGTTAGAAAAACTGCAAACCAAATGGGCGGAACAAAAGCTCCCCGTTATTGATATAGGTATTGGTCTAAATACAGGATTTTCAGTGGCCGGCAACATGGGTTCAAGCCATCGTATGGATTACACCGTTATGGGCGATTCTATAAATTTAGGCTCAAGGCTTGAGGGTACAAATAAGATGTACGGCACAAATATTATTATATCTGAATTTACTTATGAAAAGGTTAAAGATAAAATTATCGCCCGCGAGCTTGATAAAATTCGCGTAAAAGGCAAATTAGAACCGGTTACAATATACGAATTACTCGACATAGTAAACCATGAAGATTATGAAAAATATCGCGTTGCAGAAATATAAAATTAATTAAACTATGTAATTTTCAAGAATGATTTACATTTTCAGAAATTACATAGCAATAAATCATTAAATAGCGTAGATATCGGCTTTTTTTATTTCAGAAAGGGGTACCCTGAAATCTTCTTTGCCTCTGTATAAATGAACGATCGAATCTTCTTCAAGTTTGCGGTTTCCTCCGACAGTAACATGAGAACCGTTTTTTAAGGTCAGCTCAATTTGCAGACCTTTGTGTTTCATATAGTGTTTTAATATTTTTTGAAATTTTATTGTAGAACCAGTAATTTTTTCGTTTTTCATAACGCCTCCGTTTTTATAAAGGCAGTGAAAACGTTATTTGCCGCTTCTACTACCTATCCTTTGTTTTTATGTGACATAAATATTGTCGGATTTTTGCAAAATAACTTTATATTTTTTTATCTAAAAAAAGAAAACTCGAAAATAGAAACTGTAAAAAAATATCAGTAAAATTAACAATCAATAATAAATGAACAGAGTAATATCGAATTAAAAAAATATCTTCATGTTTTCATCTGTGCTGAGCTTTTGCCGAAGCATGGCTTCCTTATGTAAGTTTAATCAATTATTGAATAAGGAAACCATGAATGCAGGAAAACGCTTGCAAAAAAATTAAGACTATAGTCTGTCTTTATCAGTGAGCGTTTTTAGGAATTTTACGATTTTATCGGTTTGTTCTTTACTTAAGGTGATGCCTAGTTGAATGTCTGCCATCGTATTAACCGCATCTTCAAGCCGAATTGTTGAGCCGTCATGAAAATAAGGCCTTGTTAGAGCTATGTTTCTAAGAGAAGCAACCTTGAATACGAACATATCGTCCTTATCTTTTGTAACGTCAAACCTTCCCTTGTCTTTTTGGTTTTTATAGGCTTTTTCAACTCCCATTTTTTCATAACCGTTTCCTCCTAATAAGGGGCCGTCATGACATTGCGTACAATCAAATTCGTTCATGAATAGGTTAAGGCCTTCAAATTCGTCTGTGTTTAACGCTTTTAAATCGCCTTTTTGAAAATCGTCAAATCTGTCTTTTGTTATCAGAGTTCTTTCAAAGGCGGCAATAGCCTCGGCTAAATTATCATAAGTAATCGGGTTTTTAGAATCAGGAAAAGCCTCTTTGAAAAGAGCCTGATACTGGGCGATGGCAGAGATTTTATCAATTACGGCCTTTTCATTTGGCATGGCCATTTCTACCGGGTTAAGAATAGGGCCCTTGGCCTGTTCTTTCAAGTCTTTGGCCCTTCCGTCCCAGAATTGCGCCATATGAAAGCCGGCGTTTAATACCGTAGGAGAGTTTCTGCCCCCAAGAGAACCCTTGGCCCCCGGAGAAAATTGAAGATTATCAACGCCGCCAAGCTTTTCGTCAATTTTATGACAACTGGCGCATGATTGAGAATCGTTAATTGAAAGTCTGTTTTCAAAATATAATTTTTTACCCAATTCAATCTTTTTAGCGGTGTCGTTTTCTGCCCCGGGCATTTTATCGGGTAGAACCCCGATACTTTCATTTGCCTGTTTTAATAGCTCTTTATCTTTTTTGTTGTCTTCGCCGCAGAATAAGAAAATACTTAAGCAGCAAAAAATGGTAATAGTTTTTATGAAAAATCTTTTTTTCATTTATATTGTCTCCTTTTGTTTTTGATAAATTGTGAACATATGCAATATATGATATTGTCAATAATATGTTATCTTTAGTATATTCTAATAAATAAGATAAAAAGAAACTAAAAAATATTAATATTCATAACAAAATGCATTATTTTTTTTATCTATTCGCGTAGACTGCAATAATTTTTAAGAAGGCAAAAAAAGAAGCAGGCTTGAGGCCATAACGGCCATTCCCGATATTAAACCGTAAATGGCAATATGATGTTCGCCGTATTTTTCAGCCGCGGGTAAAAGTTCGTCAAGAGAAATGTAAACCATAATGCCGGCGACAAAAGCGAAAACAACGCCGAAAAGAGAATCGGCAAAAATCTGAATTAATAAAAAATATCCGAGAAGGGCGCCTACGGGTTCGGCCATCCCCGATAAAAAAGAATACAAAAAAGCCTTTTTCTTGTTTCGGGTCGCGAAATAAACAGGAATTGAAACGGCAATTCCTTCGGGGATATTATGTATTGCGATTGCCGCCGTTATGCTTATTCCCGTAAACGGGTCTTTTAACGCGCTTATAAAAGTGGCCAGACCTTCGGGAAAATTATGAATGGCGATTGCGACTGCCGTAAAAACGCCCATGCGCATAAGCTTTGGGTCGTCTATTCTATCGTTGGGGGTTTTCATCTCATGCGGATTGATTGTTTCAGGCACAAATTTATCAATGACGGCGATAAAAAAGATTCCAATAAAAAAAGAGAGTACCGTAATTGAATAGCCTGTAGAATCGCCGTAAATTTCTATTAACGAAATTTTGGCTTTTATGAAAATTTCGACAAAAGATACATAAATCATCACGCCGGCAGAAAATCCAAGAGAGGCGCATAAAAATTTAGTATTAAAGTTTTTTGAAAACAGAGCCATAAGGCTTCCTATGCCGGTTGAGGCTCCGGCAAACAGGGTTAAACTAAAGGCTATAAGTAAATTATCCAATTTTTTCTCTTTCGAATGCGGTTTTATAGTAAAGGTATAATTCGCATTTGTCAGGAGTGTTTGTTAAGCTTTCAATATAAGGATGGTTGCAAAGCATATCGGGTTCTTCCCAGAAATTGGTTTTAGCCTTAACGTGCATGAAACAGTTTATTTTTTTTCATCCAAAATATTCGTGACAGGCTTCCATAGTTTATTTTTTTATGTAAATTTGTTGCATTATACGTTAAAAACTGACAAATTTCAATTGTATTTCTGTTTGGATTGAAAATTAAATAATCTCATTTTCATTAAAACACTTTACAAACTTCTTATCTGAAACCATAATATGATCAACCAGCCATTGTTTCAAAAATTGCAGAGTTTCAATGCCAATGCTTACGCTCCCTTCAAAGTAACCTTTTTTTAGTTTTTTTACTTTTTCAATAAATTCTGCATGTTCTTTTTTATGTTCTTCTGTATGTTCATATTGAAATTGTTCAAAATAGTTTTCTTCAAGTTGAAAATGAGAATCAGTGTATTCTACCATTCCCTTGATAATATTGCCGATAACCTGCTGCGATTTCCCTTGACTCATCGCGTCATATAGACTATTAATCATATTGACTATTTGCATATGTTGGTTGTCAATTTCCTGTACGTTTATGCTTAAATCGTCGCTCCATTTTATTAGTGACATTTTTATTCTCCTTATTTGATTTTTCCCAAAGGATAAACGTCAAAATCATTATTTTGCATTTCCAGTATTCCTTTAAAGGCCTGCACGGCCGCTTCGACAGTGGTAAAATAAGGAATATTAAATTTTAAAGCCGAAAGCCTTATCTCAAGAGCGTCATTTCTGGTTTGTACATCGGTGGGTATATTTAAGATGATATCTATTTTGTCTGATTTTATTAAATCTGCAATATTGGGACGGCCCTCATGCACCTTAATTACTTTATTGACCGAGAGTCCCCTTGAAGTTAAAAAATCGGCGGTTCCCGTTGTCGCATATAAAGTAAAACCGGCGTTTGATAATTCTTTCAGGGGCTCTGCCAATGGCTCTTTTGACTCGTCGCTTACCGAAACAAAAACGCTTCCCGCGGGGGGAAGTCTAAATCCGCTTGCTTCCTGCGACTTAAAAAAAGCTTCAGATGGAGTTTTACCGATACCCATGACCTCTCCGGTTGATTTCATCTCTGGCCCTAGAATTGTGTCGGTACCCGCAAATTTTTTAAACGGTAAAACAACTTCTTTAACGTGATAATATGAAAAAGACGGCTCTTTTACAAGGTTCAACTCTTTAAGCGATTTTCCTAAAATAACCTGTGTCGCTCTTTTGGCCAGCGGTATGCCTATGGCCTTTGACACAAAAGGAACGGTGCGGCTGGCTCTCGGATTTACTTCAATTATATAAAGGTCGTTATTAAAAATGGCGTATTGAATATTAATGAGTCCAAGAACCTTTAATTCAAGCGCAATTTTTTTTGTAGTGGCCTTGATTTCTTCTAAAATAGGTTCAGATATATTTACAGGCGGCAGAATGCAGGCGCTGTCGCCAGAATGAACTCCGGCTTCTTCAATATGTTCCATGATGCCCGCTATAAAAACGTCTTTTTGATCGCATAAGGCGTCAACGTCAAGCTCTTTAGCGTGTTGAAGAAATTTATCAATTAAGACGGGCCTTTCGTCGCTTACCTCGGCGCTTTCTTCCATATATTTTTTTAATTGCTCGGGAAAGTGAACAATCATCATCGCTCTACCGCCAAGAACATAAGAAGGTCTTACCAAGACAGGATACTCTAATTTCTCGGCCGCCTCAAGAGCCTCTTCTACGCTTTTGGCCATAGCTCCGGCGGGTTGTCTTAAATTTAATTTATTAACCAGCTTATTAAATTCGTCTCTGTCTTCGGCGCGGTGTATATCTTCGGGAGAAGTGCCAAGAATCTCGACGTTATTTTCAAGCAGTTTTCTTGCTAAACGAAGAGGGGTTTGCCCTCCAAACTGCAATATGACGCCTTTTAATTTGCCTTTAGATTTTTCTTTTGCGTAAATAGATAAAATATTTTCAATAGTAAGAGGCTCAAAGTAAAGTCTATCAGAGGTATCGTAGTCAGTAGAAACCGTTTCGGGGTTTGAATTTACCATGATACTTTCAATTTTCAGTTCCTGAAGGGCAAACGAAGCGTGACAACAACAATAGTCAAATTCAATTCCCTGACCTATTCGGTTGGGCCCTCCGCCAAGAATAATTACTTTTTCGTTATCTGAAGGCTCTGCTTCACATTCTTCTTCATAAGAAGAATATAAGTAAGGCGTAAACGACTCAAACTCGGCCGCGCATGTATCGACTCTTTTAAAAACCGGATTTCGTTTGAATTTTGCGGTAATCTCATTAAGTTTTTTTTCGTTTTCTCTTATAATTTTTATAGCTTCAGAGTTTAACGATAAATATTCTTTTGAGCCTTTCGAAATTTGGGATAATTTCTCTATGATAGAGTCTATTTCGTTTGAAGAAATAAGGCAGCTTAATTGAAAATCGCAGTAACCGCGCTTTTGGGCCTCGCTATAAATCAAATCTATATTTTTATCGTTTTTATTAAAAGCTTCAAGAAAATTTTCTTCTATTTCAAGAAGCTGTCTTAATTGGGTTAAAAACCATAAATCAATTTTTGAATGCGAGTATATTTCATCGTTACTCATATTATCAAGCATGGCTTCTCTTAAAATAAAAATTCTTTCGTCTGTAGGTACGCTTAAAGCGCTTCTAAAGTAAGAAAGATGAGTTTTGTTTTTCTTATGTTTCAAAACTTCAAGCCTTATGCTAAAATCAAGATCAAGCCCCCAGCCAGATCTGTTTATTTCTAAAGAACGCAGGGCTTTTTGAAAAGATTCTCCAAAGGTTCTTCCTATGGCCATGGCTTCGCCCACAGACCGCATCTGGGTATCAAGATTTCGGGGGGTATCGGGAAATTTCTCAAAAGTAAATCGCGGAGTTTTGGTTACAATATAATCGATGACCGGCTCAAATGATGCGGGCGTTTTTTTGGTAATGTCGTTGGGTATCTCGTCAAGAGTGTATCCCACAGAAAGCTTAGCCGCAATTCTCGCTATAGGAAATCCCGTAGCCTTGCTGGCTAAGGCCGAAGAACGGCTTACGCGTGGATTCATTTCAATGACAATGATGTCTCCGTTTTCGGGATTTACGGCGAATTGAATATTTGACCCGCCGGTTTCAACTCCTATTTCTCTTATGATGGCAATTGACAGATCTCTTAGTTTTTGATATTCTTTGTCGCTTAAAGTCTGCTGAGGAGCGACTGTAATAGAATCGCCCGTATGAACGCCCATGGGATCAAGGTTTTCAATGCTACAAATGATGACGACGTTATCGGCTAAATCTCTCATGACTTCCAGCTCAAACTCTTTCCATCCGAGTACCGATTGCTCGATTAATACCTGATGCGTGGGGCTCTCCATCAGAGCTTTTGTTACCATGCTTTCAAAATCTTCAAGGTTATAGCAAATGCCGCCTCCCGTTCCCCCTAAAGTAAAAGAGGGTCTTAAGATTACAGGCAAACCTGTTTCTTCAATGAAAGAAGTCGCTTCTTTCATCGAAGACGCTACAACTGAAAGAGGAACCCTGGCCCCTATTTTCTCCATCGCTTTTTTAAATAATTCTCGGTCTTCGGCTTTTTCTATGGCTTCGGGTTTCGCGCCAATAAGCTCAATATTATATTTATCTAGTATGCCTTCTTTATAAAGACTTAAGGCGGCGTTTAACGCGGTCTGCCCCCCAACGGTAGGAAGTATAGCCTGTGGTCTTTCTTTTTCTATTATTTTTTCAAGATAGGGAAGTGTTATGGGTTCAATGTAAACATGGTCGGCAAAATCAGGATCGGTCATAATTGTCGCCGGGTTAGAATTAATAAGAACTATTTCATAATTTTCTTCTTTCAGAGCTTTTACGGCCTGCGTTCCCGAATAATCAAACTCGCTTGCCTGACCAATAACAATGGGCCCCGAACCGATTATCATGATTTTTTGAAGATCATCGCGTCTAGGCATCGGGTCAAATTTGGGTTTATAAACAGGCGGTCAAATTGTTAAAAAATTGTTTTTTCAAGAGTCATTTTTTCGTATTTATTTAATACCTCGGCGGCTAAACGATCATATCCCAAAAAACGAAGCAAAAAATTGTACTCAGCAAGAAACCATTTATTATTTAACAGAAAAGTTTCAAGATTAATCTTAGAATAGTATGCAAATTGGGTTTTTTTCTTGTTTTGTTTTCCCATGAAACTTCCGGCGAGATAGTTAGCCATGTTTCGCAATTCTATATCTTCAGAAATAGAAAGTTTATTAATGCGCGTAAAGGCGAGGGGAGTGTTGCCCGTTTTCAGGTAATAAACCGATTCAAATAATCTGATATTATCTTCTGAAAAGTAATTTTTCAGGTTTTCCCAATTTGGAACATTTTCAACAAGCAGAATATTGTATAAATCGTATACTTTATCAAATCGGTTTTTTTCAGCGTATTTATATCCCGATCTTGAAAATGATTTTCCGCCCCAGAAATATAAATAACCCAAATTCTTTTCGGCCGTTTCAATCATTTCCTGGGGAATAGACAATAGTATTGCTTTCCTGTATGATAAAATAGATTCCTGCCAAAAGTTTTTTTTAAGCTGCGGCATGAAGTTTCCTTTTTCCAGATATCCGCTGAATATAAAATTACGAAATAAAAATTCATTGCCTTCAATAGGATCCGAAAAAATAGAAAAATATAGGCGTCCCTGCATATAATGAAGATATCCGTCTTCATTGGTATCTTTGAGCAGGGCCTTAAGCAAATCTAAAAACTCTTTTACTTCGGGCGTATCATATCTGATTTTATTTTTTTCAATGGCAGAAAGCTTGTTTTCAAGCTCTTTATAGCTGTCTTCTTTGAACTTAAATAGAATTCTGTCTTTTTGTCTATAAAGAATATTTACGCCATACGCGATGGAACTTAAAATAATAATAATGAAAACAAGGCGGCCAAACTTTGAGCCTTTACTTCTTTTAATTGCGGGAGAATCGGCGGTATGGTGGCTAAACAGCATTGGTTTCTCTATCGGTTCTAAATGTCTCTAAAATGCGTCTAACGCTTTTAGTATCATCCATAAAAAAAAGAGCAGCCGGTAAATCGTTTTTTGAAACAAGAACAATACAATTTGGATAAAAAGCAATGTGGCTTAAACTATCGATACTATAATGCTGGCGGATGTTTTCATGCTCAAAAATAAAACGACTGCCGTCATAAAAAAAGGAACCCTTGCCTACGCGGTGAATTTCTGAAATATTTGATATTTCAAGAGAATCTTCTTTTGAACAATAGGCGTTTTCTTTAGAGTTATCTAGATACAAATGAGCCTCTTTAGAAAAAAACTTAGGCGCTCTTTGGGCAGTACTCACTTTTATGGGGGCTATTTCAGGCTCTGAGGGACGTAAATTCTGAGTTTGAATATGAGGAAAGCTTCTTTCAAGGCTTTTAGCGGCAATTTTTTCCTGTGTTTTTCTTTGCTTTGCAAGTTCTGCCGCTACATATTCGGCGCCTTCTTTTATTTTTTCAGAATGGCTGAATAAAATACCCGCCAGCACTAAAAGCGCTCCTATACCCATTAGACCTAAAGCTAAATAGTCCACACATCAATTATCTGCCTGTTTTCAGGGTTCCTTTAGTGTTTTCTTCTGTAGAATACTTTTTTTCTAAATTAAGTATTTTATTTTTTAAACCAGAGATTAAATGCTTATGAGAAAGAACAGCGTTATCTAAAGCGAGCCTAAAATAAAAAATAGATATTGAAGAACCAGCTTCTTCGTAAAGAATTCCGAGATTAATCAAAGTTGATATATGCTTGGGCGAAAGAGAGTGAGATTTTTGAAGAAAAAATTCGGCTTTAGGGAACTGCTTTTCTGATAAATATAAAGCTCCGAGGTTATTTAGGGTTTCTAAGTGATTAACGTCAATATTGTATGCAGAAAGCCATGCATCAAGGGCTTTTTTCTTGTTTCCTTCTTTTTGGTAGAGCGCGCCAAGGTTGCACAAGGGTCTGGCTTTTTGGGGAGATTTTTGAGCGGCGTCAAGCCAGAGCGATACGCCTGAGCTCCATGTATTATTTCTTATGAAAGTTAACAACGATAACATAATTAATAAAGAAGCAAAGAGAATGTTAAATTGTTTCGCATAATTTTTGTTCTTGTTAGAGAAATAAAGGTAAAATAACAAAGAAGAAAAACAGAAGAAAAAACCCATTGAGGGAAGATATAAACGGTGTTCAAAGATGACGTCTTTAATAGGAAAAATAGAAGACTCAACACTCAATGTCAATACGAACCAGTAGAATCCAAAAGAAATAAGCTTTAAGTAAAATGATTTATGTTTATCCTTTGTTTTAAAAGAAATGTATAGAGCATATGAGACTGAAAAAAACAAGGCAGACAAGAATAAAAACGATATAAAAACATCAGGATGAAAAAAATTTCTAAAAATCGGATAATCATAATCTATATTTTGATTTATCGGCAGAAAAAAAAGTCTTAAATATGTGATAATAACCCGAAACTGAGTAAAAAGATAGTTTTCTCTGCTGAGGCCGGTGTCGTCTAATCTGGTCGCCTGATTAATATTCGAGAATATTTCATTAAAAGAGCCTTCAAGATTGATCATTGAAAATGGTATAATAAACAATGTCAAGAAAATAGGAACTATATATTTAACTCGATTTCGAAGACTATCGCGAATAAAAATAAATTCATACAATAAAATTACCATTGGCAGAAAAAAACTAATTTCTTTTGTTTTCATCGCTAAAATGGCGAAAACCAAGGATGCAAAATAATAAAGAAACTTCAGGTACTTTTCTTTTGAATTTCTAGACTTAATATAAGCAAAGAACGATAAAATAAAAAATAATGCGGCTAAAGACGTCATTCGTTGAATAATATATGTGACAGACATTGTCTGTACAGGATGCAATGCAAAAAGAAGAGCAGAAAGAAAAACTATTTTCTTTGCCTTTTCGTCTTGCGCTTTGAAATCATGAAATTTTGTATTTGTTTCAAATATTAAGCTAAGGGTTTTGTAATAAAATAAGATGCACATAAGATGAATGAGAAGGTTAAGAATATGATAACCGATAACATTAAGGCCATGAAATTTATAATTTATAAAAAAACTGATATAAGCGACAATTCTTGAGTTCATCATCGTTTCTAAATCATATAGGGTTTTATGGGTTTTTTCTTTTTTTGACGCGGTTAATAAATTTTCAAATGATTGAATATGAGCGTTATTGACAATATTTCTTTCGTCGTCAAAAACAAAGGGAGCCTTGAAGGTATTAGAGTAAGATAAAGCGCAAAAACTAAAAATTAAAAATAAATAAACATAAGATGAATATTTTTTATTAAACATTGTATTTGGCAAGAATAATAACTAACATTTCTAAATAACTTGTCAAGGCAATAAAGGTTAAACTGAAATTTTCTCAATATTTAAATTATTACAAAGCTAAATATAATCGTTTTATGAAGCAAACTTAAAATCAAAGATTTATTTTAATCGGCAAAACAAAGGTTTTAGGGTACTTTGGGTCGATAATAATTAATGATATGGGAAATTCTTCGAAAAAATCAACCGGAAGACTAAAGCAGATTTCGACAATTGTATTCTTCATTTCTCTTACTGTCTTTCTAATTAATTATATTTCTCTAAGAGTCGTTAAAGACGACTTGAAAAACCTGATTGAGCTTGTTAACTGGCAAATGTCGGGTCAAATATCAGAAAAAATAAATAATGAAATCGAAAAAAGGTATAAATTATATAAAGAAGTTGAAATTCTTAAAGAGACATTGGCCGCCGATAAGATATCTGAACATCTAAAAAAAATGCTGTTAGATTCTAAGATTGAGACCATGCATTTTTCGTTTTATAAATCTAAAGATAATTTTCCTTTAAAAGCTGAATATAGTTTCAATCATCCCGAATTATTAAAAAATGTAAATTCTCAAGAGCTTGCAGAGTATCTAAACGGCATTAAAAATCTCGTCGAGAAAGGCTTTGAAGGCAAGGCGGGCGTAAAAAATATTTCGAAAGAATTTAACCAGCCGATTCTGGCTCTAGTTTTGCCTTCAAAAGACGGTTTTCGGGTTAAAAATATTTTTATCGCGTTTGTAAAAGCCGATTCAATCGCGCAGGCTTTGTTGACCGAAAAAATGCCCGAAAATACTATTGTTCAAAAAGATTTTGTTTCTTTTGTTACAGACGCTTCGGGCGATATTATTCTTCATCCTGAAGTTAAAAAGATTTTATCGGTAGGCGATTACAAAGAGAATCCGGCTGTTAAAAAAATGATTCTTGATAAAAAAGATTCTAACTTGATTCGTTTTACCGAAGGAGAGACTGAATACTGGGGCGCATTTAAGCGTCTAGATAATATTGAATTGGGCGTCGTTACCATTGTTCCTTCAAGTAAGGCCTCGTCTTCAATATCAGTTCTTCATATGCAAAGTTCTATAGCGGTTTTTATTGTCATTTTACTCGTTGTATTGGTAATTTATTTTTTTGGCGGTAAATCAGCGCCAGAGCTAAATGAAACGCTAGAAATAAAAGCCGAAGATATATCAGAAAAAATACCCGAAGAATCGGTTGAAATATCTAAAGAAAAAGAATTGCCCTCTGAAAATACGCTAATCGAAAATATGCTAATTACAGAAAAGAAAAATGCCATTGTCTGCCTTACGGCAATACAGTTATTTTCTAAATCAACCGAAGGCTTATCGGCTGAAGAATCGGTCAGGCTGTTAAGCGATTTTTATTTATTATTAAAAGAAATAGTATTTGAAAAAAAAGGATTGGTAAATAAATATGTCGGCAACGCCGTATTAAGCAGCTGGAACTTAGATAGCGCAGACCAAAACGGCGTTAAAGAATGCGTTGAAGCCGCCCTTTTAACCAGAGACGCTTTTGAAGAATATAATAAAAAAACGGGAAAGAATATAAAAATAGCCTGCGGAATCAGTATAGGCGACGTTTTATCGGGTTCGGTAAAAATTGAAGACGGCTATGAAAACTCTTTAACCGGACTGCCGGTAAAAATTGCGGCTAAAATAGAGAAAGCGGCTTTATCATTTGGGGCCGATATATTAATATGTTCTGAAACATATGAAGTCGTAAAAGACGAGATTCAATGCAAAGAAATAGGTAAGATAAAATTGAAAAACGATCAAAAAGAGCGTAAACTTTATTCGGTAATCGGCAAAAATGTCGCCGAAAAAAGCGATGAATTTGCAGAGCTTAACCAAGAAACACAGGAACCGCTCTTAACAGAAACCCCATAAAATGAAAATTATTAAAAACAAATTTACCATTGGTTTATTTATTCTGCTTTTAATTGGCCTGTCTTCTTCGGTTCTTTATTTTCAAAACCAAAAACGCGAAAAAGAGATAAAGAAAAGCGAGCCGATAGGGGTTATCAGCTATAAGCAAAATAAAGTCTTTAAAAAATATCCGGAGAATTTTGCGTGGGAAGACGCCCGCACCATGATGAACATTTTCTTAAACGATTCAATTAAGACAGATGAAAACTCAAGCGCCGTAATAAAACTGAAAAATACGCTGACTCTTGAGCCGATGTCAAATACAAATTTTGATATTGCGATAGTGAAAGAAAAAATCGGAGTAAATTTCAAAAGCGGTTCGATGGCTCTTGAAATAAAAAAAGGAGAATCATACGCAAAAATAGGCGAGAACCGTTTCGTTAAAATCAAAGACGGAAGGGTATTTCTGAATAAGAAAGACGATATCTTAGAAATATCTTCAGAGAAGGGCGGCGTGGTCTATTATGAAAACGGAAAAGAAGAATTTATTCCCGAGAATTCGCAGACTACAATAGCGGGCAAAGCAAAGCCTTCTGTAAAAAAACATGTGATTTCTTTTATAAAGCCCGAAGACGGCGCCTATTTTTTTACCGAAGATAAAAATATTTCAATTGATTTTGAGTGGAAAACAGATCTTGATATTAAATCTTATGAGATTATTTTATCTAAAACAAAAGACTTTGAAGATCCGGTTGTCATAAAAACCGATAAGGTAAAAGTTTTTCAGGCAAATTTAAAAACAGGAGACTGGTTCGTTAAAATTCGCGATACGGCGAACAAAGAAGAAAATGTATCGGCTTTGCGGGTTTTTCATGTTGTAAAAGAAGAAAAAATAAAAACATACGAGCCTAAAGACAGGCAGGTCATTTTAGATAAAGACGGCAAAGTGAAATTTGAATGGGAATCTCCCAAAGACGACGAACCGGTAGAGATAAAAATTGCCAAAGATCCCGCTTTTTTTGACGTCGTTTCGAAAAAGACAACCGAAAGCGAAAACCATACCGTAGAAAAATTAAAAGAAGGCGACTATTACTGGAAGGTGCAAAAAAAGACCGACGAAGAAAAAACAAAAACAGAGCCCGCGGCAAAAACAAATTATTTTTATTTAGAGCCCAAAGCGCCGGATGCAAAAACAGCTTCAGACGATAAAATAACTCTGGAAACTGAAGCGATTCAAAAAAACCAGGAACCTCAAAAGCCTCAAAAGCCCGCAGAAAAACACGCAAAAAAACAAAAGAAGAAAAGTTCCCCCATAAAGTATGCTACAGCAAAAACTAAATCAAAAAGCAAGTCAAAAAAGAAGCCATACTATAAACCGAAAAGTAAGAAAGAAAAAACAAAAACTGTTACAGTTTCAAAGAAAATTAAACCTGTTCAAAATAAAGAAGTCTTGCCTAAAATAGCAAGCGAAACGCCAAAAGAAAAAAAAGAAGAAGAAAAGTCTTTCGAAGAATCTGATAAAAAAATTATAACGCCCGAAGAAGAAGTAAAGCAGTCGATTTATGAAGGGGCTGCAGAATTTGAGAGGCCTTTGCAGCAAAAAGAAGACTCGCAAGAAGATACAGAGCAAATAAAATTGAATGAAAAAGTAGAAGCTCAATCGCAAGAAATTATAGTCGAGGTGCCCAAAGAAAGCCCTCATAATACCGGTTCAAGAGACGCTGTTTCAATTGAGACAGATAAAGACGATAAAGATAATCTAATAATTCAAAGCGAAATTCAAAAAGATACCGATACAGAGAACGCGCAAGAAAGCGAGTCGCAAAAGCCCGAAGAAGAACCCGGTAAAATTGAAAACCTGGCATTAAAGTCAGAAGAGTCTTTAGAAACCGAAGTTGAAGAGCAGATCGAAGAAGACGAGTCGCTTGCGCATGATGAAGAAAAAAGCGATACTGAAATTCAAGATGAAGATGAAACGGCGATTGAAGAAGATGGCTCTCAACCATATGAAGAAGAGAGTTTTCAAGTGAATGAAGAAGATAGCGGCATTGAAACTCAAAGCAGCGAAGAACAAGATGCAAAAATAAGTCTAACGCCGACAGAAGAAAAACAGGAAATAAAAAAAGACTTGCCTGAAGAGAAAAGCGCCCCTGAAGAAGACGAACCTGAAGAAGAAAAATATGAAGTTTTAGAAGAGTTGCCGGTCGAACAAAATAATAAAAAACAAGAAATCTTATTACCCGAAAAGTCTCAAACAATAAAAAATGGTAAAGTTAAACCCGTTAAAGAAAAAAACAACATAACGAGAGCTGCAAAATACAAACCGCCCAAAAAAGTCGTACAGAAAAAAACAAAGATAAAAAAATACGTAAAAAAAATTGACGATAAAACTGAAAAAGAATCAAGCGAAAAAGAAATCTCTTCATTAGAAAAACCGCCTAAGACGCAAACGGATGAATCTGTGACAATCGCTAAACTGTCGATTGAAGCTCCTGAAAACATGGCTCCAGCCGGTAAAAAAATTGAACTTATAGGCCAGGGTAAAACCCTTACGTTAAGCTGGAACAAAGTAAAGAATGCCAATGAATATAGAATAAGAGTTTACCAGAAGCTGAAAAATAAAGATGTTAAAAAAATAGTAGAAAGGCGGGTAAGCGAAAATCAATATACAATAAAAAATATAGAAATAGCCGTCGATTCAGAAGTTATATGGGAAGTTGTATCTCTTATTACGTCAGACGACGGAAGCGTTATAAAAAGAAGCATGGCGAAAAAGGCAAAATTTATTTTAACCAATCGGCCGCAATTAAATCCGCCCGAGGTTAAAGAAGTTATTATTTCTCAATAAAGTATCAGGTTAAAATCAAAAGCAATTAAGGGATATTTCTTTCTTCAACTGTTTTATTTTTCAGCATGTCGATTAACTCAAAGGTGATTTTGCCTTGTTCGGGTATATCTTTTCCTTTAATAAGATCCGTTGAATCAAAAATGTGCTTTTGAAAATAAAGTTTATTTTCTGAATAAATTTTTAGTTGAATCGGCGTGCTTACATCGTCAATTTGAAGAAAAGTGATTTTGCCGAATTTTAAAGAATAGTTTCTTATTCTAGGCGGTAAAGTATCAATGAAAAAATACGCGGCGCCAATATTCGCTTTATTATTCATCTGGTCTTCGGCATAATATTCAAGCATAAAATCTTTTTCAATGGGGGCGGTTAAATCTTTTACAAACATTTTATCTAAAGCGGGCATAAACGCCGGAAGCCTGTCGCCTACCGCGTAAATTCGATAATATATATCTTTTATGCCAGAATAAGGCTCTGCCGCTCTTAGTTCGATATAAGAATCTTTGCATAAAAACAAAACATTTCTTGAAGAATAAAAAGGAGGATATAATCCCAAGAAAGTCAAAGGAGCCTTCTTGTCTATCCAGAATACAAATTTTTTAAAAGGAACCTTGTCGTCGGCGTTTAAAAAAAATAAAATTGTATATTCGCCCGAAGCCTCGGGATTTAAGGCTTTTTCGTATAAAATACGTTTATTATTAGTTAATGAATAATAGAATGTGTCTTTTTCGGCTAAACTGTCTAAGGGCAGTTTTTCGCCGATAAAAAATAATTTCTTTTGCCCCGAAACGGATAATATCTTAAATAATCCCCGCAAATCAGGCGGCAAAGTTAAAATTTCTTCGGTTTTTAAGATAGGCTCTACGGATGTTTTAGCTAGAGACGATTTGTCAATTTTATAGAGTTTGCTCCATGCGCCGTAAACGTCTTTAGAATAAACCGATCGTATCTTAAAAAATCTGATATTGCTATCGATTTTAGCCTTAAACGGAGAAGATACAGCTTTTTGAATATAGCTTCCTCTGGGAAATTTGCGCGCGGTTTCATAGTCTTTGTCTGTCGTAAGCCAAAGCACTTCATAATATTTGGCTTCTATGTTTTTATCGAAAGATATTTTTACTTTAATTGCCGATGTCTGCGATATTAAATAATTATTAACCGATAACAAAAGAAAAACAAAGAAAATAAATAAAAAAATCTTACTTTGATTTTTAATAAAGAAAGAATATTTATTTATTTTCATGCCATCGTTAAATGGCCTTATCCATAAGCTGCGACAATAAGCCTGTAAATTTTACGGGATTTGTCACGGCTGCCCCTTCGGCAAGCAGGCTATAATCATATAAAAGCTCTGCGTAATCGGCCAATAGGGGATCGTTTTTATCTTTAGTGAAACGATCCAGCATTTTTTTTATGACCGTATGTTCGGGGTTTATTTCAAGTATGCGTTTTGTTTTCGGCAGTTTGTCGCCGTGCTGTTTTAGTAGCCGTTCAAGGTGCGGACTTACGTCGTTTTCGTCGCCAACAATACAAGCCGGTGCGCTTACCAGTTTTGTGCTTATCTTGACCTCTTTGACTTCTTCAGAAAGCTTCTCAGAAATGTATTTAATAAGATCTTCAAACTTTTTGCCCTCTGTTTTCATCTTTTCTTCAGTCTTTTTCTTTTCTTCTTCAGTGGCGATGTCAGTAGTGCTTTTTGACGCGTTTTTAATCTTTTTCTTGTCAAATTCCTGAAGAGAATCAAGCACAAACTCGTCTACAGGGTCTAAAAGATATAAAACTTCGTACCCTTTGCTCTTGTAACTTTCAAGGTGAGGCGAGTTTTCGACAATTTCTCTGCTGTCGCCTGTTAAGAAATAAATATCTTTTTGCTCGCTTTTCATTCTGTCGATATACTCTTTGAGCGTGGTAAGAGATTGTGAGTTTGACGAATGAAATAAAAGCAAAGAGGCTATCTTCTCTCTGTTTTCAAAATCAGAGTTTATTCCCTCTTTAATGGCGGCCCCGAATTCTTTGAAAAATGACTCATACTTTTCTTTTTCTTTTTCAAGCATTTCTTTAAGACTGTCTAAGATTTTTTTAGCCAGACCCTTTTGAATCTGCAGCACCATCTGGTTTTTTTGAAGCATTTCGCGGGAAATATTCAGAGGAACATCGGGCGACTCTACGACGCCTTTTACGAAACGAAGATAACGGGGAAGCAAATCTTCAAGAGCTTCTAATATTAATATTTTCTTTACGTAAAGCCTTAGGCCGCCTTTCGCGTTTTGAAAGAATAAATCAAAGGCCGGTTTTGACGGAACATAAAGCAGCGCCTTATATTCAATTCTGCCTTCGGCGCTGAATAAAATAGTCTTTAAAGGGTCGTTCCAGTCATGCGAGATATGTTTATAAAACTCGTTATAATCTTTATCAGAAACTTCTGATTTTGGCCTTATCCAGATGGGCTTCATCGAGTTAATTGTAACGTCTTCAACTATTTTTGTTTTTTTACCGTCTTTTTCTTCTTCGGTTTCTTCTTTCATTAAAATCGGGTAGCTTATAAAGTCTGAATATTGTTTTACGATTTTTTTTATAACCCAGTCTTCTGTGAAATCGTCTAAGGCCTCGTCTTTATCAGACGGTTTTAAATGCAGAGTGATTGAGGTTCCTCTAGCGTCTTTTTCTGCGTCAAAAATTTCGTATGTACCGGCTCCCGCTGATTCCCATTGCGTGGCCGAATCTTCGCCGGCCCGTTTTGTTAGCAGTGTTACTTTATCGGCCGCCATGAAAGTCGAATAAAATCCGACTCCGAATTGTCCTATTAAGTTTTCAAAATCTTCTTTCTTTTTGCTTTTTTGAAGTTTTTGAAGCATCTCTCGCGTACCTGATTTCGCTATGGTTCCTATGTTTTCAATAACTTCGTCTCGGCTCATGCCGATGCCGTTATCATGAATTGTAATGGTTTTTTTATCTTTATCTGCCTCTATTCTTATGTGAAGAGTTTCGCCTTCTTTAATAAGGTCTTTTTTAGTTACCGCTTCAAATCTTAGTTTATCAAGAGCGTCAGAGGCGTTTGAAATAAGTTCTCTTAAAAATATATCTTTACTCGAATATATGGAATGTATCATTAGCTCTAGAAGCTGTTTTGTTTCTGCCTGAAAATTCATTGTTTCTGCTTTTGCGCTCATGTTTTATTTCTCCTGAATATTTATAATTCTTAAATTAAGAAAATCTTTCAATCTGCATTAGCCTTGTTTTTTAGTATATTTGAAATTTGCCCCAAAAGACAGATTGACGCTTTTATTTAGCGTTAGATTCTCATTTCATTGTATGAATTTGAAAGTAAAACACAGTGTCAAATGAAAAACTCCTGGCCTTCGCATATGGCCGTAGTATTTTTAAAAAGTCTAAGAGCTTTTTTATGAATATCGTCAATCATTTTATCGTCATGAGAAGGATCATGATGAATCATGTGAAGGTTTTTAACGCCGGCCCTGTTGCATATTTCGGCGGCGATTTCGTATGTCGAGTGACCCCATCCTTTTCTGCCGTTTTCATACTCGTCGGGAGTATATTGGCAGTCAAAAGCTAAGATGTCGGCGTCTTTTGCGAAATCAGAAATTTTTTCTATCATAAGATCGTTATGTTCTACGTCTGTACAAAAGCAGTATTTTTTTCCGAAAAAATCAAATAAAAAAGCGACAGAATTATTAGGATGAAATATTCTTAATGTTTTTATTTCAGTCGTTTTTGTTTTGATGCTGTTTTCGTGATTGATTTCGTTAAACTTAAGCTTGGCTCCCATGTTTTGCGTAGAGGCCGGAAAAAACATAAAAGTCTGCTGGGTAGATAATGTGCGTTCAATTGACCAGGTCTCTATGCGCTCAAGATTATTTTCGTCTTGAGATTTAATTTCTTTTGTTTCGCCGTAGATAGTGAATTCATTTTGCGGAAGATAAGCCGGTAAGAAAAAAGGAAATCCCTGAATATGATCCCAGTGGGTATGCGAAAAAAAGATATGCGCCTTGCCGCCTTCTTTTGAGCCGAACTGTCTTTTTAATAGATCGTTCCCTAGATTGCGAATGCCGGTTCCGGCGTCCAGAATAAACAGATCTTTATCGGTTTCAATACAAACGCAAGTTGTATTGCCTCCGTATTTTTCAAAGCTTTTTCCGGGCGTGGCGATTGAACCGCGAACGCCATAATATTTTATTTTCATATTTTTTGACATTTTATAAATCAACAGATCATTTTATCATCGGCAGTCTTAAATGATTGTTGAGATTTTTTTGAAGTTCTTAGCGGCATTTTCGCTTTACTTTACCGAAGCTTATTTATATTAAGTTTATGTATGACAGACGGAAAAGTTCGTAAGAATATCAAACCGGGTTTGGCGGTTCGCGTCGTGACGAAAGCCGATCAAAAAAGCGGGAAACTAACCGAGGGCGTGACGCAAAAAATTCTTACAAATTCGCCCACGCATCCTCATGGCATCAAGGTGCGTCTTGAAACCGGCGAAGTAGGGCGGGTGAAAGAAGTGATTGTAGATAAATAGCGTCTATAACTAAAGAGCTTAACCTTTTGAAATGTAGGGCTGGCCAAATGAAACGGGCTTTGTTCTTTGAATATAACAACAATATAACATAAAATGTCATTAAATGCGTTAAAAGAAGTTTTAAAAGAAAGCGCCAGTCATAAGCAGGCAGAAATCCATCAGAGATTTTTCAAAACAGGCAAGGGCGAATATGCCGAGGGCGACTTGTTTTACGGCATTAAGGTTCCCGTTCAAAGAAAAATCGCGAAAGAATTTTATGATTTATCTTTTGCCGACGTACTTGCGCTTCTTCGGTCAAAAATGCATGAAGAACGGCTCATTGCCCTTTTTATACTGATTCATAGATATCAAAAAGGCGATGAAGTCGTTAAAAAAGAAATTTATAATATCTACTTGAAGAATACAGCATTTATCAATAACTGGGATCTAATCGATTCTTCAGCCGAGCATATTGTCGGCTCTTATCTTTATGGCAAAGACAAAGGCATACTTTATGATCTGGCCCGTTCAAAAAGCCTTTGGGAAAGACGCATCGCAATGCTTTCGACTTTTCATTATATTAAAAGAAATGAATTAGCAGAAACCTTTAAAATAGCTGAAATTCTAATAGACGACGATCATGATTTAATTCATAAAGCGGTCGGATGGATGCTTCGAGAGGCGGGCAAAAGGGACCTTTACGCTGAAAAAGGATTTTTAAAAAAATATTACCATAAAATGCCCCGAACTATGTTGAGATATGCGATTGAGAAATTTCCTGAAGAAATAAGGCAGAAATACTTAAAAGGTAAAGTATAAAAAGTACGTTACAAGACGTCTCTTGTTTTGTAAATGTTAACAATAAAATAGTATGAGCGTTTTAAATACAGAAAATTCCGATTTAGACCGGCATGAAAATAACGGCGGCATGAAACTTAAGCTTTCAGAAATCAATTCTTATCCCGGATCAAATAAGATAAGTATATCAGGAAAGCTGCATGATATAAAAGTTTTTATGCGCGAAGTCTGTCTGAACTATGGCAAAGATAAACTTCTCGTTTACGATACCAGCGGGCCATATACCGACTCTCAGGCTTCTATAGATATTGCGAAAGGCCTTAAGCCTTTTCGCCGCGAATGGCTCTTGAAAAGAAAAGAACTTGAAGAGCATGTCGCCAAACCCTTAAAAGGCAAAAACATTCCCGCTTTTGAACATAAAAAAAGTTATTTTCGCGCGAAAGAAAATACATCCGCCACGCAAATGAGATATGCCAAAGAAGGAATCGTCACCGAAGAGATGGAATACATTGCCATTAGAGAAAATCATGGCATTGAAAATTTAAGCGAAATACAAAGCAATCATAGCTTAAAA
The DNA here is from genome assembly GCA_029880265.1 of Spirochaetia bacterium. Taxonomy (GTDB): domain Bacteria; phylum Spirochaetota; class Leptospiria; order Turneriellales; family JAOUOS01; genus JAOUOT01. The sequence continues at coordinate 12,982 of JAOUOT010000022.1, read as the reverse complement.
CACGGCATAAAACAATTTCCTGTTACGCCTGAATTTGTGCGCGACGAGGTAGCCGCGGGCAGAGCGGTCATACCGGCGAACATCAACCATCCTGAAGCCGAGCCCATGATCATCGGCAGAAACTTTCTGGTTAAGATTAACTCAAACATAGGCAATTCGGCGCTGTCTTCGGGTATCGCAGAAGAGGTGCAAAAAGCGGTTTGGTCGTGCTACTGGGGGGCCGATACCGTGATGGATTTATCAACCGGCGCCGATATTCACGAAACGCGAGAGTGGATTCTCAGAAATTCTCCCGTGCCCATAGGCACCGTGCCTTTATACCAGGCGCTTGAAAAAACAAACGGAGTCATAGAAGATTTATCATGGGAAGTCTACCGCGAAACGCTTATTGAACAATGCATTCAGGGCGTAGATTATTTTACGATACACGCGGGGCTGTTAAAATCTCATGCGGCTTTAACGGCCAAAAGAACAACGGGTATTGTATCGCGCGGCGGATCTATTATGGCAAGATGGTCGCAGGCTCATAACAAAGAAAATTTTCTTTATGAAAATTTTGAAGAGACATGCGAAATTTTAAAATCATTTGACGCAGCCGTATCTCTTGGCGACGGGCTTCGCCCGGGAAGCATTGAAGACGCCAACGACGCGGCCCAGTTTGCCGAACTTGATACCCTTGGCGAACTTACAAAAACCGCGTGGAAGCATGACGTTCAGGTTATCATTGAAGGGCCGGGGCATGTTCCCATGCATTTAATTGATGAAAACATGAAACGGCAGGAAGAAGCCTGTCACGGCGCTCCTTTCTATACGCTTGGGCCCATAACAACCGATATTGCTCCGGGTTATGACCATATTACGTCAGCCATTGGCGGCGCGATGATTGGTCAGTCCGGCGCTTCTATGCTTTGCTATGTGACGCCTAAAGAGCATCTTGGGCTGCCCGATAAAAACGACGTCAGAGAAGGCGTCTTGGCATATAAGCTCGCGGCGCATGCCGCCGATTTGGCGAAAGGGCATCCGGCCGCTTATTTGCGCGATAAAGAAATGAGCAAAGCGCGTTTTACATTCAGGTGGGAAGACCAGTTTAATATTTCTTTAGATCCTGAAAAAGCTAAAAGATTTCACGACGAAACTTTGCCGGCAGACGCCGCGAAAAAAGCGCAGTTTTGTTCAATGTGCGGGCCTAAATTTTGCGCCATGAAAATTTCTACAGACGTAAACGAATATGAAACAAAAGAGGTAAAATAAAAATGAAAGCGATAAGGTATATTAAAGAAAACGGAAACACTATAGGAATTATTATCGTGATACTTGCTTCGGTTGTGCCTATTTATGTTGCATGGTACAAAAACCAAAGCGCCCCGTCTCAGGAATTACTTGCAAAAAGCCAGGAACTTAAACTGAACAACGGCAAAAGATGGGAATCAAACGTTTATACCGAAAAAGCAATGGCTTCAATAATTAGAGGCATCAGCGGCGAAATTCAAAATTCAGATCTCAAACATAAAGATTTTAAAGAAATTAAGCAATTGTTAACGCAGCTTATAGAGGCCGTCGCCAAAAATAATCAATTACAAGAAGAGCCGGCTATAGAGTTAAAAAAGCTTTTGTCTCGTGTGTCGCTTGAACTGCCGAGACTAGGAAGCGCAGATTTAAAAGAAGCCAGAAGCAGTATGGTTGAAATTGAAAGAATATTGAAAACCTATTATGATTTTTTTGTTTTTACTCAATAAAACCGTCTGTCTCTTTTAATAACAAATTTTACGACATGCTGTAAATCGGCAAAATCTATAAAGGGCCGCAAATCATGGCGGCTTCTATTTCAAAACAAAAGAAAAAATTCATTTTATTATTGACAGATTGTGGCGACTAATGTAAGTGTATATTGTAATAAAATTATAGCGCCTAGGTAAAATAAAAAAATAACCGCAAAAAGGGGAAAGCGCATGATAAAAAAGGCTAATTTTCTAAAAAAATATATTGTAATGATGGTAAGTTGCGCGGCAATCGCAAATTGCGCTAGCACGCGATATATGGATGTCAAAGACTCTTCGGGTTCTAGACAATGGGGGCCGCGAGAAATAAAAACAACCGTGTCAACAATGGTCGGGTCGCTTTATGGTTATCTGAAAACTTCAAATAACCCGGCTTATCTTGATGTATCAAAAATAAGAAACCGTACTTCTGAGCACATTGATACAAATATGCTTGCAAATGAAATAACCACAAATTTAATTAGAAAACAAATTAAATTTATAGACCGAACCATGCGCGAAGAAGCCATCAAAGAAATTGAAGCAGGGCAAACCGGGCTTATTGATTCAGACAGCGCCATACCAATGGGCGAATTAAAATCGCCAAATTATCTATTAAAAGGCGATATTATAGATAACGTTCGCTATGTAGACGGAGACCGCGTTCAATATCTGGTCGTAACCTTAAAATTAATTCATGTGGCTTCGTCTGAGGTAAGATGGCAAGAACAACAGGAGTTCTTAAAAGCATCGGCAGAAGAAAGACTTACCTGGTAAAAACTCTTTTAATATATGAAAAATATGAAAAAAAAATATTTAATATTATTACTGGCCCTTCCTTTTCTGTTTTGTTCAAAAAGACCGGGCTACAATATGCTTATCAAAGACTCTGAAAAACTTTTCTATGAACAAAAACAGCCTTATATGGCCTCTAAGAGTCTAATCGACGAGGCCAATAATGAAAACGAAGATCAGCTTCTCTTTATGATGGAGGCCGGTTATCTTCTTCATTCTGCCGAGAAGTTTGACATAAGCAATAAAGTTCTCTTAAACGCCGATAAAAAATCTGAAGAGCTGGCGGTAAGCGTTACTGAAGAAACGCTGGCGGTTCTTTCAAGCGATACGACAAAAGACTATAAGCCTGAAGATTATGAGAGAGTTCTTCTAAACATGACTCTGGGACTGAATTTTTTACTGCAAGAAGATTACGATTCAGCCCTGGTTGAGTTTAAAAAAGTCAATTATAAATTAAACATGATCAAAGAAAAAACGGGAAGAATTTATAAAGTAAATCTTATGGCAAAATATCTTGCTTCTATATCGGCCGCTTATGCAGACGATTTAGACTATGCATACATTGAACTTAAGCAAATAGAAGATATAAAACCGGGAATTCCGTATGTGGTTAGAGACATGATGAAGCTTTGCCATAAACTGAAATACATGGACGATTTCAAAGTTTTGGCAAGAAAATATCCAAAATATGCGTATAAGCATAAAGACAATTTGGCCGAAATTATCGTGGTTTATGAAGAGGGTCTTTCGCCTATTAAAGAATCGCGAGGCTCGCTTCTTGAAGTTGAAGATATGCGAAAACTTTTAGAGGCTTCTATTCAAATGTCAATCGCGTCACAATCGGCGACAGGGGTAACCCTGTCTGGGGCAATGGCGATGCTTTCAAACGCAGACCATCCGATACCTGAATATAAAATAAGAGATTATGATATAAATAAAATGATTGTTACGCTCGAAGACGATAAAGGTAAAAAGCATTATATAGAGCCGGTATTGATGAATGATATAGAAAATACCATGATTCGAAATTTTGAAGACAATTATAATAAAATGAAAAACAAGATGGTATTAAAGATAGCGGCAAAGGTTGTAACCGCAATTGTAGCTCAACAATTAGCCGAAAAAACAGCAAAGCAGTTTAAAAAAACCAAAGGTATAGCGGGGCTTATAGGAGCCGCCGCGGGAATCGCCACAAGCGCCGTATTGTTTTCTCTCGAAGAACCGGATCTCAGATGCTGGCACACCATACCGGCGGCTTTTCAGGCGGCCAGTCTTCTTATACCGCAGGGAAGTTATAAAATGAAGGTTTCTTACTTTAATAGAAACGGCGAGCTAGCGTGGGAAAAAGACAGCGGTACCGTCGAATTATCGTCAAAGAAGCCCGGTATATTTTTGTTTAGAACAGTCGAATAGATGAAAAGATAACTTCTATTAAATTTTCTTTACAAAAAGACTCTGTTATATATTAAGTGAATCATAAAGCTTATGAAACGAAAAATCGGTTCATTAATCATATTGTTGCATATCACTACTATGACAGGGTATGTTTCGGCTCTTGAAAAAAATATAAAAGTATGCAAGTGCGACGCGCATGAAGCGGGTCACGAACATGAAGACTGCGACTGCGGCATGTGCGATATGAAGCACGGCAAAGGCGCAGAGAAAAAAAACGAAAGCATTATCTCGAAACTTTTTATAAAAAATCCTCCGTGTCATGAAAAAGAAAGCAATTATACAGCGTTAATTTTTGGGGCAGATTTATTTATTTCTGCTCATGAAAAACACGTTAAACTTGATAACAAAGAATATGTTAGCAAAAAAAAGTTTTTTCAATATGAATCTGTCGTTCTTGACAGGTTCGACAAACCTTCCTGACGACTCTAATTAAACGCGATTTGTAATAGAAGTCTATACTAATCGATAGTTCAATATATATAAATAAAAAATATTGGCTAAAGAAGTATAGAAACAACGCGTCATTCTAAAGCAAATATCCTGTGTTTTTTCTTGAATTTGTTTTCAATGAAAAAATACAGAGAAGCATGTTTTTAAGGCTGCTGAATAAATTGAAAAATTACATATTGTCTTAGAAACGAATAAAAACAAAGAAAAACTTTTCGAAGAGCAGCGGCTTTGTATCAAAAACAAAGGTTCTGTTTTATTTGAAAAGACAACCGTAAAATATTTAAGGAGAAAAAAAGTGAATAAAAAAATGAAAAGAATAGTTTTTCTGGCGATTTTCTTTTTCTTTGCCGTAAGCATATGGGCCCAAGAGGCGGCCCCGGCAGAAGAATCAGAAACGGCAGAAACCGCAAGCGAACAGACGGCAGAAAAAAAAGAAGCTGCGCAAGAAACAGAGCTTGAAGAGGTGGTCGTAACCGCTTCAAGAGAGCAGGAAGCTAAAAAAAACGTAGCAGCTTCTATTGGCGTGTTAAATAAAAACGTGATTAAAGACGTAAAGCCGACTCATCCTTCTGAAATTTTAAGAAGAGTGCCCGGCGTTCATATTAATACAACCAGCGGCGAAGGGCATTTAACGGCAATTCGTCACCCTTTGACGACAAGCGCTGTTTACCTCTTTTTAGAAGATGGTATTCCCACGCGTTCTACCGGTTTTTTTAACCATAACGCTCTTTATGAAGTAAATGTTCCGCAGGCAGGCGGTATTGAAATACTAAAAGGCCCTGGTACGGCTCTTTATGGCAGCGACGCGCTTGGCGGCGTTATCAATGTGCTGACAAAACCTGTAACAAAAGACAGAGAAATTGACGCTTCTATTGAAGGCGGCGATTTCGGATGGATGAGAAGCTTATTTTCGGTAGGGCAAAGAATAGGAGAGCATTCGGTTCGCATTGACGCCAACATGACAAAAAATAAAGGCTGGCAAGATAATACTAATTATCAAAGACAAAGCGCTACGATAAGACACGATTACGCTTTTGGTGATAGCGCTTTAAAAACCGTTATTACCGGTTCAAATATTGATCAAGAAACAGCGGGTACGGCGGCGTTACTTAAAGAAGATTATGAAAATAATCCTACGGTAAACTATGTGCCTTTTGCGGGAAGAAGCGTACAAGCTGTGCGCGGTTCTGTTCAATATGAGAAACTTATGAACGACTCTGCTTTGAGCTTTACTCCTTTTATGAGATACAATAAAATGTTTCTTTTTCCTAACTGGTCGCCAAATAAAAATTATGTAACAAAAAATATGTCTTATGGCGCGCTTTTAAAATATAGAAAAGATTTAGGCTTTCTAAAAAGCAGACTGGTAACCGGTGTAGACTTTGATTACAGCCCCGGATCTTTCAAACAAAATAAAGTGAATACGGTAAAAAACGGAAATTTTTACGAATCGTATACGATAGGCGATGTTCAGTATGATTATAAAGTCGCCTACATGGGGGCCGCGCCTTACGCGCAATATGAACTTTCGCCCTTTACTGAAAAACTTAAAATAAGCGCAGGGGCTAGATTTGATTATAATCAGTATGATTATAATAATAAACTAGACGAGCTTCAAACTGGTTTTAACAGAAGACCGGCAGATACGAAAAGAAGCTTTAATCACTTTTCGCCGAAGTCGGGCCTTGTTTATAATATTGACGAATATTTGAATATATTTGCATCGTATCGTCATGCTTTTAGAGTGCCGGGGGCGGGCGACTTGTTCACGCAGGGTAATGCTGAAAATACTGTTGATTTAAAGCCCATTAAGGTAGACAGTTATGAAGTGGGCTTTAGGGGTTCTGTCGCAAAAAAACTTGTAGAGTATGATATCTCTACTTATTATATGCAAAAAAAAGACGACATTGTCGGGTATAAGTATCCCGATCCTACCGATAGTTCTATTACTCTTAGCACAATGCAAAATGCGGGCAAGACGTTGCATCAGGGCATTGAAATTGGCCTTGGTCTTGAATTGGTATCAAAAATATTGTTTCTAAACGGAAACATTTCTTATTCAAAGCATACCTATGAAGAATGGATGCCAAATCCTGATACAAACTATTCAGGCAATAAAATACCTTTTGCTTCAGATATAATCGGAAACGTAACTTTAAAGGTAATTCCTGTAAAAGATTTAGAGTTAGAGTTTGAATGGGTTTATATTGGCAAGTATTTTATGGACGACGAAAATACTGTTGAATATCCCGGGCATAATCTGTATAACTTAAGATGTAAGTATGATTTTACAGAAAATTTCGGAACATTTTTGCGTATTCATAATTTAGCAAATGCAAAATATTCTGAAAGGGCGCAGTATGCCTATGGCAATGAAAAATACGCTCCGGGCGCGCCATTTACCATTTCGGGAGGTATGACCTATTCATACTAATAACTTATGAAAACGCTTAAAAACAAAATAATCGTAGCGTTTATTGCTCTCGGCCTTGCGGCCGGGGGCTATTATTTCTTCGCGAAGCCAAAGCAGCATAAGCATGTTTATTATGGCGACGTGAGTTTTGACGTGTATGCCGAAAGCGACAAAACACATATGATTTTATTTGAGCGTCAAAAACGAGAAAAACAAAAATCGCTTCAAAAACTAACATACATAAGATTTGACGAAAACATGAATGAATCAAGACATGAGCTGAATATTGATTTTAATGAAGAAATTATTTCAAAAAGAACAAACGATATACAAATAGCCGCTTATAAAAACAATATTGCCATTTTGTGGGAAGTCAAGGGAACGGGATTTAAAAACCGCGGGCCCATTCGTTCGGCTTATTCGACAGACGGCGGCAAAAGCTGGCTTAAGGGGCAAAATCCTGTAGATACAAATTCAATGGCCGGGCAGGCCTTTTTCGACATTGTCTCTGACAGCCGCGGAATCTTTCATATTACATGGCTCGATACCCGCGATGAGGTAAAGGGGCTTCGATATGCCTATTCAAAAGATAAGGGTAATACATGGTCAAAAAATGTGACAGTTGATAAGGCAAGCTGTTTTTGCTGCTGGAACGTCATTAAAGCGAATAAAGAAAACGAAATTTTCATACTTTATAGAAACGAAAAACCCAGAGACATGGCTTTCATAAAAGTCAATTTAAACGCCGAAACAGACGATGTCGCGTATGATTTTATGGGTCATGTAGATAAATTCAACTGGGGTTTTGAAGGATGTCCGCATGTGGGGGCCGGATTTTCTTTCGATGATAACAATCGCATTCACGCCGTCACATGGACAGGCGAAAAAGACGTCTCGGGAGTATATTACCAGAACTCAAACGATAAGGGCAAGTCATTTACCGAGGCTGAGAAAATGGGAACGTCATTTGCCAGCAACCCTGACGTGGCCGTTAACGGCAAAGAAGTAGTCGTCGTATGGGATCAAATTAAAAACGAAAAGAAAGTCGTCATGACCTCTGTTTCAAAAGACGCCGGTAAAACATGGTCAAAACCTGTCATTATTTCAGATGAAAACACAATGTCGATGTACGCGAAAGTGATTTTCACAAACCAGAAATATCATGTTTTTTACAGCGAAAAAACGGGGCATGATTTCAAGTATAAAAAATATGAATTGAATAATCGGTTAAACGCTTACAAAAAATCTGTTAAAGAGGTTAAATAAATGGAATTTTTAAAAGAACTGGTTGAATATGGCATGATTGGCCTGCTCATTTTAATGAGTATTGCCGCCGTCGCCATAACGGTTGAAAGGTATATGACGCTTAAAAAAATAAACATGAACGATTATAACGATAAAAAATCTCTGGAGCTTGAGCTTACCAAAAAACTGCATTTATTAGCCACAATAGGCAGCAACGCTCCTTATATAGGGCTTCTTGGCACTGTGTTGGGTATCATGCTGACATTTTATACGATGGGTAAAGAAGGCATTATGGATTCAAATAAAATCATGGTAGGTCTTGCCCTTGCCATGAAAGTGACAGCCGTGGGGCTTGGGGTAGCTATACCCACCGTGGTTTTTTATAATCTGCTTTTAAGAAAAGTAAAAGAAATGCTGATGCAGTGGGATATAAATAAAGGAAATTAATAAATATGGAAGACGATAAAGGCTTTGATTACATGAACGTCATACCCTTAGTAGACGTCATGCTTGTATTATTAACGATTGTTTTAACGACATCGACCTTTATCGCGTCGGGTTTGATTCCGGTTGATTTGCCCAAAACCGAGAAAAGTATAACCGAAGAAACAAACCAGACAAAAAGAACAATAGAAATCAATAAAGACGGCAAAATATTTTTAGATTCAAAAGAGGTTGACCTGCCAGAGCTAAAAAGTATTATATGTCACGCCGATAAAGACGTGCCTGTTATCATCAGGGCCGATAAAGCCATACAGCTTGATTTGTTTGTTCAGGTATTGCAGGCCGTAAAAAAAGAAGGTTTTACTAACGTCAATTTACAGACTGAAGAGGTAATGTGAAAGCGCGGGAAAATAAAATAAACAATCAAACATGGGGCGTTGCCGTTTCAATTGCCTTTCACGTTTTGATCTTGATAGGTTTTTTTCTATTCAGTTCATATTCTTCGGCTTATGAGCCTCCCATAAAACTTGATTTCAGCATTGTTTACAATTTAATACCTAAAGGCAACAGTCTTGATAAAAAATTATTGGCCGACTATAAACCCGAAAAACCAAAGAAGAAAGAAGTTAAAAAGAAGCTAAATACGGTAAGCGATAAATCGGCCTCTGTTGAAGAAGAAAAAAAATACGGAGTTCGAGACGGCGAAGAGGGCGTTGACCCCGCTTATATTAAAGAAAATTTAAGCGGCATAAAAGCAAAAATAGGAAAGCAGATATTGTACCCTCCCATTGCCAGAAGAATGGGCTGGCAGGGCAAGGTTCTAATAACCTTTCTTGTAGATGTTGACGGCAATATCATTGAGGTTGAACTTAAAACCAGTTCAGGATACGCCGTGCTAGATAACAGCGCCCTGCAGATTGTAAAGAGCCTAAGCGGTCTTCCGAAACCTTCTTTTTTAACGCGGGTTACGGTGCCTATAAATTATACATTGAATTAAAAAATAATTAAAAAAATGAAACGCCTGATAACGCCATTACTTCTTATGCTTCACTTGTTTACCATGACAGGCTATATCGTTGCGCTTCAAAAAAATATGAAAATTTGCAAGTGCGACCATCATGAAGCCGGTCACGAACATGAAGACTGCGACTGCGGCATGTGCGATATGAAGCACGGCAAGCAAACTGAAAAAAAAGACGGCAATGCCCGGAACATTGTGTCAAGGTTCTTTATTAAAAACCCTCCATGTCATACAAAAGAAAGCAATCATATTACGGTAATATTCGGCGCCGATTTATTTTTCACGGGCGGCGAAACATTTTACCACAAGTTAAAACAAAAAAACATCCGCAATGATAACAAACCCATCATTGAATCTCTCGTTTTAGACAGGTTTGAAAAACCGTCCTGACGTCAAAAATCCGCGCGAAAAACGGGTGATTTCGATACATTTTTCGCTTTCTTATTGTAACTGAAGGCGGCTATGGCAATGGCGGTTATATCTGCTAAATGCCAGGCAAGGCTCGCCGAAGACCGATAAAGCGAAAAACACTCAATCACCGGTTTTTAGATAAACTAATATAAAACGCTTTGAAGCATTTATATAGTAAATGTTAAAGGTTTATAAAGAAACTAAAAATCGCGCGAAATCTCAAAACATAAAATCTGACGCTATTGTTAAAAAACAAAGCGGCGGATGGTAATCTTTAAGTTTAGTCATATTTCTTAAAAGGTCAAAAGAAGACCGTTTAAGATAAGGGCAGGCTTAGAGGAAGATTAAGATAAATGCATTCATAAGATATGAGTGAGATTAAGTTTACGAAAGTAAATATATAAAATTCTGAAATAAATATATTTCAGAGCATAAAAAATCACGCAAGTGAAAAATTAAGGAGAAAAATATGAAAATTGAAAATGTAAGAAAATTTGGAAAAGTTTTGTCATTATTGGTTATGACAGCTTTGTTAAGCGTAAATTGCGCCGCAGATTTGGCGGAAGATAATGATTTTGCTATGCCCGAAGTTACAACAACAACCGAGACTACGGCAGCAACAAACTCTGTTACTGTCGCTTTAACATTGCCAGCGGCAGCTGAAGGCAAAAATTGCAAAGTAAACATTTATACACCGGGAGTAATGGGGCCACCAACAATAATAGCTACAACTGGAGAAAATTGTCTTTGCAATGCCACAACGACTGCAATTTGCACATTAACCGATGTGACAGCCGGAATCTATGTTATTTCTGGTTTTGTTGATAACGATGCTTCTGGTGGTTATCCATACACTACGGGCGATTATATTGGTTATTATGGCGCGACGCCAACTCCATTAGACGCTCCGGCAATGGAAAATGCTGTGGTGCCTGCTACTGGAGCTGTTGTCTTTAGTTTTGATCTGGGAACACAACCATAAATTTCCCTTTATTATAAAGCACAAAAGATATTCAAAGTTAAAAGGAAATAAAATGAAAATATTAAGTAAATTAACATTGCTGTTATTACTCGCTTTTTTCGCCGCAGCATCAGCTCAAGAGCAAAAAACTGAGCCTCAGACAGAGACTAATGAAGAAAGCGGAACTCAGAAAGCAACAACAGATGCGCCAGGCGAAAGTAAAGAAGCGGTTGTAGAGCAGGAGCTTGACGAGGTAAGTATTACGGCTACCCGAGGGAAGAGAAAAACGCAGGACGTACCCGCGAGTGTAGAGGTTATAAGCGCCGAAGAAATTGAAGATACAAAAATGCGCAATGTAAAAGACGCATTAACAGGTACCGCAGGCGTGCAAATTGACTCAAAAAACGGCGGTTACGATTCTCGCTTTGTCATCAGGGGCGCAGGCGCTAAGGCTGCCTATGGTATTCGTGAAATTATGATTCTTATAAACGGGGTACCGGTAACCGATCCTGACGGTTTCAGCAAGCTTGATATGCTTGATCCTCTGCAAATTGAAAGCATTGAGGTGGTAAAGGGTCCTAATTCGACATTGTGGGGCGCCAATTCCGCAGGCGGTGTTGTAAATATTATGACCAAAGATCCCATAAAAAATACCGGCGGTTTTGTAAGAACAAGCGGGGGCAACGGAGGAGATTATGACGTAGGAATATCATACGGCAGCTACTGGGGCGATTCTTTTTTATATTCAGCGAGCGCATCGTATGTAAAGTCAGATAACTCATGGCGCGAACGAAACAAATTCAGCGCCTACAGTTTTACGTTTCAACCTTCTTTTGTTTCTAAAGACGGCTCTACCTGGCAGAATTATATCTCCTTTAACAGATCTGATGTACAATTGCCAGGTTCTTTGAGCGAAGAGTTGTTTGAAGAATATAAACAAACTGGAAAATCTCCTGAAACCGATAGTTTATGGAGAAGATCAGGGCGTTATGCCGACAGCTTTTTCGTAAATACGAGATATAATAAAGAGATTGGATCGTTTACTTTAAAGCCGATGGCCTTCTATACGCGATGGACGCATTACCATCCTGTTACCAGCTTTATTGGAGTATCAAAAGCTCATACGGGCGGTTTTGACCTGCAAATAGATCAGAAGCATAAATTTGGCTCTGTAGACGGTACGCTTACTTTTGGCGGTACGATGAGAATTGACGATCAACATGGCGATAAATATAAGTACAAAGATATCGATTGGACTGCCGATACGACTTATGGCGGCTTGCCTCTTGAAAAGATAGACTTAATTCATACCGACGCAAACGGCGAAAAAGCGTCTGTTTCAAGTTCAGTGACAACGCTTGCCGGTCTTTACGCTCAGGAATCAATAAACCCCATGAAAAATTTGACTGTCGACATGGGTATTCGATATGATTTCATAAGGTTTGATAAAAAAGAAATTATCACAACATATTATGATTGGGCCAAAGGCGGTTATGTAGAGTGTACAGCTACAATGACAGATTGCGGCGGTACTGTTGAAAATAATCGGCATAACAACAGAAAAGATTTTATGGAGATGTCGCCGAGAGGGGCTCTATCTTACAGAATCGTGAAACCTTTAAGTTTTTTCGCAAGCATTGCAAGGGGTATACAAACTCCTACAGACGGCGAGGTAAGCGATAACCCTGATCTTGATATCGTTACCTCGACAAACTATGAAACAGGCCTTAAGGGTAGGGGCAAATCATGGGATTTTGACATGAGCGTTTACTATAACCTTCTTGAAAACGAGGTTGTAACAATCTTAGATTCTTCAGGCGATAGCCATTATGAGAATGCCGGTAAAACCAAAAAGATGGGTTTTGAATTTTCGGGTTCCTATAATATCACAAAACCTTTGTACCTTGGAGGTACTTTTACCTATAACGACTTCCGCTACAAAGAGTTTGCTGAAATATTGAGAAATCCTTCTACCGGCCAAAGTGAAGAAGTTTCAAGAAACGGAAACCATATGGTATATTCGCCAAAAT
>JAOUOT010000021.1 GCA_029880265.1 Spirochaetia bacterium | reverse complement strand
AAAATTCGGGAACAACAAAAATATTTCCCGATGTTTTTGTTGAGTATTTATGGAGATAATCAGATTTTTTAAAATCGCCGGTAATTAATCCGTCTGAAAGAACAACAAGGTATAAAGATGCGAGACCGACAATTGAATATCCGCGTATTTTATGAGATAAGTTATAATCGTCATACTTTTTCTGTAGATTATCGTTTGCGGTATAATAATCGTCTTTCTTGACAGACGAATCATACCAGTAGTAGCCCGTAGAGCCGAGAAGCCCTATAAAAACGCCAGCGTAAAAGAAACCTCTTCTTTTATTTGCGAAAATATGCCCCCACCCGGGAAGAGCCAGCGATCGAAGAATAAAACCTGAATATGAAACTTCTGCTGAATTGACATACTTTATTCTTTCTTCAACAAGAACCTTTTGGGGCAAAGGCGGCAGTTTATCTTTCATCTCTTTGCTCATCTCTACCGCAAGCTCGTCAATTGACGTAAACATATTGCTGTCAAGTTTTGAGCGTTTATTTCGGTTTACAATTACCCGTTCGCTTGACACTTCTAAAGCTTTTGAATATAACTGCATTTCATCGTTCATTACGGTAAAACTGCCTATAACCACGACATCGGCGCCGGCTTTTCTCGCCGCTTTCAAGGCCGTATCTTCATCATAAGCGTCTTTGCCCATAAACTCTTTTTTTTCAACCATCTTCTGCCACAAGTTTCTTTTCAGAAGCTCAAAAGATTTTGTTTTATCAAGCGGCTCTAAAAACGCGTCGGGAACGCTGCCTTCAAGATAAGAGAAATCTTTATTATTTTGCGAGTTTTGAAAGTCAAGAATCAGCACTCTTCTATTTACAAGCTTATCAGAATTTTCGCTTGTCTCGACATTTATCGTGACGCCTGTGATTTTACTCACAAGTTCTTTGGCCGCCTGCGGAAATTCGCTTTTATCAGCGATACTCAAATCGGCGGCTTCTTCATATTGCTGGGTCACTACATCGAGAATTTTCGCGCTGATAGAATATTCGCCGAAAGCACCCGAGGCGCTGCCCACCAGCATTTTTTCGCTCTCAAGAGCGTTACCGAGATCAATCATACATTTTTCTGAACTGCACGACCCTGAACCTACCCCTTGTTTTTGCGCCTCTACCTGCATCATTGTTTCAATTTGGTCGTTGCTGATTACGTCATAAGCTTTAGAGGCAATTAAAGCGTTTCGTACTTTGTCAGTTAGATATAAGGCTTCTTCTTTTGTTATTCCGCCGCCGTGCTTAAAGGGTATTACAGCAATCCGTTTTTTTTCTGTATCTTGAGCATACATAGAGCCGCTGAGAAAGAATACGAGAATACCTAAAATCAAGATGCCGGATTTTTTATTTTTTGCCATAAGTTTTCCTTTTTGTAAAAAATTAGAATATTGCAATAATTAAAATTTATCAATTAAAGTTCTCTAACTTTTAATCTATAATAGATTGTAAATATATTTTTATTTATTATTACAATCGTATAGAGTGTCTAGAGATATTAAATAGTGACAACTATTTTTGAATTAGAAAGTATTTTATTTAAAATACTTTCTGTGAACAAAGCTTTAAAAATTGAAATTGTTTTTCAAAGTCACGATGACACTAGTTTGACAAAGAATCGCACTATGGCAAAGCTTGAATTTACTTCTGAAAAGAATGAAAGCGGTCATGTTCGCCTTGATTTTCAGATACATTATAAAGATGGCAGCTCAAAATCAAAGTGGGTTCTGGTAAAGGCTGACAGCGATAAAGTTTTCTTGACAACACGAGGCAGTATATTTTAAATCAGACGCCATAATAAAAAACATGAAAATAATCAGAAACATATTCGCCGGTTCTTCACTTCTGTTTTTTGTCTATGGGCTTCTCGGTTTATTGACAAATAGAGACCCCCTGACCGACGTAAAATACGACGAAATGGCTGGTATGTTTCCTATGATTCTACTGTTGTTTTCTTTTTTTTTATTGCTGGTTTTTCTGCTGCTTTATTACATTCAAAAACGAAAAAGAAAATAAACAAAAATGGGGCTCTTATTTTACTTGGGTCAAAAGATTTGCAGTTTTGCGGTAAAGTTTTAAGTCTTCATAAATACGCGTCGTTTCGCGCTTGCACGAAAAATTCCCACAGCGCGCCTATCATTCGAACACAGCCGATAAACGGGGCTTTATGTGATTTTGCCAGAATATTTCAAACTCGTTAAGACTTTTCATCTTACCAAAAATTATTTTATAAACTGTCAGACAATTTTTAATTTACAAGAGTATTTGAAATATTATTATGTTTCTGAAAGTTATGAAAAAAGAAGGGAAATAAACAAAATGAAAAGAATAATAATATTAGCAATTTTCACGGGCATTGTCATTGTAAACTGCAAAGGTAAAGGTAATGATAAAGTTGAAAAAAATGATTCGAAAAAAAATCAGACAGAAACAAGTCAGCCTGAAAAGCAAGCCGCCAATCAAAACACACGAACATCCGGCGCGGCCGATGAACTTAATTCCAAAGCAATGGCCTTTTATAAGAAAAAAGATTATGAGAATGCCGTCAATACTTTTCAAGAAGCCATAAAAGCGGCTCCTGAACACAAGCTGGCAAATTATAACCTTGCGTGTGTTTATGCCTTGTCGATTAATGAGTGCCGCATGATAGAATTTCAAAACAGCGCCTATGGCGATTCTGATTTATACGCACAGCTTGAAAAAGCGATAAAACTTGATGATTCGGTAAAAGAAAAAGCCAAAAAAGATGGCGATTTTAAAAAAATAAAAAATGAAATAAGGTTTCAGAAACTAACAGAACAATTGCCAGACTCTTCAAGTACCGCTGAATGGAAAAATCTGCTCGTTCAGGGCAAGGCATGGTATACCGGCGAATGTTCAGGCGGAGTCTACGGATGCAGCACAATAAAATTTTTACCCGACAATACAATACGATATGAAAAAATCAGCAATCCCTGCATACCAGATCCCGAAAGTGAGGAATGCTCAGATTATAAAAATAAAATGAAAAATATAAAATATGAAATCGCAAATTCAGAGATCATATTAAATTATCAAGACGGCACAAAAGAGATTTATGCGCTACCCGGGCATGAAGGCAGCGCAGAAAGACCGGCCTTAAACGATATTCATCCCGATCCGTGCAGTATGTAAAATAATCGTTATAATTAGCGTTTGTATTCGATTTTATTGTTCATGTAATTATAAGCATATCGAGTGAGCAAAACCGGGTTGTGACCGTCAAGTTCATAACCCGCGCTGCTTCACATAGGAGAGAACTTACCTCCCTGTTGTACAGCTTCTTTCGCAAGTTTATAGAAATCAAAACCGACGGAGGTAATATCTTTTGTGCAATTTTCTATCCAGCCGTTTTTTGTCTGTTTGACAGGGATATTTATTGTATTTTCAAGTTGAACGGCCTTTATTGTGATTTTCCCGCTCATAGTGCCGCTGCATCAGATATTCAATTTCGAGAGAATCATCTAAATAGGCGGCGATACTATTGCCGTTGTGCAGAGCATGATGGAGATTGTGATTTTTTTTATTTGCGTCAAAATCTGCTTAAAATTATGGATGTAAAAAATATTGTCTTGCGGTTTCAAAAAGATATCCTGGAGATGGGTTACAGGCGATTAAAATGAATATTATAGAAAACAGTAAAAAAAAGAATAAGGCTAATTTTATAAATAAGATTGCATGCCATATCTCTCTTTTCTTGGTGAATTTACTAATTGGTACTTCATGCTATATGGCTGATCTTTCAGGCGTTAACGGTAAAGTTGAATTTAATAACGCTATGATAAACGGTAAAATGTTTTTAGAAATAACAGATATTTGTCGGGGTGTCGGCTATAATATTCGCGGAGGTTTAATTCAAAACGGATGCGGTACAGATAGGTATATTGTTGATATTGAAGCAAGAAAAATTAAGATACCCAAAGCTGAGTATCTTACGTTTTCATTGTTTGATTCTCATATAACAAGAGTTTTAAAATTAAAATATCTGGAAAATAATCATGAATTTAAGACAGAAATATTTGCGGCGACCTATGACTTATTAGAAGAAGACCGGTACGCTAATCTGCATTTAACATTATATTTCTGGCCAATTACTTTTTCTTATGACAATTCTTCTCTTCAAGCACTCAAAGACGCGATGTTAAAAGCCGGCTATGACTTTTCAGAAAAATCATATTTTAGCATCACCTACAGTATATACGATAACGACAGGCGTGTTCATGTCGCTTTTAATGAAAAGAAAATTCATTTTAATGATCTTTTAAATAAAGAAAAGTTAACGTTACCGTTTTTTGTTATAAGCGAAAAGAAACAAGAATGTGATTGTGCAGTTAGTGTGGGCATAACATACAACAATATGAATAAACTTAAATATTTTATAGGATATCCCGGCGGATTTCAATTCGCATATAAAAAAGAAGATCGTTCCATAGAGTTTAACTTGAAAAATAATCTAAATCTTGTATTAAAAAAATTAAGACCAATTAAATATTAAAAATTAAATTGACCACACTAAGATCATTCTATAAAAATTATGTTCATTTTTTTAATAAGCTTTTATGCCATTTTCTATTTATCATATAGATAGTTATACCGTAACAAATGAATTTGCCCATACAATAAAAGTCAAGATTACAGATTTGATCAAAGATTTTTCAATATTTATTCTTTATAAAAAACCAGCGCCGCAGCGACGACTGAAACCGGCGGCGCGACAAAGACGCCAAAAAGGGGAATAAACAAACAGAAAAAATGAGCTATACCCAGACCCTGAATTTCTGGCCGGTATAATTTGCTTTTTTCTTTTCTTTCTTTAATAGATTCAGAATGTTTTTCAAAGAAGTAATCAAAGGAACCTTTGCCTAAAAAATACCCTTCAACAAAAATCATTACAATGGGACTTATGGGCCCCGATAAAATCAATATTAAAATTTCGATTAAAAAGTTTTTTAAAGAAATCCAAAATCCGGCGAATGAATTTTTTATTTCTTTTATTATCGAGACTTCAATAGATTTACCGGTCAATATGGTTTCAACCCGCGAAATTAAGGGAGCCAAAAAAGGCATTACAATCATTGAAGCGGCCGCCCGATAAAATATAATTGTTATGGTCATTCCCAGTATGATAGATATTAAATAACTGAATATGCTTAATATGCTGAATAATATGCTTAGAAGAACTTTGAGCCATCCTTCATAATTTTCAGCAATATTTATATTTTTTATTAAATTCAAGATATTTTCAGACGCCGTATTATAAATGAGATACGTCATTAAAATTCCTATAATAGAGCTTAGTAACGAAGGAAATATTATATACTTCCATAAATTGTTTTTACCTATGAATTTGAAGGCTCTTAAAAAGCTGTTCATACCGTTTTTTAAGCGAGATAAATATGTATCTTCGGCGGTTTTCATGTTATTTACGAAAAAGAATTTTAATTTCCGGTCATTTCTTTTTTCTTAAATAATTTCCAGTAATAGACTTTTATCAGCCAAATAAAGATTGTCATTAATCGCGGCCATCTGTGCGGACGGTTTATGGCCCGCCAAAACCAGGTAAGGTTGCGTGTTTCAATAAAATTAGGAGCTTTTTTTCTTTCGCCTGCCAGTACGTCAAGATAACCGCACATGCTTACCAGAATACAGTTGCCGAGCTTGTCTTTGTTTTCATAAAGCCATTTCATTTCTTTTTTAAAACCCATGCCCAGTAAAATAATATGCGGATCTGTTTTTTTCAAAGCTTCCATTACCCTTTTTTGAGCCCCGCCTTTTAAGAATCCGTGATGTCTGCCCACAATTCTAATCTTAGGAAAAGAGCGGTTTAAGTTTGAATATAATTTTTCAAGAATTCTCAAACTAGAGCCAACCAGAAATATACTGTAATTTTTCGCGTGGGCCAGTCTCAATAAATTCATGACATAAGATATTGTCGATACGGTTTCAGGAAGCTCTCTTTTTAATTTTTTCGACATCCATCGAATGCCCGCGCCCGAAGGCAAATTTATAAATGTTGTTTTGGCTACAGAAAGAAATTTTTTAGATAAATGGATTTTGCTGAATTTATAAGGATCAATAGGCAATACATGCTGTACGCCCATATTCTGATTTTCATTTGATTCTCTCATGTTTTCAAGACGATGCAGCGTTAGCGATAGATAAGCGTCATTGTTCACGGCATAAAAGGGTATTAGGCCAAGCGTAATTTTTGATTTTTCAATTTCAGATTCTTGAATATGCTTATAGTCAAGAATAGGATCGTTATCTTCTTTATTGGTGATATGGTTCGACTTATATTCGGGTATCTCGCTGAGCATTGTTTATATTCTTTATTCGTCTTCGGGTTTGTCAATGATATTTATGGATTTCACCATTTCTGTAATTATTGCGGCTTCTTCATCGCTTGGAGCCTTTAAGCTGTTATAAAGAATTAACAAAAATATATCTTTTTTTTGCATCATCGATACCATAAAAAAACGATTTTCTGAAAAAAATTCATGCGCTGAAGCTAATTGATTATTCAATATAAACTCTTTTATTTGTATATCTTTAATATTTACGTTTTGTTCCGCTAAGAATAACAGCATTTTATCTGTTAATGTTTTGCCGCCCAAAAAAGGATATTTATTTAATAAATCTTCATCAGGCAAGTTATGCCCTAATCTGGTCGAAAATATCTGCAATGCTCCGTTTCCTGAAATGGGGTCAAAAAAAGAAGGAATATTGTCAAATACTTCCATATCCCACATTCTTGGATAATTTATGCTATACCAGTTTTCAGAAGAGGTAAAGGCTTGCATTTTTTCTTTTGAAGATGTCATGGTTAAAAACTTATTGATTATTGTATGTATTGGCGATAACTGTCTCTTAGAGTGAGCCCGAATAACTTTATAAAGCCTTCGGCGTCTTTTTGATCATAGACATTTTCTTCTTCAAATGAAGCTAAATCGTTACTATATAACGAATTGTCAGATTGTCTACCCACTATCGTACAGTTGCCTTTATAGAGTTTTAAGCGAACTTTTCCGTTAACGATTTTTTGCGTATTATCAACAAAGGCCTGAAGAGCTTCTCTTTTTGGCGAAAACCACTGCCCATTGTAAACCAGCCGCGAATAGGGAAGGCTCAATTCGTCTTTTAAATGTTGTAAATCTCGTTCCAGGGTAATAGACTCTAAATCGCGATGCGCTATCTGTAGAATTGTTCCCCCCGGAGTTTCGTATACTCCACGGGATTTTATGCCTACCAATCGGTTTTCTACAATATCAACGCGTCCGATGCCGTGTTCGGCGCCCAATAAATTTAATTTTTTTAGTATCATTGCCGGTTTTTCAGGCGATCCGTTTAGTTTTACGGCGTTTCCGTTTTTAAATTCAATTTCAATATACTCGGGCGTATCCTTTGCGTTTTCGGGAGATTTTGTTAGTATGAACATATCTTCTTTTGGTTCCTGATAAATATCTTCTAATATGCCGCCTTCATAAGATATATGAAGCAGATTTCTATCCATAGAGTAGGGTTTTTCGGCTGAAACCGTTATGGGAATATTTTCTCTTTGTGAATATGCGATTAAATCTTTTCGCCCCTTAAACTCCCATTCGCGCCATGGAGCGATTATGTTCAAATGAGGCGCTAGAGCCATGACCGCCAGTTCAAAGCGAACCTGATCATTTCCTTTGCCGGTGGCGCCGTGAGCTATCGCGTCAGCGTTTTCTTTTAAGGCAATTTCTATTTGTTTCTTTGCGATAATGGGGCGCGCGATAGAGGTGCCAAGCATGTACCTCATTTCATATATCGCCGAGCTTCGAATCATGGGAAAAATAAAGTCTTCGGCAAATTCGTCGGTCAAATCGGGAATTAGCATTTTTGAAGCGCCGTTTTTTAAAGCTTTTGCTTCAAGCCCGTCTAATTCTTCTTCTTGACCTATATCGGCGCAATAGGCGATGATTTCGCAGTTGTATTCTTTTTTTATCCAGTGCAGAATAACAGACGTATCTAACCCGCCAGAATAAGCCAATACAACTTTTTTAATATCTGTTTTTTTTCCCATGGGATTGACTGATAATTGAAGACAGGTTGTCAAAAAATAATCGGTTCTATGCGGTTTTTTATTTCATCCGGTAATTTCTGGTTAAGTATTTCTTTAATGTAAGAGGGCTGATATCGCCTTGAAAAATGGGTTAAAAATATTTTTTCATTTTCAAACAATTTATGTTTATCAATAATTTCGTCTAAATGGATGTGTCCCCATTTTCTCGCTCTTTCTATCGGACGGGCATCGTCAATATAAGTGCATTCTATGACCAATACCTTTGCCTGGCGCGCTTCGGGATATTTCTCTAATACTTCTATGGTTGTATCTCCAGAAAAAAAAGCGACACAAATATGCTGAGCGTCAAAAATATCTTTTTTAGATTCTCTCAGTTTCTTAATTTGTTCCCCAGGCAAATTGAGAAACTCTTTTTTTAATTTACTGGTTTTTCGCATTAAAGCGTAAGATAATCCGGGAATTCGATGAAAAGATTCGAAACATTTAATGTAGTATCCTTCAGTTAAGGGAACGGTTGAAAGATGTTTGAGACCCTTTATCGTATTTGAATATTGAAAACCTTCTATTTTATGCCACTTTTTTAAAATTGCGTTTAATGGTTTTTTTAGTTTTTTTGGAACGTATACAGTTCCCGGTTCTTTGCCTTTTAGAGATCTTTGGCTAAAGTAATATGGTATACCCGCCGCGTGGTCAAGGTGACCGTGGGTTATAAAAATATTGGGAATCTCGATAACTTGCTGCGGTCCTCTGCCAATATCAACGGCGAATTTATAGTCTTTTAAAAGATAACAGTTTTCAACGCCGCCTATTGAGATTGCGTCGATTGTTATATGTTTGTAGCGGTATTGCCGCATTTTAATGCTTTAAATGAGCCGCAAATAAATGTAAATCTTTCTTTTTGACGTGATAAACCGATTTGCACTCTAAAAGTTTTGTATTTGAATATATATTTTGAATAAGCTCAAATTCAATTTCTTCTAACCTGCCCATATTATACAATTTATTTAAAGCATCCTCAGTATTTTCGCGAAAATACCCGGCAGGCGGGAAAAGATTAGAATTAAAACCAGATATTAAGGGAAATTCTTTATAATTTTCTTTTTTTTCTTCGTAATTTGCGGTTTTAGCGGATGGAGCTACGTTTTTCGTTATATTTTTTTTTTCGCTATGAAGGTAAAACCACCTATATACAGCATTTAAATTTGCCGCTTTGCAGGCGTTTTTCATTAAATGTTTTTTTAAGGCGGTTAAATCATTAAATTTCGAATCTATTTTTTTTAAATCGATACTATTTTCAGGAAGACTTGTCAGGTCAAGAGATAGTAAATCGCGAAACCGGCTTAAGTTACGCGCCATTTTTCGAGAAGGCGGGGGGTTATTAAAACTTTCTACCAATTGAATATCAAATACAGTATCCATTTCTTCAGGAAGATAATAATCTTGTTTTTCAAAAAGCATATATTCAGGAAGAGAATACGCTACGCCAATAACCTGATAAGTATCGGGGTCCAAAAAACCTTCCTGATCGCGTACCAAAGGGCTTAAATAATTCATCGCGGGATATTGTTTTTTACAATTTAAGAAAAAAATGCTTAAACCGATTAAAAAGATTTTAATTAAAAAATAATTTATTTTTAATTTCATGGGTAAATCAAAAATAAAGAAACAATAATGCAAGAAATTTTTAGAAAATAATAATTTACAAACTGAATATAAAAAACCTAATGCCTTTATATGTTTATAGGATCACTAGGCCCATGGGAACTCGCCATAATATTTTTAATAGTATTAATATTATTCGGCGGCAAAAAACTACCGGGTGTCGCCAGAAGTATAGGAAGCGCGATTACAGAATTTAAAAAAGGAATATCAGGGGCTTCTGTGTCGTTAGACGAAAGCGAAAAGCAAGAAAAAGAAGATACAAAGAAAAAAGATAAATAAGATATAATGAAATATTTTATATAATCATTACTTGTAGGCCAAAATAAAAAAGAAAGATGGCTTCTGATAAAAAGTCGGCAAAGAAAACGCCTGAAAAGAAAAATACAAAAAATAAAATAATCAAATCAAAAGATACAAATCAAAAAAATAAACAAGAAAAAGCCCAAAAACTAAAACCAAAAAAGAAAATCCCTGAGGCTCTCAAACCAAAAAGAATAAAAAAAGTTCAAAAAGAGGCGAAAACAATTCAAAAACGGGGCGTTTATACTGAAAACGCTCAAGATTTCAAAGCCAAAGTAGATCGCAAGGTACAAGAAAAAAGAGAATCTCCCGATGCATATTTAAAAAAGATGCGTAAAGATCAGGGATACATGCCCGTTGGCGATCATCTTGAAGAATTAAGATGGAGACTGATTCGAATTGTTATATATGTGGTCGCTTTTGCGATAGGCAGCTTTTTCTTTTATGATTTTATATGGGAATTTTTAATGGGACCCATCGCTTCGTTAATTGAAGAGGCTAAAAAAAAGGACGTTGTATTTAAAATTATCGTCACAAAACTTCCTGAAAATTTTTTAATACAAATTAAATCTGTCATTTTTGCCGGTTTCTTATTTGCTATTCCCTTTGTTTTTTTTGAAATTTGGCGTTTTATTGTTCCTGCTCTTGAAAAGGCCTCTAAAATCGGCGGATATATCTTGCTATTGTTTTCTGCAGTCTTGTTTTGGGCGGGAATGTTTACGGCTCGGTTTCTTGTATGGCCCATTGTATCATATTATTTAATTTTTGAGTGGTCATTACCCGAGATGGCGATTGAAAATACGCTAGTAAAACCTGAAATTCATCTTACGGTAGCCGATTATTTAAGCTTCTTTTTCTCTTTTCACATGGCGTTTGGTTTGGCTTTTCAAATGCCGATAATATCAATAATGCTTTCTTTAATGGGCATTTTACATGTTGATTTGTTTTTAAAATCATGGAGAGGCGCCATTGTGGTTTCGGCATTGATCTCTGCAATGGTAACTCCGCCTGACGCAGTTTCTATGGTGGCAATGATGATACCGCTTATCACATTGTTTTTTATCTCGGCAATTTTAGTATGGATTGTCGGCAAAAAAAAGCGAAAAGACGATATCGTATAGCTTCAATTCAAATTAAATGAAATGGAAAAATCTTACATTAGGGTTAAAAACATCAGTAATCGTTTTTGTCATAACTTTAATTTCTACTCTGACTTTTACTGTAATTGTACATCAATATCTTAAAAAATCAGAGACTCAATTATTATATAACTTTTGGCGTAGTCAAACATTATTTTGGGAAAAATCTTTCGCAAAATCTCTTGAATCTGATAATTCTTTAAAAACTTTTAAATATTTTGTGCAATCGCTTGATTTTCCCGAAAGTTCTATGATTATTTTATGGGCAGATAATCAACCTGTATTTCATAATAATCCTGAAATTCAAAATATGATTAAAAAAGCCATGGTTAATAAAAAAACAAAATTTAAAGATATTGAAGATATTGAAAGGTTGTTAACAAATAAGCAAAACATATTCAAAGAAAACAATATAAATCTCTTAAACAACAATGTTGAATTGTTTTTTTCTTTCAATATCAAAAATAAAGGATATCAACTTTTTGTTTCAACGGAAAAATTCAAAAATAACAAAATAAATCAAATTGTTATCAGCCTTTATTTGATAGCCTTTATTGTTTCATTTCTTGTTTTTATTTCTTCGTTAATATTTACAAGACGCATTAACAGGTCTCTTGCCAGACTCTTATATGGAGCCGAAAACTATATAAATCATGGAATTAAACCAAATATAAAGTCGAAGAGCGAAGATGAAGTAGGAATGCTTACCGATTATTTTACTGAAATAATCAATCAAAAAAATAAAGGCTTGAAATCATCTCGGCATGAGCAGAGTAAATCTATTGAAAATGAAGAAGATATCATAAGATACCTTCAAAGCAAACTATTTGAAAAACCTTTTACTAAAATGCAAAATGTCGAAATATTATTATACCCAAAAGATCCTTCGGCAAATTTAGAAAGTTTTTTTGCGGCGAATTCTAATAATGGGTTTTGCGATTTTTTACTGGGTCACTTTGAAACTTTATCGATTGAATCTACTATTTGGAAGCATCGTATTCAAGAACTTTTTTATGTGATGACGCGTGAAGGAGTTGAACAAGATAAAATTGCAAAAGCAATACATAAAGAATTCAGGGGCCTAACTCAATTTGCGCCATCAATGCTTCTGGGAAGACTTGATTTTAAAGCAAAAAAGGGGGGATTTTTTAAAACCGGCAATATTGATTTATTTGAAATAGATAAAAAAAGAAAATTAAATAAAATCATTACAGGCAACGAGCATTTTTCTGCAAATTTTTCTGAGATTGAAAGTATACCGATAAAAAACGATACTGAAATTGTTTTAATTTGTCCGCAGGCATTGAAATTAATTAAAAAAAATATTTCTAACCCGATAGAATCATTTGATATATTAAATAGCGGCAGCTCTTCAAAGCATACGCTTCTCGATATTTTAAATTCAGTTTCTTCTCAGTTAAATTCAATTTCAGGCGACAGCGATATTACGGGAATCGTGAGCGTCATCTCGGCAAAAAACTGATTTTTGCGTCAAACTAAATGCATTATGCATTTTTTATTGGGACAATTCCAGTAATCTGAATCGCAAAAACTATAGGTAATATTATCTGTCTCAGAGGATAATTTATATATTCCTTCGCATGGTAAGACGTTGAAGTTTGATTTGTGATTAATGATTTCTGAAAAACTGTCTTTTCGTTTTTTGACATTTGTTTCGTTTTCTTTTTTATCAATAATTAAGTTCATGGTAAATTATCGGTAAAACTGATTTTTTTTTAAGTTATTTACCCATGCGTAAACCAATCTAAAAAAAAAAAGAAAATATAAATGTTCAAAACATATCAATATTCATGGTTTTAGCGCGCTTAATATCGTCTTCTATCTGAGATTTTAAAGAACTAAGATTTATAAATTTTTTTTCTTCTCTTAGGCGTTTTAAGAAATATAACTGAATTGTTTGACCATATATATTTTCGCTAAAATCTATAATGTGCGCTTCAATGGAAAGGTCAATATTCGAAAAGGTTGGGTTAAAGCCTATATTTACAACAGCTTTATATTTTTTTCCTCCGTATAAGACAACGCCTTGGTACACGCCTTCCTTAGGCAGTAATTTTTCCGGAGAAATATGTAGATTCGCCGTAGGAATTCCAAGACCTCTTTGCTTGCCCACAATAACCGTACTCATGATGAAAAATGGAGCCTGTAATAAAATATTTGCTTTTTCAATCTCTCCATTTTTCAAAAAATTTCTTATCAAGCTAGACGAGATGGGCATGCTTTTGTAGTTCATGGGTTTTATGGTTTCGGTTTTGAATTTGTACTTTTTTGATTCTTTTAGAAGATATTCAAAATTTCCTTTTCGGTTGTGTCCGAAATGATGATCATATCCGACTAGTATATATTTAGCATGAAGCGAATCTAATAAAATATTTTCTAAAAAATCGGCGGCCGATATTAAGCTTAAACGCTTGCTAAACGGAAGAAAAACTGACGCCCTTAAAAGAAAATTCTGAAGCAATATTATTTTTTCTTCGCGCGTATAAATTTGCGTATCAAATTTTAGTTTTTGCAGTACCTTTTTGGGCGATGGATCATAAGTAAGAAGCACAGCTGGAACCTTGTTCTCCTTTGAAATTGCTATCATTCTTGATATCAGAGCTCTGTGACCCTGGTGAAAACCGTCAAAATCGCCTAAAGTTAAAGCGCAAGATTTCCAGTTTGGCGAAAAGCCCTCTAGGTCAGATATGATCTGCATTTGATTTTATTAATAACTTTCTCGAAGACATGAGTAGAAAAGCCGCAAAAAGATAACTTAAAGAAAACTTGTAAGGTATAAGATTCGGGTCATTTAAGATCCATGGAAGATAAATCTCTCCCGTAGAGGTTGCCGAGTGAATAAATCCAAAAAAAGAAAAAACAGCCGCTATAAAACAGGTAATTGCGGCATTTTTAATATTTCTATCAATTATAAAGGCCAAAATGGAACCCCATATCATAGATGTTATAATAAACCCCTGTGAAACAGCTTGTAAATATGGATATTCATATGAGACGCTTAGGGGAATCAAAGAATCAATCATTACTTTAACAGATTCAGTATTTTGGGGAAGCTGCGATATAATTTTCGTTTGGCTAATTAAAATATTTTCATATAAACCTTTTACTTTAATATAAACAAAATATAAAATTGTCGGAATAAACGAAAAACTTACGGCCATATTATGCTGAACGGGACTCATTTGATAAGCCAAAGAAGTTATTTCAAGGCCGATAAAAACCAAAATAGGGTAGAAAGCGGCTTCGGGAATGAGCTTTACCATAAGGGCTAAAAGACCTAAAATACCGCCTAAGCCAATTAAAATGCCTGTAAAAAATGTATATCCGGCCCGCGCTCCCATCTTCTTATAGGCCGAATGTCCTATATATGGCGTTGTTTGACTAACGCCGCCAAAAATGCCCGCGATAAGGGTTGCAAATGCCTCTGTTAATAGAATATCTCTTGTGTTATAATTATCTCCCGCCACGCGAGCGCTTTCAGTAACGTTAATGCCGCCAACAACGGTTAATAACCCAAACGGAAGAGCCAGCAGCCAGTATTTTGAACCATGTTCCAATAATGCAGTAAAACCCTCATGATTTGGCACAGGCAATGCAAATTCAGTAATTTTAAGCTGCGGTATTTCGGTTCCCATAATGCCAAATGCTCCCATTATATAAAAAATAATTGTACCGGCCAAAACAGAAACAGCGGCCCCGGGAAGCCTATACGGGAGTTTATATTTTGCGATTAACGTTATCATTATGATAATAAGCGAGGCAAGACCGACAAAAGGAGCCTGCATAATTTGAATCATATGATTACCCGCTAAAAAGACCAGACCTATGCCCGCTAGCGAACCTAAAAGCCCCGCTTCTGGCACGATCTTTTGAATTTTAGGCCCTATAAACGATGCCGCAATTTTTAAAGATCCCATCAAAATCATAACAGACATACCAACATGCCATGATTTTAAAGCGGCTTCATGTGGCGCCAGATGCTGCTGAAATGTCAGAAATGAAGGCCCTAAAATTGCAAACGCAATGCCGATTGTAGAAGGAGTGTCTAGCCCTAAGGGTATAGCGGTTATATTTTCATTCCCTGTTTTTAAATAAAGTTTATAGGCCATATGCGAATAAATGATATTGCCTATGAAAACGCCCATGGCCGTTCCCGGAATCATTTTAGTCATAATAATTTCTAAGGGAAAACCAAAAACTCCGGCTAATATTCCCGTTAAAATCACCAGATTTACCAGATTATCTAAAAAAAGAGCAAAAAAAGCGTTTAAATCGCCTTTTGTAAAAAGTTTTTTTCTCATCGATACTTTAGTTTATTGTATTTTTATTCAGATAATAGATAACTACGGTTATGAAAACGAATATTGCCAGTATAATAAGATATAAAAGAAAGATACTAAAATTTTTCAATTTAGTTTTTAATGATTTTATCACTTCGTAGATAAGGTTTTTAAATATGATTAGCTTCTCATTTTTTAATGAATCGTCTTTAAGTTGAACAGAGATATTTTTTTGAATATAAAGCAAAAAAACAATGGTTTTCACCACTATAAATAAACTTAAAAAAACATATACAAAAATAAAAGGATTTTTAATTTGATATATTACAATGGGGTTTATAATCAGGCTTGATACAAGCAAACCAAAAAAAAGAAGAACAGAATACGCTCCTAGAATGTATTTAATCTTATTTAAAAAGATTCTCATATCTCGATTTAATTCTTATGCTTACATCGATAAAACGTAAGTGAGCATTAATATAAGTAAGATTAAAATAAAAGCGCTCCCCAAAATAAAAGGGATTACTGATTTCTCTTTTTTCTTTGTATTCTTAAATACCTTTTCCTGTTCTTTTGGGGTTTCTTTTTCTTTAGATTTTTGATTTTCATTGGGATTATCTTTTACAGGGTCATATATACGTACCAAAACTTTTTCTTCTTCAAGAACATTAGCATAGACGCCGTCTGTAAGGTTTAGTAATAGTCTTATTCCCTTGCTGGAAGACTCTATTTTTAATATTTTAGCAGGCGCAGGCATAATGCCTTTCTCTTTTCTTAACTTTAACAAATCTATATAATAATTTGCTTTATCGTTATCGGGAACAATACGAACCATTATAGTTTCGCCGGTTTTTAAATCGTTAACAAGTTTACCGTTAACGGGGGCCAAAACAAGATTTACATTTAAAAAGACCCCTTCTGAATCGTCTGAAGATTCGTTTGATTCATCGTCATTAGGTTTCGTATTTAAATCTTTTTGGGTAATATTCTCAAGTTCAATTTCAAGTTTTAAGTTTTCGTCATGAATTGACTTTTGAATTTTTTCTTTTAACATTTCTAATATTTCAATTTTATTGTCTTTAAGTACATTTTCGATAAATTCATTTGAAAAATCAGAGTCTAATATCAAGTATTTAAAATTATCCTGCAAATCGTTTGTAACGGCTTTCGCATATTGTCCCTCGTATCTCACCTTTTGAATTTTTTCTTCAAGGGCCTTCCACCCGTCAAGAAGCGATATATTGTATATTTCTGAATATCCCGAAACAACTGTAGACGCCGAATCAATATGCTTTAAATCGTTATTGATCATGAAAAGAGATATACCATAGTATTGTTCTTTGGGAGCATGAAACCTGCCCTTAATTGCCTTTAAGACAATCTTGCTTTCTTCTTCGCTTTGCGACATTTGATTTTCTGTTTCGTTGTTAGATGAATTATTTTCTTCAATTGTCATTTATTGATGCCTTTATAAGACAACTCATTTGTCTGCTTCAATATGTCAATACATTTCATTCATTTTATAAAATGACGGCCCGTTTTAAGATTTATGGTCATAGAGCCTAGACCGCCCTGCTAATTATAAGCATACAATTTCTTAAAAATCAAATTGAAATTAAATAATGCTGGACAACCTGAGTAAATTGTTGTTTTAGACAGAGCAAATCAATTTCATAAAAATGGATACAGATTCAAAACCGTTAATTGTACAATCAGATAAAACTCTGCTTTTAGAAGTCGATCACCCTTTATTTGAAGAAGCAAGAGATTCTATCGCACATTTTGCCGAGCTTGAAAAATCTCCCGAATACCTTCATACTTACAGAATAACGCCTCTTTCTCTATGGAACGCAGCCGCTAGCAAATTTAAATCTGAAAAAATAATTGATATACTTTATAAATATTCCAAATATCCCGTTCCACAGATTGTAAATTCAATGATTGCGACCCAGATTTCAAGATACGGTAAATTAAAGTTAGAACGGGACGAGAATAAATCGCTTGTACTAACCTCAAAAGAAGAAAATTATATTAAAGAGATAAGCAGAAATAAAAAAGTTCAACCGTTTATTGAAGGGCCAAAAAATTCTAAGACTTTATATGTTAAAGAAGACTTCAGAGGGCATATAAAACAAGCTTTGATAAAGCTTGGTTTTCCTGTTGAAGACTTAGCCGGATACGACGCGGGTAACGCTTATAAATTTAATCTAAAAAAATCAACTCCAGACGGAATGCCATTTCATATTAGAGACTATCAGTTAGACGCAATTAAGGCCTTTTATGCTTCTGGCTCGTTAGAAGGCGGTTCCGGCGTGGTGGTTTTGCCTTGCGGCGCCGGCAAAACAATTGTTGGTCTAGGGGCAATGCATGAAGTCGGAACGCAAACGCTTATTTTGGTAACAAACACCCTTTCAATTCGCCAGTGGAAAAACGAAATACTAAATAAGTCAGATATCCCCAAAGAAGATGTTGGCGAATATTCGGGAGATAAAAAAGAAATTAAGCCCATTACAATTGCAACATATAATATAATAACTCACAGAAAAAATAAAGGCGGCGAATTTACTCATTTTCATATATTTTCAAGCAACAATTGGGGTTTGATTGTTTATGACGAAGTTCATCTTTTGCCTGCGCCTGTTTTTAGAATGACAAGCGAACTTCAGGCCAAAAGGCGTTTAGGGCTTACGGCTACTTTGGTTCGCGAAGACGGATTAGAAGAAGACGTTTTTTCGCTTATAGGACCAAAAAAAATTGATATACCATGGAAAGAACTTGAAAAAAAATCATGGATTGCAGAAGCCGAATGCGTTGAAATTCGCACGCCAATGAGATCTTTGATGAGGGGAATGTATTCAGTCGCCGATGATAGAGAAAAATTCAGACTATCGTCAGAAAATCCTGAAAAACTCAGAGTCATTGGAACGCTGCTGAAAAGGCACACAAAAGATCAGATACTTGTAATTGGGCAATATTTAGATCAGTTACGTAAAATAGCTAAAAAATTTAATCTGCCGCTAATTACAGGTAAAACGACGCTGCCTGAAAGAGAAGAACTGTATAACAAATTTAGAAATCAGGAAATTTCTGTATTGGTTGTATCAAAAGTGGCGAATTTTTCAATTGACTTGCCAGACGCTAATATAGCCATTCAGGTTAGCGGTACTTTTGGAAGCCGTCAGGAAGAGGCCCAAAGACTAGGAAGAGTTTTGCGACCCAAGGGCGACAATAATAAGGCCATATTTTATTCGGTTATTACAAATGAATCGGCTGAAGAAAGATTTAGTCATAATCGCCAGCTTTTTTTAACCGAACAGGGTTATGAATATTTCATATTTTCATATGAATTATTTAGAGAAAGATTCGGTTCATATATTACGCACTTAAGGCATGAAAAAGAAAAAAGAATTTCAACTAAAAAATGAGGTTTTTACGCTATTTTGTACATCCCATTTTTGTGTTTACTGCGTTTTTTTTATCATACATTATAATTCATATACCTTTTTCAGAATATAATACATCTGTCGAAATAAAAGAATTATTCAGATATTCAATTGTTAAAGAATCAAAATCAATATATCCTCCAAAAAAAATAGATTCTTTTTCTAATTTTACGTTTGATGTCGAAAACAAAGAAAATTATGAAATCTATACTATAAACTCAAACGCTCATCTGAAAAGAAAATTCTTATTGCCGCCTCAAAAACCGGAACTTCCCGAGGGAGCGTTGAAATCTTGGCCCAATTCTGACGGATTTATCACTTATCCTGTTAACGGGAATTTTTTTATTTGGTACCCGCGATTAGGAAGATATGTTTATTATTTTGACGAAAAAGGGGATTTTTTATTTGAAAAAGAAAGCTCCCATTATTTGCAAAGTTTTTCTACGGGAGCATGGATACTTGCTTTGGCCGGAGATCACTCAAGGGCGCATATACTAAAACCGGGATTGCAGCCTTTGATAGACGTTGAAGGTATGCTTTTAGTCGACTATAAAATTTCTAATGATAAAAGTTTCGCCTTACAAATATGCGCAGTTTTTTTAGACGGAGATATTGTTTTTATCTCTCCAAATAAACCTAAAAAATATAGAATTTCATTGGGAGTTCCGGTAAAAAGTATAAGCTGTGATTTTGAAAATGAAAATTTTGCCGTTCAAGCCGAAATGACGGTGAAAATAAAAGATCATGAAGATAAAGTAATTGAAAAAACTACGGATGTAATATTAACGGCAAAACTTCTGCTTCCAGAAAAAGAAAATGAAAATATAAAATATGAAATTATATCCGAATATATACTAGACAAAGTATATTCAGATACCCTGCCTTTAGCCTATAACCAAGAAGAGTATGTTTTGATTATGCTGCCCGATAATCGGGTAAAAATATTTAGCGATAATATTCAATATGAACTAAATTTATCGGAATATCGAGAAAACTCCGTAAATATCGACGACTATAGAGCGATAAACATTAAAAAATCTGTTATTTTATGGGGACAAAATGATTATTATATTTTTCAAAAAGAAGGATTGTCTTTTTATCAAAAAAAAGATATAGTAAATATAACGGCTCTAAGAAATATAATGACCCTGCAAGATGAATATGGCCTGCAGGCAATTAGTCTAAAAAGTCAATAAAATGACTGGAAATATGCCAATGTATCGGTTATACTGATTGATAATCAGAGTCAAAATATGAATATGACATTAAAAAGAAGATGTATTGGTAAAAGAAAATGTATTTTCAAGATATCATAAAAACGCTAAATCAATACTGGGCAGATAATAATTGCCTTATAGTGCAGGGGTATGACTTAGAAGCGGGAGCGGGCACTTTTAACCCTCATACATTCTTAAAAGTATTGGGTCCTGAACCCTATAACGCCGCCTATGTAGAGCCTTCTCGAAGACCTACCGACGGTCGATACGGCGAGAATCCAAACAGGCTTCAACATTATTATCAGTATCAGACAATATTAAAGCCTTCGCCGCCCAATTCTCAGGAAATTTATATAGGTTCATTAAAAGCGTTGGGATTTAATCTTGAAAAACATGATATAAGATTTGTTGAAGACGATTGGGAGTCGCCAACTTTAGGCGCAAGCGGTCTGGGCTGGGAAGTCTGGCTTAACGGAATGGAAGTTACCCAATTTACCTATTTTCAAACCTGCGGTTCTATCTCTTTAAAACCGGTTACGGTCGAATTGACTTACGGTCTTGAAAGACTTGCCATGTATCTTCAAAATGTCGAAAATGTTTACGACTTAATGTGGAACAAAGATACCAAATACGGCGACATACACAAGCAAACAGAATATGAGTTTTCGCATTATAATTTTAAAATAGCCGATACTAAAAAGCTTTTTCAATGGTTTAATGATTATGAAGAAGAAGCAAAAAATATATTAAGTCACGAGCAAAAGATTGTGCTGCCATCTTATGATTATTTATTAAAATGCAGTCATGCATTCAACCTTTTAGACGCCAGATCGGCTATCTCTGCAGCCGAAAGAGTTCATTATATAGCCCGCGTAAGAAATTTAGCCAAACAAATAGCCTTAAGATATGTTCAAATAAGAGAAGAGCAGGGTTTCCCTTTGTTAAAGAAATAAAATAATCAATATTTTACTAAATATTGATTATAAAATCGACCAGTCGTTTAAGACCTTTTCCATCGATTAATTTTTTTTCATTTGAAAGAGAGTTCCATTTTTTTAAAAACCAGTTTGAAAGCTTCTTATGATAATCGCCGATATCGTATAACCTGATTTCTTTGCCAAGATAAATAGACTCGAACAAGGTTTGTCCAAAGTAACATTCAATTATCGTAGATTTTATTATTTCTTCTATAAACTGTTCATGAGATAATTTATTTTTATCATATTGATTTTTTGTTTTTTCGATCTTATTTATTCTGGCGAAAACCGATTTTGATTGAAGCTTGCTGATTTTCGGATGCAAGAGAATCTTATCAAGGCACAGTAAAAACTCTTCGCCAGACATTGAAAAATGGGGGAGCGTATCCCATATGAAATCGGCCTGCGACCTGCCGATTCCGCGATTATCAATTGCAATCTTTTTCTTTAACAAATATTGCTCAGGAAAAGCAGAATCTCTATCGTCTAAAATAACCAGATCGCAGTTTAAAAAACTATTTAAAGACGTTATATTATCTGAAGTTATCAAATCACTGTGGATATTGTTTTTATTTAATTCTCTCGATAAGATTTTCATTCTTGCTAAATGTCCCCATCCTTGTTCATGAGGGTTAGCCGTAATGATAAGAACAGATTTTGTTTTATTTTTCATAAACAAGAGCAGAATTTTGACTTATATGATTATTCCAATTGAAAAATTCCCGATTTGTGTTAAACAATTCGATAACTTCAGAGGCGCCAAAGCGGGGAAGGTTTTGTTTTTGGAAATATTCATATGTTTTTTCAGCCATTTTTAAATCTTCATTTTGATCAACAGTCATTCTGATTATTTCTGCGTAATTTGTTTTATACATTTTTAAAGGCGCTATACGGAATTTCTCAGAGTTCTCTCTAAAATAAATTGTAACATGTTCTTTATGATGAGGAAGCAATATTTCATTATTTAAATTCATTAACGCTTTTTTCTTAAAAGCTTCGCACCCCATTCCCAGGGGCATATTTTGAGTATAAGAATAATCAGCCTTTTTTATTAATAGGTGTTTATATAATAAGTTTATGGCGTTTATATCAATAAACGGATTATCTCCCGTTATGCGAAATATGTAACTACTATCGGGTATTTTTTGCGACGCCAGTAAAAACCTTGAAAGAACATTCTTATTATCGCCGTTTACGGTTTGTATTTCATTTTCTATAAAATACTTTTCTAATTTATCGTCGCCATAAGGAATAGCAGCAATGATATTTTTCTTATCTGCAATCTTGTTAATCGATAAATAATATGATCGAGCAGATTTTGAGAGCCGATATTCTTTAGAACTTTTTCAGGAAGTCGTTTCGACGACAATCTGGCTTGTATAATAAAATAAAAAGGATTTTCTTTACAGGTTGAAGGTAAAATATTCGTCACATTTATTACAATCGGGAATTTCTTCAAAGCCGCCCACAAAATTTTTTTCCCAATAAGAAGAGGCTTTTTTACGTATTTCTAAGACACTTTCTTTGGAGATATTTCCTAAAATAACGTTATTCTCAATGTCTTGTTTACACAAAGAAACCGCGCCGTCGGCCCGAATAAACATATCTCTTCGCAAATGCCAGCAAGGACTTCTTTCTAAAGGCGTCATATCTGAAACTCTTTTTTCGGGCATTTTATGAATATAGCTGTTGTATTTCTGCAGAAGAAATGATATGCCTAACGATTCGCATAATTCAAAAATCTCGTCTATATCATTTTCATTATCAATAATTTTTAAAGTTTGAATGTATACTTTTTCTTTAAAATCATAATCATTATTTTTGAATATTTCTGTTAAGTTTTTAAGGTTTTCATTAACTTTATTTTTATTTTCAATTTCGGTTCCGTGAATGCTCTCGTAATTTGAAATGCCGTTATAATTTATCAGAATTCTAAATTTATGTATATTTTTGTGTTCTAAAAGCGAAAAAATCTTATCAAGATACAGACCGTTTGTTTCAAGTATTATATATTTTACTTTTTCGTTATCGAAAAGATTATTTAAGAATATTTCAATATTTTCATGTTCCAGGGGTTCGCCTAAGCCTCCTAAGCATATTGACGTATCATTCATGCTTTCTGAAAAAAAATCAAGAATACTTTCAAAATTTTCTTCTGTCATGCTTATGTCAGCGGGTTTTTTTATTTGTCTGGGGCAAAATGTACAGTTGTATTGGCATTTTGTTGTAAGCTCCACTTCTAAATATGAGGGAAGGTTAAACAAGATAGAAGGTTTTGCCGATAAAATATTTTCTATTTCGTCAAAAGGTTTCTCGATATTCTTTATCTCTTTTGCTAAAGCCGATGTTTTTATGAAAGAACGACTATTGGCGCATGAGAAATCAAGTCTAAGCATTCTAAGGTCGGGTTCTATAAAATCTATTTCAGCGTGAAATTTATTCAGATTTTTTTCAATATACGTTTTTAAAGGAACAGGTAAATCGTCGGGTATGAAACCATTTTCATCTTCAATAGAAAACTGCTCTAGTATGGTTTTGCCAAAAAAAACGGGCGAAATTCCCGAAGGAATATTTTCAAAATACGCGTAATCGGCGTCATATAGCTTTTGCGCGTTAAAAAGTCTGGCCGAATAACTTAAGTCAAAGAGGGGATTGATACCTTCAAAAAAAGCCACATATTTAACCTTATTGTTTTTCTCGAATATATCTTTAATGAGACCTAGTTCATGTTTATAATCGGTTATTTTAATATTTGATTCAGATTGCACAAGACGCTTAAAAAGAGGCGTTTCTTTGGCGCATGCGAGAAAAATAAGATTTTTAGATCCATTGAATTTATTAATGAAAATATCCGTTAAATATAGAAAATTTTCGACAGAGCAAAAAGAATTTTTATTTTCAAAAATATCTAAAATAAAATCGCATGTATGGGCGTTTAAGTAAACGAGAAAAGCCAGTTCTTCGTTGTTATATTGTTCTTTTAAGCTATTATCAGGCATTATGCTTATTCGCGGTAATCGTCAAGAAAGATTTTAACGGCAATATTCTTTCTCTGTTGTATGATCCATTTTTCATAGTCTTTTAGCATATTTTCCTGGTATAATACAGACCGAATTAAATCATAAGCTTCTTCTAAAGAAATATCTTTCTTATCTTCAATTTTAATAATATAATATCCGCTAGAGCCGACAAAAACCTGCGAAACCTGTCCTTTTTTTGTGTTATTAGCGGCCCCCGCCAGTACACGATCTGAACGGGCGATATCGCCAAGCGCAATCCAATTTAAAAGACCCCCGTTATTTTTTGAAGGGTGATCAGAATATTTTTTAGCGGTTTTGTCAAAGTCTTTTAAGGCTTCTTTTCTGGCCTTGTTTATTTCTTTATTCGCTCTTAGCTCGTCTTTTACGTCTCCTTTTTTATATTCTTTTGTTATAACCCTCAATAATACTTTTTCGCCAATAGATTTTTTATTTTTTGTATACCAATCTTGTATCTGCTGAGAAGTCGGCAGCGTTACATGAAGTTTAATTTGAATTATCTTTTGTTTTTTTAACTCAAAGGCCAGTTCTTTTTTATATTCCGTTAGCGAGACGCCTTCGGTCTTTTTTAATATATTGTCAAGATCTGATTCATTTTGAATTCC
The DNA here is from genome assembly GCA_029880265.1 of Spirochaetia bacterium. Lineage (GTDB taxonomy): Bacteria > Spirochaetota > Leptospiria > Turneriellales > JAOUOS01 > JAOUOT01. The sequence goes on along the minus strand of JAOUOT010000021.1, from coordinate 20,522 downwards.
CTGAGCTTCCATTTGATTTTTTATAACTTCGTCGATTTTTTCTGAACCGATACGAATAGATTCTTTTTCGCCAAGATAATTTATAATTTCTTTTTCTATTAAATTATCTAACGCGGCATGTTCCAGTTTTTTATTGATTTTTATTTTTTTATTTTTTTTTAACTTTTCTCTGAAAAGATTTACTTGTTTATCAAGATCATAATTTGTAACAGGTTTATTGCCTATGACGGCGACAACTTTATTGATGGTTTGAGAATATACCGGTATTATTGAAACCAAAATATATATTAAAAATATTTTTTTCATTATGGGCAAGTAAGCATCGGCTTTTAGTATGTAAACATTTTTACTACGACAACATGATGAAATTCAATAAAAAAAACTATGTACTAAGTTTATCAATTTCTGAAAAAATGATTTCTTCGGCTTCAAGCGAAAAGATATGATTTTCTAATTTTTCAGCCATATCAAAAAGTTTTTTACTTTCAATGAGGGTTTTTATTTGTTCTTTAGCATATATAGAATCAAAAGGATGTAAATCAATACATTCGGCCAAACCTTCTTTTTTAATCGCTAAAGCGTTTTCTTTTTGATGATTATAAACGGCAAAAGGATACGGCAAGAAAACAGCCGGTTTCTTTGCCCACAATATCTCAAAAACAGAACCGCTGCCGGCCCTTGATATAATCAAGTTATTTTTCTGCAGTTCATTGGGCATGTCTACGATAAAATCAAAAATAATACGGTTTTTTGAAGAATATTTCGCAAGTTGTGAATATTCTTTTTGCCCTGTCGATATGGTTATGAGAAATTTATCAAAAAAAGGGTCTTTTATTATTTCTAAAAATAACCGGTTCATGTCTTTGGCGCCCTGACTTCCCCCAATCATTAATATTTTCTTTATATCGCTTTTTTTAGGGCTTGCTTTTTTGATTTTATATTTTTTAAATATTTTTCGAATAGGATTTCCCGTCACAATTTCGTTTACTTGCAGGTTTTCTTTCGGAAAAGATAAAAATAAAAGCTTTGCTCCTTTTTTCATCAATTTTGTAATGCGACCGTAAACGGCGTTTTGTTCGGCTAAGAAATAAGGCAGTTTTTTTCTTTTGGCCCAAAACAACAGAGGAAACGAAGGATAACCGCCTAAACCTAAAACAAACCGGGGGGGATACAATGTTTTCCATTGATTTAATATTCTTTGACAAGATATCATTTTTTTTATAAACATTATAAGGCTTTTTATTCCTTTTGGAAGCTTTGGCGCCGGATAGGCCACAAATTCAATTTTTTTATTGTTATTTAAATCTCGAATATCGGGATAATCTAAATCTTTTTGCAATGTAAAAAAAATGACCTGCCAGTCTTTTGAAATAAATTTTTCAGAGAGGGATACCGCAGGAGAGATATGCCCGCCGGTACCCCCCGCGGCAATCCATATTGTTTTTTCAGATTTTTTATTCCTGGTCATCTATTAAGAGTCTCTGGGCCTTCTTCAGTAATAAATCTTTTTCATTATCAATATTCTCGTCTTTGACTTCATTTAACAAACTTTTCAATATACTCCCCATTTTGGGCCCCGGTTGAATCCCAAGTTTTATTAAATCATGCCCGCTTATTTGCAAATCGGTTATTTTCATCTTTTGCTCTTCCGCATAAATTTCGTCGATATGCTCTATAAGTTTCTGTAGCGCTCTGGGAAAATTGTTTCTTTTGCCGGTAGCTATTCTATCGGCCATTCTTAAGGTAATCAGATCTTCAAGACTTTCTCGCGGAACTCTTTTTAAAAATCGTCTAACTGCTTTGTCAGTCCATTCGTTGGTATAGTGAAACATATGGTTTCTAACCAGAAATTTCACTTTTATGCCCGTTTCTTTTTCTATATTCATGCGCTTCATGATTCTTACGGTTAATTTAGCCGATACAAATTCGTGGTTATGAAAAGAAGATTCGCTATTATCTTTAATCATTCGCGTTTGTACTTTGCCGATATCGTGCAATAATGCCGCCCATCTTAAAATCAAATCGGGTTTTTGAATGCCGTCGCAGGCTAAAATTGAATGGTGAAAAACATCAAAAAAATGAAAGCGGTTTTGTTCAACGCCAATACAATCGGTCAATTCAGGAAGAATCGACTTTAATACGCCTGTCTCTTCTAAAAATTTAAGACCCAAAGACGGTTTTCTGGAAAGCAGAATTTTTTGAAAATAAGCGAGATCTTTATATTGAAAACTCTTTAAATCAAAATATTTTGATTCAAAATCTTTGTCTATTTGATACGAAACCATCGCCGGATAACGGCTTAATATATAAGCGCTTTGAATAAGATACGATAAACCTGATTCGATTGAAACTTGAAGTTTATTGTCGATTATGTTTAATTCTTCTTCAATTATATTGTCTTCAAAGTTTAGAGCGATATTTTCAGGTTGATTTTCATCTGTAAAGCCAAAGGCTTCAATTAAAAATTTATTATCAGAAATTTTTGTATTTCTAATCTTTTTTAATATAGAATTTTTAATATCTTCATTTAGAAAAAATTCCAGAATTTCAGGTTCAGAAGCGGGTATTTCATTTGAATTTTCATTCTTTGGATATAAATCTTGTTCTTTATCAGATGTTAAAAGGTTCTTAAGATATAATTCTTCTAGTTCAAAAATATTTTTTTGAAAGTCTGAGAGATAATAAAACAATTCTGCTTTAATCTCATGAAAATCTTCTAGAAATGCGATATTATCTTTCTCCAATTGCTTTAACATATATAATATTAACGATTATTGCATTTTTTAAATACGGCATAAATCGTATCTGAAAAACAAAAAATATTTTGTATTCGTTTGTAAAAATAAGAAAATAGTTTATGAAAAGGGAACCTTTCGGGATGAAGACTGTCGGGTTTGATAAAAAGCGGCTTGAAACCGTAATTTTTGGAAATATTTTTTAAAACCTTATTAGAATAATCGACAAAATGGTCTTTCGGATGCGTTTTTTCCCATTTTTTAAAATGGAACCGATACATTGGCCCGTTATATGAAGGCAGGGTCAAAAGCAATAATCCTTCTGGTTTTATTATATTTGAAAACATCTTCCATAAAAAATCTTGGTTGTTCATATGTTCGATTACATAAAAAGCCGAAACAATATCATAGGCTTTATTTTTTTCTTTTTGCCAGCTTTTATAAAGCTTTTGTATTTCTCCGCATTTTGTTTTTAATCCGTTTTTATTGGCATATTTTGCCATAAAAGAAGAAATTTCCCAACCCTCAACGGAATAATTTTTCTTTTGACCTATTTCAAGAAAAAAACCCGCAGCCGAACCTATATCTAATAGTTTAAGATTTTTACTTGCGCCTATATATTTTTCTGCCTTCTTAAGTCTTGCAAGCATTTTCTTTTGAATTTGGCTTTTATCGTCAATGTATGATGTTCCGTATTGATTTTCATATTCGTCATTAAAATAAGTTTCATTATAAACCGTTTTTTTAGCTTTTTTATTATACAATAACCCGCATTTATTGCAATATTTAAAATTCTCAGATTTTGAATGTTCCAAGATTTTAATATTGCAAATATCGCAGTTCAATGTTTTTTAAGGATGCATTTGTTTATGCCGCGCTTCTTCAGCCGTAATATAATGCGTTGACGCCTCTAATTGCGCTTTCTTAATTATTTTAACCGATTTAATTAAAGCCTCTCCCATCGCCGGCCAAAGAGCCTGAGCGCCGTCAACTAAGGCTTCTTCAGGGTTTGGGTGTAAATCAACCAGTAAACCGTCCATGCCCATGGCTACGGCTCCCATAGAAACGGGAATAATAGTATCTCTGTTTCCTGTAGAATGAGACGGATCAAAGATAATGGGTAAATTGCAAAGCTGTTTGATTCGCGCGACATCGGCAACGTCAACATCGTTTCTATAAGCGTCATTAAATGTTCGAATTCCTCTTAAGCATAAAATAACGTCGGGATTTCCTTTCGCGGCGATTCTTTCGGCTGAAAGCAGAAATTCTTCGATGGTTCCGCTCATGCCTCTTTTTAATAAGACAGGTTTATTTACTTCGCCTAAAGCGTCTAATAATCTAAAATTTTGAAAATTTCTGGTGCCAACCTGGTGAATATCGGTATATCGATTTACAAGATCGACATCATTGGCCGACATAACTTCAGTTATTACGGGCAGACTGTATTTTTTACCGACATCTTGAAGTATTTTTAAGCCTTCTTCTCCGAGACCTTCAAAGGCATACGGACTCGTTCTTGGCTTAAATGCCCCGCCACGTAAAATATATCCTTCAATTTCATCGCCTTTTTCAAAGGCGGCGATTTGTTTGGCCGCTTTTTCAGTTTGTTCATAAGATTCAACGGCGCATGGGCCAATCATAACGACAAGTTTCTTGCCGCCAATATTTACGCCGCCTACATTAATTTCATGGCGTTTTCTGCCGCCTTCGTAGCTTATTCTTTTATAGGGTTTTTCAATTCTATGCACTTTATCTACGCATGCAAATTTTCTAACGTCTTCAATATCAAGCGTTCCATGCCCGATAAGCTCGACAATCGAACTGTGTTCGCCTTTGACAAGTCTGGGTTTATAACCCGACTTTGAGATGAAATCTAAAAGTTTATCAATTTCTTCTTGTTCTATTTTATGGTGCAATGTGATGATCATTGCGTCAAAAAATAAAAAAAAGACAGTTTGTCAAAAGTAAAAATTGTAGACACAGTGTTTTAATATTTTTAATTCATCTATATGGTTGCATCAACAGAAAACAGAAAAGAACACTTGAAAAAGTTAAAGAAGCGAATCGAAAAATTTTCAACGCCTGATGAAATCGCGGGTTATGAAAAGCTTATTCTTGAAATTCTCGATTTAAAAGAGCAAAAAAACGCAATAATCCTGGGGCATAATTATATGACCCCCGAGGTTTTTTACGGAATATCTGATATTACGGGAGATTCCTTAGGGTTGGCGAAAAAGGCCGCCGAAACAGACGCCGATATTATTTTATTTGACGGGGTTCATTTTATGGCCGAAACCGCTAAAATATTAAATCCTGAAAAAAAAGTTTTAATTGCCGATTTAGAAGCCGGATGTTCATTAGCCGAAAGTATTACGGGAAAAGACGTTCGAAGTCTTAAAGAAAAACATCCGAATATTCCCATTGTTACATATATTAACTGTACTGCCGACGTAAAGGCTGAATCTGATATTATTTGCACCAGCGCAAACGCTGTAAAAATTGTAAAAGAAATTGATTCTGATACCGTAATCATGATTCCCGATGAATATTTAGCGGGAAATGTTCAAAAAGCGACCGGTAAAAAATTAATTACCTGGCCGGGCAAATGCATGGTTCACGAACTTTACACCGAAGAAGACGTCGAATTGGCCCGAAAAAATTATCCGGGAATCACAATTATAGCGCATCCCGAGTGTCATCCCGACGTAACCGCCTTAGTAGAGTTTACCGGATCAACCTCTTTAATGGGAAAATATATCGAAGAAAATAAACCCAAAAGGGTTATGCTTCTTACTGAATGCTCAATGAGCGATAATCTAATGAGCGATTTCCCCGAAACTGAGTTTATTTCAACTTGCCAAACATGTCCGCATATGAAAAAAATTACTCTTGAAAAAGTATTATACTCTCTAAAAAACGAGAAGTATGAAATAGACGTGCCTGAAGATATCAGAATAAGGGCCAAAAAAGCTCTCGATAGAATGTTTGAATTTAATTAATTTTCAAATCTACAAAATTATTCTTTGGCTTTACCCGCCGCTGATATCAACGCGTTCCAGACGGGCGCAAAAGGCGGCGCGTAAGAAAAATCCATCCACGCTATATCTGAAATTTTCGATTTTCCATAAATTAACGCCGAGGCCGTATCGATTAAACCATAACTGTCAAGCGGCCCCGTTAAAGAGGCTCCGATTATTATTTCTGTTTCTTTATCAAATACAAGCTGCATTTTTACCTTTTCAACGTTTGGATAATAACCCGCTTTAGACGTTCGAATCGACGATACTTCAATCGCATTATAACCGTTTTGAGAGGCTTCTTCCTGAGAAAGCCCGGTTTTAGCGTAAACCTTATCGAAAAACTTAAAGAGCTGGGTTCCCGTAATGCCTAAAAAATCTGCATTTTGTCCCCCCATGTTCATGCCCGCAATTCTTCCCTGTTTATTTGCCGTATGTCCCAAAGGAAAGTAAACTGGTTTTTCAAGCAGGTAATTATAAACTAGAGAACAATCGCCGCCGGTATAAATGTTTTTTACCGAAGTTTCGCCTTTAGAGTCGGCAAAAACGGCGCCGTTTTCCAGTTTCAGCCCCGATTCTAATAAGAAATCGGTGTTGGGTTTGATGCCTATCGAAGATAAGAGAAAGTCAAATTTTAATTCATCATTGTCAGTTTTAATTAGTATTTTATCTTCATCAGAGGCTACAGAATTTATTTTGGCGCCGCCATGAAAAATAATATTGTTCTTTTCCATGTTTTTTCGTATATCTTCCCTCATTTTTTGGGGCATTTTAGGCATGGGTAAATCATATATTTCAAAAATATGGGTTTCAATACCATTTTCTTTAAATGCCTCGGCGCATTCAAGGCCAATATATCCGCTGCCTATAATGGCAACCGATTTTGGTTTTTTATTTTGAATAAATTCTTTTATCTGTTGGCCGTCGGGAATCGTTTTTAACTCAAAGACTCTTTCGCTGGAATAATCAATAAAAGGCAGTCTGACGGGTTTTGCGCCGGTTGCAATCATCAGTTTGTCATATTTTACTTCTATAACATTATTTTCATTATTTTTAATTTTCACAGTCTGATTTTGACTGTTTAAAGATAAAGCTTCATGCTCTATAAAAATATCCGCGTTAATTCTTTTACCATACTCTTCTGCGGTAAAATGTATTAGTTTCTGGGTAGATTCAATGATATTTTCGAGAAAATAGGGCAGACCGCACGCTCCGTATGAAATAATGCTTCCTTTTTCAATGATGGCTATAGAGCCGTTCTTATCAAATCTTCGAATTTGTCCGGCTGCCGAATTGCCGGCGGCGTCGGCGCCTATTATTAGATAATTGTAATGTTCTTTCATGTTTTTTATTATATACTAATTTAATCAAAACAGCCACCATAAAAAAAATATGATTGTAGAATTATCTAAAATAATAGTCTTAGCTTATATTGAGCTAAAATTAGAAAATTCATAAAAAGGGATTATAACTATGATTGATATCATTGCAACAAAAGACGCTCCATCGGCAATAGGGCCTTATTCACAAGCCGTAAAAGCCGGTGGATTTATCTTTATTTCGGGGCAAATACCGATTGTTCCTGAAACAGGCGAAATAATTGAGGGCGGTATAATCGAGCAGACAGAGCAAGTTATGCTGAATATAGACACTATTATAAAAGCCGCCGGCGCAACTTTGAAAAATACCGTTAAAACCACAATTTACATTCAAAACATGAACGATTTTGCCCAGGTTAACGAAATATACTCGAGATTTTTTTCTAAGCATAAACCCGCTAGAGCGACTATAGAGGTTTCAGCTTTGCCCAAAAATGCGCTGGTTGAAATTGAAGCTGTTTTATATATCGGGCCATGATTTTTTAAATAATTTCTTATGCTCAATGGATAAAAAATTATTTAATTCAATTTTTCGTTAAAAATCCGATATATTAATCATGGTACGATCTTTATGGACAGCGGCAACCGGAATGGTCGCCCAACAATTTAATATAGATACAATTTCTAATAACCTTGCCAACGTAAATACGACAGGCTTTAAGAAGGGAAGGGTAGATTTTGAAGATTTAATTTATCAGCATCAGGTATTAGCCGGAACTCCGGCGACAGCGGTATCTGAGATTCCCACAGGAGTAAGCGTGGGTCACGGCGTTAGAGCCGCTGCAACGCAGAAAATGTTTCAGGAAATGGGAAACTTGCAGGCTACGGGCCATAAGCTTGATATGGCCATTTCAAATACCGTAGGTTTTTTCAAGGTTCAACTGCCCGACGGTTCTTTTGCTTATACCAGAGACGGAGCGTTTAAGATTGACAGTCAAAGACAGGTTGTAACCAGCAACGGATATTTAATGGAACCCAATTTGATTCTTCCTGAAGACGGTTTGTTAGAGACTTTGGCAATATCTGAACAAGGCGAGGTCTCTATCATTATAGGCAATAATATGAACCCGACAATGGTGGGTCAGGTTGATACCTATAGGTTTCTAAACCCGGCGGGTTTAAAAGCGGTAGGAGATAATCTATTCAAAGAGACCCCAGCATCGGGCGCCGAAGTTGCGGGTACGCCAAGCTTAGACGGTTTCGGTAAAATCTTGCAGGGTTTTTTAGAAATGAGCAACGTAAAACTTGCCGAAGAAATGGTCAATATGATTGTGGCGCAAAGAGCCTATGAATCGAATTCAAAAGCGATTCATACGTCAGACTCTATGCTTGCAACTGCAATACAACTTAAAAGGTAAAACATAAATAAAAATGATCATTGAAAACAATAAGAAACAAAGAAATCAAAAAACGATAATCTTTGTTTCTTATTTTTTATTTTTTCTTATTCTAACCGGTTCGGCAAGAGCAGAAGAGGGCTGGTCAATTCAATTAAACAATAAAGCAAGCGTTAGAAATAATCAAGTTTGTTTTAATCAAATAGGCGTCATTGTTGGCGAAATACCAGATGAAGACGATAAACAGAAATGGCAAAGTAAATGTTTTCAATCTTCAAAAAAAAATAAATTGACTAAAGATGAAATTGAAATTGAATTAATAAGAAATAATTTATTTCCTAAGAAAATTCTCGGAAAGGAAATATCATTGGAACAAACCGCATCCCGAAAATACCCTGATAATCATATCAATCGAGAAGAAAACGATATAATAGTATTTACTGGGAGCAATATAACGGTCTTTTACCAAAAGGGCGCAATAGCCATTGAGTTAAACGCAAAAGCTTTAAACAACGGCAGAATAGGAGACCTGATTGAAGTAAAACCTGAAAACGCGGTTAATAATATTTCTGTAAGAATAACTGATATAGGCAAGGCGGTTTTTCAATAATGAAAAATAATTTTGTATTTCAATGTTTTGCGTTATCTTTATTTTTTTCGGAGCAATTTTTATCGGCGCAAATCAGTTTGTGGAGCGATAACAATCCTTATAACAGTAATTTGAAAAAGGGCGATATAATTCATGTAGTTATAAAAGAAAAGTTTTTGATTTCAGCCGACGGGCAATGGAAAAGTTCGGGAGATTTTGAATTAAAAATAACCCCCGACGCCAAAAATTTGAACTTCTTAAATAACTCACAATCAAATAAAACAAGAAAAGCCAATAATAAAGAAGTTATTAATCTTGAAAAAAAAATAAGTTTTGAAATTGCAGCCACAATAGGCGATATAGGCCCCGGCGGCGATAATTATAATATAAACGCGTATAAAATTTTAACGTTGGATAACATGATTTCAACGATACAGCTATCGGGAACAATAAGAGCCGATTCTGTAACCAATGGCATGATAGAATCTTCAAAAATCGCAAATTTAAATTTATTTATAAGCGCCAAACCAAACCCACCTAAAGATAATTCAGTTACTCTTAAAGAAAAAAGCGAAATGCCCAAGGCAGAAACCCAGGAAGGCGGCACAGCAGGGCAGGAAACAAAAAATAAATCAGAAGTTGAAAAATATGAAATCAGCGAAGAAAAGAAAAAAGAATTAATACTAAATCAATTTCGCGAAATCATAAACGCGGTAACAAATTAATATGTTAAAAAAATATTCTTTATTAATATTTATTTTTATTTTTTCTTTTGATTTTTTATATTCTTTGACGCTTTCTATCGGAGAAATTACCAGAATTTCATCATTTAGAGAAAATCATCTTGTCGGCTTTGGTTTGGTCGTCGGGTTAAAACAGACAGGAGATTCAAGAAATCTTTTAGGTAAAGAAGCTCTTATTAAATTTTTAAATAACAAGGGCATAAAAATTGACCCGAAAAACTTAAAATCAAGAAATATTGCGGCGGTTATGGTAATGGCAAAGGCTCCTCCTTTGTCAAAAGCCGGTGACAATATCGATATCTGGATATCTTCTATAGGCGACGCAAAATCAATCGAAAACGGATATCTTGTTCAGACTCCGCTTTATGGGGCCGACGGCAATATTTACGCTGTCGCGCAAAGTTTTTTATCGTCGGTTCAAAACGACAAGAAGACGAGAAATAATCAGAATAATACGGTTTTCGCATTAAAAGGGGCAATCATTGAAAGACCGGTAATTCAATCAATTATCAGTCAAAACAAAGAAAATTTAATTGAATTGAGCATGATAAATTTTGATATTAATACGGCCAATAATATTGTCGGCGCAATTAATTCTAAATATTCAAAGGCGGCCAGACTGCAAAAAGACTCTGTTGTTTCAATAAATATACCACAGAACAAAGACCCAATCAATTTTTTAGCTGAATTGCTTGAAATACAGGTAGAAGTTGTTAATAGGGCAAAAATCGTTATTGATTCAAAATCTGGCACGATTATAATAGGCGGCGGAGTCGGCATGTCGGCTATAGCCGTAAAAAAAGACGGAATCAGCATTAACATACAATCTAGTGAAGATCAAAAAGATAATAACGGAGATTTTGTTTATATGGGCGAAAAGGCAACAGTAAAGCAATTAGTTGAAAACTTAAATGCACTGGGGCTTTCTACAGCGGCAATTATAGATATCATAAAGTCTATACATACCGCCGGAGCCTTGCATGCCGATTTAATTATAAATTAATATTTAATTTAAAAAATGTAAAAAGAGGAAATAAATGGAAAATAATATAACAAAATTTGACCCTTTCTTATACAGAAGTTATGAGTATGATAACCTGAAAAATCTAAAAAATAAATTCAATAAAAACAATGAACCAAATAAAATAGATTCAAAATTTAAAACTCTGCTTAGAGAAAAAATGGATATAAGCAGCGATAAATTCAGCGTTAGAAGTCAAAAAAAAGATATCTTAAATGAAATTAAGCAAAATCCCGAAAAAAGGGAACTTTATAGCGCGGCCGAGCAATTTGAATCATATTTTATCGAAAAGGTTTTTAGAGAAATGAAAAAGAACGTTCCTAAAAATTCGTTAATAAACGGAGGCTATGCCGAAGAAATTTTTGACGAAATGCTTTTGACCGAAAGAATAAGAGAAATGGCCCATGCTCAGGAGTTTGGCTTAGCCGAAATGATCTACGATCAAATGAACAACTTTTCAAATTCTACAAAAGGCTAGTCATTAATTTATGCCAATATTTAATAGATCTGAATTTTCGCTTAAGACATTCTCATACAATGAATAATCTGCGCTTGCTTTTTCAATAGGAAGCGTCAATTCTGCCAGTGAATTTCCTTTTTTATGTTTTGCTTTCTTTTTCAAGATTGCAGAGATAGCCGATATTTGTTCAAAAGTTTCATCATTCGAATATTCTAAAGTGATTAATGCGGTAGATATTGTAATTAAAGGCAATTTTTCTTCTTCGCCTTTACGATTATATCCTATATAAAAACCATTTTCTATTTCTTCTTTTGAAAATAGCTCTATATTTTTTTTATTAAAAAGTTGATATAATTTTTTTATGCAACTTTTTATTATCGTTTTATATCCGATAAGGAAGAAATCGTCGCCGCCGATATGTCCCGAATAAATTTGTGATTTGTTAAAAGAATTTCTGATTTCTTTGAGGCCCTGCGCCATGATTTTTATGGCGATATCGCCGCTTTTCACCCCTTTATAATCGTTAAAAGCCTTGAAGTTATCTAAATCAACATAAGCCACGCTGAATTTTTTATTTTTATCGCGCCATCTGTAAAATTCTTCTTCAATGAGCGTAATATCGGGAAGGCCGGTAAGAGCGTTGGTATGTAATTTTATCTTTGAATGATAAAGAGTATGCTCAACCTTGCGCATAAAAAAATCGGGCATAATGGGCTTGTTTACATAATCTTCGATGCCCGAATAAAAGGCCTGTGAAACCGTTTCTGAACTGTCGCAGCCCGAAATCATCAATATGGGTATTAAATGTGAATCGTTCAAATTCTTAATGCTTTTTATGATTTCAAATCCGTCGTATTTTGGATGGTTAAGATTGTAATCAAGAATGACCAGGTCTACGACCGAATTTTTTAATTCTTTTAAAAAAACGTAAGGGTCGGTAAAAGTTTTTACTTTGGCAATATTTTCTAAAAGTGATTTTATGCTTTCGCAAAAATCGGGGTCGTCGTCTAATAAAAAAATATATTTTTTATTTTTCATAAAATTATACTAGTTTCTTAAACAATTTAAAATATCTGTAATTTGCTTCCTTTTGAAAACATAAGCGGCATAAAAAAAATTAGCCTTGCCTCGCTATTTAAAATACGATTCTTTTCAATAAGATTATTTGCCTTTAAAGTCTCTCCCGTTGAAACTAAGTCGACTATCGCATGCGAAATTCCGGTTAACGGGGCAATTTCAATAGAACCGTAAAGATTAATCAGCTCGATATTTATGCCCTGCTCATAAAAATATTTAGACGTAATTCTCGGATATTTTGTGGCGACTTTTATATGTCTTTTGTTTGGCTCGTCATGGTTTTGGGGCCATGCAACCGATAATCTGCATTTTCCAAAGGGAAGTTTTGTAGAAATGTATACGTTAAATTCATGCTCTTTGAGCAAATCAAACCCGATAACGCCTATATCAGCGGCGCCTTGTTCAATGTATGTTCCTACGTCTTTTGACCGTACCAATAAAAATTTTATTTTTTTTTCTATATCGTCGAATATTAATTTTCTGTCGTGATTAAATTCTTTAATTTTTGTAATACCGCATTGATAAAAATGTGATAAACTTTCTTCGCTCATTCTGCCTTTTGGCAAAGCAATTGTAATAAAATCTTTCATCTTCCTTTTTTATTTTCAAATTCGTTTAGCGCGATAAGCGTTAAATATTCCTTAGCGTTTTTTATCATTACGCTTTGCGGATGATCTTTTATTATTTTTTGAAAATTTTCTTTGGCTTGATTGATATCGTTTTTATAATAATACATCCGCCCCAGGTCATACAATACAATATCTTCGCTTTCGTATGTCTTTAGATTTGGCAATATATTTTGAAAAAGTTCAATTGATTTTTCAATATCGTATTTTTCAGAATAAATGGCCGCCATTATCATATTTGTATAAACAATCAGGCCTTCTGTATTATTCTTGTCAGAATATTGTTTTAATAAATTAATCGATTCGCTTACTTTATCGATATTCTTATGAGATAACGAAGATATAAGACATGCATTATTTGAATAAGAGGTTTTTATTCCCGTTTGACAAAGCTTAAGCGAACTTTCGGCAATATTTTCAAAGGCCTTATTTTTTTCGGCCCCCAAAGGCATTTCAGTCGTTTTCTTATATTCTTTAAATAATGAAAAGAATTCTCTGCTATGTTTTTCTTTAACGGCGCTGTATAAAAAGACGCCTAAAAACATCAAAACCGCTGATGAAATAACAAGAATCAGCAAATATCTAACTACGCGCACGTTTGTTTTTATCCATTTGCGCAAATAAAAAATGAAATTTTCTATCAAATTTCTTTCAATTTCAACAATATCAGACGATACTTCGTGAATTTCTGAAGAAATATCTTTATTTTTTCCCGTTTTCTTTCTGGTAAATCTTTTTCGCTTTTCTTTTTCGGCCATATTCCAAATTATTACAATAAAACAGGATGACAACATAAAAATAGTTGACCCATTATATCTAAATATAGAATTTTATCGTCAGGAATAAAAATATAAAAGCTTTTAGATATAAATTTTATTATGCCTGTATTATTGGCGTTCTTTAATTATCTGTTATTAAAATAATCAATTATGAAAATATTTAAACTTGTTTTACTGTTCTTGTTTTTTAATTTTTTTATCTTTTCGCAAATTGAGACGTTAAAAGAGTTAGATGAAGAAGAAAAAAAGCCAGAGATCAATCTTGAAGATCTTGAAAAAAACGAATATACCTTAAAGGGCGAAGAATTTTACGCCACGGGAAAATATAATGAAGCTTTAATCGAGTTAAAAAAAGCGATAGAAGAAGGAGAAATTCGAGGCGAACCGGAGTTTTTTATCGGAAGCATATTAGAGGCCAGAAGAAAATATTCTGAAAGCATTCAGTATTTTTCATTGGCGGTTTTAAAACCCTTAGACAAAGAATATAAAACTGCCGCATTATGGAAGCTCATATTATACTATCATAAATTTGAAAATTATGTGAAAATACTTGAATATATAAAAATCTTTAACGAAGAAGATATCATTCATCCGCAAATTGAAAAATTAAAAGAAGAAGCCGAAGCAAAAATAACTCCCGAAAAAAGAATGGCGAGAGATTATGCCGTAGAAGGAGCGGCGATTGAAAAAGAAATATTTTCTGAAAAACAAAATAATACGGCCTCGCAATTTTGGATTATTAATCAAGAGAAGTTAAAAGACGTAATTTATCGTTATGAACAGGCGGTTAAATATGACGAAACATATCACAGATTATATTGGAAAATAGGTTTTTACTATGAAAAGTTAAACTTATTTGAATCTGCTGAAGAAACATATAAAAAAATAGTCGAAATGCGTCCGGCGGCAAAAGCCTATTATAAACTTGGAGTATTAAATAAAAAGAACGGTAATTTTGAAGAAGCATTTGATATGTTAAATACTGCCGAAGCAAAAAATAAAAATAAAAATAACAGGTTTGATTATTTCTTATACATTAATATCGCGCAGGTTTCTTACGCATTGAGTAAAAACGAGATTAGCGCAGAATACGCGTTAAAAGCCTACGAAAACGACTTTTATAAAAAAACGGCAAAAAAATCTTATCTTCCGCAGATTATTTTTTGCTTTGCTTCTGATAAGTCAGATGAGAAATACTTAATTAAAAAAATATCAAAAGAACTCGATAAAAACTGTGCAAAACCCGTCGCTTTTTGGGATAAAATTATTACCGAACCAAAAGAGAAGATACTTTATAAATTCAAAATGGCGGAATTATTTAGACATAAATATATTGAAAATAAGAATATGCAGAATAAAGATATTGCCGCCAATATTTATAAGGCAATTTTCCTTAAAGAAAAAATAAAAGAAAATAACAATGATATAAATAATGAAATAAACGTTGATTCGGGTAAAATGCCATCAGTTTTTATATTTTTGCCCGCATGGTTAACTGGCAATCTTACAGACGTAGCTGTTTTTCTTTATAAACATAAATACTATGATATATTATACGCTTTATTAACAAATTATTATCTGCCTGATGAGCTTGACGTATATAATGAATGGTATGCCGTATCTTCTTTTCATGTTCAAGATTACGATAAAACAATTGAGTATGCGCAAAAAATTGAATATCGCGGCATTGAAATCGAAAAAAAACTGTTAACAAGTTTTTCTAAATTAAATCAATGGTTTTCTATTAACGACGAGATTCTACGTTATATCGAACAAAATCCCCAAAATACAGTTGATATAATCTTGTTCTTAATGAAAGACGAATCGTTTGAAGGGTTCAGAGATTCTGAAAATTATAAAAAGATAATACTAGCATATCCGGTTCAGACTGAATAACAAATAAAGTTATTTCTAATAAAATAAATTCTTTTTGCCGCGCGAAGAATCTCTTACATATCGCGGTAAAAAATAAGACGGTAATAACAGCTTTAGCTGCTCCATTATTTTTAGACCTTCTTCAAGGGATACTTCAAAGTATTTGCTTCCTTTCGCGCGGTCGAGTTGATGAAGGTAGTAGGGTTGTACCTTGAATTTTATAAGCATTTCAAAAAGGCGCTTTAAAATATTCGGGCAATTGTTAATATCTTTTAATAATACTGTTTGAGAAAATAGGCGGTATTGAAAACTCAATAATTTCTCAAAAATTTCGTTTGTTTCTTTTGTTATTTCAAGATGATGATTTATATGAAAAACAACAGAGTGTGTAACCATGGGAAAAACTTCTACTAACTTCTCAAGCGTATCATATTTATTAATACAAAACTTTGGCAAAGTCGTCGCGCATCTGGTATGATACCTTAGATATTTTATTTGATTTGAATGAGATAACACCTTTTTTATAAATTCATACAACTTTTCAGAATCGACAGTAAAAGGGTCTCCGCCCGAAATTATTAATTCATGTATATTTTTATTTTTATCAAGATAGTCGTTAATATCGTCTGCAGACGGAACGGAAATTCCATTTTCTTCAAATGCGTTTCTTTTACGCGTGCAAAATCTGCAAAATACGGGACATTTATTCGTTATTAATATCAATATCTTATTCGGATATTTGTGTATAATATTATGATGAGGTCTGACAGATTTGTCTTCTTCATTCAGCGGGTCTAATTCATAAGAGTCATGTTCTTGGCTTGGGTTATAAAGAAATTGTTTTTTCCATATTTCTGACGCATCGTTATTTTTGTTTATGATTTCTTGTATATATTTAGAAACAATCTCATTTTTCATTATATTCCCAGCATTCCGACTGCCCATACTTTACCTTTTATATTTTCTTCGCTGACGGCTCCCCAGTGTCTGCTGTCGGTATATTGTTCGCGATTATCGTGCAGGCAAAAGTATTCTTTAACCCTGACTGTGGTTTTTTTCATGTTATCTTTTAACGATAATTCTATGGGATAAATTCTCTTATCTTCGTAAAAACCGTAATCGTCTTTTAATTTTTGATTATTGATAAAAATATTTTGATTTTTAATTTCAATATTCTCGCCGGGCATCGCGGCAATACGGCACAATAATTCAACATTTGTATTCTTTATTTTGGCCTGTATAATATCGCCTCGCCTTAATTCTGAAAGGTGAGGGTACAACAAGAACAATGTTTTTCCTTTTTCAAGAGCGGGCTGCATATAGTTATCTTTAACCGCTATGGGATAAAACAAATACTGCCTGACAATATACTGAAAACTAAAAAACCAGATAAAGATGACAAGAAAAACCGATCCATATCTGCGCAGATCGTTTTTCCATTTTTCGCCAGTGGTATAATGCGTAACCGGTGCATATGGTTTTTTATATTCCATTGATTATATGTTGGTATTCAAATATAGGCCGTCAAGAAACTTACGGTTTTATTATCTCATAAAATAACATCTAAAGCATCTTTCTGTATATTAAAATATAATTTACGACTTCCCATAATGTACCTTATGTCACATACGGATATTTTAATGCGCGTTATAATATTAACATGGCGTCGCCGTATGAATAAAACCTGTAATTTTCTTTTATCGCCTTATCGTACGCTTTCATTAAAAAATCGGGTTCGGCTATGCATGCCGTAAGAAGCAATAAGCTTGACGAAGGAAGATGAAAGTTTGTGATCAATCCGTCGACAGATTTTATTTTCTCGGGCGGATGTATAAAGATGTTCGTTTGGCCAGTCAAATTATCGTCATATCTGCCTTCGGTTATTTTATGCGCATGTTCAAGGGCCCGTAAGGTTGTCGTGCCGACGGCTATTATTCTATTGTATTGTTTAGCTGCCAACTTCTTGGCGAGAGTTTCAGGTATATGATAATATTCTTCATGAAGCGAACCGGTTTGAAAGTTTTCTTGCTTTAAGGGCGCGAAGGTTCCGTAACCTATATGAAGCGTTAGATAATCGATTTGAATTTGTTTTTTATTAAGATTTTTTACGAGATTATCGGTGAAATGAAGAGCGGCCGTTGGCGCGGCGGCCGAACCGTAGTTTTTCTTAAAATAATTCTGATAATCTCTTTTATCGTTCTCGTCTTCTTCGCGTCTCATATACGGAGGTATAGGCATTTGCCCTAGCTTATCAAAATCATTTGACTTCATCTCAAAGGGCTCTTTTAAATAAAGTTTTTCGTCTGTATCTTTAATCACTTCAAATTTCACGTTATGATTCTTTTCGGCTTGCAGAATTTCGCCGTTTTTTAATCGTTTTCTTTTTTTAATTAATACCTTCCATCGATTTTCGTTTTCTTCATGAGATACTTTTTCAAGAAAGACCGCTTCAATTCTGGCGCCCTCTTCTCTTTTGCCGTCATTATCTCTTCTTAAAAATATTCTTCTGGCCTCTACCCCCGTATCATTGGCGATAAGCAAATCGCCTGGTTTTAATAAGTCGGCTAGCTCATAAAAAATATTATTTGAAATTGATTTTTCTTCTTTATTTAACCGCATCAGGCGGCAGGCATCGGCCGGATAAACCGGATGCTTCGCAATCAAGTCTTCAGGCAGATGAAATGAAAATTCTTTTAACATTAAATTGGTATATTCGTTCATGATAATATAAAAATATTTTACATAACTTAATAAATTCACAAGGCGCAATAATGAAACGCGGCGTAAACATCAATTCAATTGTACTTAGATTTTAATAAAAAAGTTATTGCATTACTCATGCAAAAAAAATAAAGTGCCTTATCTAGTAATTTTTGTGGGGGGTTCGGCATGAAATTAACAAAAAAAATCACATTTCTAATTTTCACATTCTTGTTCGCGTTTTCACTAAACGCGCAAGAAACCAAAAAGCGAATAGCGGTTTTACCTTTTGAAAACGGCGAGGGAGTTACCGCGGGCGAAGCGAAATATTTAACTGAAAGAGTAAGAAGTTCTTTGATAAGCAGCGGACGTTTTGAGGTCATAAGCAACGATCAAATTGAAAACATGATGAAAATTGAGTCTAAAAAACAGGGCATTGGGCCGGGCTCGTGCAATACCGAAAAATGCCTTATCGATTTAGGCAACGCTCTCGAGTGCGAAAAAATGCTGGTAGGCACCGCCATGGGCGCTTTCGGCGAGTTTGCCATAAACGGCAAAATTCTTGATGTTGTAAGCCAGCAATATGAAAAATCGGTAGATGTACGAATTGATAATAAATCTAAATTTCCCGACGCCGCTCAAGAAGTGGTCAATAAAATAACCGACGGTTATGACGGCGGCGAAAGCTTTGAAGTTTCTGGGCCAACTGGCCCTGCCACTTACATGGGCATGATTTGGCGCTCGTTTATTCTACCCGGCTGGGGGCATGTTTACGCCAACGAGAAGCGGGGCTATATTTATATGGGTCTATACGCGGCAGTGGGCGGGGCATATCTTTGGTCGCATTTTAACTATGCTTCTAAAAAAGACGCGTACGATGCAGCCGGCGCAGATACCGTCGAATCGGCTTATGACGCCGCCAACAGCGCCATGAATTTACGCGGGTATCTTTCATATACGTTTTTAGCGGTTGCCGCGACGGCTTTGACAGATATTTTTATAACGGGCAAAAATTATGCAGGATATACTTCTGCTATGCAATTTCATAACAGAGAAAAATTCAGTTTTCAAAACAGCGTAAAGTTTGTAAGCAAAAACATAAGCGAAGAATATTATAATTTTAAGATTCACAAACCATTTTAACATATTCAAAAAAGGAGAAACAAAATGCTATTCAAAAAAATCAACTTACTTATGATTACGGGTTTGATATTGGCCCTGTCGTGCCAGATAGGCGAAATGGAACACACAAACCCGCTTGATCCTGAAAATCCTGATTATGTCAGCGAAACTCTGGTTCCTATATGTGAAATTGATCCCAACTCAGATTCAAACATAGATATTTGCCTAGATATGAGCGCTTATACGGGAACAAACGCAAAAACTGATTGCGAAAATAGAAATGGCGCATACACAGCAGAGTCGAATTGTAGCAATGAAAATATAATTGGCACATGCACAGGGGCCGATTTAGGAATGGGTACATATTATTCAAACGGTCTTTTACCAGCGAAACGCAGGCCGAAAACGCCTGCGTCAATGTTGGCCACGGCACATGGAGCTCGGCAGCGGCTATATGCGGTAATGGCGTTTTACAGTCTGGCGAACTATGCGATGACGGTAATTTAATAAACGGGGATACCTGTGACTCATATTGTAAGATGGAGGCTGGTTTTCAGAAATCTGAAACGGTGGGCGGTTTAACTTTCAATATGCGTTATGTGCCGCCAAAAACCTTCCCTACGGGCGTTGACGACAGCGGCGATATTGATGTCGATAGCGTTCAAGATATACCCCCGACCGCAACAGTTGCAAATGGATATTTAATAGCAGAAACAGAGGTAACTTATGAGCTCTGGTATAAAGTTTATACTTGGGCAACAGTAGGCGACGGCGCTCCCGCTCATACAGGCGAAGCCCAATATACTTTCGGGAACATGGGGATACCCGGTCATGACGGCACAGCAGGCAATGAGACAACAAGCCAGGAACCTGTAACAACAATTAACTGGCGTGACGCTATGGTATTCAGCAACGCTTTAACAGAATATTATAACGCCATGAATGGCACAATTATTGGTTGCGTTTATACAACCGATACTACTTATAACACGCCATTAAGAATGTCTACTAACTCGCCATCAATCACATGGGATTCCGGTAGTATCTATAGCGGCACAGAAG
>JAOUOT010000003.1 GCA_029880265.1 Spirochaetia bacterium | reverse complement strand
GAATGCGAAAAAATGCTTGTAGGCTCGGCCGGCGAGGCTTTCGGAGAATTTTCTATTAACGCTAAAATTTTAGACGTTGTGCTGCAGCAGTATGAAAACGCCGCCGACGTAAGCGTTAACAATAAAAGCGACTTTCCTAAAGCGGCCAAAGACGTGGTAAAAAAACTGGTGGGCGATTACAATGAGTTTTCGGGCGGTATATCTTATGCCGGTATGATTTGGCGCACTGTCGCCGCCCCCGGCTGGGGTCATATGTATACCGATCAAAAAAGAGGTATGGCCTATCTGGGCGTCTGGGGTGTTACCGCCGGGGTATTTCTATGGTCGCACTTTAATTATTCGTCAAAAGTCGACGAATATGCAGCCGCCGAAAGCGATTTTGACGCCAAATATGACGCAGCTAACAGCGCTCATTCTCTAAGAGGATATATGTCTTATATTCTTTTAGCGGTTTACGCAACGGCTTTGACAGATACCCTTTTAACCGGCAAAAGCTATACGGCCTCAGAAAGCCATACCGGCGGGTCTTTCAAAGACAGTAGTTTTCCTATTTTTAACATTCTGCCGCGTTACACATACAACAACAAAGCAGAGACTTTTTATGAGATGGCTATAAGAAAACAATTTTGAGTGTTGAATTTTGAATGAAGAAATTGGGAAATGTTATTGAGCAGAAGAGTTTTGATTTTGCGTTGGATATTATTGAATTGTATAAAAAGTTATTAGAAAAGAAGGAATATGTAATTTCAAAACAATTATTGAAAAGCGGTACGAGTATAGGAGCAAACGTGAAAGAAGCGCAAGCGGCACAAAGTAAAAAAGACTTTTTATCAAAAATGTCTATAGCTTCAAAAGAAGCAAGAGAAACTGAATATTGGTTGAGTTTGCTTAAAGAATCGAAGCTGGTAAAATTAAATTATGATAAATACTTAGAAAACTCAAGAGAGATAATAAGAATAATAACTGCTATAGTAAAAACAACGGCAAAAGAAGTGAAAACTTAAGAGATAATTAAGCATTCAAAATTTAAAATTAAACATTGCAAAAAGGAGATACAAAATGAAACTAACAAAAATAATAAAAATACTGCCGGCCATCTTAATGCTGGCGATGTATTGTTCGGTAAGCGACATACCGAGAGACAACGAACTTGACCCGAAGGCAGATAATTATATAGAACCTACTGATGTCTCTAATGTGACCGCTGTTTGCGGTAACAATGTTTACGAATCTGGCGAAGAGTGCGACGACGGTAATCTCGATATTGAGGCATGCACTTATGGTTCAACAGGCTGCACAGTTTGCGGTTCTGATTGTACATTGGTAGGCGGCGTTATCTCTTATTGCGGCGATTTTATAACAGATACCGAATACTTTGAAGAATGTGATATGGGAATAAACAATAGCGATTATATGGCCAATGCCTGTAGAACGACATGTCTTTTGCCTGCTTGCGGCGATATGGTCATTGACAGCGGCGAAAGTTGTGACGATGGCAATACGGCAGATGATCTAAACGGTTGTGACGCGTTTTGCGTTGCCAACAATACCTGCGGCAATGGTACGCTTGAGTTGGCTGTCGAAGAATGCGACGACGGTAATGCAACAGATAACGACGGATGCAGAACATCTTCGGGCTTTGGTTGTTATCTTGAATTTTCGCAAGTATCGTCCAGTGATCATGTGATGGCCATTACTAAAAATGGCGATTTGTGGGGCTGGGGTACCAATGATTTTGGTCAGCTTGGCGACGGTACGACAAATTATGTGTTATCGCCCAAAAAGATAGGAACAGGTTTCAGCAAAGTATCAGCCGGCAAAAGACATACAGTTGCCATAAAAACCGACGGTACCGTTTGGGCATGGGGATATAATAGCAGTGGTCAGCTTGGCGACGGCACAAAAACAGATAGATATTCGCCGGTACAAATTAGCGCAGCAACAGACTGGCAATCGGTAACGGCTGGAATAGCAAATACATATGCTATAAAGTCAAATAGTGATTTGTATGCATGGGGAGCGTATGCGTATTATGATGGAGATTTCTTCACGGAAAGTTTAACGCCAGTCTATCGAGAATGTTGCTGGTCGCAGATTTCTACAAATGTGTTTATTAGTATGGGCATAAAAACAGATGGTTCGCTTTATACATGGTTTTTCGGCCCGACGAATACTCAAGTGATGGTAGGCACAGATGCAGACTGGAGCTTTATATCGCAGGGGCCAAATTTTCAATGCGCGATAAAATCTAATGGCACGCTTTGGACATGGGGCAGTAATACATATGGTCAGCTTGGCGACGGCACGACAACCAGTGTTTCTGCGCCAACGCAAATTGGTATAGATACGAACTGGTCATCTATTGATTGCGGTACATATAGCGTTATCGCGAAGAAAACAACCGGCGGGGTATATACATGGGGCGTTAATGGTTCTGGTCAGCTTGGCGACGGAAGTACCACAGACAGGCATCAGCCTGCTTATCTGTCAACATCAAGTCCTGCTCAACAAGTTTTTGCAGGGGCCGGCATATCAGGGGTAATCAAAAACTCGAGAATATTCACATGGGGTAAAAGGCATGATACAGAAAGTTTAAATAGGTTTGAGCCTGTAACTGAGCCAAAACAAATGATGCCAAACGAATGGCTCAATGTGTCAGCAGGCGAGTCTTATAATATAGCTGTAAAATCTGACGGTACGCTTTGGGCATGGGGTAAAAACAGTTCTGGTCAGCTTGGCAACGGTACGACAGAAAAAAAGAGCGTTCCTGTTCAAATTGGTTTTGACAGCGACTGGTCGTTTGTATCGGCGGGTTATGAGCATACTGTCGCGTTAAAAACCGACGGTTCATTATGGGCATGGGGTTCTAATGGCAGTGGTCAGCTTGGCGACGGTACGACAACCAATGTTTCTGCGCCAAAGCAAATTGGCACAGGTTTCAGCTTTGTAACAACAGGTTATGCTCATACATTGGCTCTAAAATCTGACGGTTCATTATGGGCCTGGGGCTCTAACAGCTCTAGTCAGCTTGGCGACGGCACGACTAATGAGAGTTTGATGCCAAAGCAAGTTGGTACGGGCTTTAATTCTGTATCGGCAGGTAAAAACCATACAGTTGCTCTAAAATCTGACGGTACGGTGTGGGCATGGGGTTCTAACAACTCAGGTCAGTTAGGCGATGGCGGTACGACAAATAAAAGCGTTCCTACTCAAATTGGCGCAGACAAAAACTGGACATTTGTAAAGGCGGGTTATGAGCATACAGTCGCTCTAAAATCTGACGGTACATTGTGGGCCTGGGGGTATAATTACTATGGTCAGCTTGGCGACGACACGACCAATAATAGTTTGATGCCAAAACAAATTGGTGCAGATTATGAATCATCAGAAGCGAATGCTTATCACACTTTCGCTGTAAAATCTGACGGTACGCTTTGGGCATGGGGTAGAAATAATTTTGGCCAGCTTGGCGACGGTACAGAAATAGATATTTTAACTCCTACTGAAATTGGCCCCGGTTTTGCCTTCATATCATCTAACACTTCTCATTCCGTTGCCATAAAATCAAATGGTACTCTTTGGGTTTGGGGCAGTAACAGCGACGGTCAGCTTGGTATTGATTTAGGCGATGTTCCTACATTAAAAGATTTTAAATAGGTCTATTGATGATTGAAAAAAACGAGGTCAAAAAATGAAACTAACAAAAATAATAAAAATACTGCCGGCCATCTTAATGCTGGCGATGTATTGTTCGGTAAGCGACATACCGAGAGACAACGAACTTGACCCGAGCGCAGATAATTTTACGGTTACCGAAAACGCAGATTTACAAGATGTAAATACCGACGCGGCCAATCTTTCTTTTTCAAATTTTACTTTTGGCGCGGGCGACTCAGAAATATCGGTAACGCAAAATTTTAGCGTACCAATATACGGCGACAGCGGTACGAGCATAAGCTGGGAAAGCGATGACAGTAGTATTGTTTTTGTAAACGGTACCGCTTTGATAACACGACCTACTACCGGTATTGATAAAACGGTAACGATTACCGCGACAATTACCAAAGGTAGCGAAAGCGCGATAACGACATTTGATATTGAAATAAAAGCGACTGCAGATACTGTGCCCCCTTCCGGAGTAACAGACCTGACTGTAACACCCGCTGAAAGAAGCGTTACCTTAGACTGGCTAAACCCGACAACTGATTATGCCGGCGCAAAAGTTGTAAGAAAATCAGGTTCTTATCCCGCTAATGCAGATGACGGCATAGATGTATGTCAAGGAGATATCAACACTTGCCTTGATACTTACGAAAATTTTTGTGATTTAGCGTATTATTCTGTATTTGCGTATGATTTGGCGGGCAATTTTTCTATAGCGGCTAATATTTTGGGCATTGATAGCACATGTTTTAGCCAGCAGGGTTATTT
This sequence comes from Spirochaetia bacterium, assembly GCA_029880265.1. Taxonomy (GTDB): domain Bacteria; phylum Spirochaetota; class Leptospiria; order Turneriellales; family JAOUOS01; genus JAOUOT01. The sequence goes on along the minus strand of JAOUOT010000003.1, from coordinate 165,330 downwards.
AATAGCGCCAAACGCAGGGGCGTCTGATTATTTTGGCAGAGATGTTTCTATTTCAGGCGATACGATTGTTGTCGGGGCTTATGGCGAAGACAGCAGTCAGATAACTATTACGAATGGCTCCACAGCAAGCGCCGATAATTCGGCTACTGATGCGGGCGCCGCGTATGTTTTTGTGCGAAGCGGTACAACATGGTCGCAGCAGGCCTATTTGAAGGCGCCAAACGCAGGGGCTGGTGATGGATTTGGTACTTCAGTGTCAATATCAGGCGATACGATTGTTGTGGGGGCATCAACAGAAGATAGTAGCCAAACAACAATTACCAACGACGCAACCGCGAGCGCCGATAATTCTACTTCTTCTGCGGGCGCGGCTTATGTTTTTGTGCGAAGCGGCGCTACATGGTCGCAGCAGGCCTATTTAAAGGCGCCAAACGCTGAAGTATTTGATCGGTTCGGTACTTCGGTCTCGATATCAGGCGATACGATTGTCGTGGGAGCTCTGGACGAAGAAAGCAGTCAAACAACCATTACCAATGACGCGACAGCGAGCGCCGATAATTCTGCTTCTTCTGCGGGTGCCGCGTATGTATTTGTGCGAAGCGGTACAACGTGGTCGCATCAGGCCTATTTAAAAGTATCAAACGCAGAGGCAGATGATAAATTTGGCGTTTCAGTTTCTATCTCAGGCGATACGATTGTAGCGGGGGCTAATTATGAAGACAGCAGTCAGACAACCATTACGAATGGCTCCACAGGAAGCGACGATAATTCGGCTACTGATGCGGGCGCCGCATATGTTTTTGTAAGAAGCGGTACAACATGGTCGCAGCAGGCCTATTTAAAGGCGCCAAATGCAGAGGCGTCTGATTATTTTGGTAATTCAGTTTCGATATCAGGCGATACCATTGTTGTGGGAGCTTATTATGAAGACAGCGATCAAACGACCATTACTAACGGTTCTACGGCCAGCTCTGATAATTCTGCTTCTGCTGCCGGCGCGGCATATGTTTTTGTTCGAAGCGGCACAACATGGTCGCATCAGGCCTATTTAAAGGCGCCAAACGCAGAGGCGTCTGATTATTTTGGCTGTTCAGTTTCTATATCAGGCGATACGATAGTCGTAGGAGCTCATAGCGAAGATAGCGGCGAAAAGCTGATATCAAACGGTAGTACAGCCAGTGCCGATAATTCTGCAGGTGGTTCAGGCGCGGCGTATGTTTTTGTGCGAAATTCTACGAATGGTACATGGCGCCAGAATGCTTACTTGAAGGGTAATTCATTAGTTGGTTCTTTTGGCGGATCAGTTTTTATCTCAGGCGATACTGTTGTTGTAGGGTCTTCTGGTTATGCTGGATATACAGGTACGGCATATGCGTTTGTAAGGCAGTGATTTGGTTAATGATGAATTTTGAGATTTGAATGATTTCCCATGAAGGCGACAATCTGAATTGTCGCCTTCATGGGAAAAAAATTTATATGAAAAACCAACTTTTATACATAATCATTGCCTTTATGGCGGTTGCCCTTGGGTTTATGATATATAAATTCAACCGGCTTGAAAATATTCAGGCGGGTATGGCCCGGCAGAATGTAGCGGTTGATAAAGACGGTAAAATAGTCGATCCGTATGCCGAAAATCAGGTGAAAAACACCGTGGTTAAAAATTACGGCGACGCGCAAACCTGCTTTAACGAATTTTTAAAAACAAACCCCGAACAAACCGACGGCAAAATAAAAATAGACTGGCAAATTGACGAAGACGGGCAGGTCATAAACCCTCAGCTTGTCTCGTTTGATTTTAAAAGCGAAGCTTTATCAAATTGTTTAATAAATAAAATGAAAGCGTGGCGATTTCCTGCTCCGCCGTTTGAGAAACCGTATTACGCGTTTCATACGTTTCGGTTCAAGAAGGGAGAGTGAATCGTAATTATGGATGTGAAAAGATGAAAACTGACGGCAGTTTGTGGGCGTAGGGCAGCAATAAAGACGGCCAGCTTTGCGACGGCTCTTTTGAAAACAGAAGCCGGGGTTTAAGGGGCAGCGCCCCTTAAAAAAACGTCAACAGCTCTTTTTTTTCTTTTACAGAGTTCCAGTATTTTTCAAGTATACCCCATGAAATTTAATTTCAAAAAACCATTTGATTTTGCGGGCGATCAACCCAGGGCGGTTAAAGAATTAAGCGAATGCTTAAAAGATAAATCTTCAAAAGCCACGCTTATTGGCGTTACCGGCTCGGGCAAAACGGTTACTATGGCGGGGGTTATTGAAAACATACAACGGCCCACTTTAATTATCACTCATAATAAAACTCTGGCCGCCCAGCTTTACCGCGAGTTTAAAGACTTTTTTCCCGATAACGCGGTTGAATATTTTATCAGCTACTACGATTATTATCAGCCCGAGGCGTATATGCCCGTTACCGATACCTTCATTGAAAAAGACGCATCTATTAACGACGAAATTGAAATGCTCAGGCTAAGAACGACATCGGCCCTGCTTGAAAGAGAAGACGTTATCGTAGTGGCCAGCGTAAGCTGTATTTACGGTCTGGGCTCGCCCGAAGACTATCAGGAATCAGTTCTTCTTGTTCATTCGGGGATGAATATTTCGCGCGAAGACGTTATGGCGAAACTCATAAGAATGCAATACGAAAGAAACGACGTAGAACTAAAAAGAGCAACATTTAGAGTAAGGGGCGACGTAGTCGAAGTTCTGCCCGCATATTCAAAAGAACTGATTCGTCTGGAGTTTTTTGGCGAAGAACTTGAGGCCCTCAAAAGAGTCGATTTTTTAACCGGAAAAACCAGAGAAATATTAAAAAAATGCGCGATTTATCCGGCGAAGCATTTTATAACATCGCCGCCGAGACTTAAAACCGCTCTTGAAGCCGTAAAAGAAGAGCTTGCCGAAAGAGTTGAATATTATAATAACCATAACAAACCTCTTGAAGCCGAAAGAATCAAGCAGCGAACATTGTACGATATTGAAATGCTAAGAGAACTTGGCTACTGCTCGGGCATTGAAAATTATTCAAGGCATTTAACCGGACGCCAAGAAGGCTCTCGCCCCGCTTGTTTGATTGATTATTTTCCCGACGATTTTTTTGTCATTATTGACGAGAGCCATGTTTCTATACCGCAAATAGGGGGGATGTTTGCCGGCGACAGAAGCAGAAAAGAGACTCTAATAAATTTCGGATTTCGTCTGCCTTCGGCTCTCGATAACAGGCCCTTAAACTTTGGCGAATTTGAATCGCTGGCAAAAAATATACTCTATGTTTCGGCAACGCCCGCAGATTACGAACTTGAAAAGACCGACTGCCATGTCGAGCAGATCATACGTCCGACCGGTCTATTGGATCCCGAAGTTGAAATTCGAAAATCAGAGGGACAAATTGACAATCTCGCAAGAGAAATAACCATCCGCGCCGAAAAAAACGAACGCACCTTAGTGACCACGCTTACCAAAAAGATGGCCGAAGATTTAACAGAATATTATTTAGACGCCGGCATACGCGTCAGGTACATGCATTCAGACATAGAGGCTCTTGAGCGAACCGAAATCTTAAGAGATTTGCGCAAAGGCGAATTTGACGTTCTTGTGGGAATCAATTTATTAAGAGAAGGGCTCGATTTGCCCGAAGTCTCGCTGGTGGCCATTTTAGACGCCGATAAAGAAGGCTTTCTTAGATCGCGCCGCTCGCTTATTCAAACCATGGGCAGGGCGGCAAGAAATGCGAACGGCAGGGTGATTTTGTACGCAGATAAAATGACCGATTCTATGAAAGCGGCCATAGAAGAAACTGGCAGAAGACGTATCATGCAGGAAGAATTCAATAAAGAAAGAGGCATCACGCCGACTACAATTCAAAAAGAAGTTGTCGATATCATAGAGCGCGAAAACTTGAAAGAAGCCGAAGAAACTAAAATGCTAGACGACATAACAAAAAAATATAACCCTAAAAAATACAAAGATAAGAAAGAGTGGCGAATTACAATAAAAACAGAAATGTTTGAGGCCGCGCAAAATCTTGAATTTGAAAAAGCAGCTATTTTAAGAGATATTTTGATGAACGAGAAAGATGAAATTAATATAGACTGATTGTTCCCATTGCGTCTTCAAGAAGAATATTCATTTGCGTTATTTTTACGTCAAAAGAAGAACTGTCAGAATTCTCTGTATTAGAAAAGTCTTCGCCGAACCGTAGGTTATAGTCAATTAAATTATGATTAAAGGTTTCGCTAAACGCGTCAAAATCGCCGGGCCCTAAAAACTGGTTGTTTAAGTCCGTTAAAATGATTTCTATTTCGCCTTTATATTCAGTTTCTTCTACAACATCGCAGCCGCTTTGAGATTCATAATCAGATAGCGTATATTCAGAATCATACACGCATTCGTCAAAATCTTCATCGTCAGAAGACCCTACTTGATATACAGAGTGTGTTTCTTCAATTGTATAACCTGAACGAGTTATATTTAAGGCGATATTCGCGCCTTCTACAAAAGGTCCGTTTTTCATTAGACTTTTATTGATATATAAATTGCCTGAGAAATTTCCGTCGAGGCCCCTGTCAATTGTTTCATGAAAAGTTGTTACAAGCTCGCCTCTAAAGAGAGAACATCCCGAAAGTATAAAAATAAAACCCGTCAATATGAGTAATTTAATATTTTTCATAATTCAATATAATATTGTAAGCCTAAGCCCATGATAAACGAAAAATTCTGATAGTCGGTGGCTAAAGTATGATATACTGTTGTAAAACCTTTATAAAAGTCGAAGTTTGCCGCAATTGTCAGCTGACTTGAAACTTTTACCGCCGTTAATAAGCCAATTTGGCCGCCTATTTCTTCTTTAGCAAATTGTGAAAGTAAAAATTCTTCTGAATAATTTGTATTCTCTTCAGAAAGAGAATATAAGTATCCGTATGTTAAGCCAAGGTTTAACCCGGCGCCGTATTGGCTAAAGAAATATAAGAAATTACAGCCTAATAATGTATCTGCGTAACTAAATTGAATTGATTGCGTTTTTGCGTCGGCAATTCCTTCGGGTTTTAATGAATATCCTCTGGTAATAAATCTTTCTTCAAGATGCAGGCCGTATTCAAGACCATTATATTTATAAACGGTTCGAATGCCCGCCGAATAGCTTGCGCCTGTAACAGAGCCGGTACTGAACTCCGATTCGCTTAATTCAGAAAAAGCCGCCGCTGAACTTACGTAAATCGCGGCGCTGTCAAGGCCAAAAGAGTAGCTGCATAAAGCGCTTGCGAAATAAACGGCCATAAATTTTAATCGCATATATCATCTTTATCTTTTCGATTTGTTTTGTCAAATAATATTGTTTAAGAGGGGTAATTAGCGGGTATTCCAAAAGTGAAAATCTAAAATCGAAATCGGTATCCTATTTAAGACTTAATGGCCAACCGCATCAATTCATCGTATCCCTTTTTCTCTTTATCGGTCAGCTGATTATAATCTATCTTTTTCAGCCAGCCGATGGTTAAGTGCGGCATGTTTGATATGAAAGCCATGTTGGGCCAATGCAAAATAGAATATCGGCTTTGAAACGTTTTTTGAAAACGCAGGAAATCTTCTTTTGCCTGCCAAAGCTTATTGAAAAAAGAATGAGGTATTCCTTTGCCAATTTCAATGGTTTGAGAAAATAACGCGACGCCGCTTCTGTCAAAGAAATAAATTTCAATCATGTTTGCATTGGCCTTTGGCGCAAGATAAAAATATTCTTTTGAAAAGTCGTCCCATTTTACAGAAAGCAGGCGAAAATTATTTTGATATTCTTTATAATCTTTCGGATGCGAATGCCTCTTGAGACCTTCTTTAAATAATTCATAATCGTCTTCTTTAAGATAAACGGCGGTTACGGGATATTTTTTAGAATCGTCTTTGGCGTAAAGAATCCATTTTTGAATTTTATCAATATTCTGATCAAAGCTAAACCCAAGAAGGCTTATGCACAAGACAGCAAGAAAAAAGATTCTTTTCACAATAGACGACGTTTTATAAAAGTATATTAACCTTACAATATTTTTTTAATTTTAGTTTGGTATTTTCAATGTTTTATGCCCCCAGGCCGTGAATTTGAAATTAAATTTTAATTGACAGTGTATTCTCTTTTTTGCATCTTACATTTAGAGAATGAAAAAGTATTATTTAATCAAGAAAGAAGCGGCCCGCAAATCGCTTCAATTAAAGATGAACAAAAGAAGGCTCTCTTTGTCTAAAGGCTGACGATAAGTTTATATTAGATTTAGTCAAAGGCGAGCCGCGATGGTTCGCCTTTTTCGTTTATAAAGGCATAAAGATGAGAGAAAAGAAGCAAAATAAAACAGAAATTGTAAAAATAATAAAAAAATTATCGCGCGAAGAATTCAATTTAAAATCTTCATCGGTTATAAAGTCGAAAAAAACGTATAAGCGAAAGCCTAAGCATAAAAAAGAACCTAAAGAAGAGTAGGGGCGCAGATAACGAGGCGCATTGCGCGAACCCATTAATTAATTTTCTAATATACTTTTTACAGATGACCAGTTTATACCAAGAGAACGAATATTATCAGGTTCTTTAATCTTGCTCAGTCTTTCTATTCTTTTTTCGGTCATCGGGTGCGTGCTTAATAATTCTGGAATATCGTTTAAATTAGATTTTTCAAGGCTTTTTAAAATATCGAGAAAAGAAATAAAATGCGAAGGCGAGATATCCGCTTGTTTAAGAATTTTTACAGCGCCCGCGTCTGCTTTTTCTTCTTGTATTCGATCAAAATGAAGAATTTTCAAGTTAGAAGCAAGGTCTGCCAATTGAGCGATAATTGAAGCATCTCCCAAAATAATAGCGATAAGAATGCCCATTCCCGCCTGTCTTATAATTTTTTTTAATCCATGTTGCTCTAAAACATGCGTAATTTCATGAGAAAGAACGCCGGCGACCTCTTCGGCTTCTTTGGCTTGTTTAAGAAGTTCAGAGGTAATAATAAGGTACCCTCCCGGCAAGGCAAAGGCGTTAACCTGTTTAACGTCAATAATGGCAAGTTCATACTTCATATTAGAACCGTCATGGGCATCGATACGTTCTAAAATTTTTGACAATGCCGACGTGACATTCTCAGAAGTAATTTTCTGGTTATTTTGTAATATGTTTTCATAGGCAATTGCGCCTATCTTCTTTTCCCATTCAAGAGGTATCATTTTAGCGGCTAAAGAATTGGCAGACACAATAAAAATATAAAACAAAATCAGAACTCCCGCGCCAATGCCAATTAACACAGGGGCTCGATTCTTTTCAATTTTGTTATTTCTGTGCCATTTTTCTGTAAGTTTTTTTATTTTTGAAATATAGGCTCTTGAGCCTAAAAGGCCCGAAAAATGTGAAATTACATTTACGTCATTACAGTAAATATAGTTTTTGCCTTCTTCGTCGTTCCATTTGATTTCAAGAATGGTATTGTCGTCTCCTTTTAGTTCAAAGGCCGCCGACTCAAAGGGAATTTCTTTTATCTTGCCGTCTGAAAATTTTATTTTAACATTTTCTTCTTGATTAAAAAGAAGAACGACGTTTTCTTTAGCTTTATCTAAATAATATATTACATTAAATCCCGGCAGTTTCTCATCCTTTGTTTGGGATAAATTGTCTTACCCATGAACCAAACCCCGGAGAATTTCTAGTTTGAATATACACATCTCCCGGTCCGGTGAAACGGCAAACCAACCCTTCGCCGCTGGTAAAACTTGAAACCCATCCTTTAGACGCCTTTTCGATTTTATAGTTTGAATTAGCGCTCCATGCTACCATATGACTATTGTCTATAATTCTTACCTCGCCCGGCGCAAGCGTAAGCTTCATAATACCGCCATAGGTGCTTATTACAACTTTTCCTTTGCCGCCTAGGCGCATGATAAAAAATCCCTCACCCGAAAATAGGCCTTTTGTAAGGTTTTGAGCTTTAGTTGAGATTGTAACGGTATCATCGGCGGCAAGAAACCCGTCTTTTTGAAGAATAAACTCTTCTGAACCATCAAGATCAAGAATTGCCATTTCGCCCGGATATGCCGAAGCAAGCATCGCCGACCCATCGCCTCTTTCTGCTTTAAGAGTTTGAAAAAAAAGCGATTCGCCGGTTAATAGCTTTCGGGCCAAACTGCTTAATAATCCTTTTTCCATTTTAGAATCAACGTCTATCGTGTCGCTCATTGTAATCATGGCGCCTGATTCTGCTTTAATTGATTCGCCTTTAGCTAACAAGACATTCAATGTCGCGAAAGCCCCCTGACTAACTATATCAAATTTCATATTTTACCTCTTTATAATATTATTATTTTTTTTAGTTCATGCCATGAAACTGTTTCGCTAGCCGATTTAAGTCGTCAATGACTTCAAGCGGTTTGGGATTCATTTCATTCGCTAAATCAAGAGCGTTTTTGATTAAATCAAGAAGAAGTTTTTTTTGAGAATCTGCCTGAGCCTGCGGCATATCAAAGCGGGCTTCTTTATATTCGGCCGCTTTCTCGTCAATGGCGGCAATAATATGGTTCAGTGTTTTTACCTGGGTTTCTCGCAAGCTCATAAGGGAGTATGTTTGAAATACATGACAGTATATCAAGAAGAAAATATATTTTGTCTTTTTTTATTTTCATATTTTTATTTCTTTATGCCGCCCCGTTTTGATGTCGCAAATCGCGGCTACTTAGCCTGCATTTTTCGCAATTTTATTATTTCTGCAGTAGTCTATGATTATTGCCAGAAAAGTATCGCCGTATTTTTTTAGTTTATTTTCGCCGACGCCGTGAATTTTTTCAAAGGCCTCCAAAGACTGCGGAAAGTAAGCCGCCATCTCAATTAAAGATTTATCTGAAAAAACAACATAAGGAGGTACGCTTGCGGCGTCGGCTAAGTTTTTACGTTTGCTTCGCAGTAAGTTAAAGAGAGGCTCGTCGTAATTTATATCTTCTGCCCGTGTTTTCGAAGCGGCGATTTTTTCTTCTTCGATATATCCATTCGCCTTTTTCAGCCCCTTTAATACGTCATAACCGTCGGGAGTGATTTTAAGAACTCCGAAATTCTCGACATCCTGCAAGAGTATCTTTGAAGAGATAAACTGTCTCGCTAAATGGCGCCACTGGTTTTTAGAAAATTCCAGACCGATACCGTAGGTGGTTAAATTATGATGATTAAAGTTCGAAATTTTCTGCGATTTGGAACCCCGCAAAATATCAATGATATGATTTATGCCGAACATCTCGCCGGTTCTTTTCACGCACGATAAGAACTTCTGCGCGGCAATTGTGATATCGACCGTTTCTTCTTTGGGATTTAAGCAGTTGTCGCACATTTCGCAGTTTTCGGTTTGATAATTTTCGCCAAAGTAATTCAACAGAGAAACGCGGCGGCATGATTTTGATTCAATGAAGCCCAATAAAAAATCTAAATGGTTTCGGGCAATGCGTTTCTCGTCTTCGCTGTTTTTCTGATCAATAAGAAATCTGATTTTCTGCAAATCTCCGTAACTAAATAGCATGAGGCATTCGGCTTTCAGCGAATCGCGTCCGGCGCGGCCTATCTCCTGGTAATACGATTCTATATTTTTCGGCAGATCAAAATGCACAATAAAGCGGATGTTTGACTTGTTAATTCCCATCCCGAAAGCGATGGTGGCCACAATAATCTGTACGTCGTCTTTGATAAACATATCCTGATTTTTATTTCTCTCTAAACTTGAAAGACCCGCGTGATAGGGCAGGGCAGAGTATCCCTTTTCTTTCAGGGTCAGATAAAGAGAGTCGGCCTGTTTTCTTGAGAAGCAGTATATGATGCCAGATTTTTTAGGGCGCGATTTAAGAAATTCAAGCGTCTGTGAAACCGCGTTTTGCTTTGGCAGTATTCTAAGCAGTAAATTCTTACGATCAAAGCTGTCTATGTATATTTTCGCGTTTACCAGTTTTAAGTTTTTAACAATGTCGTTTTGAACCCTTTCTGTCGCTGTCGCGGTAAGCGCCATGCATACCGCGTTTTTCAACTTTTTACGAATTTGACTGATGGCGCGGTATTCGGGACGAAAGTCATGCCCCCATTCTGAAACACAGTGGGCCTCATCAACGACGAGAGCGTCTGCTTTTAATGAAGAAAGCATGTCTAAAATATCGGGCTTCATTAACGTTTCGGGAGCAGCGTACAGAATTTTTGCCTCGCCCGATCGCAGCTGGGTAATGTTTTCAAAATATTCTTCGCCTGTCAAAGAGCTGTTTAACAAGACAGCGTTTATACCAAGATCTTTTAACTGCTCGACCTGATCTTTCATAAGAGCAATGAGCGGCGAAACAACGATTGTCAAACCTTCAAAAATTAAAGCCGGAAGCTGGTAACATAGCGACTTTCCGCCGCCGGTGGGCATAATAACAAGCGAGTCGTTTTTGCTTAAAAAAGAAGAGATGACGTCTTCCTGAAAAGAGCGAAAACTGTCGAAACCGAATATCTGTTTTAATTTATCTTTGGCGAGTTTGAGCATGGTCATTAATAGAATCTATTAATGATGCTTAGTCAATTACTTTATTATAGATTTATTGTTATGTGAGGTTGTAAAGTATAGCCTTTTTCGCATATCAATCAAAGCCGATATTTTTTCTTCTTCTCGGCGGCAGCGTACCCTCACAGGCTCTTTTTGAATTCCCCCCCGTTGTTCATGGCTTGTCCCGTTATGAAGTTGGCTAAGCCATGCGAAGTCGAGGGGGAGATGAGCAGCGAAGCGGGTAATTATCTGTTCTCGTCTGTATTTTCAGAAGCGTCAGGCTGATATTCTTCATCGGGCGCCGTATAATCTTGATTTTCTTCAGATTCTATATAAGAATGGTCTTTATTGTAATCATCTTGAGTATACTCGCCTTCAGGCTGTTCATATTCTTCCTGCACGATATTTTCTTCAGTTGATTCGCTTTCTTCTGCATAAAGAGGAAGACTAAGCAAAGCTGTAAGAATTATTATAATTATCTTTTTCATTTGTTACCTCATTTTTAGTAAAATCAGGCGCCAAAAACGGCGCACAAAAAAAAATATGGCGAATATGACGTCAAATTTTTTATCTTTTTTTTAAAAGATTTACGGCTTATAAACTTGTCTGAATGCCGCCGTTAAATAACGGTTTTAAAACGATGTTTCTTTTTGTACGGCCCCATCGCAAAAACCATTATTTAAGGAGAAAAATTAAATGGCCAGAAAAAAAACAGCCCCTTTGAAAATATTAGATACCATAGGCCCGGTAAGCAGTCTTGAAAGCTACGTAAAGTCAGAATGGTGGAAAGAGATATTTAACGCGAATTATTTAAGAACAGACGGCGACGTCGTAGAAGACGTTACTCTTACTGAAAAAGAAATCGATATTTTTATCGAAATATTAAAGCCCGAAAAAGAGATGAAAATTTTAGACGTATGCTGCGGGCAGGGTAGGCATTCGCTTGAATTTGCCAAAAGGGGATTTAAACGCATATTCGGCGTAGACAGGTCAAATTATTTGATAAACAGGGCAAGAAGCTTAAGCCGCGATAAAGGTTTTCAAGTTACTTTTAAAGAGGGCGACGCGAGAAAACTGCGTTTTCCCACTGATACTTTTGATATTGTTTATCTGGCAGGCAATAGTTTCGGATATTTTGAAACAGCCGAAGACGATAAAGCCGTATTAAAAGAAATTATGCGAATACTAAAACCTTCGGGAAAACTATTAATCGACATTACCGATGGTCAATACATGAAAGAAAACTACCAGTCAAGAACATGGGAGTGGATTGATAAAAATTATTTTGTCTGCCGGGAACGCTCGCTATCGGCAGATAATAACCGGTTAATATCAAGAGAAGTTATTACCCACGCCCACAAGGGGGTTATCGCCGATCAGTTTTACGCTGAAAGGCTCTATTCAAAAGACGATATCGCCAATGTTATTAAAGACATGGGTTTTTCTAAAATAGAAACTCACGCTGAAATCATTACCGACTCGCAAAGAAATATGGATCTCGGGATGATGGCCAAAAGAATCATTGTAACGGCAATAGCCGAAAAAGAATGGGCTCCGGTTAAGAAGAAAACCGACATAGAAACGACGGTTGCGGTGCTTATGGGCGACCCGAATATTACCGATATCATAAAACCAGAGGGTAAATTTGACGAAGACGATTTTCATACCATCAACGAACTGAAAAACGCGCTTAAAAATTTGAAAGGCTACAACTTTATTTATTTTAATAATCATGAAACGTATATCAGCGATTTAATTAAGAATAAAAGTAAAATAAAATTCGCCTTTAATTTGTGCGACGAGGGTTTTTATAACAAGGCCACAAAAGAGCTTCATGTGCCGTCTTTTTTAGAAATGATTGATATCGAATATACGGGCGGCACCCCGCAGTGTCTGGCCTACTGCTATGACAAATCGCTTGTTAGAGGCATTGCCAAAGAAATGGATATTCCGACTCCGGCGGCGTTTTTTATCAACCCTGAGATGACAAATTTCTTTGAACTTCAAATTGATTTTCCCGTAATTGTGAAGCCGAATTTTGGCGATTCAAGCTTTGGTATTACGCAAAAAAGCGTCTGCCGCTCAATCAAAGAATTTGAAGAAGCTATATTATGGGTCAGAACCCGCCTCGGCTATGACAAACCCGTTTTAGTAGAACAGTTTTTAGAAGGCGACGATATAAGTGTGGGCATCATAGGAAATCCGCCTGAATCGTACATGGTACTGCCCATTATTAAAGAAGATTATTCGATGCTGCCCGAAGAATTGCCAAAAATTTGCGGTTACGAAGCAAAGTGGGACACGAACTCTCCATACTGGAAGCTTAAATCGGTACCTGCCAATCTTCCCGAGGCGACAGAGCGTTTTTTAACGGCAAGCTGCGTAAAACTTTTTGAAAGACTCGAATGCAGAGACTATGCCCGTTTTGACTGGCGTCTTGACGCAAACCAGACTCCGAGACTGTTAGAGGCCAACCCGAACCCCGGTTGGTGCTGGGACGGTCATCTGGCGAAAATGGCCAAACTGGCTGGTATAAACTACGGCGAGATGCTTAAAATGATTTTAGAAGCGGCCCAAAATAGAATTAATAAGACTCCGTTTATTTAATTTGATATTTTTCAGGCGGCTCTTAGATAAAAAGATGTTTACAGAATACGGTTCAGATATCCAAAAGTATATTTTGAAAAATGTCTGAATCGTTAAATAGCATTTCAGAAAAAAAGGGCCTGCCTCCGGGTACTTTGGTGCATGTGGGCGCTCGAAAACAAAAATCAAAAATAACGGCAATAAAATATAGCCAAAAAGGCCATGCCGAAAATGAAATCGGCTCAATAGAAGAACTGCCGCAAATTGAAAATAAAGACGATAGAATGATTATCGTTACAGAAGGTTTAAAAAATATTAAATTTATTGAAGATATCGGCGCCTTATTTTCTATACATTCTCTGGTATTAGAAGATATCTTAAACACTAACCAAAGAACCAAATTTGAAGAATTTGGCGATTTCTTATTTATCGTATTAAAAAGATTAACCGGAAAAACCAAAGAATTCAAAATTGATTATGAACAGGTAAGTATTCTGGTATTTGAAAAACATATTTTTATATTTAAAGAAACATCTGACAATATGCTTGAATCTGTTTTTCGAAGACTGACGCATAACAAAGGGCGCGTCTTAGAAACAGATTATCTGGCATATATTTTCTTAGATACCATTGTCGACGATTATTTTTCTCTTCAAGATTTATTTGATAACGTATATGAAACCATCGAAGCCGAATTGCTTGAAAATCCTATAAAAGAGACGCTAAGCAGTATACAGCAAATAAAGCGGGAACTTATTTTTGTCAAAAGATCAGTGACCCCGCTTCGCGAAATTTTATCGTCTTTGCAAAGAAGCGCTTCGCCGTTAGTTCACAGAAAAACCGAAATTTATTTAAGAGACGTTTATGACCACGCGATTCGTTTTGGCGAAACAATCGATTCATACAGAGATCTGACAAACGGCATGCTTGATATTTATTTGTCAAGCGTAAGCAATAAGACAAACGATATTGTAAAAGTTTTAACAATTTTTACTTCCATTTTTATTCCCCTTACCTTTCTTACCGGCATTTATGGCATGAATTTTAAATTTATGCCCGAACTTGAAATAAGATGGATGTATCCTCTTTTATGGGGGGCGTTTTTACTGATACCGGCTTCGCTTCTTGTTTATTTTAAAAAGAAAAAATGGCTATAAAGCATTTGGTTTTGGTGCGCCTCAATACAATTCATACGCTGCCAAAACAAGATCTGTATAAGTTAAGTATTTCTAAGCTCGCTAAGTCTTTTCAAGAGATATTCCATTTCGGCTCTTTTTTCTTTTTTCGCGTGAACCTTATCTTCAATAAAGTCGACAACTTTTTTTTGCAGTTTTGCCTTGTTTAATTTGTTGATATTTGTAATTCCGCCCGGGTTGCATACGTTTATTTCAAGCACTTTTTCGCCAATCATATCTACGCCTACGAAATATAATCCGTCAGAAATAAGCTTAGGACCTATTTTTTTTAAGACATGTTTTTGTTTTTCAGTTAAAACATACTTTTGCGGACTGCCCCCGGCGTGAATATTCGCTCTTATCTCGTTTTTAGCGGGCACTCTGCGGTATGCGCCTATAGGCACGCCGTTTAACATAAGTACCCTGATATCGCCCTGCTCAGCTCCCGTAATATAATCTTGTATGATGACATATGTTTTCTCGCTGCCCCGGTTAATATAAAAATCTAAAAGAGACGAAATATTATTCGGAGCGCTTTTCTCAAGAACAATCACTCCGCGGCCCCCCGAACCGTCTAAGGGCTTTAAGATCATTTTATCGCTGGGCGATTCGTCGATAATTTTCTGCAGATAGCCCTTGTTTTTTGATACGTGAGTTATCGGTAAAAAAGTATTATTCGGATCATGAAATGTTGTAGTGTATAATTTATTATTAGCCTTGCGAAGACCTTCTATATCGTTCATAATCAAAGTTTCGCTTTTTACCGAATCTAAGAAATTTAAAATCAAAGAATCAATAGGCGGATCTTTTCTGATAAAAATACAGTCAAAAGCGTGCAAGGGTGAAAGCTTTTCTTTAAAAGCCGCTTTTTTATGAAAAGTAATTATCGATTCGCTGACCTTATCGCCCGCTAGAATTTCTTTGACAAAGCCGTGTACAATATTATTTCTTACCGTTAAATTCTGCGGATATAAAACATAAACATTATGTTTTCTTGCCGCGCATTCGTGAATAATTCTTAATGTCGAACTTTTATTGGGATCAATATCTTCCCAGTTTGTGATTAAAAAACCTATGTTCATGTCTACCTGCTTTTTAAAATGCGCACGACGCACCGTTGGAACGTATATTCGCTGCATCGAAAATATATTTTAGCCTCATAAAGAATTAATTCTTCAAAAAGCAAGTATAATTTTATTTGAAAAGGTTTTTTTTAACGCCGCTCAAAGGCGATTATTCGAATATCAAAATACTTTGAACATAAACAAGAATTAATTAATACTATTGACAGAAGCTTTCATTTTAAAAGATTTCAATAAATCATTTAAAACATTTGCATGAATTTTTAATTCTTCAGAAAGATCTGACATATTTACGGTTATAGAAGTATTTTTTTCAGACGCTATTCTAAGCTGCTGAACAGCCGTATTTATTTGATCAATTCCTATGCTTTGTTCCTGCAGCATTTTATCAATTTCTTCCATCAAAGAGACTGTGCTTTCAGTGTTCGTCATCATATTTTTCATAGATTTGCCCGCATCTTCTGACACATTCATTGAATTTTTCATTAGATTTGTGATAACCTGCGCCTGCCTTTGACTATTTTCAGCCAGTTTTCTTACTTCAGAGGCTACAACAGAAAATCCTTTACCGGCATTGCCCGCTCTTGCCGCTTCAATAGAAGCGTTTAAAGATAACAAATTAGTCTGGTAGGCGATTTCGTCAATAAGGCCTATTTTCTCTGAAATCTGCTTCATTGAATCTATTGTTTTAGACACAGAATCTTTTGTTTCTCTGCCGATTAAAGAGTTATTCTGGGCCATCGTCTTTGTATGGGATGCATTTTTTGCTCCGTTTGCAATTATTTCATTTAACTGATTAAGCGTCGCGCTGCTTTCTTCAAGAGAAGCCGCCTGTTCATGACTATTTTCGCTTAATTTTTGAGAAGTTCCGCTCATTACGCTGCTTGCCTTATCTATAATTGTAGAAATTTTATTTACCCTATCAACAATGCCGGTAATATTATTCATCATTATATGAATAGCTTTATATAATCGACCTATATCGTCGTGTCTATTCATCGGAAGTTCTATTTTCAAATAACCCTTTGCCAACCCTAAAGCGTTCGAAATAATATTTTGCAGGGGCCAATTGTGATTTTTTTGTAAAATAAAATAAATCAGCCCCCCAAAACCCGAAAAAAGCAAAATTGATATCCATAAAGTATCTTTAATATTCGCCAGATAGATTACGCTAAAAATTGAAATGAATTGCAAGATATTTATCAAGCCAATTTTTGTTGTTAAAGAGTACCGATTGCCGCTTTCTGTTAACGTCATAGAAACATTATTTTCAAGCATCTTTTGATACATTCCTGATATTTTTTTAATGACTTCGTAAGAAGGCTTAAATCGAACCGATAAATAACCTATATGCTCATCATTTTCATATAACGGAGAAACCCGG
Source organism: Spirochaetia bacterium (assembly GCA_029880265.1). Classification (GTDB taxonomy): domain Bacteria; phylum Spirochaetota; class Leptospiria; order Turneriellales; family JAOUOS01; genus JAOUOT01. The sequence goes on along the minus strand of JAOUOT010000003.1, from coordinate 148,592 downwards.
GCGTCAACCCAATAGTATCCCCCGTTTTTTCTGATATTTTTAACATACCCTTGCCATGAATTTCCTTTTTTAATTGTGTTCCATAAATCAAAAAATGCGCTTCTGGGCATATCTGGATGCCTGATTGTATTATGGGGTTTTCCTATTAATTCTTCTTTTGAAAAACCGCTAATTCGCTCAAAGTCGCTGTTTACATAGGTAATTATTCCCTTTAAGTTGGTGTGGCTTATTATTATATCGTTTTCATTCAAAACATATTCATCGTCAATTGTTTTCACCGAAAGAGATTTTTTTTCGCTTTTAAATCTTTTTTTTGCCATGGTCATTCTCCCTAGTGTATGTATACGTCCGTACAATGGGACAATAGTATAAATAAAATCATGCTTCGGCAAAAAAATATATTTCTAATTATTTTATTGGTTTCTTATCTCGGTAACGGGAAATTTTTCGTTATCTTTGATTAAAATAATTCGTCATATTCATTGACGAAATGAGGTTACTCTTTTAAATGATATTTTTATAAAAAGAGCATGGCTAAAAATACACTATAATGAAAGAAGAATATTCAAAACAAATCAGAGAAGAATATCTGCCAGATATAAGAAATTTTTGGTTAAAGCTGAAACCTAAAAACAAAATACAAGCTCAATATTTTCCCAGACGCCAAAGGCCCATAGAATTAAAATATTTCATCTTTTTAATTTCTCTCGCTCTTATTTTTTTATTTATATCGTTAAAATATATTGATTTTAGTTCAGCTTTTCAAAAGCAACCCGTCGCAGAAAAAGGAATATTAGATTTACGCAAATGGAACGTTGAAAGAAACGGCTCTGTTTTCTTGAATGGAGAGTGGGAGTTTTATAGCAATAAATACGTAAATCAACTCTCTGATATAACAGAAAATTCTCAAAAAACATATCTTAATGTACCCGGGCTTTGGGAGGCAGAAAATAACAAAGATAAAACAGCTCAATACGGAACTTACCGTTTAAAAATTTTAACCAATACCGGCGAACAAAACTACGGCCTTCATATAGATGATATCTCAGGTCGATATACCCTATACATAAACGGCAAGAAAACCGGTTTTGACGCTTCAAGGCATAATAACGAATTATTAGTTAATTTAGGCAATATTTATTTTTCTTCTGAAAAAAACGAACAGGAGGTCATGCTTGAAATTTCAAATTCTTTTTTTCCTGAAGCGGGAATAAAAAAGCCGTTTTTATTCGGCGCTGAAAATGATATTAGAGATAAACTTATTAAAGATATGATTCTTCATGTATTTATTATAGGAGCGTTGTTTTTTATTGTTCTTAATTCTCTATTTTATTTCTGGCTCAAAAAATCTGATACCTATTTATTATATCTGGCTATTGTCGCTTTTTTAATTATGATAAGAACCCTGATTATGAATCACGGCATCTTGAATCTGCTTTCATTCACCGATAAAATTTGGCAGTTAAAAATTCAGCATTTAACTTTGTTTCTAGGCATTCCTTTTTTCGCCCTGTATTTTCAGAAAATTCTTCCTGAGTTTTATAAAAAAATACCCGTTTACGTTTCTTTCGCTGCCGGTATTTTGCTATCATTGGGAATTTTTTTTTCTTCATACATACTATCTGACTATACTGCGGTTCGTTTTTTTCAATTTGTAACAATTCTTGTAGGAATCTACACTATCTATGTCATGTTTTCAGCTCTAAAGCGGCAAAAAAAAGGGATAAGTCTTTTGTTGACCGGATTTTTCTTTGCCTTCGGGTGCGCCGTAAATGATATATTGTTTCACAATCAAGTTATACAAACCGCAAATTTAACCCCGGTGGGGTTTCTTATTTTTATCATTTTTCAGTCTTTTTACGTAAATCAGTTTCATGTAAACACATTTAATTTAATGATCGATCAGAGAAGAGAGCTGCAAAAAGAAACAATTGAAAAAACCATTCTAATAGCGACCGCCCGAGATGCAGAGCTTATGTATAGAAGAATTTTTGATAATGCGTCTGAGGGAATTATTCATTTTTCAAGAAACGGGCGCCTTCTTCTGGCAAACCCTTCTTTTGCGATATTACTCGGATATGCTTCAGTTACTGAAGCGACAAAAAATATTTCAAATATAAAAAAACACTTTTGCCTTAATACAAAAAAATATAATTCAATGCTAAAAATACTAGATAAACGAAAGAAAGTGAAATTTACTTTTCTTTCATTTAAAAAAGATAAGAGCAGAGTATTCTTTTTGATAAAAGCCCGGCCCGTTTTTGATGAAAATAACAATTTTATCTATTACGAGGCGATACTTGAAGATATCACAAATAAAAAAATAATGGATGAAATGAAAATTGCCAAAGAAGCGGCCGAAGCGGCGACAAAAGCAAAGAGCGATTTTTTAGCTAATATGAGCCACGAAATAAGAACGCCCATGAACGCTATTATCGGCTTAAGCGAAATCATGCTGCAAAAAGGGGCCGGCGAAGAAGACATGCAAAGCCACATTGAAACAATTTATGAATCTGGCAGGCACCTATTAACAATCATAAATGATATCTTAGATGTTTCAAAGCTGGAGGCGGGAAAAATAGAGCTTGAAAAAGTACAGTTTGATTTGCGAAAAAATGTAAACACGATGATAAAGCTCTTAAAGCATGAGGCGCAAAAAAAGAACTTATTTTTAAATATTGAAATTGACGATGAACTTCCTGAAATTATAGTCGGCGACCCGACAAGGCTGAAGCAGATTCTCTTTAATCTAATAGGAAACGCGATAAAATTCACCAAGACCGGCGGGGTTTCGTTAAAAATACAAAAAGATAAAAATATGAAAAATATTAAATCGGGTTTCATTTCTATGCTTTTTTCAGTTTCAGATACGGGAATCGGCATATCTGCCAAAAATCATAAAAAAATATTCAATGACTTTGATCAGGCAGACGGGTCGACTTCAAGAAAATACGGCGGCACCGGTCTCGGGCTTTTTATCGCAAAAAAACTAACAGAAATGTTTAATGGCCGCATATGGTTAGAAAGCAAATTAAAAGAAGGCTCTATTTTTTATTTTACGGCCGTCTTTGAAAAGTCAGATGTTTCCGCTATTAAGGAAGATAACTTTGATTCCTTAAGAGATCTTGCGTCAAATCTTGAGAAAAATCTTAATATTTTATTAATTGAAGATAATCCCGTAAACGCAAAACTTTGCACCTTGCAGCTTGAAAAGATGGGCCATAAGGTTACCCATGCCATTGACGGAAAAATAGCCCTTTCTTATCTAAACGATAAACTATCTTTTGATTTAATTTTTACCGATATCGAAATGCCCGGCATGAACGGCTTTGAAACGGCAAAACGTATAAGAAAGAAATTAAAAAGCCCGCCATTACCGATAATCGCGATGACGGCTCATGCTTCGTCAGAAATTAAAAAGCAGTGCATTAAGGCCGGCATTGACGATATGATATCCAAGCCTATTTTAATGAACGAGCTTGAAAAGATAATCAGGCAATCAATGAATTTATACAATAATTCAGCGAAGCTTGCGCCGCTAAAAAATAATTAAACATCAGGCTTGCACGATATTAGAAACGACTAATTTACAACTTCAATCCGGTTGCGTCTGTTATTTTTCGCTTTATATAACGCTCTATCGGATTTTTTATATAAACTTTCAAGAGTATCTTTGTTTTTTTATTCGCAACACCGAAACTGCAGGTCGCTTTGCTTGCCTTTTAAAAAGAATGCAAATTTCGATCATTTCGCAGTTTCTCGGCAAGGTGCTTCGTCTTTTCAAGAGTTGTTTGCCATACCTGTTAGAGCGTCTGTTTTAGGCTTTATTTCTAAAAGAGCTCTTTCTTTTTCAATTTCAGTAACGTCTTGAAAAGAAATAATGTATTTTTCGGCATCGGATATCTTGTTGCAATGCGCAATATATGCAGAGACGTTTTCAGTTGTTCCCGATTTGTTGCTTATCTTTTTAATGTTTCAATAGAGAATTCTTGACAATAAAGATTATGCTTGTCATAATACGCTATCTACCAAATATGTGAAATAAATTTGCATATTGAAACGTATATATACTATACTTAAAATTACAAATGATAAATGAAATAAAAATAAAAAAAAACACAACAAGAAGAAATAAAATAAACCGATTCTATATTAAAGGATTTCTATGAATAATAAACTAAAATTTAATCAAAAGCGAAAAATGTACAGCAGGTCATTTATCGCAGAATATTGTCTTATTCTGCTTTTATTTTTAACAAGCTCAGTTTACGGGCAAAATATTACTCCCTCAGATCAGGCGGCCGTTCAGCCCGACGGAAGTCCTGAAAAACTAAACTGGGAGGGTATTTCTCTCGGCAAAAAAGGGAAGTACGCCGAGGCTATCAGAAAGTTTCAAAAAGCCTTAGAAATTGAAGACGCTAGCGCGGCAAGAACCTATAATAATTTAGGTTTTATTTATGAATTATCGGGCGATAACGTAAAAGCCATTGAATCTTATGAAAAAGCAATATTAAGAAACCCGAACCAGATAACGACCCTTCAAAATTTAGGAAAGCTTTTATATTTCGGCGGTAGATATAAAGAGTCTATTGAATACGGCGAGAAAGTGGCAAAACTGGAGCCTGGCAATAAAGAAATACACAAGTGGCTGCCTGACGCTTACAAGAAAGCCGCCGAACAAAGATTATTTGCGTTAAAAAAGATGCAATTTGAAAATGAGCAAAAGAAAGATTTGGCCGACTTTAAAAAAGATCAAAACGGCGCGGCGGACGCAGAAAAAATAAACGTAGAAACGCCGGCAACCATTAGAGAATATAAATTTGAATTTGGATACTTTCTAAATAATGTTCATTTTTACGCGAAAGACCGAAAAAAAATGCTTCTGCAAAAAAAATACGGTATCACATATTTTCCCATGGGGCTGTGGATGAATATACATCCGTCGCCTGATTTGAAAATCAGAGGCGGTATAGAAACTCCCCATTTCGGATTATTTTCGCCTAAGATGCTCTCGGGAGAAGAAAAACTTGAATTTTTATATATGCTGCCAAATTCTTACTATGGCGTAGGCTTGTTTTTTTCTCAATATGATTTACAAAAAGACAAACTGCCCACCGGCACAAAAGCAGAAATCATTCAAAACGATCTTTTTTCAAGAGGTTCCGATTTTAAGATAGGCTTTATTTACGGGGCAAAAAGCTATAAATACGATTTAGAATTATACGGATATCCCCGTTATATGTTTTCTGATCGCAAAAATGAGCCATACGGAGTATCTGTTGACAGATCTGTTTTGGGCCTCAAATTTAAAACAATTTTAACGACAGCCGACGATATTTCAAAATTAAAAGAAATGATGTTTTTGCCGCATTTTGTTTTTGAAATGATGTCAAATGAGATATTTATAACAGAATACCCCAGCGATACCGATGGGGCGGTGTTGGGTCATTATATGGGTTATTATGAGGTAACTTTTGGCGTTGAGCTGGGTAAGTTGTATCCCGCCTATGATAAAGTTCCTTTTATTATAGGCTTTACGTTTACCGAAAGGCTTTATTTTCAAAAATTTGACGGCGAATCGCCATTTAAATTCGGCAACGGTATGGGCTGGCTGGGTTTTGATACAAAATCGGCTCTTGAGGGAAACACCTTCCCGACTTTTAACATTAATTCTCATTTGTTTACTCTCTACTTTGAGGAGCTTTTTCAAAACCGCTTAATATTTAAGCAAAAGTTTACCTATGAGTTTAACGGGAATAGAAATATAAACGCTCTCTTTATGAGGGTCGATATAGGCATGAGAATTTAAATTTGCTTATTTTTCTTTTTGGGATGAAAACATAAGTAAAACTTTGCGTTTTTTTCGGGAAAACTTAAAAGGTGTATTGCCCACGGTTCTATTGTAAGAAAGTCGCCTTCGGTTAAATCGATGATATCTTCTTCAATAATAAGTCTTAATTTGCCTTCTAAGACAATAATCAGCTCATGATATGAATGGGCATGATAAGGTATTAATTCGCCTTTTTTCTGAGAAATTTCATAAATTTTATATTCGTCAAGCAATAAGTTTTTAATATATTGGCTTAACGACGCTTTTGAATCTATTAAGTTTTTTTGCTTTTGAATATCGTAATATTGAGCCATACTTTTAACATATGAGCATAATTATTTATTCTATGCCCTGATTCTATAAAAAATATTCTCTTTATTATTTCAAGAACTTTTTTAATTTTGTTTAGATTTAGGTTGATTTAGGTTGATTTAGGTTAAAGATTAAATATTTACCGGCTAGAGATTCGATTTTCTAACCGGCAAATATATTATAAACTAAGATTTAATTATCTTCCTCTAATTTTATCCATTAGAGCCTTATTTTTCTCTTTTTGTTTCTTTAAAAGCTCATAATTCTTTTCTTTCATCACGTCTAGTTTTTTGAAAATTTCCATCTTTCTCTTAATGAAATCGTCAAGAATCTTTTGCTGAAAAGCCCCGCTTTTAGTTTCTACCTGCTGTCCAGCGTTTACATTCATGCTTTCGCCAGATTCGCTTGATTCGGCCTCAACGGCGCCTTCGTTTACAAAAACGCCCGAGGGAACGTCTCTATCTTCGTCGTCTCTTCTTGTCTCATCGGGGCTTTCGCTCACAAGAAACTCTGTTCCTCTGACGCCCGCAACCACTGTCGGCGTTCTTATGCTGAATTTTGATTTGTTTCCTAGTTTCTTTACTATTTTACTGTAAATTCTGCCTTGTTTAAGGGCCAAAGCGATTTCTTGCTCGCCGCCTACTTCAAATAGTTTGCCAAGCGTAACTTCTGAATAGTTTGATACTTTTAGTATCGCCGACGGCCCTATTTGTATGTTTATAGAGCCTTTTTCTGTCTTAATTACGTCGTCTTTCTCAAAAATTGTCTTTACTTTTATCTTATTTTGTTTGCCGCCTCTGATGTAGTAGGCTTTGCCCACTACAAAAGTAGCCACAGCCAATACTTCGCCTTTTTGCTCAGCATAAAGATTTTCTGTTTTTGACAACCCGGTAAAGAAGATCATCGTTAAAATCAAAAACTTAGCAAACAAGGCTTTTAGTTGATTATTTAAAGGTTTCATATACACCCTCCCATTCTATGTGGATTTATAATAGAATGCTCTCGTTTTGGCAACAAATCTTTTTTAATAAAATATTTGTCGTCATGTTTTTCAATTATAAATCTTCCTACGATAAGAGTACAGTGTTTTATTTAATTTATAATTTACTACTATATTTAGTATATCCATTATTGCTGATATTTTCCATTTTTTCGTCAAGATTGGGATATGGCTTTAAGATACGCCGTAAGCCGATAATTTTTCAGAAAAAAAAGAACATGAAAGTTTACTGGTTTCATTCGGCTTCTGTAGGAGAATACGAGTGCCTAAGGCCAATCGCCGAAAAAATCAGAAAAAAACAAAAGTCGGCATTTTTAGTATTCAGCGTCTTTTCTGACAGCGCTTATAAGCAAAGACAGAAAGACACTCTTCCCGATATATTAATTCCGTTGCCTTTTGATTTCACAAGGCGGATGAAAAAAGTCTTAATGTTGTTTGATCCAGAAATTATTTTTTACGCCAGATATGACGTATGGCCCAATATGGCCAAAATAGCCAAATCAATGGGAATTTATCAATGTCTGATTTCAGCGGCATTGCCTGAAAAATCGGCCAGATCAAAAGGTTTGGCCCGAAAATTTTACGCAAGCGTTTACGCGAACCTTGATAAAGTATTTGCCATACACCCGGCGCATACCAATCGTTTTTTAAATATGAATGTTAAAGCAGAGACAGCGGGCGATACAAGATATGACGCGGCGTCAATGCGCTTAAAAGAACTGCCAGAAAACTGGAAAAAGACATCCGATAAAATAAAGAAACTATTTTCAAAAAAAAATAAAACAATTATCGGAGGATCTACCTACGAAAATTCCGAGAAATTTATTTTAGAAAGCTTGAAAACGTCTAAAAATTTTAATTTAATCATGGCTCCTCATCATGTAAACAAAGAGCATATTGAGAGCCTTAAAAAGAAAATGAAAAACATGAAGTTAAGTTTTGTTTTGTTTTCTGAATTGCCTAAGCTGAAAAAAATTGAAAAAGTTGACGCGCTTTTAATTGATACAATGGGAGTTTTGCCATATCTTTACGCTTTTGGCGATATTGCCTATGTTGGCGGCGGGTGGAAAGGTTCGGTGCATTCGGTTTTAGAGCCGGCCCTCTTTTCGCTGCCCGTCATTACAGGGCCGCATATAAAAAATTCTCAAGAGGCCATCGATTTTGCAGAAAACAAATTCTTATTTATCATGAAAAATGATACAGCAGAGGCGTTAACAGAAGTTATCGGCGAAATTTTCAAGAAAAAAGACGACTCTGCAAAACATAAAAAGAAGATACAATTATATTTTGAAAAAAACCTGAACGCTTCTGATAAAATATTAAAAAATCTTGACAAAAGGCTTCTTTAATCTTATTATTCATTTAATAATGAACTGTCCTAAATGTCATGCAATCTTAAAGCCAATTACATACAGAAATATTACAATCGACAAATGTTCGAGATGCGAGGGCGTTTGGCTCGATAAAGGAGAAGAAGGTTTTGTCAGCGAAATACTCAGACATTCTAGCGGCTCGGTATGCATAGACTGTGAACATTTTGTTACTACAAACAGACAATGCGAAAAGCTTAAAATATTTGTTTCTCAGGATTTCTCATGCGGGAATTTTGTTCGATTATAAGCAAATATGAATAAGACCTGATATAATGGCGAACCTCGTTAAAACATGAACACCAATAAAGCGCAAAATATTATACAGGCCGGTTTAGAGGCCGGGGCCGATTTCTCTGAAATTTTTATAGAAGAGACAAGAAGTAGTTCGCTTTCTCTGAAAGACGGCAAAGTAGAAACGGCTTTCTCTGGCATAAGTTATGGCATAGGCATAAGGCTTTTGTTTAATACAGAAGTTTTATACGCCTTTACATCAAACGACGACGAAGAAATACTCATTTCAATGGTAAAAGAACTGGCGAAAAGTAGAGAAGGCTCGTCGTTAAAAACTGTACACGAGATTTCGTTTAAAGAAGCCTTAATTGACGATATACATTTGATAAGAAAAGATCCCGCGAAAACGCCTCTTTCAAATAAGCTTGAACTGATAAAAAGAGCCAACATCTCGGCAAGAGAAACCGATTCTAAAATTGTTCAGGCGGCCGCAAGGGCCATAGATTCGGTAAGGCATATAAAAATTTTTAACAGCGAAGGGCTTTCGGTGTCAGATTCGCAAACAAGATGCCGTTTTGTCGTATCTGCAACGGCGGCCAATTCTTCTGAACGCTTTGAGGCCTCTGAGTCGCCGGGAGAGTTGCGGGGCTTTGAATTTTTTGACCATTTAAACGTTGAAAAATGCGCCCGCGAAGCGGCGGAACGCGCCCTTTTAATGTTAGACGCTGGCTATATTGAAGGCAAAAAAATGCCCGTCATTCTCGGCAACGGTTTTGGCGGCGTGATCTTTCACGAAGCCTGCGGACATCCGCTTGAAACCGAGGCCATAAGACGTTCTGCCTCTCCCTTTACGGGAAAGCTGGGTCAAAAAATCGCCCACGAATCGCTAACCGCCATTGACGACGGCACGATACCAAACGGGTGGGGCTCAATAAATATTGACGACGAAGGATATCCCGCCCAAAAAACTATACTCATTGAAAACGGCATATTAAAAAGTTATATGTCAGATAAAGTAGGCGCCATAGAAACAAATACGCCGAGAACCGGCAGCGCCCGAAGAGAATCGTTTCGCTTTGCTCCCGTATCAAGAATGAGAAATACTTATATCGCTGCAGGTTCTCACAGTGTTGATAATATGCTTTCTTCTGTCGATTTCGGGCTGTTTGCCAAAAAAATGGGCGGGGGTTCGGTAGACCCGGCGACTGGCGAATTTAACTTTGCCGTTTCTGAGGGCTATATTGTTAAAAACGGCAAAATAGAGAAGCCGGTAAGAGGCGCGACCTTAATCGGTAAGGGTCATGAAATCATGCAGAAAATATCTATGAGCGGCGACGATTTAGAAATAACCGCGGGCACATGCGGCGCGTCATCGGGATGGGTTCCCGTTACGGTGGGCCAGCCCACAATTAAAGTAGACGAAATTTTAGTGGGGGGCAGATGAATATACTTGAATCGCTTGATGAGTTAAAGAAAGAAGCGCAAAGACAAAACCTTGAATTTGACGCCATTGCCGAAGAAAAATTTGAAACCGGTCTTGAGCTTTTCAAGGGAAAGGTCATACAAACCGAGGTCGCCTCTTCGACAGGGGTGGGCATTCGCGTTATTAAAAACAAAAGATGCGGATTTTCTTTTACCGAAAAGCTTTCGGCAGAAACCGTTAAAGAGATGATAAATAACGCTGTTGAAAACGCTCAGGTTTCTGACGAGACAGAACTTGAAACCGCTTCTGCTTTCAGCCTGCCTGAAAAAGAACTTGAAATTTATAATGAAGAACTTGAAAAAGTTGACTTGAATTATCTGAAAAATATGGCTCTTGAAATAGAAGAAAACGCTTACAACGAAAATTCTCTGATAAAAAATATTCCTCATTTGGGCATGGGAAAAAGCTTTAAGAAAACCTATGTCTTAAATTCACAAGGCGTTTTCTTTGAAAAAAAATCAAACGCCATATCGGGCGGCTTAAGCGTGTATGCCGAAAAAAACGGTTCGGCAAAAAGCGGTTACTATGTAAGGGGTGGCAGAAAAACCGATATCTTTATCGCAAGCGAAATTGCCAAAGAAGCCGTAGCAAGAGCCGTCGATTTACTAGAGGCAAAACCAGTTAAAAGCGGCAAGTATCCGGTTGTGTTTTCAAACAGAACCGCTTCGCGGCTTTTTTCAATGTTTTTATCTTCTTTTTTTGCAGAAAACGTTCAAAAGGGCCAGTCGCGCCTTGCCGGTAAACTGGGTCAAAAAACAGCCGTCGATAATTTGAGTCTAATCTCTGACCCGCATTTGATAAACGGAGCGGGCTCGACCTTATTTGACGACGAGGGCACAATTGCCGAAAAACTTTATCTTATAAAAGACGGAACTTTAGAATCTTATCTTTATAACCTTGAAAGCGCCGCCAAAGAAAACCGCAAATCAACGGGACATGGCAAACGGGGTTATGCCTCGCAGGTTTCTACCGGCATCTGGAACATTCTTCTTGAAAAGAGCGACGCTTTTATTGACGATCTTCTCAGCTCAAAAGATAAATGCCTGTATATTACAGAGTTAGAAGGCGGCGCCGGATGTTCCCAGGTATCGGGTGAAATTTCAATTGGCGCCCAGGGATTTTTAATCGAAAAAGGTCAAAAAATTCGTCCCGTTGATGAAATAACCCTAAGCGCAAATTTTTTCGAATTGCTGTTAAACATTGAAATGATTTCAAACTCTTATTCTGATGATTTCTCAAAAGTAAAAATTCCCGATTTGCTGGTTCAAGAAATTCATGTAGCGGGTTAAGTATTCTAATCTTTTTGCTTTCGCTCTTTTGCGTGAATATGCCGGGGTATCGCAAAAGAAAATTTCTTTTTTATGAAGGCATGTTTTTGTAGCATCATTTACAATGACCAGTTTAGTTCTAACCAGAAAGACACCCGTCATATTCACTCTAGAACTTTACCATAAATACAGAAAAACTTCTTGCCATACATATGGCAATTTATTATTATGTTATTATGAAAACGACCTTGCATCTGCCGAACCCTCTTCTTGAAGACGCTAAAAAAACGGCAAAGAAAGAGGGAACGTCTTTAACCAAACTCGTACAAAAGGCATTGCAGGAATACATTCAAAAAAAAACGGGAAAGAAAACTCATAAATTAAAAGAGAACCACTTTAAGGGAAACGGCTTTACAGACCCGTCTTTAGACGGCAATTGGGATAAAATACGCGAAATAATTTATGAAAAACGGGGCGGTTAATCTTTGACGGCTATTGATACAAATATACTTGTCTATTATCACAGGGTCGATAATAAATGGCACAACGAGGCGCGGCAATTTATTCTAAAACTTCACGAATCAAACGAGCCGTGGGCCATACCGTACCCTTGCGTAAGCGAATTTCTTGCCATCGTGACGCATCCTGAAATATTTAAAATACCGACCCCGGCAGGCGAAGCGTTAAAAGAAATAGAATACTTAAGCGAATCGCCCAATCTTTATTTTATTTCTGAAAGAGAAAAGTTTTTAAAAATCTTTCAAGATATTATTGTTGAATCTAAGATATCAGGGCCCAAAATACATGACGCCAGAATCGCCGCGATATCAATAGAACACGGCGTTTCATGTTTGTACAGTCTTGACCGCGATTTTAGCCGTATAAAAAAAATAAAAACAGTGAATCCTTTTATATAAACAGATGAAATTTAAAAAAGAAAATTGGCATTCGTTAAATTGGCAAACCGCTTTTTCTGGCGAAGAAATTGAGATTGAAGATATCACGTCTGACAGCCGCCAGGCAAAAGAAAAAAGCGCCTTTTTCTCGTTTGACGGAACCGTTCATAAAGGCAAAGATTTTGTTTTTGAGGCCCTTGAAAAAAAAACGGCCGCCGTTTTTGTCGACAGTAAATACCGCGATGAAGTTGAAAATCATGAAAATTTCGCGAAAGAATTACCCGTATTTTTTGCATCAGATTTTTCAGATACAAGCGCGAAAACAATTTCTTTTTTATCAGGCGACCCTGCCGAGGCGATGAGCCTTATCGCGGTTACGGGCACAAACGGCAAAACAACCATAACGCAGGCAATCTACAGCGTAATCAACATGATGAACGAGAAAGCCGCCTGCATAGGCACGCTGGGGATGTATTTTCATGACGAGGTTCTTCCTTCTAATTTAACCACGCCGGGCATTATTGAACTTTATAAAACCTTAAAAAAAGCAAAAGAGAAAGAGGCGAAATATACCGCGATGGAAGTCAGCTCGCACGGTCTTTCGCAGGGCAGGGTAAAAAATCTTTCATGGAGCGCGGGAGTTTTCACCAACCTTACCCCCGATCATCTTGACTATCACCAGACAATGGAAAATTATTTTGAAAGCAAAAAAGAATTGTTTCAAATCATGCTTGAAAACTCTGCGAAAGCCAAAGGAGCCGTTATCTGCGTAAACGACGAATACGGCATGCGGATGGCAAACTGGCTGAAAGAAAAAAATCCGCCGTTTTCTGTAATTCTTTTAGGCAAAGACGGCGACGCTTCTCTTGAAAATATAACGCCTTCATGGGAGGGCTATTCGGTCGATTTACGTTTTGAAGGTCAGGTATATAATCTAAAAACTTTAATGACGGGAATTTTTAATTTGTATAATATGTCCTCGGTTTTTTTGACGCTTAAACTTTTAGGCTTTAACGAGAATACGGTTCTTGAAAAAATCGCCCTGGTTCAGCCGCCGCCCGGCAGAATGGAAATCATACACGCTAAAGGCGGCAGAAAAATTGTGATTGATTATTCGCATACACCCGACGCGCTTGAAAACGCGCTTAAGACGCTAAGAGAATTAGGCCCCCGTAAAATAATAACCGTTTTCGGCTGCGGGGGCAACCGCGATAAAGAGAAAAGACCGATAATGGCCGAGGCCGCATCAAGACTTTCAGATTTTGTGATCATAACAAACGATAATCCCAGAGAAGAAGACCCCAAAGAAATTGTAAACGACATCTTAAAAGGCGATATACGCGCCGAACATGATATCATTTATGATCGAAAAGAGGCGATTGCCATGGGCATAAAAAAATTGGGTAGAAACGACTGCCTTTTAATTGCCGGCAAGGGGCATGAAAATTATCAGATCATAGGCAAAGAAAAGCGTCATTTTGACGATAAAGAGACAGCCGAAGAGCTTTTAAAAAAAATTATATTGGTATAAGAATTATGCGGGTAAATTTAAATTTAGAATCGTTACTGAATATCAAATCGGCAGAAGCTGAAATTATAAATAAAGATTCTTCAGATATTGTGGGCCAAATTCAGCATGACTCAAGAGAAATTCAAAAAGGCGACTGGTTTATATGCCTTAAAGGCGAAAGCGCCGACGGGCATAAATATATTGAGCAGGCTCTTAAAAAAGGCGCGGATGGCATCATTTATGAAAAAACCTCGGTTGTAGAAAAATATGACGGCCTTGCCGTAAAAGACTGTAACAGCTTTTTAGGCGAGATGGCCAAATTAAAAAGAGAGAAAATAAATCCGTTTGTTTTTGCCGTAACGGGCTCAAACGGAAAATCAAGTACAAAAGAAATTGCGGCTTTTTTCTTGTCGCAGATGTTTTCAAAAGAAAAGGTTCATAAAACATCGGGCAATTTCAATAACCAGTTTGGTCTGCCTTTTACGCTCTTGGAGCTTGAAGAAAAACATGAATTTGCTGTCATTGAAATGGGAACCAATCATCCCGGCGAAATAAAACAGTTAAGTTTATGGGCAAAACCTGACGCCGCCGTTATTACTTCAATTGCCGCGGGGCATATCAGTTTTTTTCAATCGACAGAAAATATCGCCGAAGAAAAATCTGATATTATATGCGGCATGCCAGCCGAAGGCGTTTTATTTGTTCCCGAAGAGATTGCTCATTTCGACAAAATAAACGAAAAGTGCAAACCAGATAATATTGAATTAAAAAGCGTTCCTGAATTGCCGCAGGGGTTAAATAATGTAAGAATTACTTCAGAAGGCACAAGATTTTCGTATAACAATCATGAGTATGTGTATCCCGCTGTAGGCAGGCGCCAGTTTAGAAATTTTACTTTTATATGGCAGATATTTGAAAACCTTGCGCAAACAAAAGAAGTCTTAAAAGAAAAACTGCCAGAAATATTAAACCATCTGCATGAGCTTAAACAAATGCCCGGCAGACTTCAGCTTTTTGAAAATAAAAAATACCATATATGGGACGATACCTATAACGCCAACGAAGCCTCGTATAAAGCGGCTTTTGAATTTATTCACGATGTCAAAGGCAATGCCTCTGCTTTTGGCGCTTTCGGTTCTATGGCAGAACTCGGCGATAAGTCTCTTCAGGCGCATAAGAATCTGGGAAAGGCGGCTTTTCAGTTCGGCTTTACATCCGTATTTTTCAGCTCAAAAGACGAAAAAGAAATCGAAGCTTTTACTGCCGGATGGAAAGACGCCGGCGGCTTATCTGATGACCTTTTTGCCGCGTTTAACGAAAGCTCTGACATCAAAGCCGGCGTTGAATTTCTTGCAAAAAAAATGAGAAAAGACGATCATCTTCTGGTAAAAGGCTCGCGGTCTTTAATAATGGAACGGGTTTTCGAATTTATTTAAGCTTATTCTACGCGCTCTTGCGACAATAGGCCATGCCAAAATGTCTAAAATATCTTGACAAAGCAGAGGTTCTATATTTTGTTGATAAATCTGGGGGGGGTGGTTATGTCTAAACAACTAAAACTGTTTATTTCTATCATATTATTTATGATATCTCATTCGGTATATGCTTCGGTTGATTCACAGATTAAAGAGTTAACAAAATCTCTGACCGAAAGTTATGTAAACTCGAAAGAAAGATTTCTTATTAAGAAAAATCTTGGTATAACTGACTTTAAGAACAATACAAAAACGGCAGAAAATCATAAAGTAGGGCAAATGGTTTCAGCCCTGTTTGTTGAAAACTTTAGAAAAACGACAATCTTTGACGTTATTGACCGCTCATCTTTAGAAACCATTTTGAAAGAGCAGGAACTCAGTTTAACCGGCATTGTAGAAGATTCTTCGGCCCTTGAACCTGGCAATTTAAAAGCCATTGAAGTTATGGTATTTGGCGAAATTAACGAAGATTCTGAAAATTTTATTGTTTCGGCAAGACTTGTAGATACCGAAACGGGATCTGTCGCGGCCGCTAAAAAAATTAACATTGAAAAATCTCTAATCGCAGAAGAGTCTGAAAAATACCAGAGAGCCTCTTTTCAAAGCAAATACGGCCTCGCGATTAAACCAATCATAAAAGGCTACATTCCCGTGAAGGACCCCAGCGCGATTTTAGGTATATGGGGTGTTGATATTCACTATAAATGGAACAGCTATTTGAATATCGGCTTTGGTTATGTGGGTATGGATTCGGGCGGCATTACTCATCTGGACGACGAAAAAATAAGCGTAACTGACGGAAATTCAATTCAACATTCTAATATTACACGTTATTACCAATTTTCAGGCTCAGGCGTCAGACTTTCAGGTATATTGACCCTTCCTGTTTCTGCCCGCTTTAATTTTTTAGCTGGCGGCAGCTTTTATCTCTTGCTCGATACCAATTTGTATCAAGATTTACCCGAGTTTCCCGTATGGGATTTTAACGCAACAACAGGTACGCCTGAAATTGTTAATAAAAGAGTTTTGGTTAACGGCTACTCTTATGAACCGCAATTTATCACAGATATTTTTTTGGGCATAGAATTTTTAATTTCAAAACGTTTATCAATCAATTTTAAGGGCGGCTTTTTCTACTTCCCAAGATATACGCCTAAACACTTTGAAAGCAGCGGTAATCTTCAGTCAAACAGTATTGAATCTGACGCCGACATTGATAGAAACGGGACATTCGCAGAGTATCAGAATTTCAATTTTTCAAGAACATACCGCGACGGCAATAGAGTTTCTGTCGAGCTTTCGGGCATTTCAATATCATTGGGTTTTGGTGTTCATTTTTAATTTATAATGGTTTTATCTGCCCGTAAATGAACTTCATGGAAAAAAATAATAATGCAATAAAATATTTTACAATCTAAAAGCTTTTATTATCTTATACCAAGATTATGTCGCATAAGAATACTGATGATAAAAAGAATAATGAAAAAACAAAAGCTCCCAATAATCGCACCCTGCAGTTAAGCAAAGAAGAAGAGCCTTATTACCAAAAAAAAACAGTAAGCCAAAATCAGGCATTGAAGGCCGATTTTAAAGAACTTATCAATAAAACAATCAACGCCGATTTGTTTGAATTTATTGAAAAAATTCCTTCAGAGTCGATTGATCTTGTTATTGCCGACCCGCCTTATAATTTAACTAAATCGTTTAACTCAAGCAGCTTTAAGAGAACGAACGATGAAGAGTATGAAAACTGGCTTCACTCATGGCTAAATCAAATCAAAAGAATTATGAAAGAAAACGCCTCTGTTTATATTTGCTGCGATTGGCAGAGTTCGCCTTTAATTTATAATTGCGCGAAAGATTATTTTATACCACAAAATAGAATTACATGGGAAAGAGAAAAAGGCAGAGGAGCAAAAACCAACTGGAAAAATTCGCTGGAAGATATTTATTTTTTCACCAAAAGTAAAAATTATAAGTTCAATATTGAAAGCGTAAAAATAAAAAAAAGGGTGATTGCCCCTTATGTCGACGAAAAAGGAAATCCGAAAGACTGGGACACTCTTCCTGAAGGTAAATTCAGGCTTACGCACCCTTCAAATTTCTGGGGAGATATTACAATTCCCTTCTGGTCGATGCCCGAGAATACTGACCATCCGACGCAAAAATCAGAGAAACTTGTCGCAAAACTAATCTTAGCGAGCTCTGATGAAAACGATCTTATATTAGACCCCTTTTCAGGTTCAGGTACGACTCTGGTAACGGCCAAAAAACTTAGACGTCGTTTTATAGGAATTGAAAAAGATTTAATGTACTGCTGTTTAACCGAAAAAAGATTAGAGTTGGCTGAAAAAGACAAGTCAATTCAGGGCTATCATGATAATGTTTTCTGGGAAAGAAATTCTCTTGTTAAATAGTTAAGCGGTATTTATCGAATTTAAGGCAAAGGAGATTCTGAAACCGCTTCTTTATGTAAAGGGCAAAAATAACGCGGTTCGGTTCCCTGGTAAAACGCCTGATCTTTTATCACATGCTCGCAGAGTTCTTCTTTTCTCGGAACTCCTCCCGATTCGGCGCAAAAGTTTTCTTTGACAATATTATCAAGCTGAAAGCTTTCTTCAAAACGAGCCGGTTTATCGTCAATTCTTGTCGACTTAATATATTCGATCCAAACAGGAGAGCACAACGCGCCGCCCGAACGTCCGCCGCCTAACGAGGTATTTATATCGTTTCCTATCCATATAACAGAAGCTTCGTCTGAGGTTAAACCGGCAAACCATGCGTCGTTAAAATCTGAAGTTGTACCCGTTTTTCCCGCTATTTCAAAATCAAGATAATCGGGATTTTCTGATTTTAAGCGGCCCACCCATCCGGCGGTGCCGCCTTCTTCAAAAATCTTTTGCAACATAGAAAGAATAATAAAAGACGCTGTAGGCTCAAAAACTTCTCTTTCTTCAGAAGGCTCTGCTTTCCAGATGAGCTTTCCGTATGAGTCTTCAACTTTTAATATTGCCTTCGGGGTTACGCTAGTTCCTTTGTTTAACATGGCGGCAAACATTGTCGCCATTTCTAACGGAGTAAAAACGGGAGTGCCCAGGGCCACGCCAATCTCGCGCGGTATGCGCTTGTCAATTTCTGCCGAAGAAAAATTCAGGGCCTCTTTGATTACCTCTTTAAATTCGTCGACACCGGCCGTTTGAAGCGTTTTTAACGCGGGAATATTTCTGCTTTGCTTCAAAGCTTCTGTTGCGGTAATTTTACCCGCAAACTTCTTGTCATAATTTTCAAAACTAAAATCGCCAATTGTCAGCGGTTCGTCTTCAATGATTGTAGCCGCAGTTAAAGTTTTCTGAGATATCGCGGTATAATAAACAAACGGTTTTATAAGAGAACCTACCTGTCTTTTTGCCAGAAAAGCGCGGTTAAACTGGTTTTTCGCCGAAAATTCATTGCCCCCAATTAACGCTAAAATATGGCCCGTTTTAGGTTCAATAGAAATAAAGGCTCCGTTTGTTTTTTCTTTTGCTTCTTTTAAATCTTCAATTTTCTTTAATATTGTTTTTGATTTTTTCTTTTTGTTCAGATTCGTTATAAGAGAAGAGTAGTAGATTTTTTGTTTTTCAACGCTTCGTTTCATGGCCGCCGCCGCCGCTCTTTGCCTGTTATAATCAAGAGTCGTATAAATTTTTAACCCCCCTTTTGTGACGGTGTCGAAATCAAACCGCTGAATAAGTTCGTTTCGAACATGATCCAAAAAAAACGGGGCCAGATTAATTCTGTAAGCGCTGTCGGGAAAATCGCCGATATCTGACACTAACTTGTCTTTTACATTTGTTACTCTCCAGCGTCTTTTGAACCTTGAAATCGCTGTTCTCTTCTGGTTTTGGGTTATGTATCCTATTTCAATCATGGCCCCTAAAACTAAAGACTGCCTTTTTAGGGCCAAATCAAGATTATTCAAGGGAGAAAAAACCGTGGGGTTTGGCAGCATACCCACAAGCATGGCCGATTCTCCTAGCGATAGGTCTGCCGCCGATTTGCTGAAAAAATATCCGGCAGCAGACTCAAAGCCATAATTTGATTTTCCTAAGAAAATTAAATTAAGATACATCTCAAGTATTTGCTCTTTAGTATAACGCTCTTCAATTTCATTAACGCAAAACACTTCAAAGATTTTTCTGTCGATGGTTCGTTCCTGATTTGTAAATAAAACTTTCGCCAATTGCTGCGTTAGAGTAGACCCGCCTTGTGCAAATTTCAGTGAAAAAACATTCACAATCATCGCTCTTAAAATTGCCGTATAGTTAATGCCTTTATGTTCAAAAAACTTTCTGTCTTCGCTGGCGATCAAAGCCTTGGGAAGATATTTTGGAATTTTTTCAATGGGAACAAGAGTTCGTCTCTCAGTAAAAAATTCGCCTATTACTTTGCCGTTTATATCGTAAATCTTTGAAGGAATCGCGACAGCTCCCATTGAAATTTTGCCCCCTTTTTTTTCAAAAATTAGGGGATTTCTTAATTCGTCAATCTGCTGTTTATATTTAACAAGTTTTTCAAGGGCGGCTTCTTTTTCATTCTGCCATCTTACATAAGTAATTAAAAAACGAGCGCTTGTAAACAATAAAATAACCGTGGGAATAACCCATAAAATACGCCTTAGAGGAATATATTTTTTTATTAAAGAAACAAAATTCATTTTTCAAAAAATAATAATATTATCATTGAGTAAATTTGAATAACAACAGCAGTTGATTTTAAAGAGGAAAACAGGTTTTCAAGTATATTTTATCATTCAATGCGTCATGCATTTATAGATAAAATTTCAAGTTTATTGTATCGCTGTCTATGCCCCCAGCGAAGACGATAATTTTTTCTTTTTTTGTATTTAAACCCGTTAATCTTTGGGGCCTTTTCTTCAGATAGAACTTTTGCTTTTACGCTCGCGTTTTCAATAAAAGGTTTGCCGATTTTTACAGAGCCTTTATCGTCAATCAATAATACTTCTTTCAGTTCAACTTCTGAACCTTCTTTTTGACCTAATAAATCGACATATAAGATATCTTTTGGGGCCACTCTATATTGTTTGCCGCCCACTTCAATTACTGCAAGCATATGGCATTCTTTTTATTGACGATACCCTGTCAATAAAATTTGCCTGCAAAGCCAAGACTTAATTCACTTGGCAATGAGATATAAGCGTTTTTAAATGATACCTTATTTCAAAAAGAAATATTAACTCCCAGCGTTGCGACTGGCATATACGTTATAATCGGGCTTTCAATTTGCGCGATAAATGACGGATTCAATACAATTTTAATGGCATCGCTTAGTATGTAACTCATATCAAACCCCGCTCCCGCGCAAAAAAAACTGTTTGAAACAGACTGCGAAATTTCTCCTGATACCTGAGAATTTTGAAAAACCATTCCCGCGTTTAATTTGGGAGAAAAGAGAAAATAATCATTTATAGCCCAGTCTATTCCTAAATTGACGTTTACGACATAATTAGAGGTCAGCAAAGTAAGATTATTAGCGGTAAAATAATTAGGCGTTTCTGTCTCGGTATTTATACCGTGAGTAAAATAAACCATATGCGTTTCTATAAAAAAAATATCTGAAATAATCGGTGTGTTTACTTTTAATAATAAAGAAAACGCCGGAAGGTTGGTCTTAAACTGATCTGCCCATCCGCCTGCAAACATGTTCACGCCGCCCGCGAAACCCAGCGAAGCGTTAGAAAATATTTTTATACCCGAAGATTTTTTAGATTTGTTTTTTTCCCAATCTTCTTTATTGGGAAGAACCTTAGAAGCCTCTACGGCTGCTCTGTCGGCAATCGTAGTTATTTTTCCAAACAAACTATTATCGATGGGTATCTCAATATCAATCTCTGAGATGATCTCTTTTTCGGTAATGCTGATAATTCGCACAACGGTTTTTATTTTTGATTCTTCTGTACTTACCGTTTTTACGTAATAACCGCCGTTTATTATCACATCCTGCTTTGCAAAAAGTCCCAGATTCATGCCAAAGCTTGACGTGTAAGCGTCTTTTTCATAAAGCATGGCTTTTTTCATGACCGCTTTCCAATCGCGCTGGGATGTCTCGCTAAAAGCGAATTTCTCTTTAAGGTTATCGCGAATAGCCTCAGTTATACTGGCCTCAAGATATTCATAATTCGGATCTCGATCGATATTCTTAAACGGCAGTATGATAAGCTTTGGCATTTCGTCTGCTGTAAGGGGCGTAATTAAGCTGAAAATAAGCCCCATTGCCATTAGCCAACGGCTACCTGTGGCGCATTTCGACAGGCTCAATATCCGCGTTGTCGAACCATAGCCGTGGGCCAAGTTTTTAAATAATTTTGTTTTTATCATTTTTTTCTCCTTTTCTTGATCTAAATTTTTTATTCATACTTTTTGTTAGCCACAGATTTAAATCAGTGGCTAACAAAATATTACCGCTAACCATCCCGCCCCCCATTGCTCGTTAATCCTTTTCATAGGATCCGATCGACCAGCCCGCGCCTAGCGTGTCTGATGGCGCCGTAAGACTGCATGGTAGCCCGGCAACATTGGCAGTTCGGATGATTTGGTCTAGATCGTTTGTGAACTGGGCGCTGTAATCGAAACCGCCAAAGAGAACATTGCAGTTAGATGCAGTAGGGGAAGTTAAATGGTAGTCAATATTTATATTTGCTTTATTGCCCCATAGAGCTATTTCTGTTCCCGCCAGAGGAACAACTGAAAGCGCAGGAGAAAAGGTGATATTTGAAGTCGCCGCTGTACAGTCAATGGCAGTGATTTGTCTGGCAATACCATCATTGTCAATTTCAATGTATTCATTGACCGTGTATCTGGCATTGGCTCCGTCGCAGGCGATAACTTCAATACTGGCGGTACTTCCTTCCCAGGTGGTGTTTGCATCCGGCCCATCCATAGCTGCGTCAAACATGACTGGGGCATTGATAAAAAGCTGGCTGCCTGTGTCGCCAATACTGATGTTCCCCTGCGCTCCGGTTGTGCCGGAACATCCCGTTATGAAGGCGCAATTGTTGACATCGGCAACCGTAGAATAGCAGTTTCTGGTATTGTCAGTTGAACCTGCAGCATCTATACAGGTAGTTCCGGTACTTAGGCTACCGGGGTTATCCGCATAAAAATAGAAAACTCCACCACTTCCCTGATCAAATATATTGTTATTATTTACATAATCTGGATTACTGGCGCTTAATTCTTCATAAATACCATAACGTGTGTTATTAACCCCGGCTGCATAAATTATATTATTAATTATGTTTGCAGGGGGTGATTTTAAGTAAATTCCCCAGGCGCTTCCGGTAGCTGATCCGCCACTGATGGTATTATTGGCAATAACAATCGCCCCGCCAGCTTCATAGATTCCCATGGTTGTAGTCGCTTTCTGAGCAATAATTGTATTATTTATGATAAAATCTACGCCAGCTGCATTGTATATTCCGTATGCTTTACCTAGATTTTTTGAAGCTGTTCCCGAATAGATTGTGTTTCCGGTAATAGATGTGACTTCATTAAGAATATAAATTCCAGATGATGTTGATTCGCTGTAGCCTCCGTAAATAATATTGTTTGAGATGCTCGATAACGTACCTTTCTGCAGAATGCCATAAGAACTGGCGCCGCCGGTTTTTGGCGCCCCTCGGCCAATTATGGTATTATTCGAAATATTTCCAATGGTTCCCCAGTTGTTGTAGAGACCAACAGGTATATACCCTGATCCGCCTTCAATGGTGTTGTTGACAATGTCCGTATATATCCCCTGTGAAATTCCGTAAGAACTTTTAAATTCCGAAACAGGATCTCCTCCATATATATTGTTGTCAGAAATTAATTCGACTTGTGGAGATTGAATTCCTGTAGTCTGCCCGCTAATGCTGTTTCCCCCATGAATATTATTGCCGGTGATGATTGTAATGTATCCTCCATAAACTGCATATGAGTTAAACTCTCCGCTTCCTCCATGGATTGTATTATTCGTCATGCTCTCAATTGTTCCTGTTCCTGATCCGGATACCGTACCAGTTGAGGAAATTTGTGAAACTCCATAAGTGATTTTTCCGCTTCCTGCTTCGATAGTGTTGCCAGATAGTTCGGTTATGATACTGTTATCGCTGTTATGAATACCAAATGCATTTTCTGGAGATCCAATACCTCCTGTTATATGATTATTGATTATGATCACACGGCTATTTGTCAGGTGAATTCCTGCACTAAACGTATTGGCGCTTCCTGCATGAATGGCGTTGTTGCTCACCGTCAGATTACCATAACACTCATTCAACTTAATAGCAGTAGATGTAGTTAAGTTAAGACCTGTCTGTTCAATGGAGAATCCTTCAATTACTGTTGGTGTATATATGTATTCTCCTAGAATGGCATAGGGGTTTGAAGACGCAATGGATGTTTTATTATTAATCATATCTTGCGATTTAAAGTCTGCGTTATAGGCGCCACTTAGAGTAATTCCATCTTTGAGTTTGATGGTTTCAGCATACGAGGTTTCTGATCCACGTGTGGCCACTTTTATGTTTTTATAGCCAAGCCTAGAGGCTTCATTCATGGCCCCACTGATAGTTTGAAAAGGCTTACTTGGATGTCCAATTGCTCCTGCATCATTACAGGTAGTCGTAGTAGCCGGGCAGTACACATAAATGGTTCCGCTCAATGCTTCAATATGTGATATCCCGTATAAGCCAGTTTCTGTGGTATCTGCACGAACTCTCCAGTAGTAAGTGCCGCCAGTACCCAGCGTTAACACATAAGATGTGAGGGGCGCTTCTACCTGAAAAGGACTGCCGCTGATCAAGTTATTAAAATTGGCGTCTGTCGCTACTTCGACCGTATAATTTGAAGCGCCGTCTTTTGATGTCCACTGCAAAGGTACCGAAAGCCCCGTGGTCGCGCCGCTTAAAGGCGTAATAATCGTAGGCGGTGAAGTATCTGCTAGCTTGTTGACAAATTCACCGTTTAAGAGATCGGTGGTGGATGTATCGCCGCAGGTTGATAGCAGTAGGGTTAGAACTATCGCAACTAGCCAACGGCTACCTGTGGCGCATTTCGACAGGCTCAATATCCGCGTTGTCGAACCATAGCCATGGGCCAAGTTTTTAAATAATTTTGTTTTTATCATTTTTTTCTCCTTTTCTTGATCTAAATATTTTATTCATACTTTTTGTTAGCCACAGATTTAAATCTGTGGCTAACAAAATATTACCGCTCACCATCCCGCCCCCGTCGTTAGGCCCTTGGGAACACCCGCGCTTGTCGCATCGGCGCCAATGTCGCCTGTAGTCCAGCCGCCCGAGGCGTCGAGGTCGGCAGGGCCGTTTGGTTTTATACGCCATGTAGCGGGATCAAGCGGATCATAGACAGGGAGATTTACAGTGTCAAAGACATCGGTAGTATAGACGGCAGTCTTGTTGCCTGTAGGGAAGCCGGGGGCGGCGTTGCCAATGTCAGAATTACTTAATAGAGAGTTACACTTCGCGTTCGATTGTGCCATGGTTATGCCATTGGCCGTTGCCATATAGATGCCGGAACTGTTTACAAAAATATCCCGCAAAATATTAGAACTAAGTCCATCGGTAGTCGTATAGTTTTTCCAACTTGCTCCGTTATCTACAGACACCGCCATGCCGTTTGATGTGGCCGCATAAAGAGTAGACCCATAAGAAACTATCCTTTTAACGTCATCGCTGCCAAGGCCATTGATAGTGGTATAATTTACCCATGATTCGCCATTATCGAGAGAAATAGATGCGCCGCCAGCGGTACCAAGGTAAACAGAATTATTTTTTGCAAAGATGCCTTGTATGACACTTGAGCCCAGACCATCTAGACTCGTATATATTTGCCATACCTGCCCCATATCGCGCGAAACAGAAAGGCCAGATACGCCGCCTGCGTATATTATATTATCCCGCATGAAAACATCTTCGTTGTAGGCGCCAGCAAGACCATCTGCTTCGGTTTTTCTTAGAAGGACGCTTCCGCCATCATTAGAGATGTATAAACCCGAATACCCGCCAAAATACATTAGGTTTCCTGCGCCAAAACTGCTATACAACCCAAGTGTCTCACGTATGTTCCAAGTTGTGCCCTTGTCAATTGATTTTGAAATGGCCTGAGAGCTAACCGCATCTTTATGAGAAATTGCATATATTTCAGATCCTGTTGAAAACACATCATAGATATTGTTGTTTTGCAAACCATCTGCCATTGTTTTGTTGACCCATGTCGCTCCCTGGTCACTGGAGATAAGCAGGGCTCCATTAACATCAAATGCCGATGCAAGAATATAGGTACCGGAACTTATAATATTGTTCAAATTATTAGAAGCAAGACCCGTAACAACAGTTGAAAAAGAAAAAGACGGACTGCTAAGAATAGACAAACCATCATAAGTGGATATATATATATTTGTTCCATTGAAAAAAAGATTTTCAACTAAATTTGAGCCAAGACCATCTTTCATCTGTAATTTTGACCATGTATTTCCAAAATCTCCCGAAATACCAATACCTCCGCCCCAGGATGCTGCATATACCACATTATTAATTTCTGAGACACTGCGAATGTTTTCAGCAGGTAATCCGTCAGAAATTCCTTTGGTGACCCATGTGGCTCCATTGTCGTTAGATATGCCCAATCCGAAGAATGTCGCAGCATAGAGTCTGCCAGAAGCGCCAACTTCAGTATGGTATACATAGTCAGAAGGCAATCCGTTGGCAACTGTATAAGTAACCCATGTGGCTCCATTATCGCCAGAAACAGAAATACCCCCTCTGGTAGAGGCATATATGGTATTTGTTTCTGTTGTACCACCCGCAATAACAGATACTGCATAATTATAACTGGAGCCCAGTCCATCGGCCGACCCTTTTGTTGTCCAGTTACTTCCCCCATTCAGAGATATTGACAAACCCCATGCAGTTGCAAGGTAAAGAACATCGTTGGTAGGGTCTGCCCCGGGTATTAAAACTACATCCCAAATATAATTATTTTTCATTCCGTATGTCCAGATTGCCGTTGCGGCATTGCAGGCAGCCAAAGTTATCGATATCCCGTCAGAGCAACTGCCCGTGTTATCTACAGTTTTAATTGACCATGAATTGCCGCCATCTATAGATATAGCAAGACCATTTTCAGTAGCCAAGTATACTTTGTCTGTACTCTGTGTAGCCCCAAATTTTACCGCAATATGTCTAAGTAGCCCAACAGGAAGGCCTTCGGCTGTCGTCTTATGAACAAAGGAAATTCCGCCATCTGTGCTAATGGATAGGCCAGTGTGTGAAGCAACATACAAACGTGAACCATCTGTTGAGGCGGCTACATCATATACCTTATTTTCAAATAATCCATGATCAATTGTTAAGTTGGCAATATTATCTCCACCAAATGTGCCCTCTGTAGAAGCTGTTTTATATCCATCGCAAATAGATGAATATTCGAGTTTTCCAAACTCAGCCAGTGAATGCATATTAAATATCAGGTTATTGTCGATTGATGAAACATTTGTTTGATCAAGTGATATTCCGCTGTCATAAAGTGATATCCCATTTTCATAGACAATATTGTTTTTGATGGTTATACCGCTATTACTGATAGCGTTGCCCCCTACTTCGATTCCTTTAGAGAAGGTGCCCCCAATAGAAATGGTATTCTCTGTTATGTTGATGATATCTGCGCTATAGTGATTGCAAACATGTACTCCTTTGCCGCTTCCCGAAGAAAGAGAAGAAAGCAGGTTTTGGCTGATATTAACAAAAACGGGCGATGAACTGTTGCAAAATTCGATCATACCATAGTATGTTCCGCTCTTGTTGATGACAATTTTATTATTCAAAGAAAATCCATTTTCCATTTTCATTCCGTAGGCTGCTCCCAATGATACCATGCCTGTGGTAATCGAAGAATTTTGTATTTCGCCATACCCGCCAGCAGTATTAATGCCGCCAATGCCTACCGAATAGTCTGTCGCATCTGAAGTCACTATAGAACTGTTTGTCATAATCACCCCGGAATTGCTGCCCGGCTGGTTTAAGATACCCACAGTTACGGTAGAGAGGCCGGTGGTGATAGCCACAGAATCAAGGGTCGGCAATGAACTAAAATCATTCCAGATGCCGACCGCTTTGACGGATGAATTGCCGGTGGTGATAGAACTGTTTTTAATTTGCGGCTGCGAGTAATTAGTAATTGAAAACCCATATGCGCTGGCTCCGGTACCTCCATTACTTTGAATATTATTAAAAAGAAGATTGGCGTTGCTGCCTTCTACAATGACGCCATAACTGGCGCTCAAACCAATAGACGTATTTACAAAACTGATACTATCAACAACCGTCGTTCGCGTTACTCCCTGCGCATAGGCCACATAACTACTGGCGCTTTCAATCACAACCTGATTAGCAACTGCGGATGTATCTTTGGCCGTAAAAGCAGAATCATACCCGCCCGTTACGCTTACCCCGTCTTTTATAATAATAGTTTCTGTATAAGGCACGGAATTACCCAGCCCGTCGTCGCCCCTGCCGGCGATGCGAACCTCGCTTTTACCCAGACGAACCGCCTCGGCAATGCCTCCCGCGATAGTGCGATAGGGGCCTGCTTTATGGCCCACGGCAATGATATTGGTACCGTCAGCGTGAATATCTGTGTCGCTGCAATAAGCATGTGTTGAAGGGCAGTAAACATAAACCACCGAATCAAGCGCGTTAAAAGTTCCTTCGCCGTATTGGCCCTCTTCGGTGGTATTGGCCCGCACGCGCCAGTAATAAAAATTGCCCTCAAAAAGCGGCAATACCATACTTGCCGAAGTTACCGTAAAAGGGCTGCCCGTAATCTGGTTTGTAAAAGCAGAGTCTGTTGCCACTTCGATAGTATAACTTGAGGCGCCGTCTTTTGATGTCCACTGCAAAGGAACCGAAAGCCCCGTGGTCGCGCCGCTTAAAGGCGTAATAATCGTAGGCGGCGAAGTATCTGCCAGCTTGTTAACAAATTCGCCGTTTAAGAGATCGGTGGTGGATGTATCGCCGCATGTTGATAATAGTAGGGTTAGAATTAGTGTTGCTAGCCCACGGCTACCTGTGGTGCATTTCGACAGGCTCAATAGCCGCGTTGTCGAACCATAGCCGTGGGTCAAGGTTTTATTGTATTTTGTTTTTTTCATTTGTTGCCTCTTACTTGACCCCCCCCGCCCCCTCCATTTCTGGAGAGGGGGTTCTCATCTCACCCTTTTGTTATGCTTTTGGCAGTACGTCAAAATTCACCATCTCTAATGTTACTTCCCTAAAATATATCCCCCCTTAGACAGGTCAAGACGCCGCGAAGAAACAAACGAATATTTATATCCTAAGTTTTTTCATTTGTCGTTCAAGATTATAATCCTGAATATTTTTTTTTGCAGTTTGCAGATTAAAATTCAATTTGAAGGTCAACGTCGTTTTTACGATTTTTTGACAACGCTATATTTTGTTTTCGATATTTATTTGGGCTAATGCCTGCTTCTTCTTGAAAGGCCGTAAAAAATGTAGACGCTCCGTTAAAACCCGAGTCATAAGCAATATCAAGCACTGTTTTTTCGGGATGTTCAAGAAGCATCTTTTTTGATTGTTCAAGCCTGTATTTTCGAATATAATTTGAAAAAGTCGTATTTAATACGGTATTTATATATTCTGAAAGCTGGTGCGGCGTGGCATTTATAAGGTCAGATAATTTTTCGAGACTAATATCAGGGTGCGTGAAAATTTTTTCTTTACTGATTAGAATTTCCAGGGATTTTTCAATTCTGGCGACATCAAGCGGTTTTAGTTTGCTTTTTGAATATATCTTAGAGCTCTTATCTTTGCCGTTATTAAATGCTTTTTCTTTGTTCTCTTTGTCGCGTGAAAAACTAAAAGATACGCTATAGATTACCGCGAAGAAAAAAAACAAAAAACCGTAGTGCATAACCCGAAATCTGTATTTTGGCTCAAAGTAAAAAAGAACAATATCATTGATAACGGCAGAAACCAAAAGTATTGTCGCCGTAAATAAAAATAAGTTTCTCTTATATCGTTTCTGGTTGTATCCTATTTTAATTGTTTCTAAAATAGGGTACAATAAAGAGGGTGCGAATAAAAAGATTACGAGATAATCATGAAATTCATTCTTTTTAAGAATCATTGCTTTTATAAGTATAAGATGCCCCATTAATAAAACCGCTAAAATATGACAAAACCATAAATATATTTTTAATTCTTTATTGTGTTTTATTCCAAAAAATTCATGTAATAAAAACAGATAAACAGGCGCCGCATAGAATGCCGCTAATATCTGTATTCTGTTCCAGAAAACGAAATTATCATATACGATAAAACGAAAATTTGAGAAATTAAAGGCTACAATGCCTAATAAAAATAAAAATAGAAATATAAACAAATACAAACTTTGAGCGCTCCCCTGTACATTAGCATACACTATGAACGAAATTATTGCAAAAGTCAAAAAGATGGCCGCTAATAACACTGTTGTAATATCATAGACCTTTTGATCTTCTACTAAACTTTCAAAATCTGCGATTATGGGTTTGCCGTTTTTCAGACCGCCTGCCCCCCCTTGATCTGTTACCCTAATCGCGAGAATATTGTTGGCTGGTTTTAGTATTTCGCGGGGTATATTATAAATTCTGATTATTTCAGGCTTAGGGTTATATTCAGGATAGCTGCTGCCCGTTTGACCAATTAAAATGCCGTTTAAATACGTTTCGTCAACATCGTCAATTTGACCAAGATTTATGCCATATGTTTTCAAATTCAAGTCTTTAGAAAGATCAAATCGCAGACGGTACCATGCTGTTCCGTCATAATCTTGATAACCCTGAGATTCCCAGCTTTTACCAGATAAAATAGGTTCCCATTCAGCGTCATTATATTCGGGATTTTTGAATTCGTTTGAATTTTTGGTAATAAACTTCCATCCGTCTGAAAGGTCTATGGTATTCGCCGGGTTGTTTGTTTCATCATGGCAAAAAAGATTTAAGGCATTTATCAGAAATATAAAAAAATAGGTACATTTTCGCCATTTTTGAGTATTTGTATATTGCATGATTATCCTGAAATCATAATGAAATTTACATAGAATGAATTCGTAGTTAGCCGTCAAATATTTTAACTATAAGATTATCGCTGTTTTCTATGTAGTTTTTCTACGTTTTATTTTGTTGCATTTGAGACTTGAATTTGCCGTCCGGTGAGAGATGTAACTTTTTTAATAGCTTAAAAAAGGGCTCCATCCAAGTTTGAATTTGGCTCGGTTGCATTTAAAATTTGAAGTTTCAAATTTACAAAAATAATCACTTTTGATTATTGACAAAACTCTTATTTGGTGGCAAATATTTTTGCAATGTAAAGGAAATTTCTATGAAAAAGAATCTAACAATATTAATAAGCATATTAGTTGCAATGTCTCTTTGCTGTTCTTCGTTATGGTATGATTGCGCGGATGCAGCTAAAAATATAGGAGAAAAGTGCGGCGTATATTCTGAGGATGGTTATCCAGTAGAGACTTTATGTGAAGGAAAACCCGGCACAAGTGAAGGTCCATGGTCAGAAACATATATTGAATGTACCGCAACTGGCAACACTTGCTCTGAAATTCAATCTTGTACAAGATAAACCTAGAAAAAGAAATGGAGGATCATATGAACCAGAAAAAATAACGAAGTAATTCAGGAGCAAGCCTTTGATGTAGTGGAAAAAATTATACTCTATTAAATCGAAAATTCAAAACGCAGGCGAAAGGCGCCATGTTTTTGTTAAAATTACTTTACATACCAAAATGCTGTTTGCACATATCATTA
Organism: Spirochaetia bacterium; assembly: GCA_029880265.1. Lineage (GTDB taxonomy): Bacteria > Spirochaetota > Leptospiria > Turneriellales > JAOUOS01 > JAOUOT01. The sequence goes on along the minus strand of JAOUOT010000003.1, from coordinate 117,335 downwards.
TGAATAATCTATCTCAAGAAGAAAAGACATTGATTATCTCTTATTTAACTTTAAGAAAGATTATCGGGTTATTGGCGGTATCTCTTCCCCTTATTTTATCTTTGGGAGCTTTAATAATCGAAAAGAAAGGCATTCAAAGTTCTATAAGCGCCTATTATTTTACAAGCATGGGCGATATTTTTATTGGCATTTTGTTTGCTATAGGTTTTTTTCTGTTTTCATATAAGGGTTACAAAAAAGGCAAAGAGCTCATTTCTGACGACATGGCCGGCAATATCGCCGGATTTTTAGTTATTGGCGTTGCCGTATTTCCTACCCGGCAATTGAACACAAACGTAATTCACGGTATCTGCGCCGTATCTTTTTTTCTAATATTAAGCTATTTCTGTATTGTTCTTTTCACAAAAACAAAAGACGGAAAAAGCCCCCATGGCAAAAAAAAGAAACGAAACAGTATATATAGAGCCTGCGGAACCGTAATGCTGTTATGCATTGGCCTTCTTGTCGTTTATATATTTTTTCTGCCTCAAAAGACTAGAGAGTTTGTCGGCGAGTACAATCTCATCTATTGGCTTGAAGCAATCGCGATATTGGCGTTCGGAATTTCGTGGCTTACTAAAGGCGAAGCCATCTTAAAAGACAATTAAATTGAAATACTTTTGTCTTGACTGTCTGTATTAAAAGTTAATATTATGTCTCATGGATTTCTATTATCTGTCGATTATAGTCGCTCTTTTTCTTTCATTGTTCTATTTGGTTTTTAATTATAAAATTGTCCGCATTGTCGATTCAAAATTTAAAAATCTCTACGACGACAGAGTGAAAAACGACATGCGCGATTTCTATCTTGAGATGGAAAGTTATTCGTCTCTTCTTGAAAATAAGATCAATCAATTTAAAAATCTTCTTAAGGCCCAAGAAGAAAACTTAAAACAATGGGAAGATATTGGGGCGGCTCTTAAAAAGACAAAAAACGGAAAAGAAATCTCAAGACTTATTGAAAAATCTTTTGAAAAAGAAAACGATATCATGCGGGCCATCTCTTCGTTAAAAAACGAAATTCATGCGCAAAAATCAAGTCTATCGTCAAAAGAAATGAGATTGCCGTCAAGTTCCGTCAAATTAAAATCTCAAATAAAAGCGGACGAAGATACTTCTATTGCCGAAGAGATTCTTAACGATATGTACAATGAACGCTATGATACGGTCTCTTCTAGAAAGCAAGATTTAAATGCGCCAGAAAACCAAAGTCAGATATTAAAAAATAAAAATAACTCTGAAGAAATAAATACGTCGGCAAGTTTTTTTTCAGGCTTAGGAAAAATGCTTAAACCCATCTTTTTTACCGAAGAAAAATCTGAGGAGACTGATTCTTTTGCTATATCTCAAGAGCGGGTTTCAAAAGAAGACTTTACCAGTATGCTCGCTAAAAAAATTCCTTCGGCGAAAATACAGCCGGCTTCTAAATTAGTAGAAGAGTCGGTTAATGCCCCAAAAGAAAGAGCCTTAGAGCCGCAGCCGAATACGCCCGTGTCAGAAAAAATAAATCCCGACGAATTGATGCTTTTACTAAAAAAGCTAATAGATATTAAAGAAAGACCCATCGCTCTGCAGGCTTTATATGATAAGGGGTTTAACCAGTCTTTTATTTCTGACGCATCGGGAATTCCTTACAGCGATCTTGAGGCTACAAAAAATATTTACGGCCTAAAAGAATAGACCGTATGTCAGTTTCCTAAATTATGTCACTACTATGGCGAAGAAAAAAGACGATAAAACCCGTCCATTAAAACCTGCAAAAGAAATTATACCGGTCGAAATTGAAGACCAAATGAAGCAATCATATCTTGCTTATGCCATGAGCGTAATTGTCGGCAGAGCTTTGCCCGATGTAAGAGACGGGTTAAAGCCGGTTCATCGAAGAATTCTTCACGCCATGAACGAAAGGGCCTGGCGGCACGACAGGGCTTACGTAAAATCGGCTAAAATTGTAGGCGAAGTAATCGGTAACTTTCATCCTCATGGCGACGTCGCCGTATATGATACGATGGTTCGCATGGCGCAGGAATTTAGTCTGCGTGTTCCTTTAATAGACGGGCAAGGCAATTTCGGCTCGGTAGACGGAGACCCGCCGGCTGCATATCGATATACCGAAGCCCGTTTAACGACAATGGCCGAAGAACTTTTAAAAGATATCGACAAGCAGACCGTTGATTTTTCGCCTAACTTTGATAATACAAGAAAAGAACCGGTGGTACTACCCGCTGCATGGCCCAATTTACTGGTAAACGGCTCCAGCGGTATTGCGGTGGGCATGGCGACCAAAATTCCCCCGCATAATTTAAACGAAGTTATAACGGCGCTAGAATTGTTAATACAAAAACCGAACTGTACAATTCGGGAACTTATGAAAATTATCCCGGCCCCTGATTTTCCCACAGGGGGCACAATTATCGGCAAAGAGGGCCTTCAAAAAGCCTATACAACCGGCAAAGGGTCGTTAAAAATTAGGGCAACTTCAGAAATTGAACAGAGCCCCAGAGGCAGAGACTGTATTATAATCACTTCAATTCCTTATGAAGTAAAAAAAGCCGATTTGATATCTAAAATTGCCGCTTTGGTAAACGACAAAAAAATAGAAGGTCTTGCAGATATTCGCGACGAAAGCGATAAAAAGGGAATGCGCATTGTTTTTGAACTAAAAAAAGACGCGAATACACAAATCGTATTAAATCAGCTTTATTCAAGAAGCAATCTTCAGGTAAACTACGGTATTATATTTCTGGCCCTGGTCAACCAAAGGCCTTTGCTTTTAAATCTCAAGCAAATGCTTGAGTACTATCTCGCTCATCGAAAAGAAATTGTTATAAAAAGAACGCAATTTGAATTAGATCAGGCCAAAAAAAGAGCTCATATCTTAGAAGGCTTAAAAATTGCACTTGATTTTATTGATCAGGTGATTAAATTAATTCGCGGAAGTAAAACCGTAGAAGCGGCCCGAGAGGGCCTGATGAGCAATTTTAAACTTACTGAAATTCAGGCGAACGCGATTCTTGATATGAGGCTTCAGAAATTGACCGCTCTTGAATCGAAAAAAATAATCGAAGAACTTGAAAATCTAAGAAAAATAATTAAAGAGTTAACCGCTATCTTAAAAAGCGAAGCAAGAATAACAGGCATTATATCTGACGAGTTAGGCGATATAAAAAAGAAATTTGGCGCCGAAAGAAAAAGCGGGATAAGTTTAGAAGACGTTGATATAACCTCGTTTGATCAAGAAGACTTGATTCAAAATGTTTCAGAAGTCGTTACCATATCAGAAGGCGGTTTTATTAAGCGCGTCGCGCTTGATACATTTAAAAGACAGGCAAGGGGGGGCAAAGGAGTTATATCGGGCGGCAAAAAAGAAGATAACATCAGTTTTGTTCATTTATGTCAAAGTCTTGATACGGTATTTTTCTTTTCAAACCGCGGTAAGGTTTTTTATCTGAAGACCTATGAATTGCCCGAGTCAAGCAAAGACGCCCGGGGTAAAAGCCTTCGCTCTTTCTTAAGTTTAGGGCAAGACGAGTATATCACCGCCATTCGTTCTACAGATAAAATAGAAGAAGATAAATTCCTATTGTTATTAACAAGAAACGGCATAATAAAAAAACTTTCCCTTTCGTCGCTTAAAAACGCCAAAAAGGGCGGCATCATGGCAATTCAATTTAAGAATAACAGCAGCGATTGGCTCATCGACTTTGTCGTAGTTAAAGATAAAGACGATGTATTCATGGCATCGGCAAATGGACTGGCTCTTCGAACCAACCTTGCGCGCATGCGTCCACAAGGCAGAACGGCTTCGGGCATTATTGGCATGAGTCTCGCAAAAGGCGATTATATGGCGGGGCTTGACGTTATTAAAGATAAAGATATGGAAATAATTGTCATGACCGAAAACGGATTCGGCAAAAGATTAAAAGCTTCTGAGTTTGCATCTAAGGGCCGCGGCGGAAAGGGCATGATTTATATGAAAGCTTCTGAGCGAAACGGAAAAATTGCGGCTATTCGCTCGGTTCACACCAACTCTGAAATTATTTCTGTAAGTAAAAACGGAATGACAATAAGGCTTTTAGCAAAAGATATTTCTTTGCAAGGCAGAAGCGCTTCAGGAATTAAAATTATTAATATCTCTGAAAACGATACCGTCGCCGATATTACCGTTTCAAATAATCCTGAGCAAGAATAGTTTTTCGCCAAAATAAAAAGACTTTCCATAAAAAAAATGTGACATAATTTGTTGACGATTTTACTATGTTTTTATACATTGACAAGTAATAAAGCGATTGTATAAATCTGACATAATATTGAATATTTTGTCAGATTTATACAATCGCAAATAAATAGGCGGGGAATATACAAAGGTATATTCTTTGGGAAATTGGATTGTGTCAGGCGGCGTAAAGCCGTAAATTAAAACTGATAAACGGCTGTTGAAGAGACTATGAAAAATATGAATACAGCACAATCAATAAGGTTTTCGGCTAATTTAGCCAAATCTTTACAGGCGGGTTCTGAAAAGAGCCGATATAAAAACTCTGAAAATAGAAAGTTTTCGGGTTCGGGTAAGCTATTTGTTTTAAAGAAAAAACAAATAGTACCTAGAGAAGACTTTGAGTCGCTCTTAAGACAAGAGTTTTTAGCCGAAAAAGTTGAGTTAAAATTTTCCGAAAATTCTAAACCAGTTGAATCGAAAACCGATTTGAAAGAACAAAAAACAATTCAATTTCTTCACGATTTCTGGGCTTGATTTAAGCCCAGAAATCCGCTTATCCATAAAATGAGCAGAAACGCCGAAATTGAATAAAATTGCCATGTAAATTCAGCCTGCTTAACAGGGGCCATTCTTTCTGGGTTTATATAATTAAAATAATATAAGGCGCTCATGCCGGTTAGGCCGGCAAACCTTAATAGAAAAAAGAGTAGTTTCTTTTTCTTCAATGAAACTTCAAAAACAATAAACACAGAAGGCGTTAAAGATAGAATTAGAAATATTATAATACTTAAAAAATCATCGGTATATATTTGATGAGACTTGTCGATATCAGAACCAAAGGGTATACGGTAAGACCTCCAGCCTTGAGTCAGCATAATCGCCGTTATCATTGCCGTTAAAATATAGATTTTTTCAAGCCAATGAAGTTTGACGAAAGATTTTATAATTGAGATTAGAAATCGTTTAAAAACATTGACAAAACCGGCGGCAGAATAGTATATTAATTCAAAAAAGAACAAAAAAGGCTTAAGCATGATTTATATGTTCAATATATGCCGTAAACTTAATAGGTCAACCAAAATGCGTTTTGCTTTCTCGAAAATTGCAATTAATCCTAAATCGAAAATGCGGCCATAAAACATTTAACTTTGACTGTTGCAAATGACGAAAATAACTATGTACGTTTTCTAAATTTTAAGGATGAATCAAATGAAGCTTACTAAAAACATGAAATATTTTATTTACGCATATGCATTTTTTTTTGTATTTTCAGGCTTAGAAGCGTTAAAGCCGAACCCTGTACGAAACCCTCTTTCTGAGAAAAATAGAGAGTTGCTTTATAACGCAAAAGTGGGTCTGGTGAAAACCAGACTGCACGCTATAAGCAAATGCGGTTATGACAGAAAATATTTTTGCTTTCGGGCCTTGGTCGAAAACCTAAAAGATGAAAATCCTGAAATTCGCCAAAAAAGCGCTCAGAGTTTGGGGCTTTTAAAGTTGCCAGAAACTTTTAAGTATTTAGAAGAAGCGCTTAAAGAAGAAAAAGAAGATTCTGTAAAAAGGCAAATTTTAATAACTATCGGTTATGTTCGAAACCCCGGTTCGGCAAGTTCGGTTGAGCCTTTTTTAAAAGATAAAAATGACGATTTAAGAAGAACAGCCGCGTTTTCTTTGAGCAATTTGCGGGATAAGCAGTCTTTAAGCTCTCTTCGAAGCGCCTATAAGTCAGAAAAAGAAGATTCGATAAAAGTTTCGATGCTTCATTCTATTTTACTAATAGACGGCAGCGACATGAAAGAAAGAAAAGAGCTTGTAGACTATCTTCTTCATGAAGAAATACTTGTAAGATATTCATCGGCAAAAGCAATACAAGAATTGATGTTTCCCGAAGCGATTGAGACGCTTGAGAAGGCCCTGTTAATTGAAAACGATTTACTGACAAGAAGAGAGCTTTATCAGGCTTATATGAATACTATATACAGCTATTAAGCGGTAAGGCTTATTTCGCCGCCCGCCAAAACATATTTTTCATGAGTATGATAAACAACCGCCGATTGACCGGGGGTAACGGCTCCGGCGTTTTCTAGAGCAGAAACTTTTAGCGTCAGTTCTGTTAATGGCAATATAACAGCCGCTACGGGTCTGCTATTATATCTTACTTGAATTAAAATATCTAAACCTTCTTTGGGAATATCTTCAAACCGAAATCCCTGAAAAATCGTGTTTTTTATAAAAAACTCTTTTACAAAAAGGTCGTTTCTGTCTTTTACTACGACGATATCTCCATTTTCATGAATTGTCTTTACATATAACGGATGTCCTACGGCAATATTTAATCCTTTTCGCTGGCCCACCGTAAAGTTTTCTTTTCCGTCATGGGTACCCATTATTTCGCCTTGTTCATTTATAATATTTCCTTTTTGAAATTTTACGCCTTCTTTTCTTAAAAATTCTCTGTAGTCGTTGTTGGGAACAAAGCAAATTTCCTGGGAGTCTGATTTTTTTGCGATTGGTATATTATTTTTTTCAGCAATTTTTCGAACTTCGCTTTTTTGATACTCGGCCAGAGGAAATATCGTTTTCTTTAAATGTTCCTGCGACATTCCGTATAAAAAGTAAGTTTGATCTTTTTTTTCATCGGCAGGCGGGAAAAGAGCATATCTGCCATTTTTTAGTTTTTTTATAGAAGCGTAGTGTCCCGTGGCAAAATAATCGAAACCCATTGAAGAAGTTTTTTTCATCAACAAACCAAACTTCAAATGATTATTGCATTGAACGCAAGGGTTAGGCGTTTTGCCGCTCTGGTAGGCCTCAATAAAATTTTTAACGACCTGGTTAGAAAATTCGTTTTCAAGACGAAACGTATAAAATGGAACATTTAATAAGGCGGCTATCTCGGCGGCGTCTTTGCTGTCTTGGGGCGAACAACACGAATTTGCGCATACATCGGTATTTTCATCATACCCCCCCCATAGACGCATATTAACCCCCGAGACGTCATAGCCTTTTTCTTTCAATAATAAAGCAGAAACGGCAGAATCAATTCCTCCTGATAACGCAACGAGAACTTTTTTTGACATTTAATTTAAAAAAGGGTTTTTCACGTTTTTGGCAAAATAACCATAAATGCCGCCTTTATGATGAAGGGCCTCGCGCCAAACTATATCGGGCTTTTCGTGAAAAATAATTTCTTTTGTTGCTGGCATCGTGACCCATGTTTTCGCTTCCATTTCGCTTTCAAGCTGGCCCGGCCCCCATCCCGCATAGCCGTGATAAATATGATATGGATACTCGTTATTTATTAATTCTTCGATTAATTCTTTGCTGCTTCCTAAGTAAACTCCCGAAATTATTTCTGTGCCGGGGCTTTCTGCGTTTTGGTTTCCGTGTAGAATAAATAGGGCGTCTGGCCGCACGGGGCCGCCTTCAAAAAGATAAATATCGCCTGCGTTTGAGGCTAGCCCCTGCAATGCGTCGCGCAGAGTAAGATCTTTTAAACGGTTTACCACCAGACCAAACGCACCGTGTTCGTCATGTTCTATTAAAAAAACAACCGTCTGTAAAAAATTTGGATCTTGAATTGTCGAATTTGATACAAGAAAATTGCCGCTTAAAAAATTATTTTTCTTTATCATTAATAAAAATATACATGATTAAGAGAGAAATTTCAAGTTTCTCAGATCGCCTTTTAAATGCTCAACGGCCTCGGCCGATTTATCAAGAGCGGCTTTCTCATGATCTTCAAGTTTTATTTCTATAATTTTCTCGACTCCGTTGCCGCCAAAAACAGCAGGCAGACCAATGAAAAGATCATTGTATCCGTATTCTCCGTCGCAATATACGGCCGCCGGATAAACGCGCTTTTGATCTTTAATAATACTCTCTGCCATTGCAATCGCGCTTATAGCGGGAGCGTAAAATGCCGAACCGGTTTTTAAAAGAGCGACTATTTCGCCGCCGCCTTTTCTGGTTCTTTCAACAATTGAATCTATTTTTGCCTGCGTCATCCCCGGAAAATCGGGCAAAGGAACTCCGCCGACATAAGAATATCTGGGCAATGGCACCATAGAGTCTCCGTGACCGCCTAAGACAAACGCGCTGATGCTTTCAACGCTAATTTTTGTTTCTAAAGAAATAAACGACCTGAATCTCGCGGCGTCTAAAATTCCCGCCATGCCCATAACGCGGTTTTTTTCAAAACCCGATATCTGATAAAACAAGTATACCATGGCGTCTAAAGGGTTTGAAATTACAATGACAAAAGAGTTAGGAGCATAAATCTTCACATTTTCGGCGACTTGCTGCATGATTTTTGAATTTGTCGTTAATAAATCGTCTCTGCTCATGCCCGGTTTACGGGGAATTCCCGCTGTTATGATAACAAGATCTGAACCTTTTATATCTTCATAGTTATTGGTTCCTGTGATGATTGAATTTATTTTATCTACGGGAGTGGCTTCCATAATATCAAGAGCCTTGCCCTGCGGCAGCCCTTCTATAATGTCGTACAATACAATGTCGCCAAGCCCTTTTTTAGCGGCCATATAAGCGAGGTTTGAGCCAATCATTCCGGCCCCTATTAAAGCTATTTTTGGTCTGCTGAATTTTCTCATCGCCTTCTCCTTTTTTTATATATAATAATTTATGTGAGGGATATACAAGAAAAATTTCTTCATATTGTCAACAGTAATTACTTTACGCAAAAGCTTAAATTATCACCTTGGTTGTTTTATGAGAAAAGCGGTATATCCGGGCAGTTTTGATCCTTTGACAAACGGACACTTAGATATAATAGATAGAGCTCTTGAAATAGTCGATCATCTTGTCATTGCCGTTTTGCATAATTCGGCCAAAAAAAGTCTTTTAACGATTGAGCAAAGAATAGACTTAATTTCTGAAGTAATGAAAAAAAGATCAAATGTCAGTATAAAAATGTTTTCGGGATTGCTTGTCGATTTTTGCCGTGGAAACGATATAAAAATTGTTATCAGGGGTTTGCGAGCCGTTTCAGATTTTGATTACGAACACGCTGTTTTTCTCATGAATAGAAATTTATTTTCTAAGCTTGAAACGGTATTTTTAATGAGCAGCGGCGAGCATTCATTTATTTCATCGACAATGATTAAAGAGGTGGCCTCATACGGGGGGCACATCGCAGACAGGGTTCCAGATGTAGTAAATTCAAAGCTTAAAGAAATTTATGGCAAGAAAGATTAACGATTTTACTTGTCATACTGTGTAATTTATTCTAAATATCCCAAAATAGAAATAAAAGATGAAAGAAATATTATCCATTATCATTGACGTAGGCGTTTATCTTATATTAGGCGGTATATTAAGCTGGCTTTTTTATTCATGGAAAAGAAAAGACCTGCTGGGGGGCTTTATAGGGGGGCTCGTTGTCGGCATATTTGGTTCTATATTAGGGGCGCTGTTACTGCATAGACCTTTAAAATATTCTATAGATTTTCTTCAAAAAGGTCTCGGTAGCAATGTTGATATTCTAGCGGCAATCTTCGGCGGATATATTGCTCTTTATATTTTTAATAAGATAAATCATGACAAGCAAAGACAAGATTACTAAATTCGCTTTCATTCATGATTAAAAAGTTATCTCTGACTTTAGCCGGCATTTCTTTTGTTTTAATCTTATTGTCGGCATTCAATATTTTTTATCCAGAAAGGCTTCTTAGCCATGAAGTAAGGTCTTTTGATTTGGCTTATCACAACTTTTTCTTAAACAGCTCTGCTCAGAAATCAGAAAAAATAAGCGGATGGAAAACCAACAGACGTTTTTATTATTTGGCGCGTTTTTTTTCTGAAATAGGAGTTCAAAGATGCGAACCTTACTTGCCCGATAAAAACTGCGAAAGCGTTGAAAATTCTTATAAACTTATAAAAAAACAAGAGGCATATGCGCAAGAAAATAACGCCAGAAATAAGAAAGCGAAACCGCTAAAAAATAAACTCTTAAAAAATATGCATATTCAAATTGGCAATGAAAATCCGCAGATAATCTGGTTTTTTTTCTACGCTCCCGATAATTTGACCAATAAAAAATCTCTGGCTTTGTTTCTTGAGCTTTCTCATTTTTTTAAGAAAAATTGTAAAAAAGAAAGACCCGCGTTATGGCTATTTCTTGAAGGGGAACCGGGCCTAAGTCATTTCTTAAAAGAAAACGCTTCAATCTTAGAGCTTAACGAATTTACTTTGAATGATCTGATAAAAAACGGTTTTTTAGTTTTATCAAAACAAGATTCGAAATGGATGTATGAAAACATATTTCTTGAGAAAGAAACCGGCCTTGAAGAAGTTGAATATTTAAATTCAAATATAGAAAATTATTATAAATATTTTTGCGAGTCATGAAATTTAAAAGTCTGCTGGGAATATTTATCGGCGATTGCATGGGCTCTCTCTATGAAGCGGCCGGATATGTTTCTGGCGACGAAATTGGCCCCTACACCGACGATACCGAACAGGCATACGGTATCGCTTTATGGCTTAATAGCCAAAATCTTTCTTTAGAAAATCTTGAAAGCAAACTTAAAGAAGTATATTCGGGAAGTAAAAGGGGCTACGGCAGAAATCAGGCCTCATTTTTAGAAAACAAGCCTTATCGAAAAGATTCTTATGGCAACGGAGCGTCGATGAGAATTGCTCCCGCCGCAGAATTTGCTTCAACCCCCGAAGAAGCCGTCGAAATTGCTAAAAAACAGTGCATGCTAACCCATAATAATTCCGAAGCCATAGACGGCGCCGTAACTATCGCTCTTTTAGCTTATTTAATCAAAGAGAAAATAAATCCCATGAAAATAACAGATTATTATGCTGACGCCTTGCTTCCCGAAGCGGGAAGAGATTATAAAAAAAACCTAAGAGCGTCAGAGTCGGTTCCTCTCGCTGTCGAAGCTTTTTTAAGGGGCAATTCTTTTGAAGATACCGGGCAAAAAGCTCTTTCTTACGGCGGCGATACCGATACTATCGCGGCAATGGCATGCGGTTTGGCTTCATTAAAATATGAAATACCAGACGCCTTAATTGAGAAAGTCATAAACGCGCATTCTGATAACCTGAAACTTTACAATAAAATTGCCGCGTTTATTTAACAATAATGAATTCGACCCGCCTGTTTATCGCTCTGTTAGAAGCCGAATTATTCGGGACAATGGGCCGCGTAGAACCGTAGGCCTTAATAAGAAGTCTTTTTTTACTTATGTCTTTTGATATGAGATATTCTCTAATTGCTTTTGCTCTTTTAAAAGATAAATGATAGTTTACAGAAGCGCTGCCTATTTTATCTGTATGACCCTCAATTCTAATGATTTCGCTTCGGTCTTTAAGAATTTTTGCAATTCTGTCAAGTTCCTGATATGACTCTTTTTTTAACTCTGCCTTATTAAATTCAAATAATATTTTTTCTGTAATAAGAAGAACGTCTTCCATATGAATGGCATTTATTTGATTTTTAAAATCTTCTTCTAAATTCTCGGGAATTTTCTTCGGATCTTCGGGGGCATTGTTTTGATCAATCTTTGTAAATGATTTATCTGAAAGAAGCATACTGTTTTCTTTGACAACTTGCGGGTTTTCTACCTCAATTATGCCCGATATTACATAAACCAAAGTTGTAGCCTGAAGAACATTAGGCTCAGAAGAGTTTTCGGGAAGATACTCTGAAACTTCAAAACCGAGTTCTGTGCCGCGAACGCCCGCTACGGCCGTGGGCGTTTTTATTTGAATATTTTGATCTTGAAATTCTTTCTTAAATTTACCGATCATTGCTCCTCTTTTTAGCGTCATGTCTTTATTGTAAATATTTGATTGATTTATCACAAAGTGAGTTTCTTGTTCAATTCGAATGCCCAATGTCTCGCTAAAACGAATATCGGCTTTTGATTTTTTCTGGGTTTGTATTTCATACCCGTCGCCCAATTCGGCGCCTACAGCCGCTTTCTGCCATTTTGCGGTTGCGTTTTCTCTGTATGAGACATCGCCATACGTAAAAGTTATTCGCGTTTTTTTTGAATAAAGCATTGGCGCCCTGAACATTAATTTATCGGTCATTAACAAATAAAAAATCGCGCCTGTTGATATTGATAAAATAGTTAAGATAGAAGTAAATACAGCAAATTTTAAGTTAAATTTCTTTTTTTTCAGCGGTTGAACGGTTGTCTCAGTTTTAATATTCTTTGTTTGCTTTTCTGAATTTAAAGAAGTTTTTTTGCCCGTGATGGTCGTTGAGTCTGATTTTTTTATGCTAGATTTCTTTTGAATATCGCTTTTGCCTCTATTCTTGATTGGTTTTTCTTGCTTCAACGGCTTTTTAGAAATTGATTTCTTAGCCATTTTTTTACCTACCTTAACGTATATAAACGTAAATGCTTTTTAACATCATAAGCATATGAAAATTTTCACTGGACATTGTCAACAAAAAATAAAAAGGCTTGACGACTATAAAAAAACCTGTAACGCTACTTCAGTGAAAATTGCAAGATATAAATTAAATTATATTATTTTAATCTTTTTTGATTTTTTGGTAAATATCGTCGCTTTGATATTGTCTTTTTCTTTGAGGCTCGGGGTTTCGCCCCTTGAAGTACTTAAAATAGAGTCTTTTTTTAACGGATACTTAATATTCGTAGCCGCCGGAATACAAACAGTATGTTTCTTTTTTATGGGTTTATACAAAGGCATATGGAAATTTGCCAGTACTCATGATCTTGTGCGAATCATTTTAGCCGTAAGCTTTGCGATTCCCGTAACGGGCATGGCACTGTTTTTAATTCATAGGCTTGAAAACGTGCCGCGAACCGTATTTTTAATTGACTGGTTTATTTTAATTGTGGGCATAGGAGGCTCTCGTTTTCTTTATAAAATTTTCAGACAAAGAAGCTCATACTCTAAAAGAAGAAATAAGGCCATAATTATAGGCGCCGGCGAAGCAGGCGAACAGCTATTAAGAGAATTTCAAAAAAATGTTCAACTAGATACTGAAGTAGTCGCGTTTATTGACGATAACAAAGCCCTAAAGAACAGAAGAATTCACGGCGTTAGAATTTTAGGTTCCATAGAAAAACTACCCGGCGCCATAGTTAAGATGAAGGCTACTGAAGTTATCGTAGGTTTTGCCTCTCCCAATTCAAAGCAAATACGGAAAATTGTCGACGCCTGCGGCAATACAGGGGTCGCCATTAAAAAAATTCCCAATCTGGGTTCTATAATCAGAGGCGAGAATAAAATAAGCCAGATTCGAGACGTCAGCTATGAAGATCTACTCGGAAGAGAATCGGTAAAACTCGATAACAGCGTAATTAAGAGTATGATAAAAAATAAAGTGATTTTGATTACCGGCGCGGGCGGCTCTATAGGTTCTGAACTTTGCAGGCAAATTGTCGCGTATAATCCCAGCTTAATCATCATGTATGAGGCGGTTGAACTTTTTTTATACAACTTAGAAATGGAATTTAACAAAAATTATCCTTCTGTTAAAATTAAGCCTATTATCGGCAATGTTCGCGACGCCGAGAGACTGCGATATATGATGAAAAAGTACAAACCGCAGGTCGTTTTTCATGCCGCGGCTTATAAACACGTTCCTTTAATGGAAGAAAATCCGGTAGAAGCCGTAAAAAACAATATCTTGGGCACATGGAACGTCGCGCTGGTTTCGAGAGAGTTTGACGTTGAAAAAATGGTTTTGGTTTCAACAGACAAGGCCGTAAACCCTACCAGCATTATGGGGGCCACAAAAAGAATCGGCGAAATTATTTGTCAGCACATGCAGAATCAAAATAAAACAAAGTATGTAGCTGTAAGATTCGGCAATGTTTTAGGCAGCGCGGGCAGCGTGATTCCTTTGTTTAAAAAACAAATTGAGGGCGGGGGACCGATTACGGTAACCCATCCCGATATAACAAGATATTTTATGTCAATACCCGAAGCCTGTCAACTCGTTATGCAGGCGGGGGCCATAGGCGACGGCGGAGAAGTCTTTGTTCTTGAGATGGGCGAACCGGTTAAAATTTACGATTTGGCAAAAGAAATGATCATTTTATCGGGTCTGACGCTCGAAAAAGACATTAAAATAGAAATTACCGGGCTTCGCCCCGGAGAGAAATTATATGAAGAGCTGTTAACCGATAAAGAAGAAACAATGACGACGACCCATCCGGGTTTAAGGGTCGCTAAAATGTCTAAAACAATCAAGAATGCCGAAAAGCTAATTCAAGAAATTATGAATATTTCTCACGAGAATACGTCAGTTGACGTGCAAGCTCAGTTAAAAAAAATTGTTTTTGAATATAGTCCTTATGTAGAAAAAAATAAAAATAATTTACGATTAATAAAAAAGGAAAATTAACAATGTTGAAAAAATTAAATATCGACTTTAAAATTCAAGAAACATATATAGGAATATTTTTAACTATATTTGCTTTCTTTGCCAATTTTTCGATATCTCTGTCGCAGATATTTTTTACGCTGGCCATTTTTGTGTTTTTATATCAAATTTTTATTGAGGCAAGAGAATCTTCTCTGAAAACATTTTTTCAAAAAAAGATAACAGAAACAAAACACGGCGAATTATTTATTGTTCTTTTTATATGGCTTTTATATCGCATTTTTCATATTTTGATAAGCGCAGATTCTCAAAAAGAACTGGTCTACGATAAGGATCTCTTATTGATATTCATGCTTCCTCTGGTCATTATTTCAATAAAAGACAACAAATGGATAACGGCAATTATAACGTCTCTTTTAATAGGCGGATTTTTAACGGCGGTTTATAATATTTATATGTTTATTTTAAGCGGCGAAAGCTTTCTTGGAAGCTACAGAGCGGCTGCTTTTGATAATACAAATTCTTTAACGTATACAGGAACGATTACCTTTACGTTTTTTTTAGGATTTGCGCTTGCTATTCAACTTTTTTCAGAGAAGAAAAATAAATTAAAATACCTTATCGGCGCTTTATCTGTTTTCGCTTTAATCGGATTTATTTTGTCAAACAGCAAGGGAGGCATCATTGCCTTATTCTTGACCATAGTTTTCTGCGGTTTTCTGTTGTTTAAGAAAAAGTTTTTGTTTATACTGCCCATTTTAATTGTAATGCCTTTGTATATGTATAAGTATGTGCCCAAAATAAATACGAAAATAAACTTTATAGTATCTCAATCAGAAAAAGACCAGTCTGGCACATACGGCGAAAGGTTAGATATGTGGCGCACCGGCGTAAAGATGTGGGTTGATTATCCGCTTTTAGGTACCGGGTTTTCAAATTATAAAAAACTCTATCAAGAGTACAAAGTAAAAGGCGCAAAAGAAACAGCCGATAAAGGTTCGCATATGCATAATGATTTGCTAAATACGCTGGTATTATACGGGTCTATAGGTTTTACCATTCATTTAATGATTTATCTTTTGCCTTTGATGAATTTTATAGGAAATATCGGCGGTTATATGAATTCTAAAAGAAAATGGATGCTCTTTTTTTCGGGTTCGTCTGTATTTATGATGTTCAGCATGGGCCTTTCTCAATGCCATTATATCGACGACGAGGTAAATGTTTTATTTTGGTTCGCCATAGCCGTTTTTTACAGAGAATTGCTGAATGAGAAGAAAACGCTAAAAGAGATTTAACCTGTTAGTTTATTATTATTTGTTTGGTTGCATCAAGGGCCGCTTTTTTATTTATTAAGGCTTTAATTGATAGATCCCAATTGCCTTTAGCCGGTACGTTCAGCTTCCCTTTAAAAAATACTCCGTCGCCTGCATTTTTTTCGGGCTTCTCAATTAACAGTTTTATTTTTTGTCTTAAATTAGCGGTAGCGGTTCTTTCCAGAAAGATATAAACTTCAGCATCGGTTACCGCAATATTTTTTTCGCTGAATATACGAACTTTGATTTCATTTTCTCCCTCTTTTAAATTGCCATTTATTAAAATTTCAGATTCCAGTTTCCATTTTTCTTCTTTTGCTCTCGCTTTTTTATTCAGCTCTTCTTGAAAAAAAAGACCTTTTTCGTAATATCTTTCGTCGATTAGCGGTTGTTTTACTTCATGCGCCAAAGTCACGTAATAAAAATTTACCGAAAATAAAATTAAAAAGAAAACTCCTATTAAAATAAAAGCTATTTTTAATGATTTTGACATACTTACCTCACAGGAAAAGAAAATGCTGTTTTCTTTTCTACTTTA
Source organism: Spirochaetia bacterium (assembly GCA_029880265.1). GTDB lineage: Bacteria > Spirochaetota > Leptospiria > Turneriellales > JAOUOS01 > JAOUOT01. The sequence continues at coordinate 100,881 of JAOUOT010000003.1, read as the reverse complement.
TTTTTTTCATTGCCTATTTCTGTTACGACAAATTTAAATGGAACATACCGCTTGCTTTTTAGATCTTCGCCTTTTTCTTCATAGAGCAAGATTAGCCGAATTTTTTTGTATCCTTCTCTGTCTATATTGTATTGAGGCTCCAGATTCAAAACCTTAATGCCGCTGTCTCCTTCTATATGCACTTTAAATTTCAGATTTTTGTCTGTTTTATTTCCCACATTAAGAAAGTAACCGTTTTGTACCCCATAGCCCGGCATGTAGATTTGATGAATTGCGCCGTCTCTAACCGCATACGCATAAATTGTGGTTCGAATTGCCAGAAAATAAGAAAAGATACCAATGAGAACAAAAAGAAACACGCTGTAGATAATTGTTCGCGGCCTGGCGTAATGTCTTTTTGCGTCAGGATTATCAACTTGTTCGATTGTAATATAATCATTCAATGTTCTTTTATTGTGCTTTCCCATTTCAATGGTACAAGCGTCAACGCACAAACCGCAGGCGATACAGCCTACCTGCAGGCCTTCTCTTATGTCGATTCCCGTGGGGCAAACGGCAAGACACATGTTGCATGCGGTGCAGTCTCCCTTGCCCTGCTTTTCGCCTTTTTGCCTTCTTAGTTCGCCTCTTTTTTTATCGTAGCTGACAATGGGAGAATGTGAATCTAAAAGGGCCGTTTGAAATCTGCCGTAAGGGCATACCCATCGGCATAAATCTTCGCGAAACCAGGCCATATTGCCAAAAGCGGTAAACGCAAAAACAATCCAGATAATAAACCAGTCTTGAAAAGAGCCGTCTGCCTCAAAAAAATCGAAATTTACCAGAGCATTAACGGTATTTTCAAATCCTTTGAAAAAGAAAATAAAATACAGCGTAAAAAACAAAGATAGAATAAGCCATGTGAAATTAACGCGAACTTTTATTCCGATAGTTTCTGAGCGTTTGCCAAACTTTTTTCCGCCAACTAATCTGCCGATAAAATTATAAATTTCAGTAAATAAAGTTTGAGGGCAGGCGTAACCGCACCATAATCGGCCGAATAAAGCGGTCGCTAAAAATAAAATAACGCCCATAATAAGCAGCAATAAATGCAGAAAATAAAATTCCTGGGGCCAAATAGTTAAGCCGAAAACATGGAATTTTCTATTGGGTATATCAAGAAAAATGGATTGAATATTATTTACTTTTATAAAGGGCAGCGTGAAAAAAATGGAAAATAGTATCCAGTTGATTCTTGTTTTTATTGTTCTGTGTGTTCCTTTGATCGGTCTTGCGATTACCATACGGTTCCTTTATAGTTATTTTTATATTATTTTATTATAAATTATTGATATTTTCAATAATTTTGCGTAAAAAAATAGGGGTTGTGTAAAAAGTCGGTTATTGAGTGTTTTCCGCCTCATCAGCTTTGCTTACGATACGAAAAATGCTTTATTTTCGGCATTTTTCACTCGATGAACGGCGGAAAATGTATCGAAATACGCCTTATTACACAGCCCCTATTAAGTTGCCGAGTTATTTAGCCGGTATTAGCGAAGAGTTTTTTTCAGCAAGCCAGGCCATGATTTTCAATATCTTGGTATCGCTGATTGGCGCTCCGCCTTTTGGAGGCATGGGAGAAGGAGGTCCCCCTATGGGCGATTTTTTTTGTTTCATTTTATCTTGAGGTACGCCCGTTAATATAAGACTGTATATTTCTTTATCTGACGCGCCGTGAAGCCATTCTTTATCCATCAGATTCGGACCGATAAGGCCCGTTCCGTCGGGTTTATGGCATGCCGAACACATCGTCCTAAACATTTTTTCGCCTTCAGAAACAGCCGCATTATTGCCCCTGAAGGGGTTTGAGCCGTCTGCTTTTAAGGTAATCGTTTCTTCAACCGCTGCAGGCGCCGATTTATATTCTTCGGCAAACTGCTTTTCCTGCGTCCAATTGCGAATTAAATGATAATCAATTGTAAAATATACTGAAAAGGCGATTGTGAAGTAAAAAATACCCATCCACCAACCCGGCAGCCAGCCTGGTTCGTCTTTGACTTCTTCATCGTCTCTAAATTCTTCTTTTATTTTGCTCATGAAATACTCCTTTTATTTACTTTTTTAGATCTTTTTTGGCCTTCTCTTCGAATTCTTTAGAAAGACCCTGATCTAAATCGTCGTCAAGCATAGAAAACCGGGCTTTTTCAATTCTATCTTTATTTTTTGGCTTATAAACATAATAAATGATATAAGTTAAAACAAGCCCTAAAATAGGCAGTCTTAATCCTTTATAAATTCCTATCCAGTCTTCCATACTTGTAACCTCGCTTTATTTTTGCTTTGTATCTCTGCCAAGTTTAAGCAGATAAGCGACCAGAGCGTCCCCTTTTGTTTTACCCTTTACGATTGCGGCCGCGCCTTGAATTTCCTGCTCAGAGTAAGGCACTCCTATCGTTTTTAAAGCGTTCATTCTGTCTTGAATGCCCTCGGGGTCTACAAGGTTATCAGATTCAAAAAGATGCGGGTATGCCGGCATAATTGAATCAGGAGAGGTCTCTCTGGGGTCTATCAGGTGTTTAACCTGCCAGGCGTCGCTGCCCCTGAGGGCCGCTTCATGAGCGAGATCAGGTCCTATACGTTTTGACCCCCAAAGAAAAGGATGGTCATAAACATATTCGCCCGCTTTTGAGTAAGGCGTATCTCCGTAACTTCTCGTGGGATCCCACCTGTCGGTTTCCCATTTAAATGGGCGAATCATCTGCGAATGACAGTAAAAACATCCTTCTTCCTGATATACGTCTCTTCCCGCCAGTTCTAACGCGCTGTATGGTTTAACGTTGTCGATTTTTTTTACTGAACCCTGCAAAAACAAGGGCGGAATCTCAATGAGACCTCCGACTAAGATTGCGATAGTTGTCCAAAGGCCGAGCTTAAAAGCGTTATCTTCTACTTTTTTACTAAGTTTTTCGTACCATGGTGTCATAGTATTCTCCTTCAAAGGCTATCAGGCCGAAGCCTTCACGCCTTCTCTTAAGTCTACCGGTTTGTATCCGCTGCCGGCTGTTTTGATTGTTTTTAAAACATTCACAATCATGATAATAAAACCCGAAAGAAAAAGTACCCCGCCAAGAGCTCTAACAAGGCGATAAGGGAACAGTTCGTTTACAATTTCAACCCAGCTTGGATACTGAAGGTTTCCGGCTGCGTCAACCGCTCTCCACATAAGACCTTCGGTAACGCCCGATACCCACATAGAAACTACATATAACAAAATGCCGACAGTGCTAACCCAAAAATGAGTTTCTGCCAGTTTTTCGCTGTGCAAATTGGTGTTCCATAAGCGGGGCACAAGATAATAAATAGACGCGGCGCAAATGCCGTGCACCCATCCGAGCCCGCCTGCGTGAACGTGACCAATTGTCCAGTCGGTATAATGCGATAACGAGTTGACGTCTCTGATTGCCATCAAAGGCCCCTCAAGAGTAGACATTCCGTAAAAAGTTAATGAAACCAGAATAAACTTTAATGTCGCGTCTGTTCTTAACTTTTCTTTTGCCTGGGTTAAGGTTAAAAAGCCGTTTAACATACCGCCCCAGGAAGGCGCAATCAGCATTAAGCTAAAAAGCATGCCTACCGTTTGCAGCCAGTTAGGAACCGGCGAATATAGCAAGTGATGCGGCCCGGCCCAGATATATAAGAAGATCAAAGACCAAAAATGAATAATTGAAATTCTATGGCTGAATATAGGCAGCCTTGTATGTTTAGGCAAGTAGTAGTACATCATAGCAAGAAGCGGCGTTGTAAGAAAAAATGCCACGGCATTGTGACCGTACCACCAGTGTATGTTTGCGTCAATCACCCCCGAATAAATCGAATATGATTTTGTCAGGCTGACCGGTATTGCGGCGTTATTCACAAGATATAATACCGCGATTGTAATTATCATTGAAAATAAAAACCAGACAGCCACATAAATATGCTTTTCTTTTCTGTTTTTTAATGTCATAATAAAATTAACCGCCAGTATTACCCACCATACCACTATCAGAAGGTCAATGGGCCATTCTAATTCGGCGTATTCTTTGCTTTGCGTAAAACCCGCCATCAAAGAAAGAGCCGCCAATACAATGGTAAGATTAAACATCCAAAACTGAACGTTTGCCAAAGCGCTTGACCACATGGGCGTTTTCAATAAACGCGGTACCGCGTAATAAATGGTAGCGAAAATTGCGCCTCCTGTAAATCCGAAAATAATTCCGTTTGTGTGTACCGGCCGCAATCGTCCAAAAGACAGCCACGGATGCACGTTCACTTCGGGAAAAATCATCTGAAAAGCAATGATAACGCCGATTAAAAGCGAAACAACCCCCCATAAAAGAGTCGCCAGCACAAATTTTCGGACAATTTCATTGTCATAATTTATCTTTTCATCCATAATTATTTTATACTCCCATCACAATTTTTTTTCTAAATGTATCATTTTTCATTATCTTCTATTAAAAGCATACGAAATTTAATTCGTAAAACCAAGGTATTAACCTAGGTTAAGATGTCAAGGCAATTAACGAAGGTTAAGAATGTTCGCTTGGTGTTGATGTAATCTACGGTTTATTCTTTGGTTAATAATATCCATAAATTACAATGACACCCTTCACAAAGACTTTAATGGTCTTTGCAGAGCGCGATATAAACTAGTTATAGAATTTACCTTAAATTTTTGACTGCGGCAAGAAAATAATGTATTTTCTATGTGAGCAATAAAGCTTGAATCTATCGAAATATTTATTAATTAATAAGGAGGCCGCAAATGGGCTACTGGGAAGAAGTAAGAGACGTATTAAAAAAAGGATACGATATCGCGTTAGATGAAATGAAATCGGGCGCAGAAACGGTTATTAGTACAAGCAAAAAGGGCGTAACCTACGCTCAGTATAAAAAAGACCTTTTTTTTGAACATCGAAAACTGCATGAACTTTTAGCCGATCTCGGCGATATAACGCACGATTTATATAAAGAAAAGAAAGATATTTACGCCGACGATAGAATAAAAGAAATTATTTCAAAAGTCATTGAAGTTGAGGCCGATTGCCAGAAAATAGAAAAAGAAATGGAAAGTCTTTGACAAATAATTTAAAAACAAGCGAAGAGCCTTACCCCTGTGACTTACGCTTTGTTTTTCTTCAAGCGTCATTTCGGCAAAAGTCTTTTTAAGCGGTTCGTAGTAAAAAACAGGATCATATCCGAAGCCTTTATCTCCTTTGGGTTCATGTGTTATTAAGCCTTCGGTTTTGCCAAAAAAATAAACGGGATTTTCAAATTTATCAATAAAGCAAAGGCAGGTAACAAACCGCGCCGCTCTTTTATTGTCTTCTGTGGTTTTTATCTCATTTAATAACTTTTCAATTCTTTCTTTATCGGTTGGCGCATATCTTGAAGAAAAAACCCCCGGTCTTTTATCAAGCGAAAAAACTTCTAACCCGCTGTCTTCGGCTATCACATTTTCGCCGGTTAAATCGTGCAAAGCCCTGGCTTTTATAAAAGCGTTGCCCTGAAAGGTTTCAGCGTTTTCTTCAGGATTATATTTTTCTTGCAAATCTTTAGAAAGGCTGTCGATTGTTTTAAAAACGATAGAATTTTCTTTCGGCAAATGCTCTTTCAATAAATTTTCAATTTCAATTCTTTTATTCTTATTTGTAGTCGCAATATAAATTAACATCTTATAAGGTTTATAAAAAATATTTTAATCATGGGGCAAACCAATTATTTGCGGATAAATTAAACTTAAATGGAGCTTTTTTAAAAATTATAATCAATGACATTTCTCTCTGGCTGAGAACAATACAGACGATTTGTTCTTGACCGTACAATTCTAAATTCCGTTTAAATATATTGTAATGGAAAAAAAAGAAAACACCGAGTTATCTCATCCCTTAGATTTTTTAATAGAGCTGCAAAAAATCTTAAAAGAACGGCAAGAAAATCCGGCGCCTGATTCATACACAAATAAGCTTTTGACCCAAGGGTACGATAAGGTTTTGCAAAAAGTTGGCGAAGAGGCCGTAGAGTATATTCTTGAAGCGAAAAACGAAAGCAAGTATATGATTACAGAAGGGGCCGATCTCGTTTATCATTTTTTATTGTCATTGACGGCAAAGGGTCTAAGTTTAACCGACATTGTAAACGAACTTGAAAAAAGACATAAAAACAAATAAATGGAAAAGAAAGAACAAGAAAAACGTAAAAAAAGCAAATATCGAAAGCCTCGGATACAGCGGGCAAAGCGCGTGGTCATTTTAGGCGCGGGCCAGGTAGGCAGGCATATCATGAAAAGCCTTGCCAACGAAGGCTATAACGTTATCTTAATTGACGAAAGCGAAGAAAGCATACACGAGGTGCGCGAAATAGCCGATGTAGGCACCATCGTAGGCAACGGATGCGATCCCGAAGTTTATTTTGAAATAGGCCTGAACGAAAACGATTTATTTCTGGCCGTGGCCGACTCTGACGAAACCAATCTTGTATCATGCAGAATAGCCCGGGCATTCGGATGTAAAACCAAAATAGCCCGCGTAAGAAAACCGTTTTATAAATCATACGAAAATACTCCCATAGACGATCAGTTCTGGAGAAGACTTGGGGTAGAAGTTTTATTCAATCAAAACGAATTAACTATTCAAGAAATAGAGCATATCATTGAAAATGAAGGCTCTATAGACACCATTTTCTTAAGGGGCAGCAAACTTCAGCTTGTAGGATACAGAGTTAAAGAGAAGTCTTTATTATGCGGCAGAAGACTCGTAGGCTTAAGAGACGTTCCTGTTTTTGAGAATCTGCTGGTAGCCGCTGTTACGACCTTCACAGAACCAGGCGGATCTGCGAAAAAAGGAAATCGCTCTTCAAGACATGCGGCAAATCTAAGAGAAAACACGATTGTACCCAAAGGCGATTATAAAATAAAAGAAGGAGATTTGCTTTTTGTATGCGGCGAGAAGCATCATTTTAAGGGAATCGCCGAATTATTTGACCCCAATATGATTAAAGGCTTTAAGCATATATTTATTCAAGGCGGCAGCGAATTGGCTTTTCAGCTGGCCGACAGATTGTCAAAAACATATTCAAGAAAAGCAGTGTACCTTTTAGAAAAAAATAAAAGCAAGGCAAAAACAGCCGCCGAAATACTGTCTTCTAAAATACATGTTTTAATGATAGACGCGCACAATATTGAAGATTTAAAAGACGAGGGTTTAGACAGCAATTGTATTTTTATAGCCGCTTCAGATAACGAAGACGACAACGTATTATCGTCTCTTTTGGTTAAAGAAGAAACGGGAGCAAGAACAATCTCGATTGTTCAAAATGAAACCTACATGCATTTAATACCATATCTTGATATTGACGTTGCGATTAGCCCTAAGCTTCTTTTGGTAGATGACGTACTCAAGGCTCTTAGAGGCAGCGTATATGATATTATATCGGCGAAAGATCAAGACGCCGAGATTTTAGAGTTTGTGGTTCAGAAGAAAAGTCCTTTGGCTGGCAAAACCCTTGCCGAATATAAGTTTCCTACTGACTCTATTGTTGTTGCCATATCTCGAGAGGCCGATATTATTATACCAAAAGGCGATACAAAAATTCATGTTAACGACCATTTGGTTATATTTTCGTTAAAATCTTCGATTAAAGAAGTGCAAAAAATATTTCAAATTTAAAATGAATTACCGTGTTTTAGCTTCAATTACGGGTTTACTGCTTCTGCTGGTATCATTTTTTTTAGTATTTTTTGTTTTAATCGCATATTTTATTTATCCGCAAGAGGCGCAGTATACCGCTTTTCTTTTTTCTTTTTTAATAACAATCTTTGTCGGTTTTGTTTTATGGATGACAGGTAAAAATATAGACTCTAATTCGGTAAGTTTTCGTGAAGGTTTTGCCGTCGCGGGAATAGGGTGGATAGTTGTCGCTTTATTTGGGGCCCTGCCGGCTTATATTTCGGGAGATATACCCCTTTTCACAGATTCTTATTTTGAGAGCATGAGCGGATTTACAACGACGGGAGCCTCTATATTAGAAAATATAGAAAATAAGGGGCATACCGTATTATTATGGAGGTCGTTTACTCATTGGCTCGGGGGTATGGGGTTTATCGTTCTTTCTTTGGCCTTTTTACCCGCTTTAGGCATCGGGGGAATGCAGCTTTATAAGGCCGAAGTTCCCGGGCCGGCTCCCGATAAACTGATGCCGAGAGTGGGAGAAACAGCCAGAATTTTATATCTTGTTTATACCTTTATTACATTTGCCCAATTTCTGCTTTTGTATGGCGGCGGTATGAATATTTTTGAATCTCTTTGTCATACATTTGGCACTATGGGTACAGGGGGATTTTCTCCTCTAAATAGCTCTGTCGGTCAATATGCGGCGTCTTTTACAGATAACGCTTTATTTTTTGAAATCATTATTATAGTATTCATGTTTATCGCCGGAACAAATTTTTCGCTTCACTATAAAGCGTTAAAGGGAGATTTTACAGTATACCTCAAAGATCCGGAATTTCGGTTTTATTTAATTCTGGTACTGGGGGGGATTTTAACCGTAACGGTTAATTTATATACTCATTCAAACTATGAATCGATACTTGAAGCTTTTAGACACAGCTCATTTACCGTAGTTTCTATTATTACCACAACCGGTTATGGAACTGAAGATTTTGATAAATGGCCGGCCTATTCAAAGTTTTTATTAATGTTCTTTATGTTCATCGGGGGAATGGCCGGTTCAACAGGGGGCGGTATGAAAATATTAAGAATCATGGCCGTTATTAAAGAATCTTTTGCCGAAATTCAAAGAACCATCCACCCGAAAAAAGTTTACTCTGTGCGTTTCGGCGCAACCTATATTTCAAGGGATATATTACAATCCCTGAATTCATTTGTTATTCTATATATTTTACTATACATAATCGGCATTCTTATTTTATCTATAACCGATTACAGTTTTGAAACTATTTCGTCGATGGTAATTGCCTGTCTGTCAAATATCGGTCCGGGGTTTGCCGATGTAGGTCCGACCAAAAATTATTCTCATCTGCCGGCTTACGCAAAATGGGTTCTGAGTTATTTTATGGTCTTGGGCCGTCTTGAGCTGATTCCTGTCGTGGCTTTAATTCTTCCGCGAATCTGGAAGAAATAGTCAAACGAGATTAAGCAAAATATGCAAGACGAGAAAGTTCTTTTATTAGTTAAAATATTAGTTAAAAAAGATGCTGTTTTTCAAAGCTCTCAATAGAGCTTAAAAATTGCAGGGTAAACCCGATATCGTCAATACCCTTTAATAATTTTTCTTTTCTATTTTTATCTATATCAAAAGAAATTTCGCCGCCATCTGAAACAGCTATCTTCTGATTTTCAAGATCAATTTTAATTTTTGCCTCTGGCGCTGTTTTTACTTTTTCAAAAAGCTCTTTTACTTTTTCGTCAGGCAAGGCAATTGGCAGAATGCCATTTTGAAAGCAATTATTAAAGAAGATATCGGCAAAAGATGGCGCAATAATAACTTCAAAACCGTAGTCTAAAAGAGCCCATGGCGCGTGCTCTCTTGACGAGCCGCATCCGAAATTTTCTGACGCCAATAGAATTTTCGCGTTTCGGAACTCGGGTTTGTTCATATTAAATTCGGTATTTTCAACGCCGTCTGCGTTAAACCGCCAGTCATAAAAAAGATACTGGCCAAAACCGGTTCTTTCGATGCGTTTTAAAAACTGCTTTGGTATAATTTGATCGGTATCAATATTGGCGATATCTAACGGGCAGATGTTTGATTCTAATTTGGTAAATGGTTTCATGATATTTCCTTATATTTCATTTCTTATATCTACAAAATGACCGTGTATAGCGGCGGCGGCCGCCATCGGGGCCGATACCAGATGGGTGCGGCTTTGTTTGCCCTGACGGCCCTCAAAGTTTCTGTTTGAAGTCGAGGCGCATCTTTCGCCCGGCTCTAAAACGTCGTCGTTCATGGCAAGGCACATGGAGCAACCCGGTTCGCGCCATTCAAAACCCGCTTCGGTAAAGATTTTATCAAGGCCCTCTTTCTCGGCCTGTTCTTTAATATTATAACTTCCCGGAACAATTAAAACCTGCTTTACGCTTTCGGCTTTTTTTCTTCTTTTAATTACGGCGGCTGCTTCTCTTAAATCTTCAATTCTTGAGTTTGTGCAAGAGCCGATAAAGACTTTGTCTATTTTTACATCGGCCATAGTTTTGCCCGCTTCAAGATTCATATATTCAAGAGCGCGCGCGATGCTGTTTTTTTCGGCTTCGCTTTTAGCTTCGGCAGGCGATGGTATTTTTGCGCTAATATCAATGACCATGTCGGGAGACGTACCCCATGTTACTTGCGGACTTATCGTAGGAACGTCTACCTCTATTTCTTTGTCAAAAACGGCATCGTCGTCTGTTTTTAAGGTCTGCCACCACTTCATGGCTTCGTCCCACTTTTCGCCTTTCGGCGCGTATCTTGTATCTTTAATATATTCAAAAGTTTTTTCGTCGGGCGCAATCATTCCCGCGCGCGCGCCGGCTTCAATGCTCATGTTGCAGACAGTCATTCGGCCTTCCATAGATAAGTTTTTAATGGCTTCGCCCGCGTATTCAAGCACATAGCCGGTTGCGCCCGCGGTGCCCAGCTTTCCTATCAGGGCCAGTACCAAATCTTTGGCGGTTATGCCCGGGGCTGGGCCGCCCTTAAAATTCACGCGCATGGTTTTGGGCCTTGACTGAATAAGACACTGGGTAGCGAGTACATGCTCTACTTCGCTTGTGCCGATGCCAAAAGCCAGGGCGCCAAATGCGCCATGCGTCGATGTATGAGAATCGCCGCAAACGATAGTTTTACCCGGAAGGGTCAAGCCAAGTTCAGGCCCTATAACATGCACAATACCGTTGTCTTTTGAGTTAATGTCAAAAAGAGTAACGCCAAACTCTTCGCAGTTTGTTTTTAAATAGTTCATTTGTTTAATGCTGATGGGGTCAAGATCGGGGTTATTTCTGTTTTTTGTGGGCACATTGTGATCCATCGTAGCGAAGGTTTTATCTGCCCGTCTTACTTTTCTATTTGTAAGTCTTAAGCCTTCAAATGCCTGCGGCGAGGTCACTTCATGAAGAAGATGCAAATCAATATATAAAAGCTTTTTATCTTGTAAAAAAGAGGCTTCAGTATGCGTTGAAATATCAACAATGTGTTTTTCCCAGACTTTATCAAACAGTGTTTTTCCCATAATGCGGATTGAAAATAGGCGCGAAACTGACTGTAAAGGTTTTTTCATACATGAAAGAGAGCGCTATCGCGCCCCAATTTTCGCTCTTGCCGCTTAAGTCGCTTAAAGTTAAAAAAAACTTGCCGCTCTAAATCTAAATCATTTTTTGACACTTGAGATTTGACAAATTTGAAGAATCTCGAAGTTGCAATTATGCCCTATATTACGGGTTTTATAACAGGCCTTGCTGTTTCTTTTTTATCCGGTTTTGTAAATCGAAAACTGGCTGAAAAGAAAGAAGATATCAGCGCATGGCAGGGATGGTCAGTCGGTTATTACATAAGACTGTCTGGTATGATGGCTGCAGGCATTGCGATGTACATACTAAATCGCAATGAGGTGTTTGAGCCCGGCATTGCGTTAAGGTTTTTCTTATCGTTCTGCGCTGCGGTAGGCTTGGGCATAATTACAGACGTAATTATTTCGATAAAAAGGTTGAAGTAGGTTTATGGTTCCAGTATTGACTTCAGAGTCGTTTAATGTAGTTGAGGTGATAGTGCATCACCTGCAAGATATGCCCCTGTGGCGTCTTGAAATCGGCGGAATTGATTTGTCTATCACGAAAAGAGTTATGATGATGTGGATAGGGTCATTCTTTCTGCTTCTTATTTTTATTCCAATCGCAAGAAGAATATCAAAAGATCCATATAAAAAACCGTCTCGGTTCTCGGGTATGATGGAAGTCTTCATTAACTTTATAAGAAAAGATGTAGGCGAAGCTTCTATGGGGCATTATTCAAAGCATTATGATCCTTTTTTGTTAACTCTTTTCTTCTTTATATTAATAGCTAATTTAATAGGTCTTATACCGCCTTTAGGCGAGGTTTTTCTGACTTTCGGAGAACTAACCGGATTAGTTCACCATGAAGCGGGCGCCGCTGGCGAAATACCTTTTCTGGTTAAGTTGTGGCCGGGTATTACTTCAACTGGCGATGTAGGGGTTACCGCCGCTCTAGCAGGAATTAGTTTTCTTGTAATTCAGATTGCGGGTTTCGCTCATCAGGGTATCGCCTATATTAAGAACATTGTTCCTAACGGCATTCCCGGCCCCATGTGGATTATCATGTGGCCCATAGAGGTATTTGGTCAGTTTACAAAGCCTTTTGCGTTGGCCATTCGTCTTTTAGCAAATATGACTGCCGGGCATATGATTATTCTTGTTTTTATGGGATTTATTTTTCAGTTTCAAAGCTATTTTGTGGTGCCTGTCAGCATTCTGGCGTCAACCGCTATTTATATGCTTGAACTTTTTGTAGCCTTTTTACAGGCCTATATTTTTGTATTTTTAACAGCCCTGTTTGTGGCCGGGGCTCAACATCGCCACTAAACTATTTTGTAAGATAAAAGGAGAACATAAAATGGTAGCATTAGGAATCGGAATAGGAGCGGGACTAGCAGTGCTAGGCGCGGGTTTAGGTATAGGAAAAATTGGCGGAAGCGCTGTTGAAGGTATTAGCCGTCAACCAGAGGCCGGCGGTAAAATACAGACAGCAATGATCATCGCGGCTGCTTTGATTGAAGGTATTGGTTTTTTTGCTCTTGCTATAACATTTATGCTTATAGAAAAAGTACAATAAACCCATTTAAAGGTAAATCGGATATGCCATTATTAAGCGGCGGATCACTCAATTTATTGCATGTTAATCCGGGTTTAGTCATATGGACCGTGGTAACATTTGTTGTTGTACTTACGGTCCTGTGGCGTTTCGCATGGAAGCCCATCATAAAAGGGCTTGATGCCAGAAACCTGAGAGTTGAAGAAGATCTTCAAAGCAGTCGAGACTTGCGAGAAGAGGCTGAAAAGCTTTTAGCGGAATACGAGAATAGACTTGAATCTGCTAAGGCAGAGGCTATCGAATTGATTGACGAGGGCAAAAAAGACGCCGAAGCAAATCGCGCAAGAATACTTACGGAAGCTCAGGAAGAAGTCGGTAAAATAAAAGAAAGAACCGAAAAAGACATAGAGAGAGCCAAGCTAAAGGCTCTTGACGAACTTGAGAAAACAACGGTAAATCTGGCCGTTGAATTATTGTCGAAAATTATGAAGAAAGATGTCAGCTCTTCAGAGCATAAAGAGATTATTGTTAAAGAACTTGAAGCGCTAAAAAAGTCAAAAGTATAAGATGAAAGAAAAAGAATTAGCGCAGCGATATGCATTAGCCTTAGCCGAGGTTTCGGGCGACAAGCTTCAAGACGTTGAAAAAGACCTGGAGAGCATTGTTTCAGTTTTTCAAAAAAGTAAACAGGCAAGGTTGTTTTTTGAGTCGCCTCGAATTTCTTCGAAAAATAAAAAAGAGCTGATTCAAAAGACATTGAAAGGCAAGGTTCATCAATTTATTTTAAATTTGCTTTTAATTCTTGTAGACAGACGGCGCGAAATCTTTTTAACCGAAATTTTTGAAGCTTTTATCATAGAAAATGATAAAAATCTTGGCAGAAGCCGGGCAATGATTACTTTGGGCCGCGATTATTCAGACGCAGAATTAAAAAGTATTATTGCAGACGTTGAAAAGGCTATTGAAAGCAAATCTAAAGAGTTTGGAATATCCGAAAAGTCGGGTAATATAGAGCATATAATCAGCACAAAAGTGCGGCCAGATATATTAGGCGGTATTATTATAAGAATTGGCGATAAAATTTGGGATTCATCGGTAAGAAGATATTTATTATCGTGGCAAAAGAATGCTCAAACGGGTAAAAAGTTATCAATTAATAGCTGGGAATCATAATAAAAAACAGGAGTTATAAATGAAAGTTAACACAGATGAAATTGTATCGGTATTACAAGCTGAAATTAAAGATTATGGCGCAGACCTTGATATTGACGAAGTTGGCACCGTACTTGAAGTAGGCGACGGTATCGCGCGTATTTACGGTTTGAAAAACTGTATGGCGGGCGAGATGGTTGAGTTTGAAAATGGTATTATGGGTTTAGCCTTTAATCTTGAAGAAAATTCTGTCGGCGTGGTGATCATGGGAGATTTTCTTAAAATTAAAGAAGGTTTTGTCGTTAAAAGAACAAATCGAATTCTTGAAGTACCCGTAGGAGACGCTCTTATAGGCAGAATTGTATCTCCCTTAGGAGAACCCCTCGACGGAAAAGGTCCTATTAAGTCAGATAAAACAAGACCGATTGAAATTATAGCGCCTGGTATTGCAAGACGTCAGCCCGTGGGCGAGCCGATGCAGACAGGGATAAAAGCCATTGACTCAATGATTCCCATAGGCAGGGGACAACGAGAGTTAATCATTGGCGACAGAGGTACAGGTAAGACCGCTATTGCTATTGATACGATCATCAATCAAAAAGGCACCGGCGTTGTCTGTGTTTATGTGGCAGTTGGCCAAAAATCATCAACGGTTGCAGCCGTAATAGAGAAGCTTGAAAAGGCAGGCGCCATGGATTACACTATCATTGTAACCGCAAACGCCTCTGATCCCGCGCCTCTTCAGTATTTAGCGCCATATGGCGGTACAGCCATGGCCGAGCATTTCATGTATGAAGAAGGAAAGGCTACGTTATGCGTATATGACGACCTTTCAAAACAGGCAAACGCATACCGACAAATGTCATTATTATTAAGACGCCCTCCGGGTAGAGAAGCTTACCCTGGCGATGTATTTTATCTTCATTCGCGTCTTCTTGAAAGAGCGGTTAAATTAAGCGATAAATACGGCGGCGGTTCGCTCACGGCTCTTCCTATTATTGAAACACAGGAAGGCGAAGTTTCGGCATACATCCCTACAAATGTAATCTCAATTACAGACGGTCAGATATATCTTCAGCCCGATTTATTCGCGGCTGGTGTTCGTCCTGCTGTAGACGTAGGTATTTCAGTATCAAGGGTAGGTAGCTCGGCTCAGATTAAGGCAATGAAAAAAGTTGCCGGTACCCTAAAACTTGATTTGGCGCAGTTTCGAGCTCTTGAAGCTTTTGCCCAGCTAGGTACAGAGCTTGACGCTGCAACCCAGAAGCAGATTGACAGGGGACGTCGTCTTGTTGAGTTATTAAAGCAAACTCAGTACGGACCATATACGGTAGAAAAACAGGTTCTTGCTTTATTTGCCGGTACAAAAGGCTTTTTAGATGATTTACCCTTAGATAAAGTTCTTGATTTCGAAGTAAAGATGCTTGATTTTTTTGAAAAAGCGCACCCTGAAGTCCTAACTCATATCAGAGAGAAAAAAGAACTTTATGCAGAAGAAGAGCTGAAGAAATACATTGAAGATTTTAAAACTTCATATGTAGAGGGAAAATCGGCTGATATTAGAACTGATAATTAATTAAGATGGCTACACCTAGAGAAATAAAAAAAAGAATAGGCGCGGTTAAAAATACCAAGCAGATTACCAGTACAATGGAGATGGTATCGACCGCTAAAAGTAAAAAAGCCGTCGACAGAGTTCATGCCGCCCAGCCTTATGCGATGAAAATTCAGGAACTGATACGTTCATTAGAGTCAGGAGGCGTATCGGCAAAACATCCTCTGCTTAGAAAAGTGGAAACAGTAAAAAAGGTGGGTATTCTAGCAGTTGCCGCGAACAGGGGCCTTTGCGGCGGTTTTAATAATAATATTGTAAAATTGTGCATTGAAAGAATTAATTACTGGAAATCTCAAAATATCGAAACCGAGGTACATCTTGTCGGTAAAAAACTGATAAGCGTTTTTTCCTTTCAGAAGGTGCCATTTGAAAAAGGTTATAGCCATATTCAAGATTCGCCTACAGTAGAAAACGGTCTTGAATTTTCAGATTATTTTATAAGAGCGTTTATTGATGAAAAACTTGATAAAGTAGAGGTTATTCATACTTCATATAAAAATTCATCGGCACAAAAACCGGTTCTTGAATCGGTATTGCCAATTTCTTTGGATAATCAGGATGAAAGTTCTCATACTCATCATCATTATAATGAAGTAGAACAAGACAATACGGTTTCAAACAGTATTTATGAACCGAATGCTGAAGAAATTATGGCTTCATTACTACCAAGAGCGATTTCAACCATTTTTCTTCAGGCTCTTTTAGAATCTGTAGCGGCTGAACATATTGCCAGAAGAATTGCGATGAAAAACGCTACAGATGCCGCATCAGATATGATAAAAGATTTAACTAGAGAATACAATAGAGTAAGACAGGCTAAGATTACACAGGAACTTTCAGAAATCGTAGCCGGAGCAGACGCTATAAGTTAAGGTAAATACAAACAGGAGATAAGAAATGAGTAAGACAAACGAAAAAATAAAAGGCGAAGTAGTACAAATCATCGGTTCGGTATTAGACGCGAGATTTGAAGAAGAAAATCTTCCCGAAATATATAACGCGCTTGAACTAAAGGTTAACGATAATAGATTAGTTTGTGAGGTGCAACAACATCTTGGCGGGGGCGTGGTAAGAGCGGTCGCTTTAGGAAGCGCCGACGGCGTAAGAAGAGGGCAAGAAATTATAGATACGGGAGATTCTATTTCTGTTCCAGTGGGTTTAAATACTCTTGGAAGAATTTTTAACGTTCTGGGCGATACTATAGACGAAGCTGGAGATTTTGAGGTAAAAGAAAGACGTCCTATTCATCAAAAAAGTCCTGATTTCGAACAGCTTGAGCCTAAAGTAGAAATATTTGAAACCGGCATAAAAGTAATTGATTTGTTAGAACCGTACATAAAAGGCGGTAAAACAGGTTTATTCGGAGGCGCCGGCGTAGGTAAAACCGTTATTATTATGGAGCTTATCAATAATATCGCCAAACAACACGGCGGTTACTCGGTATTTGCCGGCGTAGGAGAAAGAACAAGAGAAGGTACCGACCTTTGGCTTGAAATGAAAGAATCGGGAGTTATTGACAAGGCGTGTCTTGTATACGGCCAGATGAACGAGCCGCCTGGCGCGCGTTTGCGAGTGGCTTTATCTGCTCTTACAATGGCCGAGTGGCTTAGAGATTCTTCGGGTACAGACGTACTATTGTTTGTCGATAATATCTTTAGATTTTCACAGGCCGGTTCAGAAGTGAGCGCCCTTTTGGGAAGAATGCCTTCGGCTGTGGGATACCAGCCTACGTTGGCCACAGAAATGGGCGCCCTGCAAGAAAGAATTACATCGACAAAAAGCGGATCTATCACCTCTGTACAGGCTATATATGTGCCTGCAGACGACTTGACAGACCCCGCCCCTGCTGCGGCATTTACGCATCTTGATGCTCAAACTGTATTATCAAGAAAAATTTCTGAGAAAGGTATTTATCCTGCGGTTGACCCTCTTGATTCTTCAAGCCGAGCCTTAACGCCCGATGTGGTTGGCGAGCGGCATTACAACGTGGCCAGAGAAGTGCAGAAAGTGCTTCAAAGATATAAAGACCTTCAAGATATCATTGCTATTTTAGGTATGGACGAATTGTCTGAAGAAGACAAGGTTATCGTGGGACGCGCAAGAAGAATTGAGCGATTTCTTTCTCAACCATTCTTTGTGGCCGAACAGTTTACAGGCATGGCCGGAAAATACGTAAAAATGGAAGAAACTGTTAAATCATTTGAAGAAGTATTATCCGGTAAATATGATAACCTGCCCGAACAGGCGTTTTATATGGTAGGTACAATAGAAGAAGCCGTTGAAAAAGCCAGAGGAATGGGCGTCGAAGTTTAATTTGACGCCTTGATAGTTGATATGAGAGAAAATCTACACATAACGTTAATCGCTCCCGATAGAAAACTTTATGAAGGCGAGGCAATAACTGTATCGCTGCCGGGAGCCAAGGCAGGTTTTAGCGTTTTAACCGGTCACGCTCCCTTAGTGAGTTTGCTTGAACCTGGCGTTGTAGAGGTTCAAAATAATGAGGGCAAAAAAACATATATTATTGATTCGGGGTTTGCCGAAGTTAAGCAAAATAATGTTACCATTCTTGTAGACGGCGCGATTTTACCCGAAGAAATAGACTTGGAAAAAGAACAATCAGAACTCGAAGAAAATATAAAATTAATTACGACTTCAGAAGATGAACGCTCGGCTAAAGAAATGAGAATACAGAAAAACAGAGTAAGAATTCGTTTTGCGTCAAATAAATCGTAGCAAAATAAAGATAGAATTGAATTTGAATTAAAATCTGATAAGATGATTGTAATTTATAGGCGGTTCTATAACGCCCCAAGACTTCATCACGCCCATAGGGTTCCAGAATATTTCAATAATAAAACACTTTACAATGTAAATTAATTTATGTCATAGATTATATATAGAAATATATTTATTTATTGTTAAAAATGAAGACAAAGTGTATATTAAAGGTAATATTTGCCGAAGGTTGCAGTTAATGAATATTTTTTTGACTAACCGATAAAACAGAATATGCAAAAAAGCGACGATGAAAAACTAAGAGTGATGCTGGTTGAAGACGAACCGGTAACGGCTATTATGACAAAGAAAATGCTCGATAAAGCCGGATGCAATGTCGATGTCTTTTACAATGCAGAAGACGCCTTAGACGCTTTTATCAAAGAACCCTATAATATAATATTTTCAGACTGGATTCTTCCTAAAATGAACGGTATTGATTTATGCCGCGAAATTAGAAAGTTGGGAGCTAGAAATACAATCATTATTATTGTTACGTCAATTGACGAAAAAGACAAGCTTCAAGTCATTGTTGAAGCGGGGGCAGACGATTATATCAGAAAACCTATTGAATTTCAAAAGCTTTTTGTAAGATTAAAATTTGCCCAACAAAGATATGCGATTAGAAAAGAAAAAAATACTCTTGAGCAGGCTCTTCGAGAATCGCTTGAAGCTTTACATGAAAGCGAAGAACGTTATGCTTTAGCCGCTAAGGGCGCCAACGACGGATTGTGGGACTGGAACATTTCTAATGAAACTATGTTTTTTTCGGCGCGGTGGAAAAATATGTTAGGTTATCATGACTCAGAAATTAAAAATAGTATTAACGAATGGTATGAACTGCTTCACCCTGAAGATAAAGAACAAGTAAAACTAGAGATTGAAAGACATATTATCGAAGATACGCCTAATTTTAACTCTGAATATCGCATAAAGCATAAAGACGGAAGCTATCGTTGGATGTTAAGCCGCGGTCTGGCCGTGAAAAATAATCGCGGCGATGTATATAGAATGGTCGGCTCGCAGACAGATATTACAGAGAGAAAAATGGCCGAAGAGCAAATCATGCATGACGCTTTTCATGACGGCCTAACTGGGCTTGCCAATAGAACTCTATTGATCGATCATATCGGTTTAGCTATCGAGAAGGCGAAAAGAGACAACAAGCATAAGTTTTCAGTTATGGTTGTCGATATGGATAGGTTTAACATAATTAACGAAACTTTTGGCCACAGCATGGGCGATTATTTATTAAAAGAGATTTCTGAAAGATTGAAAACATGTATGCGGCCCGGCGATACCATCGCAAGACTTGGCGGCGATGAATTTGCGATACTATTAGACGATATTAATGATAAAGAAGACGCTTCAGTTATAGCTGAAAAAATTCAAAACATATTAAAAATTCCGTTTTCGGTTTCAAACGAAGAGGTGTATGTTTCTGCGAGCATGGGTATAAGTTTGAATAAGGGTTCAGAGATTAGGCCAGAAATTCCTCTTCAAGAGGCCGACGCAGCCATGCATATCGCAAAAAAGAAGGGCGCAAGCATGTACCACTTTCACAGTTATGATAAAGAAAGAGACACAAGAGCAAAAATCAGCGATCAAACTAACCTACGAAAAGCTCTTGAGAATAATGAGCTTTCTTTAAACTTTCAGCCTCAATACAATATGTCTGATAAGAAGATAATTGGTTCAGAGGTATTAGTCAGGTGGAAGCATCCGCAAAAAGGGGAGATTAGTCCCCAAACGTTTATTTCTATCGCCGAAGAAAGCGGTTTTATATACGAACTTACCGATTGGATAATTGAACAAGCCTGCATATGGTACAAAAGCTGGCTTGATAAGAGATATGATTTTACTATTTCTATAAATTTTAGCGCATCACAATTTCAAAGAGAAGGAATGGTAAAAAACTTTCTTTCAATTCTCGAAAAATATAAAATTTCTCCCTCTTGTTTTGAAATAGAAATTACCGAAAATATGCTGATGGGTAAATCTGAGAATATTTTAGAAACGCTTCTTGAGCTTAAAAATGTAGGAGTACGTTTCGCTATTGACGATTTCGGCACGGGTTATTCGTCGTTAAGCTATTTAAAACGATTTCCTATTTCGGTAATAAAAATTGACAAATCTTTTATTAACGGCATACCGAGCGATAATGAAAATGCTTCTATCGTAAAAGCAATTATCGCTATAGCGAATAGCTTAAACTTGTCGGTAATTGCAGAAGGGGTAGAAAATATTAATCAGGCCGAATTTTTAATCGAAAATGACTGTAAGGTTGCGCAAGGTTATTACTTTAATAGACCGTTAACTCCCGAAAAATTTGAAAAAGTTCTTGAAAAAGCGCGAGAAGAAATCGTTCAAACCAATTAAAATGAAAAAAATCAAGGCAGATATAAAAGCCAAATCAGAAAGCAAATATAAAAAAATTCCGGTTTATGATCCGAAAACTGGCGAGAAAATCGACGAGATTATTGAAACTCCCGTTAAAGAAATAAAAAATATTTTTCAGAAATTAACCGAAGGCCAAAAAGAATGGGCTTCATACGGGTTAAAAAGGAGAAAAATAAAAATATTAAAGATAAAAGAAAGTATTCTTGTGAATATCGACGAGATTGTGAATTTAATTTCTAAAGATACGGGCAAATCAAAGACAGACGTAATTATGAGCGAAATATATCCGGTGATATCGACCATCGATACTTTTGTAAAAAGAGCCGAAAGGTATCTTTCAGATAAAGAAATTAATCTTAAAAATAAACTTACAATAAATAAAAAATCTTATGTCGCTTATATGCCAAAAGGGCCGGTTGCCGTAATATCTCCATGGAACTATCCCTTTCAAATTCCTTTTAGAGAAATTATATTAAATTTATTGGCCGGCAATTCGGTTTTACTGAAAGGGTCCCCTGAAACGCTTCTGGTCAGTTTGAAAATTGAAGAAATAATAAGATTCGCAGGTATCGACGATAATATTTTTCAAAATGTTTTAGGCGGTAAAGAGGCTGGCGAAGAAATTACAAAATATCCATGGAAGCATATAACATTTACGGGTTCTGTAGAGGTAGGTAAGCGAATTATGGCGAAAGCCGCCGAGAATTTAACTTCTGTAACTCTCGAGCTTGGCGGCAAAGATCCCATGATTGTCTTAGAAGACGCCGATTTAGAAAGAGCCGCAAACGGCGCTATTTTTAACGGATGTTTTATTTCGGGGCAATCTTGCGCCGCTGTTGAAAGAATTTATGTATCGAATAAAGTAAAAGAAAAATTTATTAAAATGCTCGTTGATAAAGCAAAAAAATTAAGAAGTTACATTGAATATCCAAGCGATTATGATATCGGGCCCATTACCACAAAATTTCAATATGATAAAATATTGGCGCATCTTCGCGAAGCCTCAAAGAAAGCCAAAATTTTAACAGGAGGTCTTCCGCAAAAAGGTTTGGCGGGCTGGTATATACCGCCTACTGTTGTCGTAAACGTAAATCATTCCATGAAACTCATGAAAGAAGAAACATTTGGCCCCATATTGCCGGTAATGGGTGTATCAAGTATTCAAGAAGCAATTGATCTTGCCAATGATTCTGATTATGGGTTAAACGCTTCAATTTGGACAAAAAATCATTCTTTAGCCAAAAAAATAGCCTCTAAATTAGAGGCAGGCACTGTTTTAATCAATGACCATTTATACACGCAGGCTGTAAGCCGCGCGCCTTGGCTTGGCATAAAAAAAAGCGGTATCGGCGTATCTCACGGTGCGTGGGGGCCAAGATCAATGGCTCAACTTAAGCATATTAATTATGATGTGTTGCCTCTAAAAAGAGATTTGTGGTGGTTCCCGAGTTCCGCAAATAAATATGACGCTTTTAAATCATACATAAAAAAAGATTTTTGGCGCAAACCCGCTATTATGCTAAAGTTTATAAAAGAATTTTTATTATTGTTTAGAAAATTTTAAGACTATAATCAAAACGATTTAATATTCATGCGTGGTACCGGTTTTTAAGATTTCTTTAAATTCGTCGGGTTCGGTTTCTGGCTCGGCTCCATAATGATATAATATTAGTTTTTTCTTAAGATGCGGCGATAGCGTTTTCAAATCGTCAAGATGCGGATGTACTTCAGAGCGGGGCCCCGTTTCGCAATCTTGATAAACAACATGCGCTTTCTCGTAATATAAACTTACCTGCCGCGGGGTCATAAACTGGGTATCGGTGGGCATATAAATAATTTTTCCGTCGCTTGATTCTAACATGAGACCATAAGAAGGCATTTGGCGGTATCCCGCGTTTACATGTACGCTTGTAACGGTGTAAATGCTCCATTTTCTTTCGGCGTCGTCAAATATGATGGGTCTGTTATCTTGCATATATTTTACGTTAAAATATGTATGCAGATTTACGTCGGTAACCCCTTGAATTGTTTCTAAGCCAGGTCTTGCCGCAGACCATAATTCATTAAGAACGCTTTTGTGGCCAAATAAATCAGGTTTATATTTTTCGGGAATTTGTTCGCCGTTTGACAGCCTTTTTGCTATCAAGTCAATTTCATTTGTTGTCTCGTTTTTGAGCCATTCGAGCTTTCCCTCTTTAAAATACGGGTTGAAAATATGCGAAAGAGCGACGCCTTCAATGCCGCCAATATGATCGGCATGCGGATGACTGCAGTAATAGCCGTCAATATCGTTTAGTTTGTATCCGGCGCCTTGAAGTGAATGCCTGAAATCGCTGCCAAAATCAAGAACCAGGCGATATGGATTTCCGTTTTCTTTTTCAAACTCTAAGATAAAATTAGACTGCCATTTAGGCTTATACATTGTTTCAGCCGCCGATGACAGGTTTTTTATAATGTCTTTTATGGGGATAGGTTCGTTTTTCTTTTTGGAGTGCACTATTTTCTTAAGTTCATGATTTATCGCTTCTAAAGACACGCTTTTTACATATTCTCCGGAAGAAAATGCGCTATTGACCCCTAATGCAGTTATTTTCATATTTTGCTCGGTTTATTATAATTACGGCTTAAAAAAAAAATGTATAAATCTTTTTTTCTGTCTAATATTGTTTCTAAGGTGAACCTTGTATATATTAATATAAACCTCCGTTTTTTATAAAAAAATACAGGCATAGATATTGTAAAAAAATCACAAATCTAAATTCTCAAACCGAAAATATGTTGACAGTCTGACAAAATAATGGAAACCGTCAATCATATTAAATTTAAATTTTCCCGGAGGAACTGTGGAAGTTAAACTCAGATTGCAAAGATTTGGCACAAAAAAAAGACCGTTTTATAGAATTGTAGCGGCTGCCAACGTAAAACAAAGAGACGGTAGATTTCTTGAGATATTAGGTTTGTATCATCCCATTATGTCAGAAGAAGCGCAGGTTAGGCTTGAATCAGAAAAAATATTAAACTGGCTCGGCAAAGGCGCCCAGCCGACTGAGACTGTTAAAAAAATCTTATCGAAAGACGGCTTGTGGAAGAACTACATGATCGAAAAAGAAAAAAGAAAAGCAGAGAAGAAAAAAACCGCTAATAGTAAAAAGAAAGCAAAAAAAGCTTAAAAATAATTTAAGGTATTAGTATATTCAAATGACAAATGTAATTAAATCAGATCCTATCGGTTTGGTAGAGTATGTAGTAAAAGAATTGGTAAAGCACCCTGAAGATTTTCAAATTGTTCCTGTTAAGGGTCCTTCGTCTTTAGTGATTGAACTTCGCGTAAATAAAGAAGATACCGGTTCTGTTATCGGCAAAGGCGGCAGAATAGCTAAAGCTTTAAGGGTACTCTTGAATTCGATATCTGTAAAAAAAATTGTATCAGAAGACGGCGTTGCCGAGAAATACAACAAAGTTTTATTAGAAATCATTGACGAATAATAAAGATATTGAAAATCAAAAAGTCGTCAATTTAGGCAGAATACAGTCGCCTAAGGGTATATTAGGCGAAATGCGGGTTACATGCTTTGGTAGTCTTCTTTCAATGATGCCCGTAAACAGCGCTTTAGATCTATATGAGTGTGAAAGCACGCAAGACGGATTTTTAATCAATCCCAGACGTCATTCAAAACAAATACTGATTTCAGCAAAATGGATTGGTAATCGTCTCATCTTATTAAAACTAAAAGATATTGCAGACCGCGATAGGGCCGAAAAATTAAAAAGCTTATATTTAGGAATTACGCTTTCAGAAGCGAAGAAAAAATTTTCCGCGAAAGAAAGCGATTATTATTTGTTTCATTTAATTGATCTTATCGTAAAAGATTCTCAAACCCAAAATGTAGAGGGCAGCGTTGAAAGCCTTGAACAATCGGGATCTCAAGTATGGCTTAACGTATACCTAATAAAAGAAAAAGAAACCATTATGGTGCCTCTTGAAAGTCCTTATGTAGATAAAATAAATTTTGAAAAGGGCGAGATTTTAACAACCGGCATTCGCGAGCTTATCGCCTGAAATGTAGTTTATGAAAATAAATATTATCACGTTGTATCCTGAATATTTTGAGTCGCCTCTTAAACAGGGTCTTTTAGGTAAATGTATTGAAAAAAAAAATCTTATCGTTGAAATTATAAACTTAAGAAGCTATGCCGTAAATAAACACGGGCAGGTAGACGACGCCGTTTACGGCGGAGGAAGCGGAATGCTTTTAATGATTGAGCCCATTTATGGCGCTCTTGAAGATATTAAAAAAAAAGAAAAAACCTATACAATACTGCTTTCGGCGGCTGCTCCAATTATGGAACAAAAGAAGTTAAAAGAATACCATGAATTTTTCAATGAAGATTCTGATTTACGATATGAAAGCGTCACGTTAATTTGCGGACATTTTGAGGGCGTAGATCAAAGAGTTGCAGATTATGTGGCAGACGAAGAAATATCGGTGGGAAAATTTATTTTATCGGGCGGCGAACCGGCCGCTTTAGTTTTTATCGACGCCATAGCGAGGCTCATTCCGGGGTATATGGGAAACCCTGAATCGTTAAAAGAAGAATCGTTTGAACATCCTGATTATTTAGAATATCCTCAGTACACGAGACCCGCCGATTTCAAGGGTATGAAAGTTCCCGATATACTTCTTTCTGGCAACCATAATGAAATTAAAAAATGGCGCGACGAGGCGTCTGATAAAAAAACAAAACAATAGATATAAATCGCGGCGATTGCCGGGTAAGGCATGATGACCGTTTAAAATTGTTTCTTAAAAAGCCTGTGTATAACCGATATTGTAATATTCAGGTAAATCAAATAAGTAAAAATCCATATAAAAAAATCAGGCAACAAATACTTTCTTTTCAGTAGTTTTTTTCTGTAGATAATATTAGAAAAATAATAAAAAGAGACAACCCAACCCGACCAAGCGATTATTGAATAGACGAAATTATTAAAATATTCAATCGTAATGCTTTTCTTATAAATAAAATAGATAAATCGAAATATGTTAGGCTCTAAAAGGTTTGAAAAAAAGACGCCCGTAAAAATAAAGTAAAAAATCCACATTGAAAAACCGGGCATTTCGGCTTCCCATACGTGATCTTTTATAAAATAACCGGCAAACGCATATACAAATAAAGAAAATATCAGATTCAAGTAATTTTCAAATATATAATATCTGCAAGAAACACATAAAATGAAAAATAAAACAATGAATATGGGCGCAAATACAAAAATAAGCGGTTTTATATTTTGTCTGGTTTTACTATTAAACATATATTATTTTATTAGTTTATGAGATATCTTGCGCCATAATTCGCGAGATATCCTAAACAGATCTAAGGTATGATCTAAAAAAAAGCTTAGCCGCTTTGTCAAGACTAAGTAATCTTTAGTCGACGTATTTTGATACGTTGCAGCGCTCGCAAATTCATTATGCTAATGTGTATGCAGGTAGAATTGCGGTTTACGGCTTATCGCAAAAAGCAATCTTTGACTTATGCAAAACGAGCCTGATTTTCAAGCGGCTGAAAATAAGACAAACGAAGATAAAAATGGGTTGAAGTATTTTAAAAGCATACTGCGCGTATTTGTGGTTCTTTTTACGGGACTTTCTATCTTTTTTATTGCCGGCTTTATTGTAATAAAACTTCGCGTTGCCGATAAATCTGAGTTGAGAACCCCTGATCTGATCGGTAAGTTGTTTATTGACGAGTACAACGCTTTATTTGACGAAGGTTTTCGTATTGAAATTGATCATGCGTATTCGACGGAATATCCTCAGGGATACATTCTGGCGCAAAACCTTTCTCCGGGAGAAATTGTTAAAGAAGGCGATAAGTTGATTCTTTTGGTAAATCGCAGTAAAGCGCTAATTGAAATTCCCAAAATAACGGGTATTTCAGAAAATTTAGTAGAGGGTCTGTTGAAAGATATTCCCGTTGCAGAAAGAAAATATTCTTTACAAATAGGAGTTGTCACCCGCATTTTAGACAATGCTCCTAAGGGCGAAATTTTGGCCCAGAACCCATTGCCGGGAACTCCGGTAATTCCCGATTTTCCTATATCAATATTAGTATCAGAGGGCCCAGACGCGATTTCTTATAAATTAAAATTTGAAAACTTAAAAGGCGCAGATCTTAATGTTATTCAAAAACTGGCTTATCTTAAGAAAAGACCGCTTCGAATAGAAACCAAAAGAGTTTTTAATGAAAATCTGCACGGCAAGGTATTATCTGTAGAAGACGATAAATCGGGTTCAAAAAAGGGATGGTTGGCCCGAATAGGAAAATTTTGGTATGAAGACGATGAAAAAAATTATCCTTTTCGATATAGATGGTTAGACCCAGAAGAAGAAAATATTCCCGAAGGGGTTTATACATTAAGAAGGGCTTTGCTTGAAGACGAATTAACAGCGCCGAAAAACGATAAAAATGCGATTTCTAAAGACAAAGAGAATATCAACTTAGACGCTTTTTTGAAAATAGAAAAAAGGCCCATACCTGTTTTTTATAATCCCAAAGAAAAGATAGTATTTTACAAAGGCTATGTTTCTAAAAGAAAAATACCAGATAAACCGGCAAAAATCATTACCTTAGACGGAGCAGAAATATGAAAATATCCCCTTCAATATTAGCGGCGAATTTAACGAAGCTTTCAGAATCGCTTGGCAAGCTTGATATAAACGCGGCCGATTTTATTCATCTTGATATTATGGACGGTCATTTTGTGCCGCCTATAACCTTTGGCGAGCAGATAAGCGCCGCCATTAAAAAAGAAACGACCATTGCGCTTGACGTTCATTTAATGACGTCAAATCCCGAGGCTGAAGTCTTAAAATATATTCCGCTTGAGCCGCATAATATCACGTTTCATTATGAAGCGACTAAATTTCCCGTGCGGTTAGCCGAACAAATTAGAAAAAGCGGCATAAAGCCGGGCATTGCGTTAAATCCGTCGACGCCCATTGCGGTTATAAAAGATATTTATACGTTTTTTGATTTATTTTTAATCATGACGGTTGAACCGGGCTACTATGGACAAAGTTTTTTGCCGAATAGTTTGGCCAGAATCGCCGAGTTTAACGAATTAAGAAAGTCTCTTTCTGAAAAAACAGATCATTTTCCTTTGCTTGAAGTAGACGGAGGCGTAAACGCAGATAATGCCGTTATGCTTAGAGAGGCCCAGGTCGATATCGCCGTCGCGGGTTCTTTTGTTTTTAAGTCTGACGACCCTTGCGCTCAAATTGAAATTTTAAAAGGCAAGTAAGAGGCTTGCAGGGTAAACATGATTTTAAGGCGCAAAAAGAAAATCGCCTTTTTACCGCGTATAGCTGTATTTTTATTTTTCTTAAATTGTTCGGGCGGCGGCGTATTTACCGACGTAACCCTGCGGGTAGACAATTTAGAAGAAGTTTTTCCTTCTGAATTTAAAAACAATAAATCTGTTTTCATTGAAATTAAAAATTCTTTTGATATTAAATTTGACCAGAGACTTTCGGCTCATTACGGCACAGAGGCCTCGTTAACCGCATGGGATTGCGATAGTCCCGAGATAAGTCAGAAAAACTGGGAGACCGTTAAAGAGTCTCTTTTAAAATCAGGTCTTCGTTATTACGATATAAAAAAAACCAGAGACTATCGATTTGATTTTAAAAAGAACGACGAGATCGTCGGAATTCTATGGACCAATAAAAAATATTTATTTTTAGCCGAGGCTATAGACAGCAAAAGTCTTCAAAAATTTCTGGCCTCTACGGCGATTGCAAAAGTCAAATAAAAATGATTTCTTTATCTGCCGCCATAAGCCCCTGCCCGAACGATACCTTTTCTTTTTACTTCGCCGCGCATGAGAGAAAATTCGATATTAATTTAGAAATATCTTTTTGCGATATACAAGAATTAAACGAAGGGGCCGCAGCAAAAAAATGGGATATTGTCAAGGCCTCGTTTATGGCGGCCTCAAAACTGAGGGCAGACTATGATTTACTGCCTTCAGGGTCGGCTATAGGCCCAGGCGTAGGGCCGGTAATGTTGTCGAAAAATGAATCGATAGAAAAAGATTTTTTACGCGTAGGAATTCCCGGTAAAGATACGACGGCGCATTTTTTGTTTGAATATTTTAGAAAAACGAGACTTTCTTCAAAAGAAATTGAAAAAAGATTTATGATCTTTTCTGATATTATGAAAAATCTTGAAAATGACCAGATAGATATAGGCGTCGTTATTCACGAGGGCCGCTTTGTGTATAAAAGCAGAAACTTTTTTTTGGTTGAAGACTTAGGCGCGTTTTGGGAAGTTGAAAAAGATTTGCCGATTCCATTAGGCGGCATCTTTATAAAGAAAGAAATTGACGAGTCTGTTAAAGATAAGGTCTCGCAGATACTAAGACAAAGCGTTGGTCGGGCTCTTGAAGAAAAAAAAATGAATACAGGCGTGTATCAAAAAGATATTTTTAACTTTATGAAGCGTCATGCGCAAGAGTTAGATAAAGAAACGATCGAAAAACATATTGAAACTTATGTAAACGAAGATACCGTTTCGCTGTCGAAAAAATCGCGCGAGGCGATTGAAGAATTTTATCGAGAAGTCGAGGCGATGAATTTATGAACGATATTTTACCTGAAGACATTCAAAAAACCAAAGCGTCTTTAATGAAAGCGATTGAAAAATACTCTTACAAAGAAGATCATGAAAATATGTTTTCTCTGGCCTCGGGAAAAAAAAGCCCTTATTATTTTGATTTAAAACAGACGTTATTAAATCCCGTTTATTTAAAAATGACCGCATTTTTAATCTATTCTTTAATTCGCGAAAAACTAAACGATGTTCCTTCGGGGGCGGCCGGTTTGACGATGGGTTCTGACCCTATAATTTACGCTTTGGCGCTTTTAACTTCAGAAACAGAAGAGAAGCTCTATCCTTTAATTGTAAGAAAGCAAGAAAAAGATCACGGCAGCAAAAAAAGAATAGAGGGTCTTATTGACGCGGCGGTTAAAAAAGAAGTTATCTTAATTGACGACGTGATAACCACGGGCGGCTCAACTTTGCAGGCAAATGAGGCCCTTCGGCAAGAAGGTATCAGGGCGCGTTACGCTTTTTCTGTGCTTGACAGAATAGAAGGCGGCTTTGATAATCTTAAAAAAGAAGGCGTCGAGCTTTTTTCTTTATTTAACTTAAACGACTTTAGAAAAAAATAGGCTGTCTATTGATGTCATATAAAGAACCGTTTAACTGGAAAAGAAAATTATTTCATTTGAGCGGCCTGATAATACCCATAATTTATTTTTTCAATTTACCCGATATTTTTGATTTACGATGGTTTAAAGACGATAATCGCAGTCTTATCTTTTACGTTTTGCTGATTTTAACCGCGCTTATGCTTGTAATTGAATATTTAAGATTTAAATATCAGTATTGGCAGAAGATATTTCTAAAATTGCTGTCGCCCTTGTTAAAAGGCAGAGAAGAAAAAGAAATGCAAAGCAGCATTCATTTTTTTATTTCATGCGCCTTTATAATAGGTTTTCTGCCAAAAGAGACGGCCGTGCTTTCGGTTTTGTTTTTATCGATGGGAGATCCGGCGGCGGCTTATTTCGGCGGCAGGTACGGAACCGTAAGATTTAAAAACGGCAAAAGTCTTCAGGGTTTATTGGCGGGCGTAGGCGTTTCTTTTCTTGTCGGAATTTTATTTTTGCTTACGCTTACGGTTAATGAAAGTAATATAAATAATTATTTTAACGATTTTGAGTTTCGTCTTTTTTTATATTCTAAAGCGGGTTTTAATATAAAAGCCTTTTTCATTTGTTTTTTAGGAGCCGTCTCGGCCTTTATTATTGAACTTTTCAGCGGCAAGGGATTTTTAGACGACAATTTAACCATACCCGCGGGTTCGGGCCTTGTAATGACTTTTCTAACGGTTTATTTTTACGACATTGCGTTTTCTGAAGTTTTTTATTCGCTCTCTGACCTGTTGTTTTTAAGATAATGTCTATATTAGATCGATACATTTTTACCGAATTTATGAAGAATTTTTTGGGCGCCCTCGTTCTTCTGATCGGCGTAGGATTAATTTCTAAAGTAATGGAAACGCTGGGAATTATCATGAAATATGACGGCGCACTGATTCATGTTTGGCGTTTTTATTATAAGAATATCCCTAATATGATAACCATTGTAACGCCTCCCGCCTTGTTATTTTCTATTTCGTTTTCTATGGCAAGTTTTACAAAAAATATGGAAATGGCCGTCATTATGGCCGCCGGCAGATCTCTAAAAAGAATTATGCTCCCCCTTGTTTTGTTTTCTCTTTTGTTATCTTTTTTCTTATTATGGTTCAATGAGATGGTAACGGCCCCCTCGAATTTTGGCGCCTATAATGAATTGAATATTATTAAAGGAAACCCAAGCATACACAGACTTTACGATCAGACTAATTTTGCCGTAAAAGCCAAAAATCGTTATTACCATATAGGAAAATTTATCGCCGAAAGAGGGGAGGCCAGAGGCGTGCACATTGTCGAATTTTCGTCGGCCGGTCATATTCAAAGAATTATTGACGGCGAAAAGGTCAACATTCATCCGAATGAATGGCATTTTACCGACGGGAGCGTTATTTTTTTCAATAAAAAAGGAGAGCTTATTAACCGCGAGTTTTTTAAGAATAAAAAATTATCTTTTCCCGAAGCGGCCGATTATTTTCAAACAGCGGCAAAGAAGTTTGAAGAGACCAACGTATTTGATTTAATGCGATATATATCCGAAAAAAAAGAGAGGGCCGAATCTTTCATCGAATATGAAGTGGAGTTTTACTGGCATTTAGGGTACCCTTTTATTTGTTTTTTTGTTGTATTTTTAGGCGGTATGATAGGCAGTTACCTGAAAAGAGGAGCCATGGCTCAAAGCATGGGCATTGCGATTGTTTTAAGCGCAGTTTATTATCTGGTGATGTTTTTCGGCAAATCGCTGGGGAATAACGGTACGCTGCATCCTTTTATAGCCGGATGGCTCGCGAATATTGTTTTTTTAGCGGTAACCGCGGGGTTTTTTATTAAAGAAAGAAAATAAAAAAATAAAGATGAGTATTATATTAAACGATAACTTTGAGCCGACGCTTTGGCCGCTGTTTAGACTTAAACCGGCGTTTGCTTTTGCAGACGGAATTTTTTCTGCGTTAGACAGAGTTCTTTTTTCTGGCGATGTGGAACAAAAAAAAATTACCATTTTAACCGGCGGTTTAAGAGAGAATTCAGAAGAGTTTTATGAAGATTTTTTTAAGCATAAAGGTATAGATATTTCTTTTAATATAGAAAAACAAGAAAAAGAAATTTTAAGGCCCGTCTCGTTTATAAACAGCTTTGCCGAAAAAATGCAAAGCGATATACGGCTGCTTAAACGAGAAGACTATAATAAAGATTTAGCCGCAATCGGCGTTGTTCAAGGCGACAAAAATGATTTATGGGCCAAAAAAGACGTAGAAATATCAAGCATGGCTTTTATTGACGTCAGAGAGGGGCCCGTTATTATTGAAAGCGGCGCGAAAATATCGGCCTTTTCGCATATAGAGGGCCCGGCTTATGTCGGTAAAATGAGCCGTCTTGACAGGGCCTATGTTAAGAAAAGCAGAGTAGCATTTAATTGCCGCATAGGGGGCGAAGTAGAAAACTCATTTTTTTCTGATTTTAGCAATAAGCACCATGAAGGTTTTGTCGGTCATAGCCTTGTTGGCGAATGGGTCAACCTCGGAGCTTTAACCACGACGTCAGATTTAAAAAATAATTACGGCGAGGTTCGCTTCTCTTATAAAGACGAGGTATTTTCGGCGCAGACAATAAAATTTGGCTCTATTATAGGCGATTTTGTAAAAACCGCCATAGGAACAACGCTTAATACGGGAACAATAATCGATATAGGCTCTCTTCTTTACGAAGGGCGCGCGATTATGAAATATTATCCTCCATTTTTTTGGGGCGGCTCCCCCCAAAAGTATTTATGGGAAAAATTTCTTGCCGATACCGCGGTCATTATGAAAAGAAGAGAAAAAAAACCCGACGATTTTATTGAAAAATATCTTAAAAAATCATATGATTATGATTTTAAAATATAAAGAGTTAGAAAAATATTTTATCGGGCAAAAATCTTATTGCTTGAATACATAAATTATCGTGAAAAAAAAGAATATAATATCAAAAATTAAAAAAAAAATTCAGGCAGATATTCATGAAGAATTAATTACCAAAGAATATCCGTCGAGCAAGATTCTGATACCTTTTGTTTTTTTGTCGGTGTTTATCGGCGAGTTTATCGTAGAAAGCAACCTCGACAAAATCATAGTAATAGATAAAAAGTTTGCGGCGGTTATTGATTCTGTTATTTTAAGTTTTATTGTTTTTCCCGCGGTTTATTTTGCCGTTTACAGACCCTTGATTAAAAAAATCAGAAAGAATATTAGCATTGCTGATTCTCTAAAAAAAGATAAAATTAAATTAAATGAAAAAATAAAATATAACGCCGAAAGGCTGCGCGTGTCAAACGCAGATCTAAAAAGAAAAATAAGAGAACACGAGATAGATAAAAGATCTCTTAAAAAAGTTAAAGAATACAATGAAAAAATTATTTCAAGTCTTTCGCCGCTGGCAATCATAAACAGGCGCCATAAGATTGTTTTTGTAAACGAGGCTTTTAATAAAGAATTCGCCTCTTTATCAAGAGAGAAAGACGCGAATTTTGACGACAAGAAAGATATATTTAAAACGCTAAAACTTCGCGCGGCCGATAAAGCTTTATTGTCGCAAAGATTTGACGATGAAAAGCGGCATTTTGAAAAAAACTGCGAATTGAAAATTAACAAAAAATATTATTCTTGTACCGTATTTCAATTCGAAGCCGGAACAGGGTTAATACTTTCTGACACTACAAAGAGAAAAGAACTTGAAAATGAAGTAAAAAAACTTTCGGCTGAAATTATAAACTCAGAAGAAGCAGAGCGCGAAAGAATGGCAAAAGACCTTCATGATTCGGTTGTGCAGACAATTTCGGCGGCAAAGCTGAGCTTTACATCATTTGAAAAAAAACCTGTAGAAGGCGGCGTTCACTATGCCCGCGGTCAGCAGCTTTTAAGCCGCGCGAACCAGGAACTTAGAGAGGCTCTCGAGAATTTATTTCCTTCGGTTTTAACAAATTTAGGCTTAGAGGCCGCTATTCACTGGTATTCAAGGCACAATCTTTATTTAAATAATATAAAACCCAAGCTTGATATTAAGATAAAAGCAGAAATTCCGCATGATATACAGGTTCAGTTGTATAGAATATTTCAGGAAGTCATCGCCAATATATTGAAACATTCAAAAGCCGATCGGGTTTCGGTGCTTCTTAAAACAACGGGAGCCAATAAGGTTCTCTTTCAAATTGAAGATAACGGAATCGGTTTTTCAATTAAAGAGGCCGAAAAAAAAATAAAGAAATTTGGACTTTACAGCATACGACGAAGAATAGAGGCAATGAACGGCGCCCTGAACGTAGTTTCAGAAAAAAATCAGGGAACAAAATATGATATAGTCGTAGAATGGCATAAAAAAAATGAAACCTAAAAAAATATTTCTAGTCGACGACCATCTTATTTTACGCGAGGGCCTAAAGCACATATTGTCAGAAACTGATCTTTACGAAGTTTCGGGCGAATCGGGCGACGGCAGAGAGGCCCTTGAAAAAATAGAAAAGATGAAGCCCGATATTGTTATTCTAGACATTTCTCTGCCCAGTTTAAGCGGCATTGAAATAGCGCGGCAAGTGCGAAAGTTTCATAAAGAAATAAAAATAATTATGCTGTCGCAGTATGATAACGAAGAATATATCGACGAGCTTTTAAAGTACGGCATTCACGGTTACATGCTTAAAGACAGCGCGGCAGACGATTTATTAAAGGCCATTTCTGAGGTTTTAAAGGGCAACATATATTTATCGGGGCAGGTTACTAAAAAGCTGGTTCAAGATTTTCTGCCAAAACCGTCCGTCGAAATTGCGTCAGATTCGCCCGATAAGAAAGAAAAATCGATATTCTCTATTTTGTCGGCGCGCGAACGCGAGATATTAAAGCTGATAGCCGAGGGATATTCAAATGATAAAATAGCTTCTTCTTTATGGATTTCGCCAAAAACGGTTAAAACGCACAGGGCCAATATCATGAAAAAACTAAATTTAAGCTCAATGGCCGAACTCGTAAAATATGCCGTAAAGCACGGTATTGTAGAGGCGTAATCAAAAAACAATCCCCGAAATACTCTGCAGGGAGTATAAATAATACACCAGATATATAGAGGATTTAGGCTTGTTTTTTTGTAAATTTAGGCGCCTTCAGGTATTGACATTTCCTTTGAAACCGTTTATATACTATAGCTTTTTTAGAGCGTTGTTTATAAAAAAGCAATAAACTTAAAAATAGGAGAGTAGGTATGTACCAAACAAAACTTAGTAAAGTTTTAGTTTCTATAGCTTCTCTAGCCGTATACGCTATTGTGTTTACAGGCTGTACAGGAGCTTCTAAAGAAACTGAGTATGTCGAAACCAACACCAATACGCCATTGGGTTCTTGCGCTACACTTGAAACTGTAGACACAAGTAATCTGGTATGGCCAGCGGCGCCCGCAGAAGCGCGCGTTCAATATTTAAGCAGTCTTTCAAATGACAGCGTATGTATAAACGGAACTTATACAACTGTTAACGAGAAGATTTCTTATCCAAAAGCTGTTGCGGCTGACGAAGCCAACGGCATTGTGTATATTTCTGATAGATTTGGCCTTAAAGCCATTAATTCAGCCGATGAAAGCGTTTCAACCATTGCAGGCGTTGCCGACGCAAGAGGCCTTGCGTTTGCTAACGGCAGTCTATATGTTGCCGACGCAGGCAGCAAATCGGTTAAAATTGTAACCGGCGGTTCAGTAGCATCTGAAATAGGCGCAGGATCTCTTCAGAGACCTCACGGTATCGCTGTATCAGGCGGTAAAATATATGTTGCCGACGCATTGGCCAACGCTGTACAAATTTTCAGCGCAAACGGCGATAATGTAGGTTCTTTAACAGGCATTCTAACGCCTCAGTCGGTAGCGGTAAACGCTAAAGGCGATGTTTATGTAGTTCATAACGGCAACCCCAGAGTGAACAAGTACACCGCAGACGGCAAATTGGCCGGAACTTTCGGACCAAGATGCGTTTCTTCGGGTTGTTTAGAAAAGCCAAAAGGCATAGCCATTGACAGCGCGGGTCAGGTTTATATCACAGATATGGCCTTTCAAAACGTTCAGGTTTTCAGCGAAACCGGCGATAAAGCCAGTAACTTTGGCGGTCCCGGAACTCAGCCTGGCACTTTTACAATGCCCAATCTTATTTACATAGACGGTTCAGATAAAATCTATGTAGCCGAGACTGGTATTCATCGTGTTCAGATTTTTCAGGCTCTGAATTAAGAGTTCAGATATATTAAGGAGAAAAAAATGAAAACAAGAATGAAAGTATTATTAAGCGTATTGATAAGCTTGGCGATTACGGGTATTGCGTATGCCGGTATCTCGGGCTCAAAGCACGACCTTACACAGGGTCCTGGTATGACTTCTACTGTAATTGTAGGCATGTGTGAGTATTGTCATACTCCTCACAATGCCAATACAGATACGGCGCCTTTATGGAACCATGATATGACAGGTCTAGTGCCTGCGTCATTTACCATGTACGCTTCAGGAACATTAAATGGTGCAATTGATGCAGCTCCTGCAGGGGTTTCAATGGTTTGCTTTAGCTGTCACGACGGCGCAACAGCATTAGAAGACTTTGGCGGCGTTACAACAGGTCCCACAAAGATTAACACCAACGCTAACTTGGGCACTAACCTGGCTAACGACCATCCGATATCGATTACGTATGATGCTGTTTCAGATACTGGCTTACATGCTACAACCAGCGCTTTCGGTACTATAACGATTGCCAATGTTCTTTACGGAGGCAAAGTAGAATGCGCCTCATGTCATGACGTGCATGATGACACAAACGCGCCTTTCTTAAGATTGAATAACAATACTTCTGGTTTGTGTCTTGCGTGTCACAATAAGTAATATTTGCGTTTTTACGTAATGTTTACTGTAAAAAAAGCCGGCTTATGCCGGCTTTTTTTTGAAATTTTTTATAAAAAATGTATTTGACAATACCATTATATATGTTTATAATGATATTCTGAATTTTATAAATATTGACAATGAAAGAAAAGCAAAAAGATTATTTAGCGGGTCTTTATAAGTTCAAAGCAGGCGAAGAAGACTCTCTTAAAAATAAAGATACCGAGATATCTTATGATCCTGAAAGGCCCATGAGTTTTGAAGAAATAAAAAGATTAGACGAAAAATATCTTTTGCAGACATACGCAAGAATGCCCGTAAGTTTTTTATACGGGGCGGGCGAGTTTCTTTATGATACAGAAGGCAAAGAGTACATTGATTTTTTAAGCGGCATTGCCGTAAATTCGCTGGGTCACGCTCATTCTGATTTAATAGCCGCCTTAAACAGGCAGGCCGATATGCTGTGGCACACGTCAAATTTATTTTTTAACGCCCAGCAGGCACTTTTAGCGAGGGCCCTTGTTGAAATAAGTTTTAATTCAAAAGTATTTTTTTGTAATTCGGGCACAGAAGCCAACGAATGCGCCTTGAAAACAGCGCGGGCCTTTGGTCAAAAATATAATAAGCAGAAAATACTGGCCCTGAAACATGGTTTTCACGGCAGAACATTTGGCTCTATGTCGTTAACCGGCCAAAGCAAGGTGCGAGACGGTTTCGGGGCGCTGCTTGAAAATATTGATTTTGTAGAGCCCAATAATATAACAGATTTGCAAAATAAATTTGACAGCGATGTCTGCGGCTTATTTTTAGAGCCAATCTTAGGCGAGGGCGGCGTTTTGCCCTTAACAGACGAATTTTTATCAGAAGCAAAAAAATTGTGCGAAGAAAAAGAAGCCTTGCTTGTTTTTGACGAAATTCAAACCGGCATCGGCAGAACCGGCAAATATTTTGCTTACCAGCACTCGAATGTTACGCCCGATATACTTACAATAGCAAAAGGTCTCGGGGGCGGGGTTCCCATTGGGGCCGTTTTAATCGCCGATAAATACTGTTCTTTGCTTGAATCGGGCTCTCACGGCAGCACCTTCGGGGGCGGTCACCTGGCGACGGCGGTGGCTTATGAGGTTTTACGTTCCATTGAATCGGCAAAAATTCTTGAAAATGTTCAAGGCATGAGCGATTATCTGTTCTCGCATCTTGAAAACATAAAAAGCGGATATCCCGATACCGTAAAAGAAATCAGGGGCAAGGGGCTGCTCATTGGCATAGTACTTAGAGAAGACATAGGGGCAAGACCCCTCGTGGCAAAAGCTCTTGAAAAGGGCCTTGTTTTAGGCAGAGCCGGCGAGAATGTACTGAGGCTTGCGCCGCCGTTGATATTAAGAATGCCCACGGCCGAGAGAGCCCTTGAAAAAATAGAAGATCTTATAAAAGAAATCTGAAAATATAAAGAGATTACCTGATAAGTTTTAAATATTCCCGCGATTTTCGGGCATAATGGCCGGTTGAATTTAAGTTTAAATAATTTTCAAAAAAAACTTTTGCCTGATTGTACCTGCCCTGTTCAAAAAGCACAACGGCAATGCCGTAATTTGCCTCGGGTATTTGCGCGTTTATTTGAAGCGCTTTCTGGTAATAATTAAAGGCCGATATTTTATCGTTCATATCATAGTAAACATAACCCATATTGGCAAAAACAGAGGCGTTATTAGGGTTAAAGGCCAGCGAATTTTCGTACGCTTTCAATGAAGCGGCATAGTTCTTTTTTAAATATTCGCTTACCCCCTGCAAAAAATATTTTTTTGCCAAAGAGATATTTAACTGGTTCGGATTTTTGCGCAAAATAGAGTTCATTTTTGTCTGATATTTCGCGGCCATCTCAGTTTTACCGCACTTATTTAAATGTTCAATAAAAATTTCGTATAAAGAACCCGAAGTAGGCGATTTTTCGATAACTTCTTCGTAAAGTTCAACAGATTCAGAGCAGTCGCCTGAACGAAAAAGCATATTTGCAAATTCTAATTTTATAGACAAAGAATCTTGAATTTTAAGCGATTTTTCAAAAAAATAAGAGCTTTTTTCAAAATTATTTAATTTATCATAAGTTTTTGCCCGCAAAAGAAATTTTTTAAGCGTTAGAAGAGGAGTTTCTATTTTTTCTTTTATTTTATCTGAATATTCCAGAGATTTTATAAAATCGCCGTTTTGAAAAGAAGCGGCCGCAAGAAAGAGGTTTGAAAGAGAAGACTTTGTTTCATTTAAGTTTCGGTTTAAATCGGTAAATATCGCTCCTTTTTCTTCTTGTGACGCCGACGAAAAGGTTTTCTCAAAAGTATTTAATGTCATATCGGGGTTTATGGCTTTGTATTCGTCTTTTTCTATGATGTTTTCTAGCTTGCCGCCTTTTTTTAAGTAAATTAAAGACTTATCGTCCCAGTAAACCAGCGCCCATGCTTTATCTGAGAAAAAAGAGCCTACTTCTTCTTTGCCAAAAGCCGTATTGGCAGAATAAGAATAGTAGTTTTTTTGCGTCAAAAAAAGAATTTCAGAGTCGTATTTTTCTGACAGCTCTTTTGCTATTTGAGGAGAGCTTAGTTTAATTATTTTCTCTGATAATTGAGGGTCTAAACCCGATCTGGCGTCTGAAAGTACCGTGTTTTTCGGGTATCTTTGCCAGATTATGTATTGGCCGGTATGAAAGAAATTTAAGATTCTGCCGTTTATGCTGTTTTTTTCTAAATAATTAACGGCGTCTTTGGGCATCAGGGCATAGTCGAAGTCGAAACCCCATTTTAATGCAGACGTTAAAAGCGGCAGCGATTGAAGTTTGATTAAAACAGTAAATAGCAAAATAAAACCAATTAAAATAGAATTTTTATAAATTGTTTTAATATTGTATTTTGTAAAAAGATTTTTATTCGCAAGAAATTCAGCTATATTCTTAGCGGCAATCGGCGCGCCTATTGCCCCGAGTAAAAATATAAATCGCTGAGAAACAAACGGCATTATCATGAAAGGCAAAATCAAAAGAAGGCGGTGCAGTAAAAAATTATTTTTATTAAGCGTAAAAGTCGTTAAAAAGAAAAATCCGAAAAATGCGACAATATAAGCCGAAATTCCAGAAACAGGTTTAAGTTCAATAATCGTATCTTTGTTCCAGTCGCTTGAAAGAACATTAAAGCCGTAGAAATATATTTTAACATGAGTAGGATTTATAAGCGTCGTTAAAAAGCTTATGGCGCTTATCAGTAAGAGAAAGTTTAAGTTTTTTTTATCGATATTTATAAAATATTTATTTTCATTATTAAATATATATTTGTTTGTAAGAGCCGAAAAAATATAAACAGATACAATAAAAAAGAAAAGAACTACGCTTGAATGACTGTTTGCCCATAATAAAGAGATTAGCGGCAAAAAGTAAATGGCTTTATTTTTATTTTCAATATAATCATTCATAGAATATATTGTAAAAGCGATAAAAAACATGACTATCAAATCAGGTCTGAGAACAAGTCGATTTTGGGTAAGATAAACCGCTATAAAAATGCATAAAACAGAAATTATAATATTGTCATTTTTTATTTTAACGTCTTTCAATAGAAAATAATAGGCGAAAAAAGCCGTTAGCGCCTTAAATAAGACCAGTAAAAAAACTCCGCCTGTCAGATATAAAAAATATACAATAAAGCTAAACAGCCAGAAAGGGTAAATATCAAGAAAGTTTTTATCAAAATTAGGATAAACAAACATTTCTTTTTCGGGAAAACCGCCGGTATCGTAGATTAATTTTCCTATGTTTAAGTGTACCCATGCGTCGGTGTCGCCTACCTTGTTAATGAGAAGAAACAATAATGAGGCAAATAAAAATGTTTTGATCAGGTTCTCGTTTTTAAAAACATTTCTTAGGCCATGTTGAAAATTATTCATTTTAACCCTCATTTATAAGTTCTTTCTTGCGTTTTTTAAAAACAGCAAGGCCCCTTTATTCTTCGGATCTATTTTTAATATTTCATTTAGTTCTTTTATGCCCTCTTCTTTTTTGTTCAATTTAAAATATATTTGCGACATAATAAAGTGAAGGTCAATGTTGTTTGTAAATAAACGCTTAATGTTTTCATAGCATGACATAGCGGTTTCATGCCTTTGCCTTTGATATAAAGAATAGCACATGTCATACTTGGTAAAAAGAAAATTTGGTTTTTTTTCAAGAATAGAGCCAAAGGCGGTCAAAGCCTCAGGCGTTTCTCCTAAAGTAAAAAGCGCAATGCCCAGATTATATCTTGCGATTATTAAATTCGAATCGAACGATACCGCTTTCTTAAAAACTTCGGCTGCTTCTTTTGTTTTACCTTTTGTTTGTAAGATATTGGCAAGGTTAACAAGGACCCTCGGTTTTTGAGGCGATTTGCTTACGGTATCTCTCCATATTGATTCGCCGTCTTTCCATATATTGTTTCTGGCGTAGGTTAGAGCGGTTAATGAAAATATTACCGCGATAAAAAAAACGGCCGTCCAGTTTTGCAAATTTTTATATTTTTGATTATTCATCAGTTCGTAATACAAACAGGCAATAAAAATTAAAATACCCGTAATCGGCAGATACAAGCGATGCTCAAAAATAACGTCTTTAATGGGAACAATACTTGATTCTACAGATAAGGCGACGAAAAAAAATAAGATTCCGAAGCCGGCAATTTTATAGGCGCCGCTTCGGCGAAAGAGCAAATACATCCCCCCCATGAAAACAGCCGCTAAGAAAATAAACGATAAAATAACCTCAAGGTTAAAAAATGTTCGATAAACAGGGTAATCATAGTCAAGGTTTTGATTGACGGGAAAAATCAACAAGCGAAAATAAGTGACAATCACGCGAAACTGGGTAAATAAATATTCAGTTCTACTTAAATCTGACTCTAATCGAAAAGCGTCGTCTGTATTTTGCAGTTCGCCCGTCAAATTGATATTTGATAAAAGAGTAACCGGTATAACGGCAAGTAACAAGAGAAAAGGCAGAAATTTATATATTCGGTTTTTAATATAAGAAGAAAAACTTTCTTTTTTTGAGAAAAAATAATCAAATAAAAAAATAGAAACAGGCAGCGTAAAAGCGTTTTCTTTGCATTTCATGGCGATTAATCCGAAAATAAACGAAAGTACATAAAACTTATTAGACTCTCTTTTTTCGGCAGAAAGCAGATGTCTTATGTAAAACATAAAAGAGCCAATATAAAACAGGGCCGTTAAAGAAGCTAGCCTTTGAATGGTATAAGTTACGCTCTGCGTTTGAACGGGGTGAAGCGCAAATATTGCAGCCGCTAAAAAAGCGGCATGAGAGGCTTTTGTTTTGTCTAAATGACTTTCTTTTTTATCGTTAAACCGGTAAGCCGACTGAAATAAAAGCAGAATCAGTTGATAGACAAAAAAAACCGTTATGGCGTGTATAAAAAAATTAAAAACATGATAACCCGTTACGTTGAATTTATGAATCTTGTAATTCAGGGCCAGAGTGAAAAAAGTGAAAAAACGGTTTTTAAATGATACGTATAAGTCGGCGCCCTCAAGCTTAAAAGGTATCGGATTTTTCATTTGCCCCAGCTTTTGGGCCTCATTGAAGTTATAATAGTAGCTTAATTTTTGTATAAATGGATTTTCTATGATTTTTGCGTTATCGTCAAATATAAAAGGAACATTGAAAGTGTTTGAATAAGCGATAAAGAGAAAAAAATATAAAAAAATAAAGCGGTAAATCGGTTGTGAATTATAGAAGTTAAGTTTTAAATAAAGCCGCTTTAAGAAATTATCAGTTTTCATTTGAACGCCGGTAAAAAAATATCGAAATCTTGTATAAAAAAAATTCAGAATATACATGCGTCAAGAAGAAAAAAAACAAAAAAAGTTGACAAGATATCTCTCTTTTTAATACTATATAACCTGATAAGGAAAGTAAGGTATGTGTTGCTGTAATTTGCTTTATGGCGTTACGGCGATTGTTATAGGTAAAGATGATTATATCGGCAAAGTTAAATTATTCAATTAA
Source organism: Spirochaetia bacterium (assembly GCA_029880265.1). GTDB lineage: Bacteria > Spirochaetota > Leptospiria > Turneriellales > JAOUOS01 > JAOUOT01. The sequence continues at coordinate 57,914 of JAOUOT010000003.1, read as the reverse complement.
GGCGGTTTTAGAACTGGCCAGAAGTTATGGCAGCGGCAGGCTCTTGAATCTTGAAACAATTTCAGAAAGCCAGAATATTCCACAGCCGTTTCTTTTGCAGATTATGAGCCTCTTAAAAAGAGGGGGCATTGTTGAAAGCATTCGCGGGGTTTCTGGCGGATACATGCTTACGAAAGGCGCCGGCGAGATTAAAATAAAAGACGTAATTATGGCCGTAGAGCCTTCTTTGCTTATGGGTAAAAAAGAAAGCGATAATTCAGTTGAGGCGGCCATTGAAAACATCTGGAACACGGCAAGAAGCAGGGCAGAAAGTTATTTTGAAGAAATTAGTTTTGAGATTCTTTTAGATAAAACCATAACAAAAGAGAATTTATCTTATAATATTTGATTGATGAAATTAAAAAAGGCGCGGTTAAAAAATGGAACTTAAAAGAAGAACTCTGGTGAAAACGATAACCTGGCGCTTTATCGCGGTTTTTATAACCATGGGGGCCGTTTATATCTATAATCAAGATGTAAAAGAATCGGTTATAGTCAGTCTTATGGCCAATGGCTTAAAAATGATTTTATACTATATGCATGAAAGAATCTGGCTTCGAATCAAATTTGGCATGATTCGGCCCGACTATGAAATATAAAGAGAGAAAATGATGTCAAAAATAGCTGAAAGTATATTAGATTTAGTCGGCAACACGCCGCTGGTAAAATTAAATAATATTTCTCCCGTGGGGGCAAATGTTATCTGCAAACTTGAATTTTTTAACCCCTGTTCTTCAGTTAAAGACAGAATCGGATCGAGCATGATAAAAGCAGCCGAAGAATCTGGTATGGTTAAAAAAGAAACCGTTTTTATCGAACCTACCAGCGGTAACACGGGAATCGCCTTAGCGTGGATATGCGCGGCAAAAGGGTATAAGTTAATTTTAACCATGCCAGAATCGATGAGTAAAGAAAGGGTCGGCATGCTTGAAGCTCTCGGGGCGCGGGTTATTTTAACGCCCGCTCACATGGGCATGACCGGAAGCATTCAAAAAGCCGAAGAATTGAAAAAAGAAAATAAATCGGCCGTTATATTGCACCAGTTTGAGAACGCCGCTAATCCTGAAATTCATCGAAAAACAACGGCCCTTGAAATCTGGAACGATACCGACGGCGAGATTGATATCTTTGTGGCGGGCGTGGGAACAGGCGGCACAATTACGGGGGTAGGCGAAGTATTAAAGCAAAAGAAAGAGAATGTACAAATTATCGCCGTAGAGCCCGAAAATTCGGCCGTATTATCTGGCGAAGAACCGGGGCCCCACATGATTCAGGGCATAGGCGCGGGATTCGTTCCTGAAATACTAAACAAAGGGGTCATTGACGATATCATAAAAGTTTCAAATGAAAATGCGATTGATATGGCGGTAAAGCTGGCGCAACAAGAAGGAATCTTTTGCGGCATTTCGTCTGGCGCCAATGTGCATGCCGCAATTCAAACCGCAATGCGGCCCGAAAACCAGGGAAAAATGATAGTTACCATGATAAATGATTCAGGAGACAGATATTTAACAACCAATTTATTTGCGAAAAAACAGGCGTAAAAATATAATTATATAGCAATATCAATAAATGTATGGAGAAAAATATGAGATTGACAATAAACGGCAAAGAAGAAACAATCGAAAAAAATTCGGTTACAGTGGCGCAGCTTTTAACAGAGATGAACGTTGAAATGCCCGATATGGTTTCGGTTGAATTAAACGGCGATTTTTTAGAGCGCGAAAATTATGACGGCATAGAGGTTCAAGAAAATGATCGCGTAGAATTTCTATATTTCATGGGCGGAGGATCTCTCATTGGCTGATTATAAACCTAAAACCTTTGAAGTTCACGGCAAAATAGAAGGGCGAATAAAAAGCGGCCCTACAACCGGTATATATCAAAGCACGGCGTTTGAACATGAAACGGCCGAAGATATCGAAAATATATTGAGCCAAAGAAAGTTCGGGTATACATATTCAAGAATCAATAATCCTAATTTGACCGCTTTTGAAGAGAAAATGAATCTTCTTGAAAAGGGCATAGGGGCTATTTCTTTATCGTCGGGCATGGCCGCGGTTTCGGCCGCTTTATTAAGTATCTTAAAGACAGGCGACGAGTTTATATCGGGTAAAAGTCTTTTTAGCGGAACCTATTCTCTTTTTACCGATTTATTTGTAAGATTCGGCATAAAACCCGTATTTGTAAATTCAACCGATATAAAAGAAATTGAAAACGCCGTTACAAAAAAAACAAAGCTGATATTTGTAGAAACGATCGGAAATCCGCGGTGCGACGTTCCCGATTTAAAAAAGATATCTGAGATAGCCAAACAAGCGGGTATTCCGCTTGTTTTAGACAACACTCTTGCGACGCCCTATCTTTTTTCGGCGAAAGATTTTGGGGCCGATATCATCGTTCATTCGGCTTCAAAATATATAAACGGCAGCGGCAACGCGGTAGGCGGCGTTATTATAGACACGGGAAGTTTTGAGTTTAGAAACAATGAAAAATTTGACGATTTTGAAAAATTTAAAAAGTATGGCGCTTTAGCCTATTTGGCGAAAACCCGCCGACAGGTTCATACTAACTTAGGAACCTGCCTTTCTGCGCAAAACGCTTTTTTATTATCTTTGGGTCTTGAAACTCTTTCTTTGAGAATGAAACAGCACTGCGATAACGCTAAGGCGTTGGCGGGCTTTTTAGAAAATCATAAAAAAGTAAAAAAAGTCAGTTATTCGGGGTTGAAAACTTCAGAGTATCATGAAACGGCAAAGTCACAGTTTTACGATAATTTCGGAGGGCTTTTAACCTTTGAGCTTGAAAGCAAAGAGAAAGCGTTTAAGTTTATCGATAACAGAACATTTTTAAGAAATCTTCCTAATTTAGGCGACGCCAAAAGCCTGATTGTGCACCCGGCAAGCACCATTTATATTGATTTTGATAACGATACAAAAGAAATGTTGGGCGTAAACGACAGAATGATACGGGTTTCTGTAGGCATTGAAGATAGCGAAGATATTATAAGGGAATTTGAAAAGATTTTAGAGAAAATATAGTTAGAAAAAGATAAGCCACAGAGGAACAGAGATCACAGAGGGAAGAAAAAAAAGGGTTGGTTTCAAGGCGGAGGCAATGACACGAGTGCAGTATTTATTAAACCACGGAGGGCACAGAGAAGCCGCTAAAGACAACATTATTTCTCTGTGCACTCTGTGCACTCTGTGGCAAAATTACTATTATTGCTTCTGTCATAATAAAATGTTAAGGAAAACATATGAATTTAAATGAAGAACAAATTGAACGATATTCAAGACATATTTTATTAAAAGACGTGGGCGTTGAAGGGCAGATGAAATTATTAAACGCCAAAGTTCTTATTATAGGCGCGGGCGGCTTAGGAGCCCCCGCTGCCATGTATCTTGCGGCGGCGGGAGTGGGTACCATAGGCATTGCCGATAAAGACAAGGTCGATATTACGAATCTTCAAAGACAGATAATACACTTTACCAAAGATATAGACGTTGAAAAAGTAAGTTCGGCGAAAGAAAAAATGAACCAGATAAATCCCGATGTCGAGGTTAAAACTTACAATGAATTTTTAATGGCGAATAATATCAGAGAAATAATACGCGGTTATGATTTTGTCATTGACGGAACAGATTCGTTTGCTTCAAAATTTTTAATCAACGACGCCTGCGTTTTAGAAGGCATTCCCTTTTCTCACGGCGGTATTCTTCGTTTTGACGGGCAAACAATGACCGTAAAACCAAATGATACGGCATGCTATCGCTGTGTTTTTATAAAGCCGCCGCCCGCTAATGTGGTGCCTACCTGTTCGCAGGCGGGCGTTTTAGGCGCCATTGCCGGCATGCTTGGTACAATTCAGGCGGCCGAGGCCCTGAAGTTTATTACAGGCGTCGGAGAGCCTCTTTACAATAAACTATTGAGCTTTGACGCTAAAAGCATGAGATTTCGAGAAATTAAATTTAAGAAAAACGATAAATGCGGCGTTTGCTCTGAAAATGCGCATATTACCGAATTAAAAGACGAAGAGCAGGCTGCCTGCGATTTGACGACGTAAAATGATTACAATAAATAAAAAGATCGCAGAAAGATTATTTGAACAGGCAAAAGAAGGTCTGCCAAACGAAGTATGCGGATATCTCGCGGGAAAAGACGGCGAGGTACATGAGCATTATGAGCTTGAAAACATAGATAAGTCGCCTGAGCATTTTTCTATGAACCCAAAAGAACAGTTTCGAGCCGTTAAAGATGCCCGCGAAAAGGGTTATGAAATATTGTCATGTTACCATAGTCATCCCGAAACGCCGGCAAGACCCTCTGAAGAAGATATCAAGCTCGCTTACGATTCGAAAATAATTTATTTGATTATTTCATTGGCCGGCCAAAATCAGGAAATGAAAGCTTTTGAAATCAAAGATAAAAATGTTAAAGAGATTGAAGTAGTAATAAAGTAAGATTGTAAGATTTAACCGTAGAGAACAGAGAGTTAAAAGGCGAGATTGGTTTCAAGTCAACTTGTCTGAACGAGACAAGTTATAATATGAAACCATAGTTTAACAAGCTCAATGCAAGTAGAACGTACAAATTGAAAAGGAAAAATAAAAATGAAAAGTTATGATTTGCCGAAAAATTTAATTGACGAAGTAAAAGAATTTGAGTACAAAATAAAAGAATTTCAGGCGGGAGCGATTAATCCTGTGCAATTTAAAGGCATCAGGGTGCCGCATGGCATATATGAACAAAGAGAACCAATGACGCATATGATGAGAATACGCTGCGCAGGCGGCATTGCTCTGCCCAGGCAGCTTAAAAAAACAGCCGAGTTAGCCGAAAAATACGGCTCGGGAATTGTTCATATAACAACCCGTCAAGAAATGCAAATTCATAACGTAAAGATACAAGATATTGTTACAATTTATAGAGAACTGATTTCTGTGGGGCTCTCTTCGCGCGGCGGCGGAGGAAATACCATCCGCAATATTGTCGCTTCTCATGATTCGGGCGTAAACCCCAAAGAAGCTTTTGATATAGGCCCCCATACGGTGGCTCTTACCTCGAAAATGATTGCCAAAGAAAATTCGTTTAATCTTCCCAGAAAGTTCAAGATATCGTTTTCAAACGGCGGCGAAATTGACAGCAGGGCCATGATAACCGACCTGGGTTTTTTGGCAAAAATCAAAGACGGCCAAAAGGGCTTTAAGGTTTTCTGCGCCGGCGGCATGGGCGCCAGTTCAGCGCTTGGCGTTGTTTTATTTGATTTCATTGAAGAAGATAAAGTTTACTGCGTTACCGAGGCTTTAAAGCTGATGTTTAACGCTTACGGCAACAGGCGCCAGAAGCATAAATCAAGAATTCGTTTTCTTTATAAAAGTCTCGGCGAAGAAAAATTTAAACAATACTTTAACGAAGAATATCAGAAACTTCTTCAAAACGGATATCCCGTTTTAGAGCTTGAAGAAATTGAAAACAAAGATAATAAAAACAATTCGCTAAAAGAAGAAGATATATCGGCTCCAGAGTTTGAGCTATGGAAAAATCGCTACGTTAAAGAGCAAAAACAGGAAGGCTTGTTCTCAGTAGAATTGCCTTTATTTTTAGGAGATATTACGGCGAAAGACGCGGTAAAGCTGGCCGAATTTCTCGAAAATTTCGGCGAGAACAGTCTTCGTTTTTCTATCGACCAAAACATGCATCTTAGAAATATTCCCGAAGCATATTTGGGCAATGTTTTTAGACTTTTACCTGAAATAAAAACCATATCAGACAAACCCTCTCTTACGGGAAAAATGATTGCCTGTACCGGGGCCGATACCTGCAAACTGGGTCTTTGTCTGCCGCGCGGCGTTACGCCTGAAATTCAAAGAGCTCTTTTTGAAAGCGGCCTTGATCTTGATAAGCTTGACGTTAGAATACATGTTTCAGGGTGCGCGAATTCATGCGGATGTCATCACAGCGCCGATCTCGGTTTTAAAGGAAAGATCATGCGCAAAGATAAAGAGCTTCTGCCGGCGTATGTCGTATTGGCGGGCGCGGTTATTTCTGAAAATGAAAGCCGCTTTGCCGAAGAGCTGACAGAAGTCGCTTCAAAAGATATGCCTTCTTTTGTTGTAGACGTTTTGAAAATTTATTCTGAAAAGAAAGCTCGATTTAATTCATTTTATGAATATGCTCAAAACGAGGGCAGAGAAGATATCATCGAAGCGGCTAAGAAATATTCAAATATACCCTCTTATGAAGAAGACGCCTCGTATTATACCGACTGGACGGCAAAAGAAAAATTCACTGTTCTTAAGGGCCAGAAAGCCGAATGTTCGGCGAGTCTATACGATATGATTGATTTCGATAAAGAGATTATTGATAATTCTCTTGAAAAACTAGAATCTGTCGAAGGCCAAGAAGAAAGAAATAATCTTTTGAAAAAAATATTGTTTTCGGCAAGCAGAATGCTTCTTGTTACAAAGGGGCTTGAAGCTTCGGATGAATTGTCGGTTTACGGTTTGTTTTTGAAAAACTTTATCGGGCCAAATCTTGTATCCGGCGAATTTGCCGATATGATAAAAAAAGCGCAAAATGCAGAAATCGGCGATTATAAAGCCTTTGAAGATAAAATAATAAAACTAGCCGATTCGGTTAAAAAACTTTACGAAAGCATGGACGATTCTCTTCAATTTAAAACCGAAGAATCGCCTGAAGAGCCTTCTTCAGACGAGAATTCTGCCGAGAAGTTCAAAGACCTAAGAGGGGTAAAGTGCCCCATGAATTTTGTCAAGGCCAAGATAGAGCTTACTCCCATGAAAAGCGGAGATAAACTTGCGCTTTTGTTAGACGACGGAGAGCCTATTGAAAATGTGCCCGGTTCTATTGAAAGCGAGGGGCATGCAATCTTAAAAAAAGAAAAACAGGCAGAACATTGGTTTTTGCTGGTGAAGAAGGGTTGAGTAAACTAAAAAAATGAGCGCAGAAGATATCATACAAAAAGCTTTTGTTGATTTTAAAGAAAATGAAATTGCTCTTTTATCTGGCTTTGCCGCCGAAGAGCAGGTTGTTCTTGATATGCTTATCGGGCTTAAGAAAAATATTCGCGTAATAACGCTCGATACGGGAAGACTTTTTCAGGAAACCCACAACACAATGCAGGCTTCGGCAGATAAATACGGCGTTAAAATAGAAGTTTTCGCGCCCGAGTCTTTAGACATTAAAAAACTCATAGAAGAAAAAGGCCCCAATTCTTTTTACGAGAGCGTCGAAAACAGAAAACAATGCTGTCATATCAGAAAGGTATTACCCCTTCAAAAAGCTTTTCAAGGTATTAGAGCCGTATTTACTGGTCTAAGAAAAGAGCAGTCGCCAGAAAGAGAAAATATCTCTGCGGAAGAATTTGACGAAAACCGCAATGTTCATAAAATAAATCCGCTCTATGACTGGAAGACGAATATGATTTGGCATTATATAAAAGATAATAAGGTACCGTATAACAAACTTCACGATAAAAATTTTTTGAGTATCGGATGTATGCCCTGCACCCGCCCTGTTTTAGAAGGCGAAAATATAAGATCGGGCAGATGGTGGTGGGAAGACGAAACTCATAAAGAATGCGGTATTCACCGTTAAAGAAAAGGCGGCAATATGGATCATCTTGAAAAATTAGAGGCTCAAAGCGTTTATATTTTAAGAGCGGCATACAGAGAATTTAAAAATCTGGTAATGCTCTGGTCAATAGGAAAAGACAGCACCGTTTTGCTGTGGCTTGCCAGAAAAGCCTTTTTCGGTCATGTGCCCATACCGCTTGTTCATATTGACACAAAATATAAAATTCCCGAAATGATTGAATACCGCGATAAGCTCGCTCTTCAGTGGCGCTTGAACATGGTTTACGGCATTAACCAGAAGGCGCTTGACGAGAAACAAACCTTTCCCGACGGAAATACCGACAGACTTACCTGCTGTAAGAACTTAAAAAGCGAGGCGTTAAAACACACCTTATCGGGCGAATGGCCAAGGTATCGCCTAAATCATGAAACCGGCCAATATGAAAAAGATACAAATGAAGAGCCTTATACAGGCGTAATTGTAGGGGTGCGTTCTGACGAAGAGGGCAGCCGTTCAAAAGAAAGATATTTTTCGCCGCGCGACAAGCAAAACGACTGGGATATAGGCGATCAGCCGCCCGAATTATGGAACCAGTTTAACACCGATTTTGCCCCTGGAACCCATCTTCGAATACATCCTTTACTAGACTGGACAGAGCTGAATATCTGGGAATATATTCATAAAGAAAAAATTCCCATTGTTTCGCTTTATTTTGACAAGGGAGAAGGCAAAAGATACCGCTCGCTGGGATGTTATCCCTGTACGCATCCGGTTGAATCTTTTTCAAAAAATATTCCCGAAATGATAGAAGAGCTAAAAAGCGGGAAGTTTTCTAATATCGCCGAGAGATCGGGCAGGGCGCAAGATTCAGAAGACGGCGGCACGCTTGAAACATTAAGAAGAGACGGGTACATGTAAGATGGCGCAGATAGATAAATCATTAGAGCAAATGAATATTGTCGTGGCCGGTCATGTCGATCACGGCAAAAGCACCTTGATTGGCCGACTTTTGGCCGATACAAAATCGCTGCCCGAGGGCAAGCTTGAAAGCGTAAAAAAATATTGCGAGAAAAATGCGAGACCTTTTGAATACGCTTATCTTTTAGACGCCTTAAAAGACGAACAAAGCCAGGGAATTACCATAGATTCGGCGCGTTGTTTTTTTAAAACCAAAAAAAGACATTATATTATTATCGACGCTCCGGGGCACGTAGAGTTTTTAAAGAATATGATAACCGGCGCGTCAAGAGCAGAAGCCGCCATTTTGCTAATTGACGCGAAAGAAGGCGTTAAAGAAAACTCAAGACGGCACGGCTATATGCTTTCAATGCTTGGCGTAAAGCAGGTGGTTGTCTGCGTAAACAAGATGGATCTCGCCGACTGGAAAAAAGAAAAATTTGACGAGATTGTCAAAGAGTATACTGAATTTTTAAAAGAAATAAACGTAAAGCCCGCCGGTTTCGTTCCTATTGCGGCCCGCTCTGGCGATAACATCGCCGCAATATCTGAAAAGATGAAATGGTACGACGGCAAAACGGCTCTTGAGTCTCTTGACGCTTTTGAAAAAGAACAATCTGATGAAAATAAGCCTTTTCGATTTCCTCTGCAAGATATTTATAAGTTTACCAATATGGGAGACGACCGCAGAATAGCGGCCGGCAAGGTAGAATCGGGATTTATTGAAACCGGAGACGAAGTCGTTTTCGTTCCTTCTATGAAAAAATCAAGAATTAAAACAATTGAAGTTTTTAACGCCGAAAATTTATCAAAAGCAATGACCGGTCAGGCCGTAGGTTTTACTTTTGATACCGAACTTTACGTAAGACCCGGCGAAGTTATGTGCAAAACAAAAGAAACTCTCGCTCTTTCAGGCTCGTTAATTAAGGCCAATTTATTCTGGATGACGCAAAGGCCAATGATTAAAGGGAAGCAATATAAACTTAAAATAGGAACAGCTTCTGCGGCTGTTTGGCTTCAGGATATTATAAGCGTTCTAGACGCCTCAGATCTTGCGTCGGTTCAAAATAAAAATCAAATTGAAAGGCATGACGTTGCCGAATGCGTTCTTCAAACCTTTAAGCCGGTTGGGTTTGATTTATCGACAGAGATTGCCGCAACCGGCAGGTTTGTGATTGTCGACGATTATAAAATTTCAGGGGGCGGCATTGTTCTTGAATCGCTAGGCAGCGAGAATTTAATGATACGCGAATATATAGAGCAGCGCGAAAAAAACTGGGAAAGAAGCTTAATAAAAACAGGCGAAAGAGAAAAAAGAAATAATCAAAAACCGATATTGACGATTATTGCAGGCGAAGCGGGAACAGGCAAACAAGATTTAGCCAGAAAGCTGGAAGAAGCTTTATTTCATGAGAATCGTCAGGTTTATTATCTGGGTCTTTCAAACGCTCTTTTGGCAGGAGCCCAGAAAGTCGACGTTGAAAAAAACAGGGCTGCAATGATAAGACAGCTTGGCGAAATATCTCATCTATTTACCGACGCGGGCATGATTTTAATAAGCACTATTTCAGATTTAGACGACAGCGAATTAAACGCGTTAAAGATGCTTAACGAACCGGCTGGTTTGTTTGTCGTTTATGTCGGCAAAGAAAAATTCTTAACCGCTAAGCCCGATTTAAAAATTGAAGAGGGTTTTGATCTTGATAAAACGGCGGCCTTGATTGTTGAAAAAATAATGAGTAGACAATCTTAACGCGATTTATAATCTTGATAACTCTATGAAAAAAGAGTTTTTATCTTATCTTTTCATATATACACTTTTTTCTTTTTCTTTATTTTCTTTAGAAGAAACCATAGCGACGAACGGTAAAAACGATTCTGAACAATATCTGCAAATCAAAATAAACTCGGGTAAACTGGTTAAAGGCAAAATACTTGAAGAAACAGACGAGTATCTTGTTTTATTAACAAACGATAGACTTGAAATTAAAATTGATAAAACGCTTATTTCAAGCAGAACATTCATAAACAAGAAAGATACTTTAGAGAATTCTTATATAAAAGATCCTAACTATTCTCGTCTTCTTTTTGCGCCTACCGCAAGACCCCTAAAGGCCGGAGACGGATATATTTATGATTATGAATTGTTTTTTCCCGGCGTCTCTTACGGCATTACCGATTATTTAGGCGTTATGTCGGGAATTTCTATAATTCCAGGCGTTAGTCTTAGCGATCAGTTATTCTATATTGCGCCAAAAATAGGCTATGAGTTTGACGAAATATTTTCGCTTGCGGGCGGTATGCTGTACGCTTATGTTTTTGATGCGGGGCACCTCGGCATATTGTATTCAGTCGTAACTTTCGGCGATTACGACGCTCATTTTACTCTTGGCATTGGCGGTACATTCGTCGACTTTAAGTTCTCGGCAGATCCTATTCTTGTCTTAGGAGGCAGCGTTCGTTTGTCAAAAAACGTCGCTTTGGTAAGCGAAAACTGGATACATCCTCAATTAGAGTTAAGCGAAATTCCATTTGGTCTGGCGTTTCGTTTTTTTGGCGAAAATATCTCGGTTGATCTGGGCGTTATTCTGATAGGCGAGGTTTTAGCCAATGGTTTTCCTGTGCCATGGCTTTCTTTTATTTATAATTTTAAAGATTAAGGCGCAATTACCGGTATTGCCGATTTGATAATTTCAAACTCTATGGGAGTTGCGCCAAGCTGTTCGCCGTCTAGTTCTATATAAGCCTTTGGCGTGGTTTCAACTTTTACTTTTTGTGCTTTATATAAATTTATTTCTTTTATGCCCTTATATTTGCCTTTCTGAAGAGCCGGCATTTTTAGAAGCATTTTCAGTCTGCTCATTTTATCAAGAACAATAACGTCAAAAAATCCGTCGTCTATTTTTGCGTCAGGAGCGACCTTCATGCCCGAACCAAAATATTTACCGTTGGCAATTAAAACAGTATTTGCCGGTTCGTCTTTTATTTTCTTGTTATCAATAACTATTTTAAAATGTTTATTGGTAAACTGAATTAAGCCTCTAAGCGTGGCTAATTGATAAGAGATAAAGGCTCCAAATACTTTTGTCTGCCCGTCAAAAACATGCATTACCTGAGCGCCTATTCCCGCGTCTGAAATATTAATAAAAGGTCTTTTTTCTTTTTTGCCCTGATGGTTTATAAAAGAAGCCGTTCCCATATCGATGATTCTTCTTTTTTGTTTTTTTATGATTTCCAGCGATTTTTCAATATCGTTTGGTATATTCAGCGTGCGAATAAAATCGCATCCCGACCCTAAAGGCAATATGCCAAGCATTGTTGATCTCGCCGACGGTGTTTGCAAAGGCTTCCCGTTTTTACCGATGAACCCGGCCGCTGTTTCAGATATAGTTCCGTCGCCGCCTCCCGCTACAATCAGCGGTATTTTTTTTTGTACGGCTTTTCGCGAAATCTCAACGGCATGGCCCTTCTTTTCGGTAAATACAATTGAATAATCTTTAAAATTTTCTTTTATTTTTTTCTCTATTTTCGGCCATTTTTTGTCTGCTTTGCCCGAACCCGCGTGACGATTTATTATAAATAGAATTTTCATATTTTCTTTCAGAATATCATATCGTCTTTTTTGAGGCCATTCGTCAAGATTAAAATAAGCAAAATGCGATTACAATTTGACGCTGCGGTTCTTACGCCATGTTCTAAATTATTGACGTCATATAGGTTAAAAAATTATTGAGTATTTTAGGATTTTTTCTTACATTACATTTTGAGAAATCACAGTATGTATAAAAATTAGCAAGTAAATTAACTTAAGGAGATAACAAATGAAAAGTTTAATAAGAAAAATAATTTTCTCGGCGTTTATTATAAGTCTGACCGCAGGTCCCGCATTTTCAATTATTGAAATTGGCGCCGAAGGAACTTACGGAGGATATACGCTTACCAATAAAGATTCATCGCTCGGAGAAAAAGAATTAAAATTCTCAGGTACGGGAGCGGCGGCGTATTTACACTTAACATACGGAATTCCAAAGCTTCTAACAATAGGTTTAGGGCCAAGCCTTGATCTGGCATGGTTAGGCTATAACGGCGCCATTGAGGGCATTACTACTTTTGCAAGCGTTAGAGTGGCCTTCGAAATTATGGTAGGTCTTGATATCGTGCCTTATGCCGACCCGTTTGTTCGCATAGGTTACGGAGTTGAGTTTGACGGCTACGATCAGGAATTTTCTGTCTTCCCCGGAAATCCTATTCCCATTACTATGTACGGCGGTTCTTTGCATGTAAACGCAGGATTGATTATTCCGTTAATCTCTGTTTTAAGACTAACTATTGAGGGAGGTATAGTTAGCGGTTCGCTGACTACAGAGGCCACAGATCCTACAGGAACTGCGCCCCAGGCTGTTTTAGATGAAATTGATAAATATACAAAATCTGAATTTCAACATTCAGGCTGGCACATTGGTTTGGGTTTACAGATTTCTATTTAGTTAGAAAAACAGACAGAATTAACATGATAAAACAGGATTTTTGCAAGAGACTTGTGTACAAAGTTTTCTTTAGGGCTCCATGTAAAATCTTGTAAATTCTGTCTGGCTTTTAGAGCTTGAATAATCACAAGGATTTTTTATTTTTCTAAAGCTCTATATTTTTCAATATTTTCTGGCAGACCGCCAATAAGTCCGTTTGATATGGTATCTTCTTTGTTTAAGGGTATTATTTTATAGTTTTCGTCGTATAAAAGCATTTCATTTGCCTGAAACAAAGCTATGCCGCCGGCGATATCCCATTCGTTCTTGGGTTTTACCGATATAATCAAATCATAATCGCCCGAAGCGACAAGAGAGAGCTTATAAGCCACAGAGCCTATAACCCCGATATTATTATCTGGTATTATTCCTTCTAAGAAATCAAAGTGCCCGCCTTTTTTTTCGGTACGCGAGATGCATATCTTCATTTCATCTACAGGTACGTTTCTTCTTAAGGGAGCGTTAAATTCTTTTCCGTTTAGAAAAAGACCGCTGTTTTTACCGCCGCAAAGAAAATGATTGTCTGCAGGGTTGAAAATGAAGCCCAAAACCGGTTCATTTTTATCTAAAAGCCCTACAGAGACGCTAAACTCTTTTTTGCCCATGACAAATTCTTTTGTGCCGTCTAAGGGGTCGATTATCCAGACTCTTTCGGCTGAAAATCTTTGTTTATTCATGGTATCGCGGCTAAGTTCTTTAGAAACTTCTTCTGAAAGTATGGCGTCTTCGGGAAAATGCTTTCGAATAGAGTCGATAATAATTTTATTTGTGGTAAAATCGGCTTCTGTTACCGGGTTATTGGCGCTTTTTTCCTGAACTTCATAGTCGCCCGAATGAAAAAATTTCATTAGATTTTTACCCGCAGTATCTAGTGTTTCAGATAAAATTTCTATTTCTTTATTATATTTCATTTTTCTACTCGTCAAAATATTCTTTTTATTGGTATTGTCAATCAATGTAATATGATAGTATATAATACTGTAGAAAAGCCAAAAAAAGAAAAAAAAGCCGAAATATAAAATAGCTTTAACGCCAAATTCAGACTTTTCATATCGGGATCTCTAAATTGAGAGCCGATAACGGGTTTCTCGAGCGTTTTTTGGCCATAAACCGCTTTGCCCCCTAAGTTTATCTTAAGGGCTCCCGCAAAAAAAGCCATCGGATGCGCCGCATTTGGCGATAAACTTTTTTTTCTGTCAGAGAAGAAAGTTTTTAAGCCGCTAATTGCGCCGCCCAAGAATAAAGCGGGAACAATCAGAAAAAAGCATACAAAACGCGCCGGAAAATAGTTGAGGATGTCGTCGGCTTTTGCGCTAAACCATCCGAATTTTTCATATCTTGCATTTTTATAGCCAACCATTGAATCAAGAGTATTGACAGATCGGTAAAAAAAAACGCTTAAAATACCGCATAAGGCAGAATCGGTTTCAGCGTAATATCCTATTAAGGCGCCTGCGGTAAACCAGAAAACAGCCGAAAAAAATCCGTCTACAAAGCTTTCAGAAAGACTTTCAATTGCCGCCCTGATAATTTCAGTTTCATTTAATTTTTCGGTATCGCGGCCCACGATATTTTTTAAGAAATTTCTCGCTTTTTCAATTTGATTATTTTTTAAGGCTTCAATCAAAATTTTTATATGTCTTGCCATATCTTTTACCGCAAAAGACGAATATAAAATAAATACAAGAAACAGATAACGTACGATTTGATTAGAAATCAATTGAATTATTATGAAAATCAACAATAAAAAACCGATTAAAATTGCCTGAAAAAAAATCCAAAAAAGAAACCCTCTAAAACGCGGAGTTTTTTCTGAAGAATAAAGAATATTTTCTAAAAAAGAAGCTAAATAACCCATTAATCGTACAGGGTGTAAAAAATATCGCGGGTCGCCCAACGCAATATCAAGAAAAAATGCGGCAATAAAAACAAGAACCGGCTCGCGCATTTGAAAAGAATCCATTATCAAATGGTAGAAAATAAAATTTGACAGAGCTTGTAAGCCAGAATAATTGCAAGATTTAATAAAACAATGATATATCTCAAAATATATTTGACATCATGTATAAAAATTATTATTATACTTTATATTAGCGCTCTTGAGGGTAGAGCGCTAACACTTGGCAAATATCCCCGCTATTTGGCGGGGCAAAGAAATATAGATTATGACAGAAAGACAAGTTGAAATTATCCATGCCATTGTTAATGAATTTGTTAACACAGGCGAGCCGGTAAGCTCACAAATATTGGTAAGCAAATTTAGGCTTGAAGTTTCTTCGGCCACTGTTAGAAAAGAAATGTCTTTATTAGAGCAAATGGGGTATCTAAATAGTCCTCATACGTCTGCGGGGCGAATTCCAACCGACTCGGCTTTTCAGTTTTATGTTAATAGTTTATCAGATTTTTATCAAATCACAATTTCTCAAAAAACACAGTTAGACGAATTTTACAATAAAGCGGCCATGCAGTTAGATCAGCTGCTTAGAACAACATCTCATTTATTAGCGGTAACTTCAAATTATGCCGGTTATGTGCTGTCTCCGATGGCTTTAAGCAGTATCATAAATCATGTTGAGCTTATATCTATTGCAGAAAATATGGTGCTGCTTGTTATGGTAAGCGGCTCAGAATCTGTTTACCAGAAGAAAATAACTGTTCCCAAAAAAGTTACTCAGGAAGATTTATATAAAATAAGCCGCTATCTTAACCAGAGAATTAAAGGGTACGAAATTGCCGACCTGCAGAAAAAAGAGCTTGATTTCTTAATGGAAAACGCCTCTGAACTAGACGATTTGTCTGATATCGCGGCGTTAATCGCCCAGTCGTTAATTTATAATCCTCCCGAGCAGGAGCTTTACCTTGAAGGAGAAAATACGGTCTTTCAAAAAATTATTGAATCGACTCCCTCAAAAGAGAAAGCCGATTATCTTATAGCGAAATTAGGCGATAAAAACTTTGTCTGCGAGATGGTAAACAGAGTAAAAAATAATTCGGGAGTCTGCGGCAAAGTCGGCATTGAAATTGACGGCGATTACCTTGAAGGCGTTTCTGTTTTGGCCAAAGGATATTCTGCCGGGGGCCGCGACGTGGGAACTTTAGGAGTTATTGGCATGAACCGAATGCCTTATGAAAAACTGATACCTACCATTGATTACGGCTCAAAACTATTGTCTAAGTTTTTTAACGAAAAACTGGAACTCAACGCGGGCCATGAAGAAAGACAAATTAACAAAAACGCCTTGCCCGGCATATAAGCATAATTAAATTATTAAAGGAAGAGCAATAAAAAAATGGCAAAACAAAAAGAAGATACAACCAAAGAAGACCTTAAAGAACAAGAAGAGAATATAAAAGACGAAGATAAAGAAACAGAAGAGAAACCAGAGGCGCAAAATTCAGAAACTATCGATGAAGACAAAATAAAATCATTATCTGAAGAAGTTGCAAGCCTCAAAGACAGCCTGATGCGCGAAAGAGCAGAGTTTATGAACTATAAAAAGCGCACCGCGCAAGAGAGAATTTCTCATGAAGCCGCCATTGTGGGCAGATTTGTTCAAGATTTAATGCCCGCTCTTGATTCTTTCGACAGCATGTTTCAATCGGCAGAAGAAAGTAATAATAAGAAAGAAGACGAAGGCCAGACAACCGAAAAGTTTATTGAAGGCGCCTCAATGATTCATAAACAATTCTTAGAGGTATTCAATAAATTCGGAGTTGAAGAAGTGAATCCCGTTGATGAAGAGTTTAATCCGACGACTATGGAGGCTATCAGCGTTCAAGAGTCTGAAGAAGTTGAAAAAGAAACGGTTAAGCAGGTTTTTCAAAAAGGGTACGTAATTAAAGAAAAAATATTGAGACCAGCCAGAGTTTTGGTTATGAAACCCGCAAACGCGAAATAAAAAAACGAATAAATATTATATTAAAAAGGAGCATAAAATGGGAAAAGAAAAAATAATTGGCATTGACTTAGGAACGACAAATTCATGCGTCGCCGTGATGGAAGGCGGCGAACCGGTTGTGATTCCGAATTCAGAAGGAGCAAGAACAACGCCCTCAGTTGTGGCTTTTACCGAAAAAGGCGAAGTTTTAGCCGGACAAGTCGCAAAAAATCAAATGATAACAAATCCTGAAAATACCATTAGATCGGTAAAAAGATTTGTCGGCAGAAGATCTAACGAGATTGACGCCGAAAGAAAACTTGTGCCATATGAAATAGTAACAGGAAAAAACGATTCTATTTTAATAAAAACACGGGAAAAAGATTACCGTCCCGAAGAAATATCTGCCCGCGTTTTACAGAAAATGAAACAAACCGCAGAAGATTATTTGGGTTATTCCATAGAAAAAGCGGTAATTACCGTTCCCGCTTATTTTAACGACGAACAAAGACAGTCTACAAAAGACGCGGGTAAAATTGCCGGTCTTGACGTGGTTCGAATTATAAACGAGCCTACAGCGGCTGCCTTAGCTTACGGTTTAGATAAAAAGAAAGACAATGAGGTTATCGCCGTTTATGATCTTGGCGGGGGTACCTTTGATATCTCAATTCTTGAATTGGCCGACAATGTTTTTGAAGTAAAATCAACAAACGGCGACACTCACTTAGGCGGAGACGATTTCGATCAGGTAATTATTGAATGGCTGATTGAAGAATTTAAAAAAGAAAACGCTATTGATTTAGCAAAAGATAAAATGGCCCTTCAAAGATTAAAAGAGGGAGCCGAAAAGGCTAAAATCGAGCTTTCGGGAAAAGAAACGGCCGATATCAACATACCCTTTATAACCGCAGACTCGTCGGGCCCCAGGCACCTGAATAGTACCTTAACAAGAGCAAAGTTTAATCAGCTAACGTCAAGTCTTGTAGAAAGAACAGAGAACCCCTGCAAGAAAGCTCTTGCAGACGCGGGCGTCTCGGCTTCTGACGTGCATGAAGTGATTCTTGTCGGCGGTTCTACGAGAATTCCCGCTGTTAGAGAAAAAGTTAAAGAAATTTTCGGCAGAGAGCCCAGCAAAAGCGTAAACCCCGACGAAGCTGTAGCGGTAGGGGCCTCTATTCAGGCGGGCGTTTTAGCGGGAGATGTTCACGAAGTTCTTCTGCTTGATGTAACTCCTCTTTCTCTTGGCATTGAGACGCTTGGCGGAGTAATGACCAAAATCATCCAGAGAAATACGACCATCCCCACTAAAAAATCTGAAATATTTTCAACCGCGGCCGATAACCAGACCGCCGTAGATATTCATGTGCTTCAGGGCGAACGCGAAATGGCCAAAGACAATAGAACCCTTGGCAGATTTCAGCTATCAGAAATACCTCCCGCGCCAAGAGGGATGCCTCAAGTTGAAGTGACTTTTGATATTGACGCTAACGGCATTGTTCATGTTTTTGCGAAAGATTTAAAAACAAATAGAGAGCAGAAAATTAAAATAGAAGCGTCAAGCGGTCTAAGCGATGACGATATTAACAACATGGTTAAAGACGCCGAGGCGCACGCTGAAGAAGATCAAAAAAGCAAAGAGGCGGCCAAAGAGTTTAACGAGCTTGATAATCTGGTATATACTCTTGAAAAGGCAGTATCTGAGGCCAAGAACCTTGACGATTCGGCTAAATCAGAAATTGAAGCCGCGTTAAAAGAAGCAAAAGAAGCATTAGGCGTTAAAGACGTCGAGAGAATGAAACAAAACAAGCAAAAGCTTTCTGATTTGGCAACCAAATATTCGGCGCAATTGTATGAGCAACCCAAGCCTGAAGGCGACGGCGGCTCAGAACAACCCCAGCCAGAAGCCGAAGGTTCTAAGTCAGAAAAAGACGAACCTAAAGAAAAAGTTGTAGACGCCGAAGTTGTAGAAGACGATAAGTAACTTTTATAGGTAAAACAGGTAACTTAAAGGAAGGCAGCGAGCGTGGCAGAAAAAAGAGATTATTATGACGTTTTAGGAGTGTCGCGCTCTGTTGGTCTTGACGAAATAAAAAAAGCCTACCGTAAGCTGGCTTTAAAATATCATCCCGATAGAAATAAGGGCAATGCCGAGGCCGAGGCCATGTTTAAAGAAGCGACCGAGGCCTATGAAGTTTTAAGAGACGATAAAAAAAGAAAAATGTATGACCAGTTCGGTCATGCAGGCGTTTCAGGCGCCGCCGCCGGTCAGGAAGGCTTTGGCAGAGGAGCCTATACCGATTTTTCAGATATTTTTTCGGGAACCAGTTTTGAAGATATTTTTGAAAATCTATTTTCAGGAATGGGCGGTTTCGGTTTTGGTGGCTCAACCAGAGGAAGAACGCGCGTAAGGCGCGGGGCCGACTTGCGATATAATCTCGAGATATCTTTAGAAGACGTTTATCACGGCAAAGAAGTAAAAATTCAAATTCCCCGCGAAGAACACTGCGAGAAATGCGGAGGAGTAGGTTCTGCCGACGGAAAACTTGAAACATGTTCAATTTGTCAGGGGTCGGGGCAGGTAAGAAGAAGTTCAGGATTTTTTTCTATCGCGTCAACCTGTAATCATTGCGGCGGCGAGGGACAAGTAGTTCGAAACCCGTGTTCGTCATGCAAAGGAACGGGTTTAACAATGAAAAAGCGCATGATCAATATTCGCATTCCCGCGGGTATCGATTCTGGTACAAGACTAAAAGTATCGGGAGAAGGCGAAGCCGGCCCGAAAGGCGGTCCTTCAGGCGATTTATACGTTGTTATTCAGGTAAAAAAGCATCCAAAATTTGAAAGAGAAGGCATGGATCTTACGACTTCTATAGAAATACCCGTTACAACCGCAATTTTAGGCGGCGAAGTCTCGGTCGAAACCATAGACGGTTCGTCTGTAAGGCTTAAGATACCGGCGGGAACGCAGCCCGATACCACGTTTAGAGTAAGAGGCAAGGGTCTGCCTTATATGGGAGGAGGCCGCTACGGAGACATTCTTGTCGAAGCAGAAATCATTATTCCAAAATCGCTGAACTCAAAAGCTAAAGAACTTGTAAAAAAATTAGACGAAGAGCTATCGCAAAGCAGCGGTTTTTTTGACAGATTTAGAACTTAAACTTTGCTTGATTTCCTATAGCAATATTATAAACCGTCTTATCAAATGAGCGTGAAAAAACCAAAATTAAAAATGGGAATACTTGGGGTGGGCCACATGGGGCAATATCATCTCAATGTTGTTTCGTCGATGAATACTCATGAAATGGTCGGTATTTACGAAGAAAATCAAGACAGATCGCTAGAGCTTGCGGCCAAATTTGAAACAAAAAGTTTTTCTTCAATTGAAGATTTGCTTGAGAATGTCGATGCCGTAACCATTGCCGTACCTACTTTTCTGCATTATCAAATCGCAAAAAAAGCCCTTGAATATGACTGTCATGTGCTTCTTGAAAAGCCTATGACACAGAAATTAGAAGAGGCTATAGAGCTTCAGAAACTGGCAAAAGATAAGAAAAAAATTCTACAGGTTGGTCATGTTGAAAGATTTAACGGCGCTGTTATGGAGCTTCAAAAAATCGTAACCGACCCTTATTTTATTGAAGCAAGACGTTTTGCGCCTTATAATCCTAGAATTAAAGACTCGGGCGTTATTTTAGATATGCTGATTCATGATTTAGATATAGTTTTAAATTTAGTGACATCTCCTGTCGTAAACTTTTCTGCAATGGGGCGTTTTATAAAAGGCCCCGACTATGAAGATATTGCTTCAATACAGATTTGTTTTGAAAACGAAAGCGTGGCCACTTTGATTGGCTCAAGAGTCAGTCAAAATAAAGAAAGAATCATGAACATTACGCAAGATAAAAGTTATATTTTATTAAATTACGCAAATCAGGATATTGAAATTCACAGGCAGGCAAGCACGGCTTTTTTAACGACCCGAGAAGAAATAAAATATTCTCAGGAATCTTTTGTAGAAAAACTATATGTTCATAAAGATAATCCTTTAAAAAGCCAGCATCAACACTTTTATGAATGCATTACAGAAAACGCCATTCCCCTGGTTCCTGAAGAAAAAGACATTGAAACTCTGAAAATCGCTTTAAAAAGTATTGAGCAAATCAAAGCCAATAGAAAGTGAAAAAAAAACAAATAGAACTAAAAATACCAGACGTAGGCGATACTGAAAGCATTGAGCTTGTTAAGTGGAACCTCAAAGAAGGCGAAAAGTTTGAGACCGGGTTTGAATTGTGCGAACTCGTGACCGATAAGGCGGCTTTTTCTCTTGAGGCTCCCTCTGACGGTATCTTAACGCAAATTATAATCAAAAACGGCAGCCAGGTAAAGGTCGCAGACCTCGCCGGCATAGCCGAAGTTATTGCCGATTAAGAAGCGATTTCGCTATGATTTTCTAAATCAGCTTCTTGCGGCAACTGCTCGTCTACAGAATCTAAAAAAGTAATATCAGGTCTTGAAAAGCCGTTAAAATCAGACGCGTAAACGGTCGTATAGGCCCCGGCCCCCGAGAAATATATATTATCGCCTACCTTAGGGTTCGGTATCATCGCCTTAAACATTTTATCCATAGAGTCGCATGTAGGGCCGCACAGCATAACATTTTCTGATTTACCCGAACCGGTAGACAATAAAGGATATGTTATGCCGTCTACGGTTTCCATCATGCCTGAAAATACGCCGGTATCTAAAAAGACCCATTTATTATTTTCTCTTTCGGCTATTCCGATAACTTTTGAAAGCAATGTTCCGGCCGAACCGCTTATGAACCTGCCCGGTTCCGCGTAAAATTCGGTAAAAACGACGCCGTCTTTTTTTAAGTCTTCTATGGTTTCTAAAATAATTTCGGCAATTTGTTTTATAGGAGGAATTTCTCTTCCTAAATAGACGGGAAATCCGCCCCCAATGTTTAAAATATACGGATCTAAGCCGTAACTTTTTGCCAGTTGATATGCCTTTTTCGTTTCAAGAAGGGCGCTTTTGAAATTCGGCAGATTTTCGCATTGAGAACCCACATGATACGTAATGCCCGATAATTTAATGGAATGTTTTTGCATGTAAGAATAAATTTTATCCCACAGCTTTGAAGGGCACCCGAACTTTCCCGATAGGGGCCATAGACTGCCCTCGTTTGGAACTTCTATTCTAAACAAAAGCTTAACATTGTCTTTATATGGCAGAATTTTTTCAAGTTCAGTTACGCTGTCAAAAGACATAACACACACTTTCTTTTCAGCGGCAGATTTTATATCGTCAGGCGGCTTTACCGGGTTTGAATAAATAATATTTTCGGGTTCAATGCCCATTGAAAGAAGATTTTCAATTTCATATAAAGAAGCTACTTCAAATAACGAACCGCTTCGTTTTAATATATTTACAATTTCAGGATGGTTGTTTGATTTAACGGCGTATGCGATTTTAAAATCAGGCAATGCCTTTTCAATATCTTGATAGTTTTGCAGAATTCTGGTTCTATCCATTAATAATACGGGAGTTTTCACTATTTCTTATACCTCTTTATACTTATTTTTCAGCAACGAAGCCTATTAACATAAAGTCCATTTTGCGAAGCAATTTAAACCTTACTCAGATTGTAAAGCTTTAAAAGAATCTAAAATGGCGTCTCTGGCATACGCGTAAATGCCCTCAAGTTCAACGCCTCTTTCAAATTCAAGAGTGATTGTGGGTATGCCTCTTTCCCATCCGGCGTAGGTGCCCAGAGAGCCCGGCGTAGGATAACCGATGTCTTTGACCACTTTCATCTTTAATTTCTCTTTCATCTTTTCGCCGAATATTTCAGCGGGCCCGTTTATGTTTATCATGGGTTTCCATGAATGAAAACTGATAATGAAATCAAAATAATGTTTGTTTAAGAGATCGACTAAAATTTTGCTTTCTGGTTCGCTGCCCGCATGAGAGCCGGGGTTGTATTTGTCTTCTTGAAATTCAGGCGACCAGTCTTTGGTGGGCATGTTTCGGTTTAAATCGACTCCCGATGCGTTTTTTCTTTCATGCGCGAAAAATCCGTCGGGATTTAATACGGGAACCAAAAATAAATCAAACCCAAAAGGAGATTTTTCTTCGTCTTTGGCAAATTCGCGGCAGAAATCAACCATGAATTGAACGCCTTCGGTTTCATTGCCGTGAACCCCGCCTAATAATAAAACTTTTTTTCGCGAATTTTCGGCCCTTAACTCTTTGGCCATGATTTTGTTTTGACCGGCCGAATGACCGAGAATGAACCATCCGCCGCCCTCAAATACCGCGTCTTCGTAATTTTTAAATTTTTTACTTTCTTTAATTTCGTTATTTTCGCTCATCTTACGCTAACATCTGATCTTTTTCATTTAACCACACCGCGTTTTGGTAAGTATTGTAAAGAAGCATGGCAATTGTCATTGGCCCGACGCCCCCCGGAACCGGAGTGATAAACGAGACCTTATCAAGTATTTCTTTATAGTCTAAGTCGCCTTTGACCTTGCCGTCAATTCGATGCATGCCTACGTCTATGACAATAGCGTCTTTTTTTATTTTTGAATAATCAATAACGTCTCTTACGCCCATGGCGGCGACAAGAATATCGGCAGAGGCCGTCATCTCGTCAATATTTCTGCTTTTTGAGTGGCAAACCGTCACCGTACACTGCGCGGCGTCTAATAAAAGCTGGGCCATGGGTTTGCCCACAATATTTGAACGTCCCAATACAAGAGCGTGTTTGCCCTCGGTGTTAACCCCAAGCTCTTTGAGCATCACAATGATGCCTAAAGGCGTGCAGGCAATGGCGCCCTTTTCTTTTGCCATAAGACGACCCATGTTCGCGTAATGGAATCCGTCGGCGTCTTTTGAGGCGTTTATCGATTGTAAAATATTCTGGCTGTTTATATGTTTAGGAAGCGGCAGCTGAACCAATATGCCGTGTATGTTTTCGTCATTGTTCCATTCATGAACGACCGCTAAGACTTCTTCTTGCGTAGCGTCAACGGGCAGTTTTTTAACCACCGAATGAAACCCTATTTCATTGGCCGCCTTTTCTTTGCTTGATACGTAAATTTTGCTCGCCTCGTCTTCGCCCACAAGAAGAGCCGCAAGCCCGGGCCTTATTTTCGTCTTTTCAACCCGCTCTTTTAAATGTTCTCTAATTTTTACGGCCAGCTTTTTGCCGTATAGAAGCTTATCTTCAACCCAGTCTTCTTTGGGTATCTTAAAAGATGGAATCTCAATCATACGGCAATTTTTGTTTTGAAAAGAGAGCGTAAAGTCTTAAACGAAGAGGGAGCGCAATTTGCGGTGAAAATCTCTCTTGCCAAAACAAAAACTGATTTTATAATGTTATTTATCATACGGCAATGCAAAAAGGCGGCACAGCAAGTCCTTTATTTTTTGACTGGAGTTATGATGGAGGGTTTTAAATGAAAAATATTAAGATAATAACATTCCTTTTTTTACTTATTTTATTGACATTTAACAATAAGATTTATTCAGATAATGAAAGTGAAACTATTAATAATATTATAAAAAAAGAAAAAAGCTTAAAAGGGTACAAGATTAACACAATAAATTCTTATGATGAAGAGGACAAAAAGTGGATAAGATATCACAAGGGTAAATTTATTTTAAAATATGATTTAAATAAGAATAGTATTCTTGAATATTTTGTAAGTTTAACGGATGGGCAGAAGTCGGCATTATTAATAATCGAAAACATTAATGATTTAAAAAAATTAAAAAGTAGAATATTTTTTTATAAAGCTGAGAAATTTATTTTATATAAAGATAAAAACTTTGATGATGAAATTGTGGTCTGTTTTAAATTAGGTTCTGATTTGATGGGTTTTATAAAATATAAAAAATCTGGTTATTATTTAGAGCCTTATAGTTCTGAAGAATAATAATTTAATCCAACTTAGGTCTTAATAAAAAGTAGCCTGATGTCACTCCAACCGCCCTTCGATATCATAATACATTTCGCCTAATGTCGGCTTGTGCCCGCATGGCACCGTGTTCAGCCCAGCCGCAAAGGGAAGAATAGGACGCAGATATCGCCGATTCGAAAGATGAACGCAGATTCAAATCAAATAAGTAATAAACTGTAAAATTATTTGTAATTGCTTATCTCTATTCTGACGCCTCCTGTTTTCCTGGTTTCCTTATAGTTTTTCAATATCTATTTTCTTAGATATAAAATAGACGTTAGAATTTTATAAAGAAGCCAGGAAAGCAGGAAGTGAATCTTTTTCAGCGTTTATCTATCTAATCAGCGTCATCAGAGCGGCGTTTAGAAAATAGGGAGCCTAAATAGGTTTGATATTTTTGACAAATCCCGAAAAAAATCATAAATTCAATATAGAAAAAGGAGGTACAAAATGAAGACAATCAAAGCGTTTGCCGGTTTGGTTGCAGGGTTCTTTATGCTTCCCCTTTTCAGCTTTGTCATCGCATGGGCCGTCATAATTTTTGCGCCTGTAGTTATGACCATTGGCGGTATGATAATACTTTTGGCGATTGCAGCCGACAGACTTATGAAAGGTCTAATTGCTTTCGTTCATATACCCCTTGGGTTGGCGAGAGAAGCTGAAATACTGGGAATGAGAGGTCTTCCTGACGATATGAATCTTAGAAAGTCGTTCAGCTATGAACTGTTAAACGTATTAAGACATTCTCCCGAAAGAGAAGGAAACAAAGCGTGTTTCTGTATAAAAAAAGGCGATAAAGATTATTTTGGCGTTCTAAGAATAGGAAGCCAAAACGGAAATTTTTTTCAAAAAATTCACGGTCAATCAAGAGATGAAGTCGTAGAAAAATATTTGGAAAAATTTAATGATTACCGAATGCGTTATCCTCTCGTGATGGGCAAAAGACTAATAGAGACCAAAGACTGCAACAGGCGGATATGTCCGTTTAAGGCTCTTGAAAGATTTTCAATGAAAGAACCGATGCTTTCAAAGAAAAGATTGATGGCGGCATAAAACGGTATTTAAAAATACTTTTCCGCTTTTTTAACGCTTTATTTAATAAAGCGTTTTTTTAATATTTTTTGCCTCTTTATTAAATCTTTATTATTTTTTTTTCATGGAGGTATAAGATGAAAACAGTCAAAGTAATGATGACTTTGATTGAAGCGGTCTTGGCGGTTCCATTGCTCACATTTATTATCGGGTGGAGCATTATTGTCGCGGCGCCTGTAGTCGTTATGGCGGGCGGGCTTTTTATTCTTGCCTATAGCGCGATATCTAAAATAGTCAAAGAGATGGGCGAATTACTTTCCGTAAGAGATACAAAAATCTTTGGATTGAGCGGACTTCCCGACGATACTTATCTTAAAGAAATATTCAGCTTTGAGCTTGAAAATATCTTAAGATATTCTCCCGATAAATTGGGCAACAGAACCTGTTTCTGTATTAAAAAAGGCGGTAAAGACTTTTTTGGTATTCTTAGATTAGGAAACCGAAAAGGAAACTTTTTTCAAAAAATACACGGCAAAACGAGAGAAGAAGTAATGGATAAATATATGATAAAGTTTCATGAATATCAAGAAAATTTTCCTATTAGAAAAGGGAAAAGATTAATTGAAACGAAAGATTGCAACAGTCAACTTTGTCCATTTGAGGCGCTTGATAAATTTTTCATGAGAACCCCCGCGTTTTCAACTAATAAATATCGGGCGGCTTAAAAAAAGAAAAATATTTTTAGGTTTGGCGCGGCGGATTCTTTGTGATCGCCGCGTCAGGTAATATAAACATATAGAATGAAATCTGCCTCTAAATGCCAAATAAGAAATCAATCGGCTTGACGACGTGTTTTTTCTTTTAACGCTGGTATATGGAATATATTCCAACTGTAGGGCTTGAGGTTCATGCCCAGCTTAACACTAAAACAAAGATATTTTGCGGATGTAAAACCTCTTTCGGAGATCCGCCGAATACCCATACTTGTCCCGTGTGTCTTGGCCTTCCCGGGGCCTTGCCGGTATTAAATAATGAGGTTTTAAAAAAAGCGGTTTTGGCTGGGCTGGCCATTAACGCGACCATTCATCATAAAAGTAAATTTGACAGAAAAAACTATTTTTATCCCGATTTGCCCAAGGCTTATCAGATATCGCAGTTTGACGAGCCTTACTGCACAAAGGGAAAAATTACCATTGAAAAAGAAAACGGCGAAAAGAAAATTATCGGCGTTACCAGAATTCATATGGAAGAAGACGCCGGAAAGCTCATGCATTCTGAAAATCCGTCTATTCAAGAAAGTTATGTAGACCTAAACCGGGCCGGAACGCCTCTCATTGAAATTGTATCTGAGCCTGAAATTGACAGTCCTGAAGAAGCTGTACTTTATCTTGCCGAATTAAAAAGCATCTTAGAATATATTGAGGTTTCTGACTGCAATATGGAACAAGGTTCTTTAAGAGTAGACGCCAACATCTCGGTACGGCCCGAAAATACCTCAAAGCTGGGCACCCGCGCAGAAATAAAGAATTTAAATTCGTTTAAAGCCGTAAAAGCCGCTTTAGAATATGAAATTGAAAGACAAATTGATTTAATAAACTCAGGCGGCGTCGTTGTGCAGGAAACCCGACTATGGAACGCGCTGACAAACCAGACAATGCCCATGCGTTCAAAAGAAGAGGCGCATGACTATCGATATTTTCCCGAACCTGATCTTGTGCCGGTCATATTAGACGACGACGAGATATCGGCTATTTCAGGCGCAATGCCCGAGCTTGCAGGCGCCAAAAAAGAACGTTTCATTAAAGAGTATCTTTTGCCCGAATATGACGCCGGCGTTTTAACCGCCGATAAAACATACGCTATCTACTTTGAAGAAATAGTAGAAAAAAAAGTTCCCGCGAAGAAAGCTTCAAATTGGATTATGGCCGAAATGCTCGCGTTTGCGGCCGAAAAAGACTGCGGCTTAAATGATTTATGCTCGTCAAAAGACTTGGCGGCTTTGCTGCTTGAAGTTGAATCTGGTAGAATTTCGGGAAAAATCGCGAAAATGGTTTTTGCAGAAATGATTGAGACGAAAAAAGGTCCTCTTGAAATTATAAAAAACAAAGGGCTGGTTCAAATTTCAGACGAAAGCTCAATAGTTCCCGTTGTTGAAGAGGTACTTGCCGAAAATCAAGAAAGCGTCGAGTCTTTCAAAAACGGAAAAGATAAGGCTCTTGGCTTTTTAGTGGGGCAGGTAATGAAAAAGACGCAGGGCAAGGCAAACCCTCCGCTTGTGAATAAACTTTTGTTAGAACGTCTAAAATAATATACATTACTAAAAAGGGTGTTAGCTATAATTGTGTCTAGGTAAATTTAAACAAAAGAATGCTATGCTCGCTTTTTAAGTAACAATAAAAATGATTTGGCTCTTTTTAATTCTTGTCGTTTTCATCTTGATAATGGGCCATTACGGCTTGCCTGAAAAGATCAATGCTAAAGACTTTCAAGAGCCGCCCCCCAAAGAAAATATTTTAAAAGGCGCAGAGCCTATTTTTCTTGAGGGAAAATCAAAGACGGCCTTTTTAATGATTCACGGTTTTGAAGACAGTCCTTTTTCGTTGAGGCCGCTCGCCGAAATTATGCATAATTTGGGCCATACCGTGATTGCGCCGCTTTTGCCCGGCCACGGCACTTCAATTAAAGACTTTAGAAAAACCCGCTATGAGCACTGGTATGAGGCGGTCAGGTCAATCTATAAGTCAAAACGAGATTTGTACGATAAGTTTTTTATCGTAGGATTTTCAATGGGAGGTAACTTGTCTCTAAAATTAGCGGCCGAATTTTCAGATAAGAAATCGCCGAGCGGTATGATTTTAATATCAACGCCCGCGTTTTTAAATGGCTTTGCCGACGGCAGGCTTATAATTAAAAATCCGTTTTTAATACTTTCGGGCATCATAAAATATATTCTGCCCTACATACCGAAAAAAAGCGATCAGTTGGGTCAGGGTCTTATAAGCCCCTGGGTAGGATATTACGAAGCCACTACCACGGCTTGCGCGCATTCTTTCAAAATAAATATAGGAAAAGTAAGAAAAGAGATGAAGAAAATCAAATGTCCCTTGTTTTTGGTACACGCCACAAACGATAAAACCATACCCGCGGTAAATCTGCATTATATTTTACGCAAGGTATCTTCTAAAGAAAAGAGGGCCTTTATGTTTGAAATTGACGAAGATATTTCTACCCGTCATGCTTTGATTACCCATGAACAAATTCGCGATAAAGTGTATAATTACATTATTAAATTTGTCGAAGATACGATGGTTAATTTTGATTTGCGCCTGCGGCTTTCAAAAAAATAATGGCGTTTCAATTATGAAGTATATTAATTACAGATATCTTATTTTACTTATATCTTTTTGTTTTCCTTTTATAAATTGCGCGCGTTTTAAGGTAGAAAAATTGAAAGCCGAAAAAATATTTTCAGTTCCTATGGGCGCAAAGGGGATATCTTTTCCTAACCAGCAGGGGGTTTATCATGAAATTCCTTTGCGTATCGGGGTAGTTGACGATAAACTTATTGCGCCGGAACCTTCTAATAAACTTATAAAAATTTTCAACAATGAAAAGTTAGAGCTTATTATCATTTCAAAAGAACAGCATGAAAAAAATATAAAAGACCAGAAAACAGAGCCCGATAAATCGGTAAAAATTATCGCCGTAGAAAATCTGAATATTCCGGGAATTATTACAGGAGGCGTCGATTCAGATTTTTATGTTTTAAGTTTTTATACAGAGGCCCTTAGCCAGAATACCGATAAAAAAGGCGAAAATTTATCTTCAAACGCAAATGAAAGCGGCGAAGAAAATACAGAACAAAAAATATCGCTTCAATCAACAGGCGGCTCTTTAGGATTTTATAAAATTTTACACTTTGATTTAAACGGTAATTTGTTAGGCATAATAGGCCGCGAAGGAAAGCCTGAACTTCCTTTCGAGTCGGTCTTATGGATGGACGTAGATAACGATAAAAATTTCTGGGTTCTTTATAACGATTTAGAAGATATTCGACTTGAAAAACACGTAGAAGGCAAATTGTTTAAGTATTTTGAAGCGAAACAGTGCGAATCGATTGTTTTTGATAAAATAAGTAAAAAAGAAAAAGAGCTCTTCTCTTGTGAAAATATGTATCCTTTTCCTTCGGGAGATAAAGTCATTTTTGTCGGTAAAATAGAAGAGCTGCCCGATTTAAAATCAGGAGAGCCCGAGGGTTATATTTTTCAAAAAAGAATATTTGTTCTTCATGATCTTAAAACCGGCAAAAATACCGTAATTTTTAAAAATTTAAACGACCCCGAAGATTATCCCTATCTGCCCTATGAGAACTATATAACGTTGTGGCAGTTTCAAAAACATAACCAGACGAAAGTCGCTTTATATAATTTAGAAGGCGATTTGATAAAAAATCTGCAAATTAACCTTGAAGGGCCAAGGCACACATGGCGCTCAACATACCTTACATTATCAAGCGGCTTTTACAGTATTCGCGTAATTGAAAATAAATTTACCGTTTACCGCTGGCAATGATACCCCAATATACAAAATATCACAAGATACCCGTTCTAACGGGCAAAGAAGCCGAATTTTGGGATAAGCTGAGCATTGAAGAAAAAGGCGTCGATTCAAGGCTCTTAATGGGCTGGGCCGGTTATTCGGTTTACGCTGATATTCGCCGTAAAAAATACTACAAAAAAGCCGAAGAAATACACTTCATTTCAGGAACCGGCAATAACGCGGGCGACGGATATGTTATCGCCTGGCACATGCTCAATGAAAGCGATAAAAAAATATTTTTCTGGAAACTATCCGATCCGAAAACCAAAGATGCAATTTATTTTTATGAGCTTTGCAAAAAACATTACGAAAAAAGAAATCTTGTTATAAAAGATCTTGCCGATTTTTTATCGATAAAAACAGAAAAAAAATCAATTATTTTTGATTGCCTGTTCGGTACGGGCATGTCAAGAGAACTAAAAAGCGATATTCAAAATATCTTAAGTCACGCCAACAGACAAAAAGCTGTTAAAATTGCCATAGATATTCCCAGCGGAGTTTATTCTGACGGAAGCATTTTTTCTCACGAGGTTTTTAGGGCCGATAAAACCTTTACCTTTGGCGGTTATAAAATAGGGCATTTAATTTCTCCGGGTATTTTATACTGCGGAGACGTGAAAGTAAACCCGATTGGTTTTTATAAAACAAATTTTGAAAACAGGCATTTAATAAAGAGAAGAAAATTAAA
Source organism: Spirochaetia bacterium (assembly GCA_029880265.1). Lineage (GTDB taxonomy): Bacteria > Spirochaetota > Leptospiria > Turneriellales > JAOUOS01 > JAOUOT01. The sequence goes on along the minus strand of JAOUOT010000003.1, from coordinate 26,629 downwards.
TTCTCTGCGCAAACCTTCGGGCAATAAATATACATCGGGCGTTTTGCATATTTTAGGAGCAAGCAAAGGTATGGAAGGCGCCGCCGCGATGTCGGCGTACGCTTTTTTAAAACTAGGCGGCGGTCTTGCCAAACTTTTTTCTTTTTCAGAATCTATTAAAAAATATCTGAGCGATTATCCTGAAGTAATGTATAATTCGCATGATAAAGAAGAATTAGAATCTGCGTTTTTAAACGATTTAAGAAAAGAGAAAAACAATATTGTTTTAATTGGCGTGGGTCTTAAAGAAGAGCTAAGCGAAAAATTCTGGAGGGCCTTGTTAGACAGAAACGACGTAAGTTTGATTTTAGACGGCTCTGTATTCGGCTTCTTGAAAAAACATCAGAAAATGTTTCAAAATCACCGGTTAAAATCTCTTGTGATGACGCCTCATCTTTCTGAGGCCGAATCTTTGCTAGAAGATAAAATTACCAATATCAGAGAGGTGGCCATTGATATTTCAAAATTTTATAATTCTCATGTGTATTTGAAAGGCGCGGGCGGCCTATTAATCATTAACAATGACGAAATCGAAGAAATATATCTGGCCTCTAAGCACACAGAATTCGCGACCGGCGGCACGGGAGATATTTTATCGGGCGTTATCGCCAATATGACCGCGCGTTATGAAGAGCCCTCGGTAATTTTACAGCAGGCCCTGTCGGTTTATTTTTACGGCGGCGTTAGAAAAGACAAAAAAAATAAAGATTTCTTGACAGCCTCTGAAATTATTAAGAATATTGAAAATAAAATAAAAAATGAAATACTATAGCAGATCGCCCAAAGAATTTCAGAACCACTTTGATAAAAACGAAAAAGAAAGCGTCAAAAAAAGGCGCCGCGGTCATCTCATTTTATTCTTAGATATACTTGTCATATTGCTTATTCTCTTATATTTTTTTAACAGTAAAATTAATTTAAGCGAAAAAAACTCGAATGAACCGTCTTTAAACCATGAAAAATCGTTTGAATGGCAGGGCTGGCAGATTACAACCGACTGCCCTGAAAAAAAAGTATGCGCGCTTTCTTTGAAAAATCAAAATTCGACCGAAAAAATATCTTATATTTACTGGGCCCTTCGCGAAAATAAACAACCAGAGGCAGTATTTCAAAAAAAAGATATAGTTGAAGATAAGCCCGAACAAAAAATTCAGCTTTCGCTTCCTTTTGATTTAAAAGAAAACCATAGCGTTTTTCTTTTATTTTATAATAGTGAAAAAGAAGAAATATTGAAGTTCAGGGCGTATCCTTAAAAATATAAATCAAAGAGTCTTTACTTTTTTTAATTTCGAGAATTTAATCATAGAATTATACAAGAATAATAAATAAATCCAAACTATTATGCTCATGCCGAAGCCTAAACGCAATGATTGACGATAAATTGAAATAACTTCTGCGTTATTCTCAATGGCATCAAAGGCTTTTGCGAGGCTTGCGCCAGAATCGACGAGCAGATAAAAAATTGAAGCGGTTACCGAGGCAAAAACAATAAGAATATTGACGGCAATAAGAATCCATTTTGTGTACGGTCCCAAGACGCCCCCGAATTTTTGATATCCTTTTACCGATAAAAAACCGGCTAACATCGCGTTTAATGAAGCGACTCTCTCAAGGTATACTTCTAATATGACCCACGATAAAATGACGGGTAATGAATATAATAAAGCTCCCAATAAGCCTTTTGCGTAATACTTTTCTTGTCTATAATATTCTCTTTTAATTTCGCTAAGTTCGTCTTTGACTTTGGTCTCGCAGAAATCGCAGTAGAAATGTACCGCTCTGTCTAAATTATAAGCCGATGTATTTATGTTTTCATTTTTGCATTTGATGCACCCTTTTGGCGTCTTTAGATTTTTTTCAAGGGCAAACTCAACAAGAAAATCGACAACTTTTTGAATTTTTTCTTTTTTACTGGCTCTGAAAGTTTCTGAAATAGAAACAATTATTTGATTTAATTCGACTATAGAATCTGTAAAACCGATTTCGTTTTCTTTGTTTTTCAAAGAATCTGTTAATGTTTGTTTTTTTTCATCGCTAATGTCGTTAACCGTAAGTCTTATGATTTTTGCGCCGTATGCCTCTGATACTTGTATTAGATAATTTTTATAATAACCAAAAACATAGGTTCTGCATGACGTTAAATCGTTTTCTTTGGCAAATTCTCTTAACCCTGCCGTTTTCATATCTTTACCTTAATGTTTTTAATTTCATGAATACTATTCAACTGAAATTTACGATATTATGTAAATTACTTTTTCTTGAGAAGCGCTGCGTAATCTAAATTTATGCCTTGCTGGTATAACAGGGCTTGCTTTTTATAATGAAGCCAGGAAAGCAGGAAGGTTGAATTTATCAAAGAACTTAAATTATTCTCATTGACAAAACGTAGACATTGGCGGCGGCAATCTTATGATGATGGTCAGTTATTATCTAGATTTAGACATGGAAAAAACAGGCTGTATAGAGGGCGGATATGATTATATATTAAAGGCGTATGATAATAACACCTTAATGAGCAGTTCAGACGAAATAATGGATGTTGATTCTGGTTGGCTGACTTTTTTACCAAACTTCAACGACCCAACCTACAACACGCCCGAAACCCATGTATATAGGCTTGAATTTTATGAATGCGAAGGTTATTGCGAATTTGACGATTATTCAAAAATTAAAGATAAATTCGGCGAAATAACGGTAACGTTAAACTATACGCCTTAAGAAGTTAAAGCCAAAAATAAAGGTTCGCCTTCTATTGGTTTTTATATTATATTAAAAACCTAAATGAAAATTTTGATTACGGGAGCCTCGGGTTTTATAGGCCGGGCGCTGGCTGAAAAACTTTCTGCCGATAAATATTCTCTCGTTTTTATTTCAAGAAACGCCGAAAGAACAAAACAAAAATTATCGTTAAAAGGCGATTATTTCTCGTGGAGCTATAAAGAAAAAGATTTTCCCGTTAAGGCCCTTGAGGGCGTCGATACCGTTATTCATTTAATGGGCGAAAGTATCGCATCGGGCAGGTGGAGCAAAAAAAGAAAAGAAGAAATTTATAATTCAAGAATAATTTCAACGAGAAAACTTATAGGAGCCCTGCCATCGTCGGTAAAATCATTTTTTTGCGCTTCGGCAACAGGCATATATGCAAGCAGTTTATCAGAGAAATATACAGAGAACGCTATTATTAAAATAGACGGCGGCTTTCTTCAAAAAACATGCCTAGACTGGGAGGCCGAAGCCGAAAAAGCAAAAATATCGGCCAGACGCGTTATAAAATTTCGCACAGGCATTGTTCTTGGGCAAAACGGCTTCTTGAAAAAATTACTGCCTTTATTTCAGTTCGCTCTCGGGGGGCCCATTGCGGGCGGCAAAGCTTTTATGAGCTTTATTCATATTGAAGATTTAGTATCGGCCATAGAATTTTGCGTTAAAAATAAAAAGATAAACTCAGCGGTAAATCTGGTTTCAGAAAATCCCGTTTCAAACAAAGAGTTTACAAAAAGTCTTGCTCAAACGGTAAAAAGGCCCGCTTTTTTTAACGTGCCGGCTTTTATGTTAAAAACGCTTTTAGGCGAAATGTCAGAATTGGTTTTAAGTTCCCAGTATGTTCTGCCCGAAAAATTATTAAACAATAATTTTCAATTTCATTATAAAAATATAAAAGACGCTCTCGCCGATTGCGTAATGCAGAAAAACGATAAGGCGGCGACTGAAGATGCGGGATAAAATTTGGTGGTCTAAATATGGCATTCTCTAAAAGTGTCGTAAGCTATTTATATTTATGAAAGTTTACAGAGCAATACAGAAGATTAAAATAAGCGTTCCCCGTTTGTTTTTATTTTTTTCAGCCGCGGTAATGATAGGCGCCGCAGGCGGCAAAGAAACTGTTTCGTTAGACGATATATCGTCTTTTAAATCTATATTGAAATATCAAAGAGAACAAAATAAAGCCAAGCTTCTTGTCGTCTTAAAAAATAAAAAGAATTTAAATTATGCAGAAAAATATCTGACGGCATATCTTTACGCAAAAGATAAAAATTATATAACCGCTCTTTCTTATTATACGTCATCGGCTTTTCGCGACGAAGAAGTAAAGTCTGACGAAAAATCTGTTTTTGCCGTGCATCTGCGTTTTTCTTCAGCCGTTCAAAACGGTTTTGTAAAATCTCCCCTGTATGCAAACGCTGTTTATGAAATTTCTGATATTCTTGCAGATTTGAAAGAATTTGAATATGCGAAAAAATTTCTTTCTCTTTTGTCTGAAGACTCTATAGATAAAATTTTAGATTCTAAAATAAAAGTGTTAAAGGCAAATATTCTAACTGAAGAGAGTCTTGAAAAAGGCGTTGAAGCCTATGAAATAATATTAAAAGAATCATACGCTTTTGAATATGCCCTGAAGCTGTCTTTTTTATATGAAAAAAACAGGCAATATAAAGAAGCTCTAGATTTATATTTTTCGCTTTTGAAAGACGATGTTGAAACATGGGCCCAAAAAGACGCTGCCGAGAGAATATCAAAATTATACAGAAATAATAAAATTCAATCGAAAAATCTTAATGATTTGCAGAAGATAAACTTAGCCGAAGCCTTAAGAATTCATGGTAAACTTCGCGACGCCGAAAGAGTCATCGGTCAGATTGATCAGAAAGAACTGTTAGAAAATTCTGAAAAAATATTCTTATATTCAAAAATTAATATAAGAATTTTAATGGAACGAAAAAAATATCAAGAAACGGTTAATTACTTTAAAAGCGTCGAAAAAAAACTTTCAGAAAACGAATACGGCCTTCTTATTACAGATACAAGCGATATGCTCGCCGCAAAAGGAATTTATAAATATGTTCTCGAACTTGTTCCCTTCAAAAGCAAAGTAAATCAAGCCATGGTAAACCGGCTTCGCGCATTGATTGAATTTCCGCAAGAAAGCGCGCGCGAAGAAGCTCAATACCATATAGAAAATCTTGATAAAGATTCTACATATGCCGAAACCGTATATTTTAACGTCTGTTTAAATTTTATGGTGAAAAATAATTTGACCGAGTCTGAAAAGTGCCTGCTTGATTTAATGAAAGCCACTGAAAATGTTTATACTGGGGGGCGCTCTCGCTATTTTCTTGCAAAAATGGCCGAAGAAAAAGGAAACATTGAGCAGGCTAAAAAATACTACAGCGATGTTTATACAAATTCTCCCGGCTCGTCATATGTTTTCGCCGCTTTAAAGAAAAGGGCCGAACTCAACGAAAAAGATAAAAAAGTTCAACTACAGAAAAAAAATTACGAAACGATGTCGATAAGCGATCTTAGAAATTATATCGCAGAGCAGGGGTTTAATGAAGAAACCCTTAAAATATTATTTTCTGATAAGAAAAATAAAAAGAGATACGGCATTGATTCTTTTTGGCATAAATGGCAGAAAGATCTTGATATCTTAAACGAAAATTCTTCTGAAGAAATAAAAAAAGCCGCCTTGTTTACGGCCATGGGGCTTGATAGAGAGGCATACGATTATTTTACGGCCGTTTTAAGCCGTAATGAAAGATTTATCGTGTGTCAAAAAGTCGGTTTATTAACCGAAGATACTTATCTTAGCTATGCATATCTTAAAACCTATCTTTATGTTATGCGAAAAGAGCCGGATGTATTTTTGTTATCGCCTCTTGCTATCGAAGTTTTATATCCTTTGCCTTATCGAGAAGAAGTAAAATCGTTTGCTCAAAAATATGATATTGAAGAGGCAAAAATATATGCCCTAATGAAGCAGGAATCTAGCTTTCATCCCGGGGCGATTAGCCGTTCAGGGGCAAGGGGGCTTATGCAGCTTATGCCTAAAACGGCAAATTGGCTCAATAAAAGAATAAAAATTAAAAGTTTAGATTTGTTTAATCCCGAACATTCTATATGGCTTGGCGTAAAATATTATACCGATTTATACAAAAAGCTAGATTATTCTTTTGAGAAATCTGCTATCGCCTATAACGCCGGACCCGGCAGACTCAGGCAATGGCAGAAAGAATTCAAAGATACCGAAAGCGAACTTTTTCTTGAATGGATACCCATACGAGAAACAAACAACTATGTCAAATTAACGCGCCGTTTTTTTGAAGGCTACAGTTTGTTCATAAATATTTATTATAATTAAAACCGGCGAATAAGATTATTTTAGCGGTTTATTTAAGCCGAACATCTTTGACTTAATATGCCTTTCAAATTCGCTTTTTAAGTTTTTTTCAAAAATGACCTGAAGCCAGCCGTTCATCGCGGGAAATTTTAGAGAAATAGACGCCGGTATGCGGGATGTTTTAAGCGGCATTTCAATTTCCCAGAAAAAGTACGGTATTTGTACTTTGTATCCGGCAAGGGCCGAAAAATATCCCTCCCACTTTTTTTGAGACGCTCCGCATCTTTCTTCTATTTTTTTTGCCAAAAAGGTATTTAAATTAATTTGTATCATATTATATAAATACCCCAAAATCATGAAATCATTCCCTGTTTTTTGCGATTTTTTTTAGAATTTAATTTTTTCGGCTTTATGCCATAGCTCTTCTAAGGCGTAGATTTTACGCTGTTCTTCGAGAAAAATATGCACGATAAATTCATGACAGTCAAGAATGACCCATCCGCTTTCAAAATCTCTTTCTGTCGGCAGCGATTGAAAAGAAAAGCCTTTTTGTTTTAAATCAAAAATTATATCGTTTGCTATTTTTTTTAAATGCAATTTTGACGATGCGGTTAAAATTAAGAACAAAGATAAATAACTGTGAACAGAATCAAGTTTCAATAAAACGATATCTTCAGCCTTATTGTTGTCGCATAAATCAATAATATTATTTAATGTTTTATCGGCGATTTTCATGTAATTAATTTTCCAGATTTAATTCTTTAAAGTCTTCGCCTACGATTAAAATCAGATCGGTAAACAACGATTTGTTGACCGCGTAATACGACTTTTTTATTCCCGTTAACTTTGCAATACTGCCGGTATAATATGTATTTGCGCTTGTATTTAATAAAATAGAATGTTTATAATCATTATGGTCGGCGTTTGAAAATTCAAGTATTTGAATTCCTTTTCTAGAAAAGAAAATTCTTGTTTTTCGGGCGAGACTCTTTATGCTTGTTCCGTTTTTTATTTCCATTCGGGGCAGAGTTTCAGAAAAAGGGTCGCTTTTTTCTGTTATTTTCTTTCTGAATTCTTTTAAGTATAAAGCCGCCGCTTCAATATCGACAATGTAAGAATCTTCATTTCTTTTTAAGGGTACCTCAAAAAACAAAGGAAGCCATCCTTCTTGAGAAAAGAAATTATCGGCAATATAATAAAGCTCTTTTTTATTTAAGCTTGTTTCTATGTCGTTTACGGCGATATCAAAAATCACGAGATTTTTTAAGATATCCCATTTTTCAACGCGGTTTTGCCATAAATTTAACAACAGACTATATTGTCTGAATAATCTTAAAGCTGCAGCATATTCGTTTTGTTCCGCGGCGCTTACAAGAAGTTTTGCCGTCTCGCCTTCTAAGATAAATTCTCCCAGAGGAAGGCTTTCGTTTTCAAGAATGTCAGGCTGCCAGAGAAAATAATTAAGACCCTCTATTAAATCAATTATTTTTGAAATATTATCGGGTATAATTCTTATATAAAAAGGGATTTCTATTTTAAGCATGGCCCCTAGTTCTGAGCTTATTTTATCTACGCCTTCAGAAATAAGTCTGGTATTTAAAGGTTCGTCGCCTTGGCGCAAACGAGTATGCGGAAAGAAAGAGATAAGGCCAATTCTTGACGTGCCGGGGCTTACAAGCGCAATGCCGATATACAAGTTTTCGTGAAGCTGTTCCTGTTCTTCTTTATTTGTTTCTAATACCAATAAAATGCCAAACGGCTTATGGTTGTCAAAATATTTTGATATATTTGGCCTGCTAAAATATAAATAAACGAAATAACCGCCTATTATTGAAACAATCAGAAAAAAAATAAAAAAAACTAAAACCTTTAATAAAAGTTTTTTTCGTCTGTATTGATTGTAAAGTTCGTCTCCGCCTATATGCATTTTATACTAATGAGTTATAGAAATTTATTGTTTCGCCAGAAACAGGTTTTTTTTGATTAATAAGCTTTCGTATTGAAAATAAGCACTTTTCTATGCAGATATCGGTTAAACTCTCTTTTTTTAGTTTCTCAACCTGGCTTGGCTCTGCTGAAGCTAAATAATCTGAAGCGTAAACGATTTTTGCTAATGTATTCATGTTTTCATTACCTGTTGTATGAAACGAAACAGCTTGTAAAATATCTTTATCGTTTATTGAAAAAAAATCCATAATATGAAAAACGGCGCTTTTAGCGTGCCATAAAGCAAAAGGCAGTTTACCGTATTTTTCTAAGGCTCCGTGTTTCTTAAATATGGTCATATGATAACTGCGTTTTTTCTCTTTCGTAATATCGTGAAGCAAAGAAGCCGTCACAATCTTAGGCGTCAGAGTCTTTTTTTCGGTCTTCTTAATATGGGTTTTGGCAAAAAAAAGAGCAAGTTCCGCAGTTTTGTAGACATGTTCCGCTCTATGGGAGCTGTTATTTTCTTCAACATGCTTTATGATTTCAGAGAAAAAATCAAAGTCTGAATGGTTATCTAAAAAGCATAGAAGTTCAGGAAATATTTTCTTATCTAAAGAAAGAGTCATTACATGTTTACCGGTTTAAATTATCAAAATATGCTAAGATTCAAGAATCGAGCTTAACCTAATGTCAATAAATTTTTGACCGCATGTCTCAATAAATAGAATTGTTCAACATTCTTTTATTATGCTGTCGGAATATTTACAAATAGGGGTAGATTATGTATGGGGAAGCTGGCTTGTTGTATTGCTCATCATAACGGGAATTTATTTAACAATCAGGCTTAAATTGCCTCAGTTTACCAGCTTTTATCATGCCGTAGAAATAGTTCGCGGCAAATTTGATAAAAAAGACGACCCCGGCGAGATAACTCATTTTCAGGCTTTATCGGCGGCCCTAAGCGCTACGGTGGGGTTGGGCAATATCGCGGGCGTGGCCATTGCTATATCGGTTGGCGGGCCGGGGGCCATTGTCTGGATGTGGCTCATTGGTTTTATTGGTATGGCCACAAAAGCGGCTTCATGCACCTTGGCCGTTAAATACCGTCACTTTCTGCCAAGTGGAAAAGTCTTAGGCGGACCTATGCATTATATTGAAATGGGACTCGGCAAAAAATGGAAACCCGTGGCGGTTTTTTTTGCGGCTTCGGTGGCTATCGCCAGTTTTGGCGGCGGCAATATGTTTCAGGCAAATCAGGTGGCCGCAGCTTTATCAGACAACTATGATCTTCCGCGCGAGATTACAGGCATTATTTTAAGCGTAAGCGTCGCTTTGGTTATCATAGGCGGCATTAAAAGAATAGGAAGGGTCGCTTCGAAACTGGTTCCCTTTATGACGATCATATATATTGCCGGGGCCGTTATTGTGATTGTTATGCATTATGCCGAAATTCCTTCGGCGATATCGCTTATTTTTCATGACGCCTTTACGGGAAAAGCCGCCGCGGGTGGCGCGGTAGGCGAAGTAATAAGGCAGGGCGTCAGAAGGGGCACTTTCAGCAACGAAAGTGGATTAGGCTCGGCGCCTATTGCTCATGCCGCCGCTCAAACGAAAGAGCCCGTTCGCGAAGGCCTGGTAGGGTTATTAGAGCCTTTTATTGATACTATTGTTGTTTGCTCTATGACCGCTCTGGTAATCATTTTTTCTTCGGCCTATCTTCCCGCAGGCAAGGTTTTAACGGTTTCAAATACCGATAAGAAGGTAGAAGTCTCTTTAGCCGAAAAAGTTTATATAAAAAAAGACGATAAACTTATTATAAAGAAAAAAAATACAACTCTAGCCGAAATATTAATTCAAGAAATAAAATATGACGAAAGAAAAGCCGTAGGAACAATCATTTCGTCAGCGTCAATAAACATAAAGCCGGGGGATCCTATAAGCTTCGGGAACGGAGTTCGCCTGACGACGGCGGCTTTTGATTCTGTCCTAAAAGGGTTCGGAAGTTATTTTGTCAGTATAGCGGTTTTTTTATTCGCCTTTTCTACCATGTTGTCATGGAGCTATTACGGCGAAGAAGGCACAGAATATTTATTTGGAGAAAAAGGGGTTATGCCATATAGAATTTTATTTATTTTGGCTATTTTTATCGGCTCTATTTGGAGCATCAATCCGGTTATGAATTTTTCTGATATTGCCTACGGTCTTATGGCGGTACCTAACGTAATTGCTTTATGGTTTTTAAGCGGCGAAATCAGCGCCGATCACAGGGCTTATTTTCAAAAAATAAAAAAGGTTTAAAATTCGTAAAAATGTTTAAGATCTTTTTTTTATTAATTGTCGGTTATCTTTTTTACTTAATCATACGATTTATTATAGGTCTTTATAAATTAAAAAAAATATCAGAGAGACATTCTACATATGCCAAAAAAAATCTGCGCGAAAAAGATATTTCAGGCGAGGCAAAAATTATAGAAGAAAAAAGGCTTGATGACGATCAATAAACATATAAGGAAGTATAATGAACGAAAACGATAATCTTAAATCAAAAATTGACGCGATAGTAAAAGTACTAGAGCAGACAAAAAATCCGGCGACTAATAATTCTTTACTAGAAGATCAGGCGGTTGAAGAAATATCTCCTTTAGGAGAAGACAATATTTTGATAACCTTGAATCTTCAAGTCGATAAAAAAACTGCTTTTGCCGTTGAAGCGTCTATTCGCACGGAGCTTTCAAGGCATAATATCGATTCGTCAAAAGTTAAAATAAATTATAAAACAGAGCCTGCCGCGACGCATGGCTCTGAAAATACCATGCCGCCTCGGGTAAAAAAACTGGAAAACGTAAAGCATGTAATCGCGATAGCTTCGGGCAAGGGAGGCGTAGGCAAGTCGACAGTTTCGTCTAATTTGGCCGCGGCAATGGCTAAAAAAGGGTATAAAACGGGGCTAATTGACGCCGATATTTACGGTCCTTCAATTGGTAAAATGTTCGGGCATCCCGGCAAGGTAGAGCTTCAGATTTTAGACGAGAAAAAAATCATACCTCTTGAAAAGCACGGTATAAAGGTAATGAGTTTTGCTTTTTTATTAGACGAATCGCAGGCTGTTATTTGGCGCGGACCTATGTTAGGCAAGGCCCTGGAGCAAATGTTGTTTGACGTAAAGTGGGGCGAACTTGATTTTTTGATTATTGATCTGCCCCCCGGAACAGGCGATACACAGCTTTCTTTGGCTCAGTTTGTCGCTTTAGAAGGAGCCCTTATCGTAACTACCCCGCAAGACGTCGCCGTTCAAGACGCTATGCGGGCGGTAAGCATGTTTGAAAAGATAAATATTCCCATTATGGGCATAATTGAAAATATGACGGAATTTTTATGTCCTCATTGCGGCGAAGGAACAAAGATTTTTTCAGAAGGCGGCGGAGAAAATTTATCGGCAAAATCAGGCGCGGCTTTACTTGGTAAAATACCTTTATCTATTGCGCTAATGTCGTCGGCAGAAAAAGGTAAACCGGCCGTAATAGAAAATTTAGAAGAAAACGAAAATGAAATCATTAAAAAAAGTCACGCCGCAGTAATTGAGGCCTACGATAATATTGCGGTCAATATCGAAAAAAAGATAAGATCTTAAAAAAATATGTAAAAAATTTTGATTATGGTTGAAAAAAAGATTATTATTTAACCAAAAATAAATATAGAATATAAAGCCAGACAAAAGTGGAGGGATTATGAATGACTTAACAAATCGCGGGATAAAACTTTCTGCAGAAAACGAAGTTGAAGATACTGACGATTATGAAAAAGACGAAGATGATACAGATTTTGAAGAGGTTATCGTCAGTTACGCCTGCGAAGATTGCGATTATCGCTGGGAAGTTACTTTAGATGAAGAAGAAGCTGAATATGACGATATTCAATATTGCCCCATGTGCGGAACTGCAAATACGACTCAAATTTGAGAATTGTGGATATCTTGCTGATTTCGCGAAATATACGAACATAAGATGTCTGTTCGATTATCGATATTAGCGCTTTTTCTTATTATATTCTTGTTAATCATTCTTTCAAATGGTCACTTGGTTACCGTACATTTTTTTATAATTAAAGATGAAATACCTTTGTATTACATAATAGTATTATCTGCCCTATTCGGAATCATACTATCTTTTATTTTTAAATCGTTTAAATCATACGATAAAAAGATGCAAAAAAAAATACATAAATCTCAAAAAGAGTAGGTTGTTGTTTGAGGGCGCAGGGCGCCCTCAAACAACAAAAAAAAATGCAAAAGCGTACATGGCGAGATATGCGCCTTAAAAGCAAAAATCAATAAATAGGTTATGGGCTAATCTTCATCTAAGACTTTTAAGTCTTTAATTTTTTTGTCTAAGGTTAAGCGGTTAATTCCTAAAAGTCTGGCGGTTTTGCTTTTATTATACATCGTTCTCTTTAATAAGATTTTAATAAGATTTTTTTCTATTGAAAAAATAATTCTATTGTGATAATTACCGGCTTTTGCCGCCGACAGTTCTTTTTTTATCCAGTCGTTTATATTGAATTCTGAAGATATTTGTTCTTTCTCTTTGCTTCTTTCTTGCGTATCTTGCTGCGGTAGAACCTTGTGAACAGCATGTGAAAGCTGTAGATCTTCTTCGTCTAATATCGTTTTATTTGTTAAAACAATGGCTCTTTCTAAGATGTTTTCTAATTCGCGTACGTTTCCGGGAAAAGAGTAAGATTCAAGTTTTTCTAACGCGGCCGTCGTTAAACTTTTGGTGCGCTTTCCGGTATTTTTCGCGATTTTTGAGATGCATGCTTCGGCTAAAAGCGGCAAATCTTCAATTCTGTTTCTTAACGGGGGAATATTTAGTCTAATAACATTTAAACGATAGTATAAATCTTCGCGAAATTTTTTCTCGCGAACAGAAGCTTCTAAATCGGCGTTTGTAGCCGCTATGATGCGAACATCTACCTTGTATACCTTATTGGTACCCAAAGGAGAAAATTCTTTTTCTTGAAGAACCCTGAGTAATTTTGACTGTAGCGTAATATCCATTTCGCTGATTTCATCTAAAAAAAGGCTTCCTTTATTTGCCGCTAAAAATTTCCCTTTTTTATCGTCATTTGCGCCCGTAAAAGCGCCTTTTACATAGCCGAACAACTCGCTTTCTAATAAATCTGCCGGAATTGCTGCGCAATTTATTTTAATTAATGGGTAATCTTTTCGAATGCTGTTTTGATGCAAAGCAGAAGATATAAGCTCTTTGCCGGTACCCGATTCTCCCGTTAAAAGAATAGAGCTTGAAGTATCGCAGGCCATTTTCATTTTTGAAAATAATTCTTTCATCACGGGACTCTTGCCTATTATTTTTGAAAACGAATACTCAATATTTAATTGGCGTTTTAGGGCTATATTTTCGCTTTGAATTTCTGTCTTTTTCAATTCAATCTGATCGCGTATTTGAATTGCCTGCGAAAGTATGGTAGATAGTACCCGTATTAAATAAGAATAATCTTCAAAAGTTGACGCCGATTCGTAAGGAACTTCAAGGCTGAAAACGCCTTTTGTTTCTTTATTTAATATGATTGGCGATGCAAAAAAACTGATAATTTCATCGTTTCTTTGCCTTCCGCTTTTATTTAAGAAGTTTTCGTCCCTATTTAAATCGGCAATAGCGATAGACTTCTTTTCTGAGTAAACGGTTCCGGTGATTCCTTCTTTGGGCCTGAATTTCCCTTTTATTTTTTCTTTCTGGCTATAGTTTAAGCTTGCGACAATGTAGAGTTCATTTGTAACTTCGTCAAGAAGATGAACCGCTCCTCTGATTACGCCAATGTTTTTTTCAAGAGATTCTATAATCTTGATAAACAGCGTTTCAAAATTAGTGTCATATCCTAAAAATGACGTTAATTCAATCAATATCTCAAGAATGCGCGTACGGTGTTTTAGATGTTTTAATGTCTGGCTGTTTGAAAAAATTTGACCCGCGTAACTGGCCAAAAGCTCTAAATAATCTTGATGCCTATTGTTAAATGAGTTAAGAGTAGAAGAGTCGACAGAGATAACTCCGAAAGTTTTACTGCCAATTTTTAACGGCGTCGCTAATTCTGAGCGAATATCTGAATGTATTTCAACATAATAAGGGTCTTCTTTTGTATCGCCTACGTTTCTTGTCTTTCCTGTGAGAACGCATCTTCCGGTAACGCCTTGTCCCACTTTAAGCTTAATATTTTCTCTAACAGTATTATCAAGCCCCCAGGCCGCCTTGATTTCAAGATATTTTCTATCTTCGTCTAAAATTGCGATACTTCCGAAATTTGCTCCTGTCTGTTGTACGGCCTGTTCTAATATTGCGTCAAGTAAAGCGTCGGGATTATCTTCTAAGAGCAATCCTAAGGTGACTTCAGGAAGCGTAACCAAAGGGTCACTAAAACTATGCAACATGTTATATAATTAAACAATGTATGAGATGGTCAAATAAAAAAATAAAAAAAGTTATCTGGTATTTACAGTTGACACCATCCAATAAAATTTAAATCTATCTATTAAAATGTCAGCCGTATCGCAAAATCCGGGCGCGAATCAGAATGTTCAACAAAAACAGCCTATCATTTTACAGGGCGGCCAGCCGGCAAGCCTGGTGATATTAAACCAGGGCAAGGTCTCGTATCGAATGGCCGACGCAGAAGAAAAAAAATCAGCATCTGCGGGAAAATTTCTTTTTGGGGCCCAGGGCCCATTTGTATTAGGCGGGGGAATGCTCGCGGCCAATATTCAATATCCGTATTCTGTCATTGCCGAAACGCCGTGCGTTGTTTCTGTTTATCCCGCAAACAGACAAAGCCTTTTGCAGCTTTTTGCAAGCAAGCCCAGCATTGGCGTGCTGCTGTTAAAGTCATTACTCAAAGAAGCTATGGATTCTTTTGCCAAGTTAACGTCTGCAAACGCTTTTCTGGGCCAATTGCTGCGAACGGTTCATTCTGTATGTCTTGGATATTCGATAATTGATCCTTCTCAGTTTAACGGCAGTCAAAAAAAAGAAGACAATGCGTCAAAATCAGATTTTATTGATCCTGTTCTTCCTCAGGCGAGAGTCTTTGTTCAGGAGTTTCAAGATAACGGAGGCGCGGTACCCGACGTTCTTACAAGTCAGTTTTTATACGCTGATCATATGGGGGTTACCGGCCAGACTTATGATCCCGAAATAAACGAAATAAAAAATGAAATTAATTATATTCGCCATTTTTTGTCGATTCCGGCCGAAATTACCGCCGCAATCACGCAGAAGAGCCCCGCTTTTATGGTATTAACCGCCGAAAAACTGCAAACATCATATAACAAGCTTCTTCATGATCTTGCCGGGGTCTGTATGCAAATAAAAGACGATATGAAAATGCTTGCGTCGGGAGAATACTCATGGTTAGCAAAGATTTTTTTACAAATAGAGCTTTTTGAAAAAAAATCAAGCATGGTATCGCATCAAAATATGTACGGCATATCATATTTTCTGGCCGACATGACGACAAAGCTTGTGCAAAATTATCAAAAGCTCTGGGCTCTGCCTTTGCAGGGCGTTAACAATGAAGCGTTTCAAAAAGTAAAAGCGTTTTTACAAAAAAAACCCGAAGCAGAAAAACCGGCAGAGGCAGCCTCGTCTCCCGACGCTCAAAAAGCCCTGAGCGAACTGCAAAATTTGGCCATGAAAATTTTTCAATACAGCGGTCTGCCTAATGACAAGCTTTCAACTTACAAAGAAAATATTGCAAGTCTAAAAGCTTTAAGCAATCCTTTAGACGCAGACTCTGAAGCAAGAAAAATGCGCAGAATAATAAACGGTCTGTTCTGGGAAGTCTACGAAGCGTCTGCCATAAAATATTTGAAGACAAGAGAAAATCTGCCTGTTTATATGAAATTATTTTTTAACTTTGGTTTACTAGACGAGACCCTGCTTGAGCCTGAACAGTTGGCCCATATTTATTCTAACGCAGATTTTTCTGATTCAAAGTATCCGATTTATACGGCTCTTGAATGGATGGTTTTAATTTACGAAAAGAAAGTTCCTACAAGCATGAATGAGCTTGGTTTGACGTTTTTTGAAATATTAAAAAACGAACATAAAGACGCAAAATGGAAAAAAGAAACGGATCTTCCCAAAGAGATTGATACGCCAGAAGCTCGCATAAAATATGAGATAAAAAATTTATTTGAGCCTACCGTTAAAATTACTTCAGGCTCTGCGATGAATCATTTCGCGATATTGTCTAAATATAATATTACGCAATCGATGGAAAGAGCCGTTGTCACGAAAAAAATCTTAGAGGGCCAAATTGACGATCTTTTAGATAAAGATTTTGGCGTCTTTCACAGAGAGGTTTTATTTGAGAATGAAGAATTGGGCATAAATCGGGAATTTATACAAACCCGCGTTGTGCCTAATTTTATTATTGTTCCTTCATCGGGCCCTAATTTTCAGCATTGGCAAGAACGAGAAGGGAAAAATCGCGCCTCAAGAGGCAGACTTATTTGCCCTGTTTTAGCGATGACAGATTTATTTACCATGCTATTAAACGCCGCAGGCGCCTATCGGTGGGAGATGTTAAAGACGATTCTTGGCTTAGACTGGAACAATATTTCGCAGTCTTCTTTAACGGCAGATTATGTAGACTATGTTCAGTTTTTTAAGAAAAACAGAGAGCTCTCTCCCGAGGTTAAAGAAAAATTATCGGCCGAATTTAAAAGATTCAGAGACGATAGATCGCGCTTTGTGCATGATTATGGAATTTGGGTAAAATTTGAATCAGAGGGAACCCAACGATTAAATAAAGTGGTTAGAAAAATCTTTACCAAACATATTCCATTTTCCAAAAAATATCGCGAGCATCTGCTTACCTTGCCAAGCTTTACCGATATGGTCAATAAATCGCAAAATCTACGCAAAAGAAAAGCGATGGAGCTTGAGCCTCGATATAAAAAATACCAGCAAACGACGGGAGAGCTTCCAAAAGAATTGTCAGAAACCATAAAGTTTTATCTTGGCGATTATTAAAAAGATTATTCTCATGATTTATGAATATGATAAACTAATACCGCAAATTGCCGATGACGCTTTTATTGCAGATTCAGCCGAAATTATCGGAGACGTAAAAATAGGAAAACTCTCTTCTATTTGGTTTCAGGCAATCGTAAGAGGCGATATTTATCCTATACGAATAGGCGATTATACAAATATACAAGATAACGTTGTTGTACACGTTCAAGAAGGAAAGTACTCTACAGAAATAGGAAGCTATATTACAATTGGTCACCATGCGGTAATTCACGGAGCCACGCTTGAAGATTACGCTTTTATAGGAATGTCGTCTACTCTTTTAGACGGGGTTATCGTCAGAAAATACGGTTTTGTGGCGGCCGGGGCGCTGGTGCCTCCGAAATTTGAAGTGCCTGAAAAAACTCTGGTCGCCGGGGTTCCCGCAAAAATTATCAGAAAATTATCCGACGACGAGTTAAAAAATATTGAGAAGTCGGCGTTTAAACATGCAGAAAGAGCTAAAAATTATTCAAAACTGCTCAAAAAACTCTAAGCCGACCTGATGGATATTCTTTTCTTTGTTTTATTGCTTATTATTTCAGGAATTCTTTCGGGAAGCGAAGCGTCTTTGTTTTCTATAAATAAAGGCAGACGCGCCGGGTTAAAAAAAGACAAATCAAGAAAGGCCATTTGGATAACGATATGGATAGCAAATATTGATAAATTTTTGTTAGCCATATTACTGGGCAATCTTGCGGTAAATATGTTCATCTCTGAGATAGGATATAATTTAATCGGCGAAAATTTTCAACTAAAACAAGAAACTCTTACATGGGTTTCGCTTGCCATTATCACCTTTGTGATCTTGATATTTGCAGAAATTCTTCCCAAGGTTACGGCAATAAATCTTTCTGAAGCGTGGCTTCTCTTTTGGGCTCCTGTATTAAAATTCTGGATTTTTGTTTCGGCGCCGGTTACGTATCCTATTTTGAAAATAACGAGATTTTTACTTCCTAAATCAAAAAGAACAGATATATTAAAAGAAAAAGATTTAGTAGAAGCCGTTAAAATAGCCGAAAAACGGGGGATACTACATACTGAAGAACGAAGAATATTGAATCGCTCTATCGCTTTTTATAACGATACGGCCTATAACGCCATGATACCATTGTCAAAATGTCTTATGATTTCAAACTCGGAATCTCTTCAGAAAATAAAGAAATATTTTATAGAAGAAAAACAGCCTATTGCCCTTGTTTATCATAAAGAAAAAGGAAATATTTTAGGATACCTGCATGTTCGAACGTTGCTTTTGGCGTCAAATAAAACGACACAGCTTCTTAAAAACAAGATTCAGCCGATACTATATCTTCCTAAAACAATGCCATTAAAAGACGTTATGGAATCTTTTATAACCACGAGAAATCAGGTCGCTATTGTCGTCAATGAAGCGGGCGATTTTTTAGGGTTAATAACGCTTCGGGAAATATTAAATCTAATAATGGGAGAGCTTGAAGAAGAATATACCGCCGAGGTTTCTTCGCCCATAAAAGAGATAAACGAAAACCTTTTTGAAATATCGGGCGAAATCTCGTTAAGCGAATTCAACGATCGGTTTAAAACTTCTTTTGAATCTGAAAAAATTGAAACAATATCGGGTTTTCTTATAGAAAAATTAGACGGATTTCCCGCTGTTGATACAACCTTTCAAGTCAATAACCTGTTATTTTCAAATATGATCTTGAAAGATTATAAAATAAATTTATTTTACGTGAAAATATCAAAATGACCATAGAAATTCAAATTATTTTATTTATGCTTTTTTTATCGGCTTTTTTTTCGGGTACAGAAACGGCTGTCTTAGGCTTAGGTATTTTAGATCTTGTAAACGATAAGAAAAAAAAATTAAACTGGATATTGCAGCGTAAAAGAAATATTTTAGCGGTAGTTTTAATCGGAAATAATATAACAATAGTATCAGCCGCTCTTTCGCTTGAGCTTTTCTTAAAAGACAACATCGAACCTTGGGCGCAAAGCGCAGCGTTTGCGGCTCAAATTGCAATTTTCTTTTTCTTAGGCGAGGCCTTTCCTAAGGCTTTTTCAAGAAAGTTAAGCAAAAAAATACTGTTTGTTCTTTATTTTCCTTTAAAGGTTTTTTATTATTTCTTTTTGCCTTTCGCCGTATTTTTACTTTGGTTGACAGATTTTATTACAAAAGCATTGCCTGAGAAAGAAGGAATGAAAAAAGAAGATATCTTTCACTTTGTCGAATCGCATATTCCCGAAGACGAGCCTATCACAAACAGTATACTAAAACTCAATAAAACTTTTGCCAAAGAGATAATGCAGCCATTGCCTGAAATTACAGGTCTTGAAAAAAATATGAATATTAAAGAGGCTCTAGTTATTCTTGAGAAAACTCCCTATACGCGATTTCCGGTGTATGAAGAACGGGGCGATAATATTGTAGGTTACGTAAACGTCTTTGATTTTCTTTCGCAAAGGCAAAGTTCAAAGCTAAGCGGCATCATGTATCCTCCTGTTTTTGTTCCCGAAACTCTTCCTGCGAATCAAATTCTTTATAAGATGCAGAAAGAGCAGATTCCTATGGTTTTTCCGGTTAACGAATACGGCGGCGTAGCCGGACTGATTACCTTAGAGAATATCGCCGAAGAGTTAGTAGGAGACATTTTAAGCATAGAGCAAACCCATGAAACTCCCGATATTATAAAAACTATAAAAGGGAAATATCTTCTTGACGCAAATATGGATATCGATGATTTTAACGATTATTTTTCAATAAAAATTCAAAAAGCCGGTTTTGAAACCATCACGGGTTTTATTATTAAGAAAATAGGACGAATACCTAATGTAAACGAAAAATTAGAATTTGATTTCGGGAATTTTGTAATAGATGAAGCCGATAAAAAGACGATACATAAAATTACTTTTGAGCCTAAATAGTGTATGATTGTGTTTACGGGAACAAATGCATATTTTATTGGGTTATTGTTTAAAAAGATATTAAAATATAGATTATGAAAACGAGATACCTAGCGGTTATTACAATATTTTTTTTATTTACTTCTATAATTACCGCTGTTCATAAATATACCGGTCTTAATGAAAGTATTCCCGAAAAAATAAGCGAATTAAAAAACTGGCGGGGCATTAAAATTTTGTTAGATAAAGAAGACAATAAAAAATGTTCGCTAATTTTTCCTGAAAAATTCGGATACAAAAAAGAAAAAGAGGTATATCTTTTAATTCGTCTTATCAACCTGCGTCACTTTATGGAATTTGATTTATGCAAGCCTGAAATAGATAAAGACGGTTTAAATCATTTAAAGTATTTAGCGATTCAAAAACAAGATAAGACAGCGGCGTGGGCGTTGTTATTTCCCGAAGAACATCAGGGTTTTGACTTAGACGGCGAGGCTCTCGAGACATACGACAGCCAATATTTAGTGCAAATTATCGATAAATTTATACAGCTAAAGATGTTGATGCATAAGAAAAGAACAAATGCCGATTTTGCTACAAATATATGCTTTGGCATCAGGTTTACAAAAGATGAAAAAATAGATTTAACCAATATTCTAAAAAAACTTAAAGAAAAAGGTCTTGAAAAATTCGCTGAACTTGTTGAAGAGAAATGCAAAGAGATGTGGATGAAATAGATATCTTTTTTTCATGCTTTGTTATCGATATTTTTCAATGAAATCTTTTGTGTATTTTTGAATGTCATCGCTTCGTTTGCCGAATCTGAAAAAATCGCTTATAACGGCGTAAAATATGTTTGCTTTTGACGGTAAAAGCGTTGTATTTTCAATATTAATGCCTCCTATAAGAACAATCTCTTTGGGCCAAAGTTTTATTGCGGCCTCTAAAATATTAAAAGACGAAATTACGTCAGGCTTTGTTTTTGATTTAAACATTGCGCCAAAGCCAATATACGAGGCGTTTATTTTTAGAGCATATTTTACCTCTTCAATGTTATGGGTAGAAAATCCCCAATATAAATTTTTATTCATATCTAAAGGCTCGGTTTGCCCTAGATGAACTGGTAAATTCAACTCAAGGGCAATTTCTGCGTAATCGTTTATAATTAAAACCGCGTCATTATCGTCGCAAATATTTTTAAGCTCAAAAGCGTTTGATTTAATTTTATCTATGCTGTTTTCTTTGTCTCTGTATTGAATAATACCGCCGCCGCCTTTGATATACGCTCTGGCAAATTCGAAAATGTCTATGTTATTTTTTAAGCAAAGATTGTAATCAATTATCGCGTAAAGTTTCGTTTTTTTAGAAAAAATGTTTTTCACAAGGAATAACAAAAAAAATGTGAGATATTGAAAAGAATAATATGATATATAAAGTACATCCTAAAAATCCAGAAAAAAGGATTATTGAAAAAATAGCAAAAGATATAGTAAACGGTAAAGTATTTATCTTGCCGACAGATACGGTTTACGCGTTTGCGACTACTTTATCAAATAAAAAAGCCATCGAAAAGCTTTATAGTTTAAAAGATATGCCCGATCAAAAACCTTTGAGCCTTTATTGTAAAGACTTTAGTCAGGTATCAGAGTATGTTAGAATGGATAATAATCAAATATTTCGCTGGATGAAGGCTAATTTACCTGGGCCTTTTACATTAATATTTAAGGCGTCAAAGAAGCTCCCTCAATATACCTTAAGCAAACAAAAGACCGTGGGAATCAGGGTTATCGACCATCCCGTTACGCAAATGCTTCTTTCATTTATGGATATGCCCATTATAGGAACTTCAGTATTTACCGAAGAGAAATATATATCTTTTCCCGAAGAGCTTGAAAAGAAATACGGCAAATTAGTCGCCGGAATCGTAGACGCGGGCCCTATTGAGTTATCTCTTTCGACGGTTTTAAATGCAGAAGAATATCCTTTTGAAATCATCAGGCAGGGTAAAGGCGAAATAGAGTCTTAACAATAATTAACCGTTACGGTTTATATTGAATTTCTGAGTTCGCGGGTATCTTTTTAGTTATGAATCGAGAGACAAGGGCTTTTTGGCTTTCGTAAGAATTTGAAAAAGAGGTTATCAGCGTATCGTTATCATTTAAGACGCTTCCTAAAGAAGAATAAGGGAAAATATCGGCGGCGGTAAAAATAACAACAGGGGCCCTGTTTTTTGCTTTCAATAGGTTTTTTATTCTTACGGGAAACCGTCTTGATTCAATTTGCGCGATGATTACGGGCGATTTTAAGTTATCGATTGATAGGTTATTTAAATTTTGTATATTTGGGTTTACTTTTTTGATCTCGTGAAAAAGATAACTGTTTTTTTCTATATCGGTAAAAACAGGCAAACTGTGCCACTCATCTTCAAGAGTATTTACGCCTTTTAAAACTGTTTTTACGGCATTTTTACTGATTTCTTCGTTAAGCTTTTTACCGGTTAAGAGTTGGTTTTCAGTCTGCCAGATGTAACGCTCTTGAGAAACAGAGTGCTGTAAAATCAAGTTTAACATATCTTCATTGTGAATTGCCCATTCGTATTTTTTATCAATAGCGCGCATAAGATATTTATCAAGCATGCCGATTTTTAATTTTTCGAGAGTAATTTTTGTTACCGATTTGAGAATTTCTGATTTTTGCAAATAACCGCTTTTGATGGCGTCTTGTACGCTTTTCATTGCGTCTAATGTTTCTTTACCCGTTTTTGAAAACATAAGAATCATATCTGCTCCCGCTTTTATAGCCGCAACGGCGGGATTTGTATCTTGTAAAAAATCTTTTTGATATTTTTGTACGGCGCCCATTAGCATATCGTCGGTAATAATAATGCCGGTATATTTTTGTTTGTCTCTTAGGTAGTCTTTGAGCCAATATTTTGAGAATGTAACCGGTTCGGGCGATTGTTTTTTATATATAATATGCGCGGGCATAATTGAAGGTATTTTTTCGGGAATTTCTTTCATTAGAGAAATGAAGGGATAAAGCTCTTCTTTTTCAAGTACGCTCAGTTCTTTATCGACAATAGGAAGCTCAACATGAGAATCGAGCGTTGTGCCTCCGTGCCCCGGAAAGTGTTTTAAAGAAGTTAAACACCGGCCGGTTTCGGCGGCGCTTAAGTACGATTCAATAAATTCTTTAACCTTTTTGGGGTTGGTCCCAAAAGATCTTGCGCCTATTACGTTGTTTTCGACATTTAAAAGAACGTCGGTCACCGGCGCTAAATTCCAGTAAATGCCTACTTCTTTTAATTCGCGGCACGTAAGAAAAGAGACAAGCATAGGCAGGTCTTCGGGTTTTTTTCGCGAGACAGACGCTTCAAAAACAGCCATTGAAGAAGGAAAGTGGGTAACCTTGCGTTTTAGACGACTTACATAACCGCCTTCTTGATCGACGGCAAAAAGCGGGGGAGGAATTTCTCTTTCTATGTAGCGTCTGCTTAAACTAAAAATTTGTTCTTTTAATAAATTGATGTCTTGTACGTCTGAAATCATTGGAATATTTTCGGGATGAATAAAAACCGCGCCGGGACGAAGCTTTTCCAGTACATCAGGCTTATCGAGGGGAACATACGCCATAAAAATCTGTTGAACAATATCTTCGTCAGATAGTTTTGAAACTAGTATATTTGAAATCGAATGATAAGCCGCGTTTAAAAGTTTTGTCTGGTGTTTTCTGTACCAAAAGAAAAATCCTATAATAAATAATACGCCTATGGTCAAGATGCTTAATAAAAATAAAACCTTTTTCATTGGCGATTCTTCATTGGCAGTATAGTCTGTCTTTTTTATTAAAGACTTTCTTCAGCAAGCGTAGGAGGAACAAAATCCATAATTAAAGGATAGGCTTCTTTTTTTTCCAGATTTTCTCTTTTGAAGCTCAGTCTTAAATTTATATGAGAAATTTCATTTTCTCTGGCAATTTTTTTAGAATGTTCTATCGCATTCCAGTAATGCGCCAGAGCTTTTTTTTCATTATTCATGATTTCGTAAATTGCGCCAAGATTGTTTTCAATGACAGATAGTCGAGAGAATAATTTTATATGTTCGGCGTTTCCCGCGGCTACATTTTGTACGCCCAGGGCCGAGTTAGAGTATTCATTGTGAAGAAACGATAAATATCCTAAGGCGGCATTTAAGTATTTTTGACGATTCTTTGCGTCGTTAACGCCTAAATGATAAAGAGCATGAGATTTTCCCAGTTCAAGATTTTTGTATTTATGCTGCAATGAGGGTTCCATCGATTCCCATTCGAGTAAAGCTTTTCGATAATTTCCCCGAATATAATGCGACCATCCGTGATAATAAGACAATTCTGCCTGAGAGTCTTTATTTTTCAATCCTATTTCTCTTGTTTTGTCCCAGTAAGAATCAATTTTATCCATAATTCCCGATATGGCATCTATACCGTAATCTGTTTGTGTTTGATATTTATCCACCTCTTTGATGCGCATCCAACTATCGGTATTTTTTAAATTTCTTACCGTAGAAAGATACATGGCTCTGCCCATGTTAAAGGGAATTTGCGCCTTATCGGAATATAATAGAGTTTCGTCTTCAGATCTATCACCAAGCATCTTTGCGTTTTCAGGAGTTAACTGATTCAAGGCCATTTTCAGATGTTCTATAGCGCCGTTATAATCGTTTATTTCTAAAAGCATTTCGGCCCTGTCGTTTAGAGCCATAAAATGTCTCGGATCATATTTATAGGCATATTCCATTTGTTTCATTGCCATTCTCATTTGGCGCGTAACCAGTCTGAAATATCTTCCTCTTTGATAGTATCCTTCGGCAAAGCTTTTGCCGTCATATTGATTGCCGTAAAGATCTTCTTCGGTTGTGTTGAAAATTAAATCGAGAAGTTCTTTTGCTCTCGCTTTAAGGGCCTGACCGGTTCTATGATCGGTGGGGTTAATATTATACTGAATTCTCAATTTGTCGTCTGTAGGCAAGTCAATATAAAACTCGGCAAGTCTGCTCATCATAAAAAGTGGAAGTTTTTCTTCAAGTGCAAGCTTATGTTTTATTATGTTATGATGCTGTATTACAGGTTTAGGATTATCGTCGGCTCGATATATTTGAATCAACGATTTTAATACCCCTGTATGTCCGCCGATATTCTGTACGTCGTTTTTAACTACTTTATCAAAATATTCTAAAGAACGGTAATAATCTTTTTGATTATAGTACACGTTTCCTATTCCTAAAACGGCGCTTGAAATATGAGAATTCCCCGAAAAAGCCGGAGTTTCAACGTCAAATGTCATAACTCTGCGAAAATAATCAATGCCCAAGAGATTATTTCTGTACGGGCTTTCATGAAAACGTTTTGCCGGGTTTGAATGAAAGTTTCCCAGGGCCAATAATAAATTTGCGTCTTCTTCGCCTTTTTTCAGGTGCTTTATAAGATAAGCGCCTTCTTTTTCAAGGTTCCACGGAATATTATTAATTAAAACCGTACTCTTATCGCCCGAGGCGTAGCGCACAGAGGGAACTTTCTTAATGATCGACCAGAATTGTTTAGAGTTTGATATTTTTGTATTTTCATAATTAAGCGGCAGATTTTTTATCTTGACTTTGCCAAAAAGTTTTTCAAATGTATTTTCATACATCCCCTTTCTTCTGTAAGCGTCTGCATATTGCAGATAAGCGTAAGGTTTTGAAGGATAAATTTCTGTCGCTTTATTAAACAGTTCTTCGGCTTTTT
This sequence comes from Spirochaetia bacterium, assembly GCA_029880265.1. GTDB lineage: Bacteria > Spirochaetota > Leptospiria > Turneriellales > JAOUOS01 > JAOUOT01. Next base: position 811 of record JAOUOT010000003.1, on the reverse strand, counting down.
GCATTGCCTTTGGTTCGGGAGCCATACTTAAGATAATTTCTTTACCTTCGCCTACAATACTTTTATATCGGGTAGGCTGAATAAGAAAGTTAAATAACGATCCGCCGACCAATAAAAGAGCAATAGCCGCAGTTAATCCGTATTTTATAAATTTAATAAGTTGAGCTTGTCTTTTGATGCCCACTTCGGTATAATTTGCTCTGGTTAAAATTACTTTTGATTTATCTTCACCTTCTTCTTTTATTTCGCCCGATAGCTTTACTTCAAGGTATTGTTTGACAGAGTCTGCGCTGTCTCCGCCTAATATTTTATCAAGCAGTTCTTTGGTGTCTTTCTTGTTTAGCTTATCTTCTAAGATGCTGTTAGAAATCGCCTTGCGAATGCCCGCAGGGTAGGCTTTCAATATCGATCTTAACAGGGCCATGTCTTCGTCTGAAATGTCGTCTTCAGTAGCCTGCTCTTGCGATAACTGCGAGAGATCTGCGTTTAAATCATAGGCTCGGGTTTTTTCTTTAGAGGCGATATCGGGTCTTAAATCGTCAAGAGAAGGGGGCAGCATATCAAAAGGAGGCGGTTCTTCGATAGAAGCCGGTTCTTCTGGAGTAACAGACATTCCGGTTTCTTCAGCCGGGGCCGCCGCTTCTTCAGGCGGGGTTTCTTCTGCCGTTAAATCGTCAAGGCCGAAATCGTCAAGAGAGGCTTCAGTTTCTTCGGCCGGGGCCGCCGGTTCTTCGGGCGGGTTTTCTCCCATTAAATCGTCAAGGCCTAGGTCGTCAAGAGAGGCTTCAGTTTCTTCGGCCGGGGCCGCCGG
>JAOUOT010000035.1 GCA_029880265.1 Spirochaetia bacterium | reverse complement strand
TAAATAATAGAAAATTTCTAATCATATTCCATTTTTTCATTTTTAAAAAACCAATTCACCTTCAAAGAATTTATTTTAAAAATCTTACCATGGAATATTTATTTAATTGTATGCTGTCAAATATATTCCAATTGAAAGTGTCACAAAAACTACAAATGAAAGATAGTTTCTGTCTAGTATGAACTCTTTAGGGCTGGTTTCCCAAAATAAAAAAAATCAAAAAAACTTGAGAATACAGATAAAAACAGTTCACTTACAGAAGCAAAGAGTATTGCCAACAAAATAAGAAAACTGAAAAACAAATGACCCATAAAAAAAAGAATAGAGTCGACAATAAGAAAAATCCCCGTTTTTTTTCATGTGTTCTCCCTAAATTAGATTCAACAATGCATTATGAATAGTATTAGAAAATATATTTTTTATTCTTACAGCCAGAGAATATTTGATATAATCAATGTAATCGAAGACTTGCAAGATAACCCTATCTCTAAAAATTATAAAAAGAACCGCTCTCTCTTTGAAAGAAAGGCGGCTTAGCCTGCTTTAGGAGAATGATTTAATCAACTATAAGCCGTCGGCAACACAACGTACATGAGCAACATTAAACCTTTCTGAATGAGCGAAAAAACCATCGTTAAAATTCACACGCCATGCATAAGGGTAAGTGTAAGTGTAAGGCGCATTTACGGCAAGTGAACTAGATGACCAATAATTTGCCGCAGCCGTTTCGGGAAAATAAGTCTCGTTTATAGACGAATTTGCTTTTGAAAGGTCTAAAAGATTTTTTAATTCATTTATAGAGGGTAAACGCCAATCTGTACGGCTGCCAAGACTCAAATTTTCACAATGGGATATAGCGCTTACCCATGTGTTTTGGTCTATAGAAAAAAGGCAGGTCTCCAAATCTTGCCCTTTACTACATTTTTGCCAAAGCAGACTATTTACATTATCACTTATGGTACCATTACCATTGTCAACAAAATCAACCGCCGGTGCGACTGTTTCAGTAGAAACGCAACGTGCGTAACCAGAAGATGTTTTAGGAACCCTTTCTATCCCATTACCTGTGAAATCACAAAACCATGCATTCGATGGATTAGAAGCTGTCGCACTAGAGGGCCAATAATAATCGACGACAGTCCCGGGAAAAAAAGTTTCATTTATGGTTGGGCCAAGTTTACCATGATCCTGTAAAGTGTCTAGTTCTTTAGCCATAGCCAGCCGCCAAGTCGTTCTGCCGGCATAACCAGCGCCTGAATTTTCTGTATTTAAGGTCGCGCAAGTATTAACAGCAGTATACCAATCCATAGTTAAAGCGCTACCAGTCGCGCAGTCGGCTCCTGATAAACCCGGCAAACAAGTTTGCCAAACCAGACCTGTTTCAATATCTGATGTTGTGTAATCGTCAGTATAAGTTAGCGTTGGTCCGGTATAATTTTGTGCTATACCCTTCTGATAATGAGCATCTTGTCCATAAGGGTGCGTAGTTGATGCCTCAGTATATGTCTGAGCGCATGCTGTGTCTTCAATTATATTGCCTTCATCATTCCATGTGCTGGTAGTATCATAAAAGCAAGCAGTTAGATTCGTTTTAAAAACCGGAAACTGTACAGCATTCGTTGTTGTAGTAAAAGTACGTTGTACATCAGCAGAGATTGCATTACCAAGAGAATCCTGTAAATTTGCCGCTGCCAGTGTATATTGTATTTGACTATTTTCAGGAAAATAAACCCAGCTTACATTAATGACAAGAGTTGTATTGTTTGTCCAGTTTAATGTCGTACCGGTGGTTGGTACAGAAACAAAAGATGTTCCGTTAAAAATAGAGGCGCTAAAAACAGGTTCAACTACAGTATTCATAGCTTCATTAAAAGTGACTGTTATTGTACCTGTGGATGGCGATACATTTGTTTCTGTATTATCAGGTATGCTTGAAACCAAATAAGGCGGAATGCCTGCCGCTGTTAAATAAAAAATTCTATCTTGCGGCGTACCTGGGTCTTTTGTTACGGTTGCTGTAAGCGCTACTATAACATTACCACCCGGTTCGGTAACTGTGCCATCAGTATTTATTATAGAAGTATTATCAGAAGCCCAGCTTATTGTAGTACCTGAAGAACCACTTGTCGGCAAACTAATATTTTGAGTAACATTTGATTCGCTATCGCCGGGCTCATAGATTATAGCAATATTCGCTAGATCTGCCGTAATTGCTTCATCATCAGATTCCGGCAATTTTATTACTGTTAATGTGAATTCTTTTGTTTCAATTGCCGTATTTCTAACGATGGTTGCTGTTAGAGTAACAACAGTATCGCCAGAAGTAAATGAAGGCCTAGTTACTGTACCATCGTTTGCTATAACTGCTAAATTATCTGATTGCCAGCTTATATCTGTTCCCGAAGAACCGCTTGTCGCCAAAGTAATATTTCCTGTTACAGATGAAAAGGTATCATCACCAATATAAGTTATCTCAAGAAACGCTTTATCAGTAGCAACAGCTTCGGCATCTGTCATTGGCGCCACATAATCATCACTTTGCGGATCGTTCTCGCCCGAACGCGGCGCGTCGCTTACCGAGCAAAACGATGCTGTAAGCATAATTATTGTTACCAGCGCCCCTTTTATGAAAGTTCTTAAATTCTTTTTTGTTGGTCTTGTTGTCATTTTTATTCTCCTTTTTAATTTTAGCTCTCTGCTCTGACCACCGCTCCCATTCTTGATAGAAGGGATTGGGGAATGATGTTTCAAAACCTATAATTTAACATTGAAAAATGAAAAATCTTTTCTCTTTTATTTAAGGATATATTTAGATCGGGAGCAAAAGAAAAACCCAGCTTTTGACTTTTGCTTGAATACCCTTTGCCAAAAATTGCGATATCGCTTAGGGCAAAGACATAAGCGCTGATGAGTACGTAAAAACTATAACCCTGCATTTTAAAAGAGCTGTTATACGCATCATACTTTTTTTCAATCTCTACAAGGCTTGTTTCTCCTTCATAGATTTCTTTTTTCGCCGCTGTATCATAGGCAAAATATCCGAAAACGCCCGCCGAGGCGGCCCAAAAAGCCATATAAAGATATCCGCGTTTTTGTATGGCATAAGTATGTCCCCAGCCGGGTATCAAAGCAGTGCGCCAAATCATACCCGTGTACGTTATTTTACCGCTATCTATATATTTTACTCTTTCAAGAACCTTCTGTTTTACCGGGGGCAGTTTTTCTTTCATTTCTTTACTCATGCCCAGAGCCAGTTTGTCAATGGCTTCGAACATATTGCTGTCAACATTCGTTCGTTTTGTTCGGTTTACGATAACCCGTCCGCTTGAGACTTCAATGGCTTTAGAAAACATCTGCATTTGCTGCCCTGATACCACAAACATGCCTATGACAACGACATCTGCCCCTGATTTTTTCGCCGCTTCAATGGCGACATCTTCATCATAAGCGTCTTCACGGTCGAACAGGCCGGCTTTGACCATCTTTTGCCATACATTTCTTTTTAGAAGTTCAAAAGATTTTGTTTTATCAAGCGGATCTAAAAAAGCATCGGGAATGCTTACTTCAAGATAAGAAAAGTTTTTATTGTTTTGGGCATTCGTGAAATCGAGTATCAATACACGCCGGTTTACTAATTTTTCATCATTCGCTTTATCTGTATCTTGCTGCTGTGCTAACAGGCTTATGTTAAAGGCGAACATATAAGCTATCATCAGCATAGAAAAGAATAAATATTTTTTTGTTTTCATAGGTTTCTCCTCTCATTTTATAGTGTTTATACCTTGATTTCTAATTTCAAAGTCGGTATTTTTAGCAAAAAAAAAGCCGCTTGTCAAGCTTTCGTCGATGAACTGCATTATTTGGCGATGAACGGCGCTAAAAGGGTGAAAAAGAGAGAAAACTTCTTTGTTATAACATGAATCATGAATATTTTATATTTATCAGCATATGGTCCCACAAGGGCATGTGTCAAGTAAACTTGACACCTTGTTTTTATTATGTTAAACATATGAATATAAATACTCTTCAAGTTATAATGAAAATAAAAGATCTAAATTTATCAGATATTAGTAAGTTGGCGGGTATAAGCCGGCAAGCGGTTTCTTTGTGGTTTAAAAACGGAAAATCAAATAATAATATAAATATTCAATCGAACCATTTACAGAACTTAGCAACCAGATTGGGCATTCGCTTTGGTAAAAACTTTGAACTTAAAACGAATAATATTACAGAAGATGAAAAAATTCCCCCGCTTATTTTTCACACTCTTCTTGAAAACGCGTTTTTATACCAAGAGTTAAACGAAAACGATACTACAATCTTAAGTAAAAAAGAAACCGAAAATAGTGTTGAATTTTTATTTGTAACAAGTGGGAAATTACTGAAAACCGATTCAACCAACGCGGTAAAAACAGGTGTCGGCGGCAAATACATCAAGACCGTTCTCGAAAATGCTTACGCGGGCAAATGGCAGTTTGATTCAACGAAAACAGAGGGCGGATGGAAGAGCGTTATAAGGATTTTTAGCTCATAGTGATTGTAGTTTTTCAAAGTCAAATTTTAAAAATAAAACTGGATAAATTTTTGATTTATAGTTATACTTTAACATACTCAATATATAAAAGGGTTTTAGTATGGTAAACATAAAAGAATTAAATCCGCAGTATATCACAGACGATGAAGGCAAAAAAAAATCTGTAATACTTAATATTAAAGATTTTGAAGAGTTAATTGAAGATATTGAAGATTTGGCAATTATTGCCGAAAGAAAAAATGAGCCGACTATATCGCATGATACTGTAATAAAAGATTTAAAGAATAATGGCCTTCTATAAAATCGAATGGAAAAAATCTGCCATAAAAGACATTAAGAAAATTGATAAAATTTTTATTGCAAAAATAATCAATGCCATTGAAAATTTGCAAAATAACCCCACCCCAAAAGATTGCAAAAAAATAAAAGGTTCAAAATATCAATATCGAATAAGAGTCGGCAATTATAGAATAATATATTCATTTGAGAACAAACTCTTAATAATAAAAATCATACGCATTGGTCATCGAAAACAAATTTATAAAAATATATAAGTAACAATGTCTTTTCATTCTTCTGAATCAAAAGGCGGATGGAAAACGCTTATAAAAATTTCTCGCGGGGATAAGTTATAAAATCTAAGACTTGTTTATTCAATATCTATTATAGGTATAGAGCCATGACGAATTAAAAGTATTTCTACATTTTTATCATTTGCAATTTTATAAATAATACGATAATTTTTGTACAATATTTGCCTATATTCTTTTTTGTTCATTTCAGGCAGTATTTTACCCGAATACGGATGATTTTTTAATAAATTGATTTTATTTAATATTCCTTTTACGAAAATTTTTGCGTAATTCAAAGAATCCCGCGCGATAAATTCAAAATTATATTCAAGATTTTGATAAGCTCTTTCTGACCATTTTATCTGGCAAGCCATTTTTCAACTTTTTTTTCAACTTTGTCGTGAGATATGCTTTTGCCTGCTTTAATTTCTTCTTCCGCTTTATTTATTTCTAACCTTAAATACAATTCATCCATGACATCAGAAATGCTGATGTCATCGGGCATTTTTTCGATCATTTGAATCAAATCTTTTTTAAATTCTGTCAGTACCATATGAACAATATATTAAAACGCATTAAAACTGAAAACATTTTTTTATTTTCTTATAGTTCTCGAATAACCCAAAATCTTGAGCGCCTAATACTTTGTCTGCCTCTATGTTTGAGTCTCAAAAAAAGCCGCCTCTCTCTTAAAGAGTAAGACGGCTTTATTTATTGAAATATCTGCTTCTAAGAAAGACGGATGAAATAATCAAATCGACAAAGAATAGATATTTGTTTCTCTTATATTACAGCCCTGAAGATACGCAACGAACATTTTTCCTTTGAATTTTTGAATAAATGAACCATTGATAGGGACTGAACCAATTAATGAAATATGCCTTTTGAATATTTCCACTACTTGCCGTCCAAAAACCAAGTGCAGTAGGAGTATTGGGAAATAAGGCTTGATTGACAGTATAAACACCTGCAAAATCCGTCAATTCAGTCCATGTAGGCGCCCTCCATGTTGTACGTCCTGCAAAACTGCTAGCGCTCAAGGCTTGACATGTATCCCAAACTTCACTTGCTCCACCACCGTTAAGAATACCACTATATGTTCCTGCATGACAATCAGAAGTTTCTGTCGAACAATATTGATAAGTTCCCGCTGTACCACTGCAATCTAATTGATTTTGTCCCTGACTGCATTTCATCCAGGTAAGGCTTCCATTTCCTACTGTTACAGTACCGTTTCCATTATCATTAATATAAACGTCAGTATTGGTAATGGAAACTGTTTGCACTGCTACCGATTGATAAGCTATTTCGGTGCTTGTTGCCGGATCCAGTTCAATATTGTAAACAATATTTCCATCGGCTATCCCATCATTAATGGGCGTAACAGTTACAGTTTTTGCCGTTGTCCAATCAATACTTGTCCATGATAAAGTTGCCGGACTAACAGTACCTTCTGATTCATCAAGGCTGGTAATAGCGACAGTAACAGTATTATCAGCCAATTCGGTATTAGGCTTAATGGTAAAAGTCTGCGCTGTACCATTTTCTGCAAATGTTAGAGGGCCGCCTACAATGGTAAATCCCGCGATATCATCATCAGAATTGGTCACAGAAACTGTTTGCACTGCTGCCGATTGATAAGCTGTTTCGGTACTTGTCGCCGGGTTAAGTTCAATATTGTATTCAATATTACCATCGGCTATGCCATCATCAAGAGGCGTAACTGTTACAGTTTTTGCCGTTGTCCAATCGGCGCTGGTCCATGATAAAGTTGCCGGGCTAACCGTACCTTCTGATTCATCAAGGCTGGTAATAGCTACAGTAATTGTATTATCTGTATCGGGTTCAGTATTGGGTTTAATCGTAAAAGTCTGGTCTATGCCATTCTCTGCTGATGTAACAGGGCCGCCAACAATAGTAAAACCAGCCGTATCATCATCAGAGTTAGTCACCGAAACTGTTTGAACCGCTACCAACTGATAAGCTGTTTCGGTACTTGACGCCGGATCAAGTTCAATATTGTATCCAATATTACCATCAATTAATGAGTCGTCAACAGGCGTAACTGTTACAGTCTTTGCTGTTGTCCAATCGGCGCTTGTCCATGATAAAGTTGCCGGGCTAACCGTTCCTTCTGTTGCATCGCCATTAATAGCTACAGTAATTGTATTATCTGTATCGGGTTCAGTATTGGGTTTAATCGTAAAAGTCTGGTCTATGCCATTCTCTGCTGATGTAACAGGGCCGCCAACAATAGTAAAACCAGCCGTATCATCATCTGAGTTCGTTACAGAAATAGCAGGTACTGTAAGAGCCGCGTAACCAGTTGTATCTGTAGTCGCGCCGTTTATCGTTAGCGTAACATCAAATATTTGGTTACCATCAGCCATCAAATCGTTAATACCTGTAACGGTTACCGTTTGAGCAACAGACCAGTCAGTAGCTGTAAATGTCAAATTTGCTTTATCAACACTTGCTTCTGTCGCGTCAGAACTAACAACATCAATTATTACATCACCGTCAGGCTCAGTATTTAACACAACAGTAAAAGTGTCTGTTGTCGCGCCTTCAGCGGTTGTAAGGCTTGCCTTACTTACAGTGAAGCCAGCCGTATCATCATCTGAGTTCGTTACAGAAATAGCAGGTACTGTAAGAGCCGCGTAACCAGTTGTATCTGCAGTCGCGCCGTTTATCGTTAGCGTAACATTAAATGTTTGGTTACCATCAGCCTTCAAATCATCAATACCTGTAACGGTTACCGTTTGAGCAACATTCCAGTCAGTAGCTGTAAATGTCAAACTTGCTTTATCAGCACTTGCCTCTGTTGCGTCAGAACTGACAACGTCAATTATTACATCACCGTCAGGCTCAGTATTTAACACAACAGTAAAAGTGTCTGTTGTCGCGCCTTCAGCAGTAGTCAGGTTTGTTTTGCTTACTGTAAAACCTGCTGTATCGTCGTCGCTATTTATGACCGAAACTGATGGAATGCTGATCTCTGCATAACCTGTTGTATCTGTACTCGACTCGCTTACAGTTAGTGTAACATCAAATGTCTGGTTTCCGTCAATCAGGAAATCATCAACTCCGGTAATGGTTACAGTTTGGGCGGTATTCCAATCAGAGGTTGTAAATGTCAAACTTGCTTTATCGACATTCGCCTCCGTTTCGTCAGAACTAACAACGTCAATTACAACATCGCCATTGGGTACTGCCTCTAAGACAACTGTAAAGCTATCAGTTGTGCCGGTTTCTGAAGTAATCAACTCGGCAACATTTACCATAATACCAGCCGGCTCTTCTTCGTCACTCGAACAATTCATTGAAGCAGTTAAAAACGTCACAAGCGTTATCATCAATAACATTCGTAGATTCAATCTGTTTTTATTTTTCATCATTTTTTTCATCATTTTTTTCATCGTAATTTCTCCTTAAATCAAATTTTTCTTTGAAAGACATTTTTGAAAAACAATAGTCTCTCTTTCAAAGTTGCTTTTTTTACCATAAAAACAATGATTTGTCAAGTTTTTGTCGATGAACTGCATTATTTGGCGATGAACAGCATCCTGAGAGAAATAAAATGTAAAAAATGGGAATTTATTTAGAATAATTGAAAAATAAGCAGGATAGTCACTTATATATCCAACCGATCTTTCGCTGCTTCATGTGAAAATAAAAAGGCTTTCGCTGAGATGTCACTTTTTATTTATTGACTCGGATATTGAAGAACTAACTTACTTTTTAAGACTTATCAAATAAATTTATGACAAATATCAAAATAAAGTTCTTTTTCATATTTGTCTTTTTGGTTAATTCAACTTCGATTTTTTCAATTTCGCCGGTTCAAATCAATGACAATATAAAAAAATATGAATTGGGTCTTGAATTAGAATATCTTGAAGATAAAACCGGCAATCTGACTATTGACGATATATCTTCTGAAAAATATATTAATCAGTTTCAAAAAAGTGAAGAAAAAATACCAGGCTTTGGCTATACCAGCTCTGCTATTTGGTTTCATTTCAAAATAGACGCACAAGAAACACAAATTAAAAAATGGCTGTTAGAAATGGCCGCGCCTCCCACGTATAATTTTATATTATTTCAACGAACAGAAGATAACTTATGGCAAAAAACAGAAGTTGGCTCGCTTAAACCGTTTTCAGAAAGGCCCATTGACGACCGTAACTTTGTTTTTCCTGTTGAGCTAAAAAATTCACATGAATTTTACGCGCGAATTCAAACAGGCGGCAGCATGTTTTTACCTCTTACTTTATGGGAACCAATAAAGTTTGCCGAAAAAGTTCAAAAAGAGCAGTTGTTTCTGGGGATATTTTTTGGCATTTTATTTATAATGGCAATTTATAATTTATTCTTATATTTTGCCACGCGCGAAAAAAACTACTTATTTTATATCTTATACGCGGTTAATTTGGGGCTGGCAATGTTTGCCGATAAAGGCATGACTCTGCAGTATTTTTGGCCAAACGCGCCATATTTTAATAATACCATCGAGTTGTTTTTCTACAACAGCTCTCTTATTTGGGCCTTAATCTTTTCAAGAAGCTTTTTGCAAACCAAAATAACTTCGCCTGTTTCAGATATTATCATAAAAGTATTATTGTCTATTACGGCTTTAGTGATGCCGCTTTTCTTTATAGGGTTCAAAGACGCCGGCATAACTGTTAATGTCAATATGTCCTTATTTTCGCCGGTTATAGTTTTATTTATTTCTATTTATGTATATGTTCGGGGATACAAAGCTGCCCGATTGTTTTTAATTGCCTTTACCGGATTAATGCTTGGTATACCTCCTTACATTCTTAAACTAAAAGGAATACTTAATTCAAATCTTTTTACAGAAAACTCATTGTTTCTTGGCTCGGTAGCCGAAATGGTGCTTCTATCATTTGCTCTTGCTGATCAAATAAATATACTACGCGTAAATAAACAAGACGCCGAGCGAAAAGCGTTAGAGTCTGAGCTTTTATATTCGCGAGAGAAATTAGAATCTCAAAAAGTGCGTTATGAAAAACTCAAAAAAGTAATTCAACCCCATTATCTTTTAAACTCTCTAAACACCATGCTTAGCTGGATATCAAAAAATCCCGAAAAATCAGAAGATGTTATTGCCGATCTCACCGACGAATTTCGCTTAACCTATAAACTCGCAGAGCAAAAAGAAGTTGAACTGAAAGATGAACTAAGACTGTGCCGCGCGCATCTTCGAATTATGGGCATTCGATTTGGTAAAAACTTTGAACTTAAAACCAAGAATATTACAGAAAATGAAAAAATCCCCCCGCTGATATTTCACACTCTTCTTGAAAACGCGTTTTTATACCAAGAGTTAAGCGAAAATGAAACCGCAATCTTAAGTAAAAAAGAAACCGAAAATGACATTGAATATTCTTTTCAAACCAAAGGAAAACTGCTGAAGACCGGTTTCAATAATTCAGCAAGAACAGGAGTAGGGGGCAAATATATTAAAACCCTGCTTGAAAGCGCTTACGCGGGCAGGTGGAAATTTGAATCTTTTAAAGTAGACGGCGGATGGAAAACTGTTATAAAGATTTCTCACGGGGATAAAGTGTAAAATTAAAGGTTCCTGAATAATCTTAGGAAATTGCTAAATTACAAAACATCATTTTTATCACGTGGTGTATTCTTGACTTTAGACAGCGCTTTCTGAGCTTCATCCATGAATTCAGATACAAATAATTCTGTCATACTGTCTGTAGATTATTAAATTTAGATAAAGCAGATAATAGTTCTTTTTTTGCCATTTCTAAATATCAATATAATAAAGTATGCCTTTCATCTCTGCAAATTCTTAAGCCCCAATACTGATATCAAAATCTACCGCGATAGACAGTTCCAAAGTGTTCATCTTGTTCGCGCCTGTGCCAATATTCTCTGTTGTAGAATATACAATCTTATATTGCAAAGCAGCCAATTGCAAGAGCGCTATTACAAAAGACTGTAAAAGAAACCCCCTCACTCTTTTTTTAAGAGGAGGGGGTGTCAGATTATTAAAGTCTTTTATGGAGCAACTTGAAGAATCTGAAACATGTTTCCTGCTATATATGCATAGCTACCAGAAATCACAGCGTTATATGGGTAAGCGCTGTCGTCAGCATCGTAGTAACTGCCTGCTAATACTGGTGTGTCCGGCGTTGAGACATCAATAATCTGCAGACCGCCACTAGAGTCGGATACATATGCCAAATTACCCACAAGATCTATACCATATGCGGAGCCTGGTGTATCATATCGACTCACGAGTGCTGGTGATGCCAGCGTTGAGACATCGATGGTCAGCAGACCATTCCAGCTATCAGCTAAGTAGGCAGTCGTACCAGAAACAACTACAGAATATGCATCAGCAGAATTATAGACACCTGTCAATGTTGGCGTTGCAGGATCAGTGATATCTAAAATCAGGAGACCTGGATATCCAGCCCCGACATAGGCAACATTGCCAGATACGAATACGCCCTTTGCTGTAGCTGCATATGTGCCGACCAAAGTTGGTGATGCAGGCGTGCTGATGTCTACAATTTGAAATCCTAATGAATTATTTGCAATATAGGCATAACTTCCTGCAACAAATATATCATATCCGCCACTTCCTCCGATATTTGCTGCACCCACGAGTGTCGGTGTGGCTGGAGTCGTGATATCTATGATAAACAGGTTGCCGCTATAATCAATAACATACGCTGTAGTTGCTATTATATATATTCCCATTCCGTTCTGCATATATACGGGTGTTGTTGGCCTAAGAGCGCTTAACTGATACGGCGACAAAGGATCCGTTATATCGATCACGACTAGGCCATTGACTGCATCTACTGCATATGCATAATTACCTGAGACAGCAACATCTCTTATACTACCGTATGCAAGTTCAGATGCAAACCCAGGCATCACGCTGTAAATCTGGGTAACGGGGCTCGATGTTATCCAGTCTAAATTACACCCTATGGCTATTAATGTTGTTGAACCAGCATTGCCAACAGAAACTGATGTTCCTGATGCAACGGCTGTACCATTTGTAGCATTACAGCCTGCATCGGCAGTTGGCGTGCTGTTGTCTGTTGTATAAATTACTGTAGCGCTCGCAGGGTTTGTTACGGTAATTGTTACATCTACGGGAACATTCGTGAACGTGCCGCCTGGTGTACCGTATACAGGATCGCTTACCGTACCCGTTATCGTGTAAGTCCCTATTAACGCGACAGTAGAAGCAGTCCATCCTGCAAGGCAAGCTATAGCATTAACATCATAAACTCCACTTGTTGATAGTAAAACAGTTGCAGTAGAGCTATCAGCCACCCCCGATAATCCGGAACCACATACTGGTGTACTGCCATCAGTTGTGTAATAGATGGTTGTAGCAGCCGTACTGCTAGATAAATCAATCGTTTGACCTGAAGTATAAGTGCCAACAGTTGCCCCCGATGCATATTCTGGCGGTAGTGTCTGAATGGTATATACGGCGCTACTGACGCTCGAATTGGCCCATGTTGTCTTACACCCTATCGCATTAAGAGTAAGGTCTGTAGTGGTAATTGCTACAGAATCGCCTGATGCAATGGCAATACCATTTGTAATATTACAATCTGTATCAGCAGCAGGCGTACTGCCATCGATAGTATAGATTACTGTTGCCCCTATTGGTGTTGATACATCTATTGTGACACTAAGGTTCGTATTATAGGTACCTGTTACCTGACTAAAAACCGGCATTGATACTGCGTCATAATTAATTGTATACGCTGCTTCGGCTATAGAGCTGTCGTTCATGTCACTTTTTATTGCGATTGCTTTTATCGTCATTGCCGTACCATGGCCCGCGACCGAAACAGCAGCCGTATATTCGGTAGACGCACCTGTTGGATCTGTACCATCTGTTGTGTAATAGATGACAGCGCCTGCTGTCTCTGTTGAGATAACAACCGATTGGTCGGCGTTATAGGTACCCACCGCAATGTCAAAAATTGGCGTACCAACCGTGTCTACAGTTGTGTCTTCGTCATTTGAACAATTCATAGAAGCGCTCAAAAGTATAACAAACGTCATTATCAATAACATTCGAAGATTCAAACTGATTCTATTTTTCATCATTTTTTTCATTATTTTTTTCTCCTAAAATTAAATTTTTCTTTGAAAGCAAATTCTAAAAATTAATAAATGCTTTTCAAATCGATATTTTTTATCGTAAAAATAAAGGGTTGTCAAGTTTTCGTCGCTGAACTGCATTATTTGGCGATGAACGGCATTAAAAGGGTGAAAAAGCGAAAAATTAGCTTACGCAGGTTTTGAAAAATGCTTATTCGGGAAGGCGGCAGTTAAATCAGCCGGCGCGCTTGAATTGTTCTTTTAGCTTTGTATAAAATGATCGGCCTATCGGCAAAGTTTCGCCGTTTGTGACTTTGGCGTAATAATTACCGCCTGATTCGCTTTCTATGTTTTCAACTTCTTTTATGTTGACAATAAACGATTTATGAACTCTTAAAAAAACTGAAGAGAGTTTTTCTTCTAAACTGTTTAATGTTGTGCGTGTTGTATATTCTTTGTCTTCTTTGCAGAATATTTTAGTCATTCCTTTTTGAGATTCAATATACAATATACTGGTGTCTTTTAAAAAATAAACTTTGTTTTCTTGTTTAACCGGTATGGCCGACAAAGAAAACTTTTTTTCAGGGTAAATTCTTTCAATAGATTCAGCCAGCCTTTTAGATGTAACAGGTTTCGGAATAAAGTCGATAACGGCATATTTATAAGCTTCTAAAGCGTAATCAAGCTCTCCCGATACAATAATCGTATGAAACGTTCTTTCAAGAAATCTGTCAAGATAATGCAACCCATTTTCACCCTGTAAATTTATATCTAACAATAATAAATCAATATAATTTTCCTGAAAAAAGATTTCGGCCTCTTCAAGGGAGCTCAAAATTTTAAGAGAAGTCAGGTTTTTACCCAATATTTCCTGGGTTAGAGCTTTTAGTCTATCGGCAGCGGGGCGTTCGTCTTCTAAAATTAGTACTTTCATAAAAAGAAATATTTCTATGATATAAGTTCAAAAAGACTTTGACATAGCAAGCAAAATATCATTTTTTGGGAAGCTTTCATTTACTATGAAATTCTGCATAGATCGTCTTTGGCAGCAAACCCTAGATACAAGATTTCCCGGCTGGTCAATGAATAATTGATATAAATCTTAATATCGAGACCAGGATACGATTAGAAAAAATCTTATGGTACCTGAATGCAAATCAGCGATTTTGTATCAATGGTTTTAGCTTTGTTGTCATATTGAAATCTTAAAATCATGCTCCACCCGGGATTATCTTCGTTGGAATTTTGACCGTATTCTAAAGAACAATTTGGCGGTTCATGCGCATCGTTACAGTTTAAACTGAAAAACTTCTTTTTCGCGCCGCTGC
>JAOUOT010000020.1 GCA_029880265.1 Spirochaetia bacterium | reverse complement strand
AATAGAGTATCAATAGCAGGGTTAAAAACTGTTCTATCTACAATACTTTCAAGTTCCGTTACATTGGGCAGACGCCAATCAGTTTTGCCGCCAAGAGTTAAGCCCTCGCAATAATTTATGGCGTTAAACCATGTGGCTGTTGTCGCTGAACCTGAACAACTTGCATCGTTTGTTTGTCCCATGGAACATTTTTGCCAAACAAGATTTGTAGTATAATCGGTTACCGTACCGTCGACGCTGTCTTCTAAGACAGGCGAATTATCAAGCGATCCCGTAGACACGCAACGCACATAGTTGCTAGCCGTCTTAACGACGTTGACCACGAGACCAAAGATGAAGTTGACGTACCACGCGTTAGAAGTATTACCAACATACGTAGACGACGACCAGTAAGGATTGACAACTGTCGCGGGAAAAGCCGCCGCGAAACTTGATGGGCTAACAACGCTGTAATTAATTAATGTTTTTAGCTCGTCAAATGTAGGCAGGCGCCATGTGTTAATACCCGCGTACCCTACACCGCCATTGGCACTATTTAACGCGCTGCAGGTTGTGGTATCGGCAGTATCCCATGTATGAGTTGTCGCCGTGCCTGTACATGCAGCACCTGTTTGACCCTCTGAACAAGACTTCCACACAAGACCTGTTACATTATCTGTTGTGGTATAATCTGATGTGTATGTGCCGTGTGGGGTTGGGCCGGTGAAACTTACAGTTCTGCCCCTTTGGTATTCACCGTCTTGGCCGGTGCCCGCGCAGGCAATTAATGTACCAGATTCGTTCCTGCATTGGGTCTGGTAGGTTTTAATGGGCGGCATGATTTGTTTAATTGTAATATTAAAAGTTTTTGTATCAGATGCCGCGTTTTTTGTAATGGTAGCCGTTAGGGTAATATTTTCATCGCCGGTTGCTATGGGACGCGTAATAATACCATTTGAAGCGACAACAGCCGAAGCGTCTGCCCCGCCTGAAGTATATGCTGCCGCCCAGCTTATTGTAGTTCCGCTTGGCCCCAAAGTCGCAAGACCTAAATTTTGATACACGGCAAGCGCAGAATCTGTTGAAGCATAAGAAATTACAAGAGAGGCTTTATCATCAGCCACACAACCCGCGTTTGTAATCGCTGTTTCAGTTTTAGACGCACCGCTTGAAACATTGCCCACAGTATCAACGGTTTTTACGGTAAATGTGTAACTTGTATTGTGCGTTAAACCTGAAAACGTTTTTGTCTGCGTACCCTTCGCGATAGTCACAGGAGTTGTACCACCCGGCAAATAGGTAATTTCAAGATGATCTAAATCGGCAGTACCCGGGTCAAGCCAATTTAATGTTATAGCGCCATCGCCAATCATACTGGTTTGAAATGTAATCTCTGCCGCTGCAGTAGTGTCACGCAACGTTACCATAAATGTTTTGGTTGTAGTTTCTGATCCTTTTATAATTTCTGCCGTTAAGGTTACAACAATATTACCGCCAACGATTGGTTGAGTCACTACTGCGCTACCATCCGTAAAAATAATACTGCTGTCATTGCTTGACCAATTTATGGCTGTGCCGCTATCACCTGTTACCGGTACGGTGAAATCTTGTGTGATGTTTGCTTCGTCATCTCCCAAGCTAAATGTAAAATTGTCAAAGTTAAGATTGGTATAATCAAAGTTTATTGAATCTAAATCTGTCGGCAAAGTGCAATCTGGCATGCAAGCTACAGTTTGAATACCACCGTCATCGCATGCTTCTCCCGGTTCATGATAACCATTCCCGCATATCGCCCCGCCCCCGGTAACCGGCGGCACATAATCATCGCTTTTTGGATCGTTATTGCCCGAACGCGGAGCATCGCCTGCCATGCATGAAAATAGCAGCAGGGATGCCGCTAAAATTGAAATTAGTTTTATTGTTTTCATTGTTATTCTCTCTTCTTAAAAATTGTAATTTAATATTTTAAATTGAATTAAATTCTCTTCTCTGCTGAAACCGAAAGAAAATACCGGCATGTTTGAAAAATTATTCGCGGTATTGGCATATCCTCTGCCGAAAAAAGCAATATCGGCAAGCGCAAAAACGTATGTTGCGGCAAACGCGTATGAAGCATAAGCCCTCATATTGTATGAGCCGTTATAAGCGTTGTATTTACTTTCTATTTCGCTTAAATTTGTTTCTTTTTCGTAAGCGTCTTTTTTCGCGGATGTATCATAGGCATAGTATCCAAAGGCTGACGCAGAAAGAACCCATAAACCCATATACATCCACCCGCGGTTTTGCATGGCATAGGTATGACCCCATCCCGGTATTAAAGCGGTGCGCCACAACATGCCGCCGTAAGTAATTTTGCCGGTATCTACATATTTTACCCTTTCCTGAATTAAAACTTTTTGGGCTACCGGCGGCAGTTTATCTTTCATCTCGGCGCTCATACCCAAAGCCAGCTCGTCAATCGCGCCAAACATGTCGCTGTCAACATTCGTGCGGTTTGTTCTGTTTACAATAACCCTGCCGCTTGACACTTCAAGCGCTTTTGAAAACATCTGCATCTGCGGGCCAGAAACCACAAACATGCCTATGACGACGACATCTGCCTGCGCGACTTTTGCCGCGGCAATGGCAATATCTTCATCATAAGCGTCTTCTTGCTTAAACTGGCCGGCCTTGACCATCTTCTGCCATTCGTTTCTTTTAAGAAGTTCAAATGATTTTGTTTTATCAAGCGGATCTAAAAACGCGTCAGGAATGCTCACTTCAAGATAAGCGAAGCTTTTATTGTTCTGCGCGTTGGTAAAATCAAGAATTAAAACACGCCGCTTTACCAGTTTTTCTGCTTTTGAAGCGGCGGCAGTATCAGATGAGGCGGCATCCTGAGCCTCTGTTTTGGTTAAAATACCTGTAAAAAATAAAATAAAAAATATAAACGCAATTCTTCTCATAATACTGCTCCTGCTTTTAATACTCCTTATACCTAAAAAATTCAACTTTGTCAATAATCAAAAATGATTATTTTTTTCAGAATTAAATACGCTGCCGTTTTACGTTTTTGGGGTTATTGTCCAAATACAGTAGCCGTCAATACTGAAAAAACAGTATAAATAAAAATGTTCGCGTAAAAGACCCTCGGTTTTAAAGAAAGTTTACTATTCGCAAATGAAAGTCTTTATATTAAGATGAGTTTACAATATTATTTATGCAAATATTCCTAATCAGATACAATTTATTTGTTTGAAATAATATGTCAAATTTATTTTAAAGAATGAACATATTTATCAGGATGCGGCTGCGATTTGCACTGGAGCAGTTTTACCCAGAGGTCAGTGTCTTTTTGTGTTAAAACTGAATAGTTACAGCCAGTCCCATTCCTGGTCGCCAGATCAATGCGCTTCTAGTTTCAATTTGACCATCTTCCGGAAGACCAAGGAGTTGTTTTTCTTCTCTTGCTACCCAGATAAAATTGTCAATGCAGAATTCAAAAGCAAAAAATGATGAAATTTGCATTCCCAGATTTAACGAAAAATTCAATTTGGAACTGAAAAAATAATTTACCTTTCAAGAGCTGGGAGGCATTGCCCAATATATCGCTTTTAGCAACAAAGTGGCACAAAGAACAAAATAAACCCGCATGGCACTGGTGCGTTTTTGTCAGAGAAAATAATTCAACGGCTGTTTTTGATTCAAACAAAAATCTTAAAAATAATTTGCGAACTGATTTCAAGCGTATAAAGCCAAAATGGTTTATTGAAGTTAAACTTTGAATATGAATTTAAATATTGAAATATCAGAAATCAAGCCAACTGAATATCATGAGCTTTCAATCATGGTCGGCGAACTTCTTGAATAGATAACCGGCGGTAGAAAATTAAAAATTGATATTGTTTAAGAACTTTATCGTTATCAGGGTAATATCATCATTTGAAGGCTTATCGCCCCTGAAATTTTCTATTTCATCTACAATAATTTTATTTATATCGAAAGACTTTGCTTTCTTAAATATTTTTATATTGCGTTGTAAAAATTTATGAAAATTCTCTTCGCCGTATTCTTTACCTTTATCATTATATTCTTCATAAACGCCGTCTGAAAATAATATTAATATATCTGAGCTTTCAACTTTGATTTGTGTTGATTTATATCCGCTGTTTTCTAAGATTCCTACCATTGTGCCCTCAGTTTTAAGAAATTCTATTTCATTTTGATTTGTTTTAATGAGAGCCTGCATCGGATGACCTGCCGAAGAATAATGAAGTCTTCCACTTTTGTAATCGCAATTAAAGGCCGAAAACCATGCATCGCCTGAAAATTTTTTTTGGTAAATAAAATCGTTCATTAAATTAAGTCGTTCATGGGGTTTTGTGCTTAAAGACGCCTGTTTGGTCATCATGTCTATGCGCATAGTTGAAAGAGCGGCATGAATGCCGTGCCCTATGGCATCGGCTAATATCATTGAAAATTGATTATTTTTCGTATGTACAATGTTATAATAATCGCCGCCCGCTTCTTTGTTCATCGGCAAATATCTTACGTCGATATCAAATTCAGGGATTTTTCTCAGTACCTCATTGGGCACCAAAATCTTTTTTTGTACCAAAGAAGCAATTTCAATTTCTTTTTTTATTTCAGTTAAACGTATATTTTCTGCATGCATAACTTTTAGTTTAAGCCCTTTTTCAAGAAGTTCGTCTGTAACATCGGCTAACGAAATATTTAATTCTTCTATTTCTTCAAAGGCATTCGCGTATTTTTTCGACAAAAGATAAGCCTGAGAAAAGATAAAGCCGAGAGAGCCAAAACCAGTCAGCGACATAGTATGAATGATTTCATTTACATATAGAATATCATTTACAATGGTAATAAAAACAATGGAGAATCCAACTAAGACAGTTTTCGAGCCAGTTCTTTTGTTTTTTATGGCTTTATACAAAATGCTGCAGCCAATATACCCGCAAAAAATATATAGAATATGATAAATCGGCATTAGTTGTTTAAATAATATAACAGGACCGATGAGAAACAGAGAAAATATTAAAAAAAATATTTTTGTTATCTTTAAAATAAAATTTGGTGTTTCATCAGAAAATAAAAGTTTAAAATAAGCAGCAATAACGGGCAGAATAGCAAGAATGGCAAAATATTCTATTCTAAATAATATTTCCCAGCTAAAGTTGGGAAATATTTGAGTTAGTAAAATATCATCAAAAACCAATTGTCTAAAAAAAACGAGTCCGCAAAAAAATCCGAAATATAAAGTTGATTTATCTTTTTTTCTTAAAAAGTAGATAGAGAAATGATATAAAAACATAAGAAGAAAGCCGCCTATCAAAAATAAATTAAGCCCTAATTTTATTGAATGTTGTTTAGAAGCAGATTCTGCAATACCTAAATAAAAATCGCTGGTTAACCCGCCTATGGGATAATTAAAGTTAGAGGTGTGAATAATGATAGAAAATTCTTCAGAGTGAATGTCAAAACAGCTCATTGTGGTTTTTCTTTGTTTGCCGCTGCTTTCTTCGGTTTTGCCGACTTTTCCGTTTTTCAATACCAGTTTGTCGTCGGCGTATATTAAAAAAGATGAATTGCTTGCCTTGGCCAAAATGCATAAAGTATTATTTTTTATATTTATATCTTTTGTTCGCACTTTCAAACGATATGAGCCATAGCCTTCTGGGCCTATTTTTTCGCTATCGATTTTATAATTATTCCAGCTATTAGGAAGTTCATAATAACCGCTCAATTGGGGCCTGTTCTCTTTTAGGAGCATTTCAGACGTTATAAAGTGGTTCCAGTAAAACTCCCATTCGCCTGAAAGTTTAAAATTACCGTTTTCTTCAAAGTTCCAGTTTGACAAATCGACAAACCCTTTTTTTATTTCTGGTTTTTTCTCTGATTTGTCTTTTGCGCAATTAAAAGTAAAAATTCCAAAAATAAAAAAAACAAGTAAGGTAAACAAATAAACTTTCTTAAAATATTCTTTAATAAAATACATAAGCCTTAGCTTTCTCAACATTAATATTTAATCACATGGTCAAGTATTAGTGGTTGATTTTTTCTCATCTTAGGCGCTCGGTTCAGCGACCGCAACATTACGGCGGTAGAAAATTAAAAATAGATATTGATTAAAAATCTATATTCTATCAATACAACGAATAAACGTTTCAACATCCCTTTCTGTATTATGCAAATGAGGAGATATTCTCAAAGCGTTGCCCCGTCTTGATATAAATACATTGCGTTCTGTTAAATTTTTTACAATGTCAGAGACGCGCTCTTCTTCGGTATATACCCCAAATAAATGCGGGCTTAGATATTTTTTATCGGGAACTATAAATCCTTTTTGTTCAAATTTTTGAATGATCTGCCCATTAATTATTTTCAAGTGACTGCTGATATTTTCGATACCCCATTCTTTTATCTGCTCAAACGCGGCAATTACCGCGGGCAGTATTGTGGCCGTATTTTTTTCGCCCATATCAAATCTTCTGGCGCCGGGCAGATAGGTGTCGTTATAGTTTACCAGATTGGCAAAATCTTCAGAATTTTCTCTGGCCAGCCAAGATTCTTCAAGAGGCCTTTGACTGCGCATTTTTTTGCCCGCGTACATCAGCGAAAATCCGTAAGGCGATAAGAGCCATTTGTAACCGGCCGCGACTAAAAAATCGGGCTCAAGTTTTTCGATATCGATGGGATGACCTCCTAACATTTGTGTCGCGTCAACGACCAGTAGGCTGTTTACCTCTTCGCATTCCGATTTGATTTTGTGTAAATCGACAATGGTACCGTCTGTCCAGTGACAGGGCGAAATGGCGATTACTTTGGTTTCATTTGTAATACCGGCTAATATTGCTCTTGTCCAGTTATTATCTTTTGGTCTTCGGATGGTTTTTATTCTTGCGCCGGTTTCTTTTGAAACCCGGCGCCACGGCAGTACATTACTGGGGAATTCTTCTTGCATCAGAATGATATTTTCATTGGGTTTAATTGTTTTTTCTACAATTCTTGCCGCGGTACTTATTCCATAACTGGCCGATGGTACTATCGCGTAACCTTCAGACTCGCCGCCGAAAATTTCAGCCGCGAGAGTTCTTATTTTTTCGGCAAGATCAAAAAATTGATTGGGCGTTTTTTTCCATGGATGCGCCTTTTCAGCTGAACCCCGCATCAGGGCCTCGGTAGACTTTTTAAGCTGGGGCGAATTACCCGCGACATTGAAATAAACGACATCTTTGGGTATATCAAAAAGGTTTCTATAATGTTTATTCATAATTTTTTATTTTAAGATTTCCTTTGCCAGATCTCCTAGTTTCGCGAAGGCGGCCCGGTTTTTTTCTGACCATAGAGCTCCGCACGAAATTCTAAGACAATGTCGGTAGTTTGTTGTGTTTGAAAAAATATGACCCGGTATAAAACTTATATTTTCTTTTAGAGCCCGCTTATAAAGAGCAAACGCATTTGTACCGGCTGAAAGCTCAAGCCACAAAACCAGACCCCCCTGCGGGCGGCTTACCCGCGTACCCGCGGGAAAATAACGATTAACAAGTTCCTGCGCGGTTTGTATTTGTTCAAATAAAAGTTGTCTCAGTTTTTGCAAATGCCGGTCATATCCTCCTCTTGAAAGGTACTCGGCAATGATAAGCTGGCCCATTGTGTTTGTTGAGCCGGTATTCATGAATTTCAATTTTTCTAACTTTTCTTTATATCTGCCGGGGGATGTATAGCCTATTCGATAGCCGGGGGCAATTGATTTTGTAAAAGATGAACACAGTAAAACGATCCCCTTTTTATCAAAAGACTTCACCGTTAACGGACGCGATTTCGTAAAATACAAATCTCCGTAAATATCGTCTTCAATAAGAGGTTTATCATAGCGTTTTAAGAGACCATATAATTTTTCTTTATTTTCGTCTGGCATTAAAGAACCAAGCGGATTATTAAAATTAGGAGCCAGCAGGCAGGCGTCAATGGTTCCTTTTTTTAAATGTTTTTCAAGCTCTGAAAGAATTGCGCCATCGCGCGGATGCGTTGGCAGCTCTAAGGTTTTTAATCCCAGGCCCGCGATAATCATTAAAACGCCGTAATAAGCGGGCGACTCTACCGCTACGGTACCGCCGGGCTTAACCGCTATGCGAAGCGAAAGACTTAACGCCTCTGTGCATCCGCCAGTAATAATAAAATCATGGGGCGTCAAATGACATCCCCAGTCGGCGGCATAACGGCTAAGCTGTCTTCGCAGTTTAACAGAACCCGAAGGCGATTCATATTTAAGCGGAGCGTTGTCGCTGCGGCGGCACAACTCGCCGGTTATTTTATTGAGAGCGTTTACCGGCAACAGTTCAGAAGAGGGCAGGGCGGCCCCGAAAGGCGCGATATTTTCCTGGTTTACGCCAGATAAAATTTCAGAAACCGTATTGTCAATGTTTACAAAAGAAGCCGCGGCCGGCAACTGGTAAGTTTTTGGCTCTGGCATAGGCTCGCGTTTTTTTTTCACAAAATATCCGCTTTGCGGTTTGGCCAAAATAAAATCATTTTTTTCTAATAATTCATAAGCGGTTAAGACTGTCGTTACGCTTAACTTTTCCTGAACGCTTAAACGGCGCACCGACGGCAATTTGTCGCCCGGTAAAAGACTTCCCTCGTTTATTTTATCGCTTATTTTTTCAGCCAGCGTTTCATACCGAAGTTTTTTGGCCCGCGTATTTAATTTCATAGTTCCAAAGATATTTTAACTGTTATGGTATCAAGATAATATATATTATCTGTTATGGAAACAATTTACGTAACTGTACCTTTGCTAAAATTCATAAATATGTATAGTTTAAGATGAAATTTGCCAAACGCGGAGTATTCTTATTAAAAGAAACATATGATAATATTAAGTATGAAAACCGGGCAGACATAGAAAATATGGTTAGCCGCTGATTATAAAAGGAGAAAGCATGCATTCTGATAAACATAAGAATCGCCAATTTGAATTTTACACTTGCGATGTATTTACCAATGAAAGATTCGGCGGTAACCAGCTTGCGGTTTTACCAAACGCTGAAAATTTAGACGGTACGACCATGCAGAAAATCTCGCGGGAGTTTAATTATTCAGAAACAACCTTCGTAACAAAATCTGACAAATCTGCCTGCGATTTTAAGGTGAGGATATTTACTCCGGCTGAAGAACTTCCCTTTGCCGGGCACCCTACGCTGGGTACCGCTTTCATACTGGCGATAAGCCAGATGGTCAAGGATGAAAACCATATCGGTGAAACGACTTTTGAAACGGGAATTGGCCCCGTGAAGGTTCAGGTTCATTATGAAAATAAAAAACCGGTCTTTATGCGTTTTAATATAAATACTTTTGCTACACCTGAGAAAACGTCATTATCAAAGTATGAAATCGCCTCGGCCATAAACTTACAAAAAGACGATATTGGCGCGTTCAATCTTACGCCTGTCAAAATAAATTTTGGGGCCGTAATGTTGATGGTACCGCTTAAAAATATTGCCGCCCTTGAAAAAGCAAATATAAACTGGCAGGTCTGGAATGGTATTATTTCATCTCAAAATATAAAAGTGGTATATTTATTTACTCAAAACAATAAAGACGAGAAACGAGAATATTCTTCGCGAATGTTCGCCCCCGAACTTGGCGTAAATGAAGACCCCGCGACCGGGGCAGCGGCGGCGGCCTTGGGTATGTTTCTCGCGCGTTTCGATAAAGATATTTGCTATCTTGCCCATGGCAATTTTGAATTTACCATTTACCAGGGTATTCAAATGGGACGTCCAAGTCGTCTCGAAGTTTCTATAACGAAAGAAAATGGAAAGTTAAGTTCTATTGATGTGGGAGGCGGCGCAGTTTTGGTTAGCAAGGGTATGTTTTTATTAGATTAGGGTGTTAGAATTAATATAAATAATTATTGACAGGTTATTTTAATACATTTTTTGTATTAAAAAATGAATTATGTAAAATATATTCATGGGGCAGGCGCTTTCTTTTTAGCTTTAAGCGTTTCATTGCCTCTTTATGCCGCATCTCTTAAGAAAGTACTTATACTTGATTTTATTAATATTGATAAAAATTCTAATTACCAATATCTTGAGGCTTCAATTACAGATGCTGTTCGCGAAGATCTAAAAAAACTTTTTGCTTTCAGAGAAACAAAAAAAAGACAGATAGACGAAGTCTCTAAAACAAACTTTCTGTTCAGAGAAGATTATTACACAAAATCAACAGCGATGAATCTTGGGCTTCTTGCCAAACAAGATGTCGTAATATCCGGCGGATTTAAAATTATCAACGCTTCAGAGGCAAAATCTGATGAACTGCGAAAAGAAAAAGACACACAAATTATTGCCGCACAGGTTCGTATTTTTGATATCGCCAAGAAGAAAACTATTGCTGAATTTATTGAAGAAGGGCCTGTTGACAGTAGAATATTTGCATCCGTTGAAAAAATTGCAAACCGTATTTCACAAGAAGCCAAAGCCATATTACCAAATAAAGAAGACTGGCAAAAAACATCGGCAGAAGATGAAAATTTACCTCCGCGAAATCAAATATCTTTGATGGGCGGTATTTCGACCATTTCTATACCAGCGGCTTTTACCGATGTCTATACATCTGATACCGCAATTGTTCCCAAAGATATTAAGAATGAACTCATCTTTGCCGTAGAATACAGTCGTCTTGATCTTTTCTTTGCCGATAGCGCGATTTGGGTGCAGGCTCAGTATCACCAGGGGCAAACCGAGTTATCTGTCGCAAAGAGCGACGCGAAGGCCCCTTTTTCAGTTACATCTTACGCGGTTTCAACCGGGGTGGGTTATTTTTATCATATATCAAACTGGCTTTATATTTATCCTTTTTTAGGCGGCGGATATTTCATGGGAAAAGGCAATTTAGATTTCACGAATCTTGAATACGCGCCAATTGATATGACTGACAATTCTCAAAAAACAAGTTTTGATTTTAACATACAGGCTCCTTTAACGCAGGCAGGTTTTAAAACCGGGGCAACTATAACGCCAAATTTGGCTGTTGAAAGCTCTTTCTTTTACCAGCATTTGTTTTTTTCAGACACACAATCGGGACAATTTTTCGCCCAATTGGGGCTTGCTATTAGAATATAAAAGAGGGATCGTAATACAAATGATGATTAACAAAGAAATATCAAAAGTTGTAGAGCTGGTTCAAGAGCAATGTCACCCAAAACTTATTATCTTGTTTGGGTCACAAGCCGAGGGCAAAGCTGCCAACGATAGTGATATAGATATTATGATCGTCGAAAATGGTAACATAAATAAATATCAAGAAACCTTAAAAATCTATGACATCTTGCGGCCCCTCAAGCTGCCTATTGATGTGATAGTCGTTGATGATGAAACTTTCAATTACTGGCTTGATGTGCCGGGTAATGTCTACTATGAAGCGTTTAATTATGGCAAAGTACTCTATAAAGAAGCAGCTTAAACAGGCGAAAATCTTCTTAAAGAAAGCAAAAGAAGATCAAATTCTTGTTGAAGAAGTTATAAATTCTGAACGTGTTAGCGATGAGATTATTGGCTATCATTGTCAACAAGCAACAGAGAAACTATTAAAAGCTGTTTTGACGATTAGTGAAGCAAAGTTCAGAGGAACTCATAACTTAACTACTCTAATGGATTATGCGCAAGATGCCGGCTTTCCTGTTCCAAAGGAACTTTCTATATTAAGAATGCTTACCATTTATGGTACAGAATTACGATATGATGACGTTACAATTGATAAGCCTTTTGATAGAAAAAATACGCTTGCACAAATTAAAAAACTTCATACTTGGGCAGAAGAATTATTCGAACAAAAAGGGTCTTCTTTCAATGATAAATGAATTATTAGAAAGTGATAGAATATAAAAAGGTATGACTATGCAAAATAAAATAATAACTTTTTCGGTTATCGCGAGTTTAGTCTTTTTTTCGACGATTACCTGCCAAAACGCGCCTGTAGCCGAAAATTTACAGCTTCAGGATATTACTGACGTAGACAAGGTACCGCCTACGGTTGAAGCTTTAAACTTTTCAGAGGGGATGTATTTATCAAAAGATATGATTATATCGGGTACGGCCAATGATAATACCCAAATTGTTAAAATAGAAGTTCAAATTGATGAGAATGGGTGGCAAGAAATTACAACCGCCGCGCTATGGTATCATACCCTTTCGGTTACCGGTTTAACCATAGGCGCGCATAGTTTTTCTGTAAGGGTAACCGACGCGGCCGGTTTACAAGCAAGCCAAACCTATTCTTTTTTTTACCAGCCTGTGTTGTATGTGAGTATTGCAACCGGCGACGATACCAACAGCGGCGATATAGAAGCGCCGCTTAAAACAATAAGTAAGGCAATTGAGTTGTATGTTTTAAGAGGTATACCCGAAGTTCGCGTGGCAGAAGGCGAATATCTAAATCAAGGGGTTAACATCTCAAAAAATGTGCGGCTCTTAGGCGGCTACAGCGCCGACTTTCAAAACAGAGATAAAGATTTATATAAAACAGTAATTACGAATACTTATTCTGAAAACCCTGTAGTTCGAATTAGCGGGCCTGAAGTAACCAATGATACCATCTTAGACGGGTTCACTATTTTTAACGGGTATGGCTCATCTGAATCACGGGCAATTCATGTTTTTTCATATGCTAAACCTGTTATTCAAAATAACATCATTAACGGCGGTACAGTAACATATTCAGGAAATATATTTACTATTTATATTGATTCTAACGCGCAACCTGTTATTCAAAATAACAGTATTCATGGTTACAGTAATTCAGGTGTTAATGCTATACGCTGTATAGGCGCCTCAAATTTAATAATAAGAAATAACATTATTTTAATTAGCGCAGGTATTGACGCTACGGCCATTACAAATGTTTGCTCATCTTCTATTATTGTGAATAATTTAATACGTATCACAGCCGGCGTTTCTGCACAAGGTATTTTTAGCGGTGGCTTAGAAAATATTATAGCCAACAATATCTTTGATGTTACCAAAGTTGACGGTACGAACGATGGTTATGGGATTTTCGGGGCACAAGGAAAGGCAATGATCGCAAACAATATCTTTATTACATCCCAACCCACATGCATTAATCCCTCTAGCGGCAATAATTGTGGCGACGGTACAATATTAGATCCTTCAACCGCAGGGGGCGCTGATGCTCTTATAAATAGCGGTAACGTACCCATCGTTGAAGGAAACATTACCTTGGATGGCACAGTCGGCAATGATATCTATTCTCTATTGGTAAACCCGCCAAAGGGCTATTCTATGACAAATAATTATGGTCCTAATACAAACGGGGGCGGTATTTATGAGGGCAATGACATTATTTTAGAAGTGAATGAATGCAGTACCCTCAATTATTTTTTAGCCGGTGAATACATTGAATATGATAACAACGATATTCCGCTTCAAATTTCTGCTGGTGGAGTTGATTGTACGGCATCAACTAGTTTCATAACATTTACTCCAGCATTACCTGCCGCATCTGTGCATAATAAAGCTGTAACCCTCTGGGGTACTAACAACACCAATTTGGTAGAAGATTATCGTTTAAAACCCGGCTCTATCGCCATAGATGCCGGCCGCGATGTATCGGCCTATTATCCCGTTAACGGCATAGAAATTGTTGATCTTGACGGCAACACTTTGGGTTATGACGATGCCGCCTCTATCGATTTTGACGGCTCAAAAAATGACATTGGGCCCTATGAGTGGTATCCTTAGGTATAAGCTTATTGGAAGGGTGAGGGCATCGCGACTTTAAAGCCGTTTAGCGAAAATGGTCAGATAATGCAGTACTTTTTATTCTTTTCAATTTATGCGCGAGATGATTTCATGAACAGAATCAAGAATATCTGTGTTTTCAAGATGGTTCACAGGAGAAACTCTGACCGTGCTTCTATCTGGGCGCGTCGTCGCAATGCTGGCAACGCATTTATAAACCAGAAAAATGAAATACATCTATTGAAGCAAAACCAGTTCTTACATAAACTCTTTCATATAACTTGCCGTTAGCAAGTCAATCGGATGGCCTCTTTTTTGCAGTTCATCTATGATATGATTTTTTATCTCTTCGTTAAGGTTCTGACCCAGCTTGAATTTTCCTGTCATATTATCAGGCTTAATTGCAACTAAATTTGTCGCTTTCAATTCTTTTTCATAAAGTTCGTTTGACGGATGTATTTGCCTATATCGTCCATCAGCTTGAAGTCTTTGCATTAATGTCGTAAGCACATCGCTTTTTACAGAAATCTCTTGTACGAATTCTGCTGCGCCAGAAACAGAAACCGACATAAAAAACTGTGTCGCGTTGCAGGCCTTTTGAGAATCTGTAAAATATGACGGAATTATCGACAATGGCATAACCACATTAAAATGTACTTTGGAACTCTTTTTCAGCAAGGTTATTTTCTTACCCGCCATGGCCGAATGAAAGTATAAAACCTTTTTGTGCCAAATATGATTTACCGGTACCTGATACGGAAAGCCGTTTTCATCAACCAGCGCGAGAGTGCCCCATTCACATTTGTTTATGACATCTTCCAGTATTTTTTTATCTTTTATTAAAAATTCTTTTCTTCTCATTTATAAATTACTCTTTCGGGGTTTACTTTTAAAAGGTCAATGATTAAAAGTTTTTTAATTACAAGTAAAATATTTTATAAACTGTTCTTGACGAGCCGGTAAGAATACCAGAGTTATGGCGATGCCAATGAGTAAAAAAAACTTTTATATATTAATCTCTTGCGCCATATTCTATATTATTTTTATTCAAATCAGAGCCTATGCTCTTTCAGATGATATTTCAGCTATAACAAAACAACAAGAAAATAAACCGGCAAAAATATTGTTAAAAGATTTTCCCGTAATTAAACAACAAAAGCCGTACTCATGCGGGCTCGCAACCATGACAATGATTTACTCTTTTCTAGAAGAGAGGGCAAGCGAAGAGGATGTCACGAGAAAACTTGGTTTAGAACAAAGAAAATCAGGAATGACCCCCCGGTTTTTTTCTGAAAATTTGCAGCGCCTGCTAAAAAATTACCGGGTAACCTATTTCTCAAATATAAAAGACAGTCTTCTTCTAGAAAAGGTTTTTCATTCATTAGATAACCAGATGCCTGTGGGTATAAATTTTTCAACAATAAACGCTTTTGAAAAACAAAGCACAGACACACACCTTTCGGCAATTATAGGGTATGATTTAAATACAGGTACATTCATAGTTGCCAACGCTTATGGATTTATTGAAGAAATTAAAATTTCTTCTTTATTAAGAATGTTAAAATATGAAAATCATAAAGATTCGCCATTTTTATTTGATCTCGCTATTCTTTTAAATATCATTGGCAAGAACAATATTATTATCATTGAGCCGCTTTAGTAACATTATTGATCTTTGAACTTATATATCATAAAACAGTTTTCGCCTGTAGCTTATTAGCATTTATGACAACTTAGCATAAATCGATTGCGAGTCTAATTTTAAATGAAATTAATAAAGGGCATTACTCTACTTTTTAGACCGAGCAGGTTAAACCGCAAAGTTCTACAAATCGCCATACCGTCTTCATTGGGTATGATGAGCCAGACCGCGGTTATGATAACCGATACCATTATGACAGGCAAGCTGGGCGTTTCTCAGCAGGCCGCTGTTGGTCTAGGCGGCATGATCATCTGGACAATCATGGCTTTTTTAATGGGAGGATCAACCGGCATTCAAATTATTGTATCGCGCAGAATTGGCGAGAAAAAAATACCGGCGGCGGGTAAGACTCTACTTACGGCCCTTTTGTTTTTTTTCTTCCTGGGAATTTTTATATCTTTAACCGGCATTATTGTATCGCCTCAATTGGCAGATTTTTTTGCCGTTAGAGATGACATGATAAAAATTGCTTCTCCTTTTCTTCAGTACCGGTTTGCCGGCGTTTTATTCTACCTTATAAATGCCGCTTTTATTGGTTTTTTTAACGCAACGGGTATAACGCGCATCACAATGTTATCATCATTTGCAGTGGCCATCGCTAATATCGGGCTAAATTATATTCTAATTTTTGGCAAATTAAACATGCCCGCCTATGGCGCAACAGGAGCGGCAATGGCTTCTTCTTTGGCCCCAATTGCCGGTCTAACCGTTTTTATTATATATTGTTTTCAAAAACAATTTAAAGCCTATTTTATAATTAAAGCGAAAAAGATCGATTTTACAATTTTAAAAAATATTTCTCGCCTAAGCTTCTCCCCCGCTCTGGAGGGCTTTCTTATGCATTTTGCTTTTCTCATTTTCTATAAATTTTCGGCGAACATTAGCACGGTCTCTGTAGCGGCAACTAATATTATAGTCAGCATTATGAGCATCTCTTTTATGCCCGGATTTTCTTTTGGCATTGCCGCGCTAACCCTACTCGGGCAAAATATGGGTTCAAAAAAAATTAAGTTGGCCCGTTTTGCTGTTTTTCGCTGCGCTAACTACGCGGCTTTCATGATGAGTATTCTGGGAATTATTTTCATTATTTTAAATAAATCAATTATTCAAATATTTACAGAAAATACTCTTGTAATTCAAGACGCCATACCGGCCCTTATTATAGTATCGCTTGCGCAAGCCGGCGATGCCTATCAAATGGTAATGAGTTCCGCGTTAAGAGGCGCGGGGTATGTTTACTGGGTACTAAAGGCAAACGCTTTAATCTCTTTTTTCGCGATGCTGCCTTTGGCATATATTCTCGGCATTTCATTAAAATTGGGTACCTTGGGATTATGGAGCTCTGTATTTATATGGTTTATTTTATTGGGCTCTATTTTCAGTTATAAGTTCATTAAGGGTGAATGGGTTTCGGGAAAGGTATAGTCATGATCAAAATTGATATTTTCATGTGTCTATTGCTCTTTTATCGCCTGTGCAACAGAATCTGGTTTTTCTTCCTGAATAAAGTGTCCGCAGTCTTTTATTTCAATCACAGACGCGGCGGGAAATCCCTCACGCCATTTTTCAAGCAGCAAATCTGCGGGCAATAGTTCGTCTTTCATCCCCCATAGAATTTTTGTCGGTATGCCTTGAATTTTATTTTTATTTTCCCATAACTTTGCGTACCAATCGCTCTCGCCTAACAATGACAGGGCAAATTCATAAGCCGCCTTTCTGGCCTGTTTATTTTGGGGTTTTATATAATGCCGGTGAATTATTTTTGTTAAATTCTTCTTATTGTAAAAACCTTTTTTAACAAGAACTTTTGCCGAGAAATTTAAGTTTAAGTACAAAAATTTCCCAAAGACAGTTTTTATAATTTTCGAAGGTTTTGCAAAATGCGTATAATCATTTAACGGCCACAGCCATGTATTCAATATTGTTATGCTATTTATTTTTTCGGGCATATCTATAGCGCAGCTTAACCCTATTGGTCCGCCAAAATCATGAACCACAATATGAAAGCTTTTTAATTTCAACTCTTTTATGAAGTCTTTAAGTCTTTTTGCATGTCCCTGCGGAGTGTAGTCAATATTTTCGGGTTTTTCAGAAAGACCGAACCCTAAATGATCGGGCGCGATGCATCTGTATTTTGAACTTAATTTTTTGATAACATTTCTATACCCAAACGACCAGCTCGGGGTACCATGAACGAATAAAAGATTATCTCCTTCGCCTTCATCTGTATAGTTCATGATAAATCCGTCTATATTTATGCTTTTCGTTTGAAACGGATACTCTTTTTTATCTAACCAGTTATTTGTTTTCATTTTATGCTCCTTCATAAAATAATTTTGAAAAGTTTTCTAATACTCTATCTAGCGGGTAGTTTTCTACCAGCAAAAAAGCCGCAATAATACCGTCTATAGCGGCCCAGAATAACAATATTTCAGCTTCTTTAACAGGCTTTTTTTCAACGCTTAGCAGAACTGAGATCTTTTTCATTATCATTTCTTGAAGTCCCAAGGCTTCATGATTAATAATTTTTATTAAATCTTTTCCCATTCTTACCGAATGAATCAATCTCCAGAATTCTCTGTTTTTATTTACAGATTCTTTGATCTTATTTGTGAATTTTTTTATTCTCTCTTTTTTTGAAAGTTTCAAATCAATGTCTAAGGTTTTTTCAACTTCATCGCTCATTAACCTGACAATTGCAATTAAAATGGCCTCTTTATTTTCATAATGGTTATATATTGAACTTTGAACAATATCTGCCTTTTTTGCAATCGCCCGCATCGAAGTCGCGTGGTAGCCGTTCTCTGAAAATAAACTTAATGCGGCAAAAAGAATATCCCTGGATTTGTTTTTCATTTTGATATAGTACGAACGTTCGTTCGTTTTGTCAACTTTTTTTTACGATTTTTTTAAAACTCTAAAATTGTATGCAATAAAAACTCGGCGCCTTTTTCAAGCTTTCTGCCCAGAATATAACCCTTGCTTTTATATGATATATCCAGAGCAATTTTATAATTTTGACCAAAATGGAAAGCCGGTATTAAAGAAACGCCAAAGCCTGCGCCAAAAATAGCCTGATTAAAAACATCAACAGAAGCGCCCAGCGAGAACGTATCGCCAGAGAATACTTCGGGCATAAAAATGCCAAAGCCGTAATTTTTAAAGGGACGCCCATACCTGATATTTAACGCGAAATATTTTTCGCTTATTCGAAAATGATTTGTAAAATAAACCTCATAACCTAAGGCGCCGGGGTTAAACTGCAAAGAAAACATCCATCTGAACGCGTTATCTCCCAGTAACCATGGCTTTCTAATCAAGGGCCGCTTATTTATATCTGCAGTCATGGCCGGCGCAGATTGATAAAGCATGGGGTCAAGAAATGTTGCGGCAAGATTGACCCAGAAAATTTCATTATATAAAGCGACCAAAGCCGGGTCTGTTTTGTTTTCAGCGTTGATTGACGGTCTGCCGTAATAATGTTCAAAAATAATTTTTGTGTATTGAACAGGATCGCCGTATGTGTTTTCCCATGTCTGAGGTTTTTTGGGGTCGGTAAAGGCAAACAGCAAAGTATACATCGGAAAAAATATGCTCTGAATAAAACTATGCGCCATATCTTCTGTGTATCGATAACCCTTTAAATAAAAATCATATTCC
The DNA here is from genome assembly GCA_029880265.1 of Spirochaetia bacterium. Lineage (GTDB taxonomy): Bacteria > Spirochaetota > Leptospiria > Turneriellales > JAOUOS01 > JAOUOT01. Next base: position 29,840 of record JAOUOT010000020.1, on the reverse strand, counting down.
GTTTGGCGGCGCATTAAATTGTTTATTTCAAAACCGCCCGACGACATAACGGCTTCTTGTTCAGGAAGAGGGCCGCCTTCGGGCATAATCATTTTCATAACAGGAATTGGAAACTGGTATTTTGTCATTATAAAATTTCCGTCAGCCTGGTTGGCCCGGCACCAGTGCCCCGCTTCATGGGGCCACAAAGTAAAATGGAACGTAACAAAAGCGTTCCATACCGGTTCAACAAATTTTCCTATAGTTTGGGGCATATGCGGCGAAATTAATTTATAATAAAGATCATATCCCAGCTTATTAAATAAAATGCCGTTTGAAGCTATAAATCTTAAGTCGGTAAAATAGCCAAGCGTTATCTTGTAGTCTTTCGGCAAATTGAAATCGTTATTTTGTTCTTTGTCGGTCGATTTGATATCTTCTATCTTATTCGCCGCGCGATTCTCTGTTTCTATTTCTTGCGCCGTAATTTTGTCGCCTAAAGCGAGAAATGTAATAAGAATCGTCAAAAATCGAATTCTTACTTGAGATGAAAGCATATCTTTTAATATAATCATAATCTTATTGATATCTACAGACGCTCTGTTGAATCATTTTGTCAATCGTAATTGCTGAATATTTTTATTCATTTATAAAATCAATTGTAAGATATATTATTAGATTCTATAAGTAACCGTATTTATTTCTCTTGACGGCCAATTTATATTTGTTCTTTTATGATTGAGCCATGCCCTACATACCGAATACAGTATATACACTTTCTATCATCGCTTCGGCAATGGGTTTCATTTTAGCTTATCAGGTTTTTTCTAATCGAAAATACTTGAGCAATCTTTATTTGTCATTTGTTTTATTGTTTTTGTCTTTAAGCCTGCTTTTTCCCGATACTCCGAATTTGCTTGCCAAATATCCTTTGCTTCTGTTAACCGGAGTTTTTAACTACCTGTACGGACCATGTATGTTTCGTTATGTGTATCATACCTTCTACTCTGATTATCCGCCCAGATTTTCTTTTGGTATTCATTCTATACCCGCTGCCGCTTATTCTATATTTTGTCTTTTCCCGATTATTTTTCTTTCAACGGAAGAAGTTCAATTTTATATAAATGAAACTTTTTCAGGCACAACTCCTTTTCTGGTAGCTTTTTTTAATTTTTTATCGGCGGCCTCTCTTTTATTTTATACAGCGGCTATTATCAGATTAATCTTTTTGCATCGCAATAAACTAAAAAAATCTTTTCAAAACCCCCGGCAAAAAGGCTGGTTTCTCGCTTTGATATCTGTGTTTATTTTTATGGTTGGCGGCGGATTAATTTATACATACGCAGAAACATATTACCAGAAGATTCTAAAAGAAGTTTATCTGGTTCAAATTCTCGGCGCGAGCGTCTTTATGATAGTAATCACATTTTTTGCCGTTCAAAATCCCACTTTATTAACCTGGCAGCAGGTTCGCGACAAAATAAGCAAAAAGTTAAATCTTAGCAACTCTCAAATAAAAGATGTGAAGAAAAAAATTATAAATATTATGGAAAACGAAAAACTCTACCTTGACGAAACGCTTACTCTTCGCCTTGCCGCTAACCAGATTAAAGTACATCCAAATGTTTTATCTTTTGTCATAAATGACAAGTTCGGCAAAGGGTTTAAGCAATTTGTCAATGAATACCGCTGCGATTACTTTATTGAACTTTTGAATTCAAAACCTGATATCAATATTTTACATCTGGCCTACGAAGCCGGATTCCCTTCGAAAACCACGTTTCATGAAGTCTTTAATAAAAAATATAATACAACTCCCACTCAATACCGTCAAAACTTAATAAAAAAGCAATGATGTTTTATTGACGCAATGGCCGTGGTTATTCTCATTGCGCCAATAAATATCGCTTAAATCGGAATTATTTTAAAAAAAAAAGTGGTTCGGTTTTTCATACCTGAACGACAGCGCCAAAAAAATAGTATATGCTTAGCTCAACTTGAAAACATTATTCAAGTTAAAGGAAAAAATATGAAAAAAAGAAAAATTTGTAAAACATCGGAAGTGAATCTGGCGCAATATCATAAAAAGAGGTTAAGCATGAAAATATTTTTAATTTCATTCTTACTGCTGGTTCTTTCTGGTCATCTTGTCGCGTCGGAAGATGCGAAAGAAAATGAATATAAATTAATTCCCATTGGCGTATACAGTTATGCGTCACTGGCATCTCAAAGCGTGCATTCGCCCGGCGTGGCCATTGCGTTAAAGAATGATATAAACATGTTTGTTGCGTCATACCAATACAGCAAATTCATGAAAGACCCTCTTTTTAACGCGCCTTCAGATTATCACGCCGCTAATTTTCTGGGAGACATATATCATGAGGCGTGGAATACGCTTGTGATATTCAGGAGCGAATCGGACGATCCTTTTGGCGGCGGATTGCGCACTTTTCAGCTGGGTACGGCTGTCGGGTACGATTTTTTTAACGAAGAATCTTCGGCTCTAATCTTTGGGTTAGGCTTAGCGGTGGGAGATTTTGGAGTTAAACTTTCTAACGGAAAACCTCTTCTGGTTATTCCTGTTCCCCTGATACGCTACCAAAAAGAAAGCGACTTCATTAAAATTGATTTCAGCTTTTTAACGGGCCCCAACTTTTCTATGACTCTCGGAGCCAAAAGCAAAATTCGACTTACCAATGATGTTCGCTTTGACAGACTTCGCGATGCCGGCGACATTATTTTTGAATCAATTTTATGGTATCGCTTTTTCGATTCAACCCATGAGTTTGGCGACTTTGCCGGCGTCGGCATTGGCCTAAAACGCGAAGACGCGACATTTGATCTGGCGAACAGAGAAGAAGTTTTCTCAGTTCAGTATTATGGCGGCTTTGTCACATTTGACATATCAATTTTGAAGATATCTGCCGGATACACATTTGGGGCAGTTGAACGCCACGGCGATGATTTCACAACGGACCTTAATAACGGATTTTATACAGAAATTCAAGGCCTATACCAATTTTAAAAATTTTTTATAAAGGAGAAAAAAATGATACATAAATACAACAAAACATTAACTTTTTACGGATATTCAGTACTCATCCCTTGGGTACTTTGGTTTGCGGTAGCCTACCTTAGCCATCTGCCCGAACAAAGTATGCTGACTCTCTTGGGGCAGCAAATACTAGGAATGTGCGGGCTTGCGGCGCCCGTAATTGTGGCGCTTGCTCTGGTTTACAGAAACAGAGAGCTGACTGCCGATTTTAAAAGAAGGTTCTTTAACATTGAGCAGTACAGTCATGTATACACATTTCTGTCTATCTTTCTAATCTTTTTCACCATGGTTGGCGGGCAGCTTATTTCAACGCTCTTTGGTCATTCTCTGGATCAGTTTATTATTACAGGTAACGCGACATTTACTTCAGCGCTCTTTTCGCCCTGGATAATATTAATTTCAGCGCCTATTCTCGAAGAGTTTGCCTGGCACAGTTATGGTACAGACACATTACGCAGAAAATATAATCTATTTAAAACATCTATGATATTCGCGGTATACTGGGTGTTCTGGCATCTGCCCCTCTCATTTGTAAAGGGATACTATCACAGCAATGTTATCGCCGAAGGGGCATTGTACTCTCTTAATTTCATACTAAGCCTTTTTGTTTTTGTAATTCTAATGAACTGGCTTTATTATAAAGCAAAAAGAAATATTCTGGTTCCCATACTATTTCATTTGTCTGCGAACATCAGCAATGAGATTTTTTCAACCCATCCAGACAGCAAGGTAATTCAGACAGGTTTGCTTTTGATTGTTACAGCTTATGTTCTGATAAAAGACAGAGAGATGTTTTTTAATAAAGAGGTACTTGATTAAATTATGAAGGGGGTGTGTAAAAATACAGAAAATAGAAGCCAAGGGGGCGCAGAGTTCACAGAGAATTTTATAAAATCAAAAATGTGCTTTTGTGCCCCTGCGGCAAATTTCTTACTTGCTACACGGCTCCATATTTATATGAAATTGAAAGATTATTTAAAAGGAAATAGTATGCAAGTTATTAATAGAATTAAATTTTCAATGGTACACTTTTTTGAATTAATTAGAATAACAAAGGTAACAGCCGGTATGGCGGCAAGATTATTATTTTTTTTTGTTGTTTCATCCGGCATAATAATTTTGCAGGGCTGCCGCGAAAAGAAAAATCAATCAGAAATAAAAAATCGCTTTCAAAAAGAAATTGAGCTGATTGTAAAAGAGTATCGTTTTCCCGGGATGACGGCGGCTTATGTTCTTCATGATGGAACTGTTGACGCATTTGCCGCCGGTTTTTCAGACATAGAACAAAAAACTTCCATGAACATAAACTCTAGAATGCTGGCGGCAAGTATCGGTAAAACCTTTACCGGGGCCGTCATACTTGATCTTGTCAGGGAGGGAAAACTGAACTTAGATGTTCCCGTTAAACAATATATTGGCAGTGAAAACTGGTTTAACCGGCTGGCCAACAATAACGAGATTACGCTGCGGCATCTTTTAACTCACAGTTCAGGCATTGAAAATCATCTTGAATCGCCCAGGTTTATAAAAGCTATTAGAGAGAGCAAAAAGAGAGAAATGCCCCATCTTAAACCTATAGAGCTTATCACATATATACTAGACGCCGCGGCGATATTTAAACCGGGCAGCGGCTTTCATTACAGCGATACGGGATATATTATCGCGGGAATCATTGTTGAAAAAGTAACCGAAAATAATCTTTTTGACGAAATAAGATCAAGAATTTTGGCTCCTTTGAATCTTAACATGACCGAACCATCCGACAAAAAAAATCTTACCGATCTGGCTTCGGGTTATCTTTCTGTCGATAACATTTTTCAGCTTCCCGCTAAAACAACAATTCAGCCCGGGTTGATGTCATGGAACCCCGGTATTGAATGGGCCGGCGGCGGTTTCATCAGCACATCAGAAGATCTCGCGCTTTGGGGAAAAATCCTGTATGAAGGCAGGGCCCTATCGGGAAAATACTTGAAAGAGCTTTTTCAGGGCGTTCTCGCGGCTCCCGGTACAAAGTACGGTATTGGCACAACGATTAAAGAAGATAAGAAGGGCAATATTACATACGGCCATAAAGGTTGGATTCCGGGTTATTGTTCGAGTCTTCTGTATTATACAAGGCATAAGGCCGCTGTCGCGTTTCAAATTAACACCGACATTGGCATTATCGGTAGCGACAAAGATGTAATATCAATGATTGAAAAGAGACTGGCTAACGTGCTGTTTGAAGTATCTACCGATTGAAATATAAATGAAAAATTATGATTATACAGTTTAATAAAATAAATATATATGGTTTTTAAATTCTATGTATTATCGAGAGGTAAATTATGCCAAAAGGATATTGGGTTATTGTTTTTCATTCAATAAAAGATGAACAAAAATTAGAGGCATATAAGAAATTAGCGGGGCCGGTATTGCAGGCCCAAAACGCGAAATATTTAGTAAGGGGCAAACCGAAAAAAGTATATGAACGCGGCTTGATAGAGCGAGCGGTCGTCGTCGAGTTTGAAAGCCTTAATAAAGCAATTGACGTTTATGAAAGTTCAGAATATCAGGCTGCTTTAAAAGTATTAGGCGACGGCGCCGAGCGCGATGTGCGCATTATTGAAGGAATCTAAAATATTAAGTTAAACGCTAATGTTATAAACAGACCGGCGCAGTAGAAAGAGCTAAAGAGAAATTAAGCGATATGAAAAATAAAGATTTTATTTACCGAAATCTGCCCCTGATAAAAAAACGGGTTCACCGTTTGGGCCTTTCTTTTAACCATGGCATAGACGGTAAGGGCGTAGAAACCGCTTTAAAATTGGGGATGAATTACATATTCTGGACAAGATTTGGTACAGGAGAAGCGTTCGATGTAATAAAAACAGCCCTTAAAAATGAACGTCAAAAATATGTATTGGCCGCCGGCGTCACGCTTGGTTTTTTTAAGGGCAGTCTTCGCAAGAGAGTAGAGAAGCTTTGCCGCGAGTTTGATATTGATTATGTAGATGTATTTCAGCTTTATTGGCTGGGCAGAATGTCTTTTTTTACGAAAGGAATTCAAAAAGAACTAGTGCGCTTGCGCGACGAGGGTCTAGTAAGAGCCCTTGGCGTATCTATTCATGATCGCAAAAGGGCGGGGCGGCTGGCCGTAGAATCTGTTCTTGATTTATTGATGATTCGATATAACGCCGCACATCCGGGAGCCGAAGTTGATATCTTCCCTAATTATGAGAAGCGACGCCCCATAACCATCGCCTATACCGCCACATCATGGAGAAAACTTTTAAAACCGCCAAAAAGATGGGAAGACAAAGTCATGACAGCGGGAGATTGTTACCGCTTTTGTCTTACCAATCGCCATGTTGATGTTGTTCTTTGCGGGCCGGCAAACGAGAACCAATTAATCGATAACTTAAAAGCGCTAGAAAAAGGGCCTCTTTCATCGGCTGAAGATGAGTATATTCGCAGGTTCGGCAAAGCGGTTAGAGGTTCTTAAATATATCTTCTCTCAACAAATATTTTGAGATTTCAAGTTGAATAGAAATATTTTTTTTATCGGAAACTAATCCTTCGATATTATATTCAGGCCTGTTTTTCGCTAAATCATAGTTTGTTTGCAGGTTTAACCTGTATTACAATCATAGGCTCAAGAAATTCTTTTAGAAGAATTTCGGCGCGTATAGATTTTCCCTGTTTATTATTTGTTTTTATTATCTATGTTCAAAAAGGGCATGGCGCCGCCGCCGGTATATGTAGGCAGCTTACCATCCCATTTTTCAATGGCTTTCATTTCAGCTTCAATTTTCTTTAACTCTAACAGTTGGGTAGTAACTTCCATACGCTTTAAACGCAATGACATTGCTTCTGCGCGGGCTCCTTCTACTTTTTGTTTTGCCTCTGTGGTGATACGCGTTAAATCTCTTTCTGCTTTCAGAGCCATTTGTTCTGCCGCTTGTTTTTGCTCGATTGCCTCTGCGAACTGCGCCGAAAATTCAAAGTCGACAATAGAAAAATTATCTACTACTATATTATAAACAATCAGCTTGGCTTTCAGAGAAGCCATTATTTCTTCGCTCACGAACTGGCGTTTGGTAATCAATTGTTCAGCCGTATATTTTGCCGAAATAGCTTTTACAGCTTCTTCTACATTCGGATCGATGATTCTATCTTCATATTGGGCGCCTATCTTTTGATATACCCAGTTCACTTTATCTGGAGAAACGTGATAGTTGATAACAATAGCGAATTTAGTATTTTGCAGGTCTTTCGTTGCCGCATCTGCCTTGGTGTTCGACTTCTGAAGCTGAACATCCATTTTTATAATGCTTTGCATGATAGGAATGCGCAGGTGCAATCCTTCTCCCATGATTTTATCAGATACGGCGCCAAAATTCAAAACCACGCCCCGGTGACCGGCGGGAACCGTCACAAAAGGGTTCAACAAATATACAAATACAACTACAATTGGTATCATAAGATACTTCATTAATCCGGCTTTTTTCAATTTGCTCCATTCTATTTCTAATTCATTGTTCATATTATCTCCTTAAATATAAAACTCTTTGTAATTATAAAAAAAGAAAATATACTAAAATACTCTATTCATTGAATTCTTTTCTTTTGATCATTTTTACTGACGTAAGGTTCAAACCATGTCCATGTTGTATACGTATTTAAATTTGGGATAGCGGGTGATAGCCGGTGGTGCCTACGGCTAGCTTCGCTTTCGGCTGGCCTCAAGGGACAGGATGTCCCAAATGTCGACTTCGACAAGGAGGTCGAGAAGTCGACGATGCCAGACGTTTCTCCGGAGCTCGGGCATCCTTCCCCTCGCGCTCTAAAGAATTACAATTTAACAGTTGAAAGCAATTTGTTTTTCTGTGATTTTTAGCGGCGGCATTTCATTCTATTCTATACCGTTTAATAAACGGCCATTTTTTTTCTTATTTAATCCGCCCCATTGTTTAAAGAAAAATAAAGTTTCGTTTCTTTCACATTGTCTTTGAATGTTTAATATCCATTCTTTTTGTATTAGTCTGGTATTGAAACCGCTTTCGCCGTCTTCTTATGATGAAGGCTGGTTATTAGGGTGCGAAAAATCACCTCCTAACAAACTCCAACCCCATCAACCGCCCCCATAATCCTCGCCGTCTCGCTCAGCGCCACAATAATCTTCTGGTAATGCGCGATGTCTTCGTAATTTAGCGTTCGACCCTTTCTATCTTTCAGCCACTTTTGCGCAGGCTGATAACCGCCAATATAAAACTCCCACGCGGTCATCGAGTGAATCGCTTTGCGATTCGTATCGAGATGCCGCGCCCACTCGACGACCCTCCCCACGAGGGGCTCGGTCGCCCTGCCGGTATGAAATTCTTTATTAAGCTTCTTTATATAGTTGTTTATTACAGAATGATTATCGCTCATACAACAATCGGCAATTTAATAAATCTCTTTGTCTTTGCAATTATTATATTTAGTTTTAATCGCCCTAAAAAAAAAATAGATTGAAAACCTGATAGAATGATATTATATTAATTCATAAATGGGGTCATATGATAAGCTTTATCAAAAGATCATAGAGGGACAATCTGACGCAAATATTAATTTTCAAGACTTATGTAGTTTTTTGCAAAAATTAGAATTTGATATGAGAATAAGCGGTTCACATCATATAATTTAGGGAGAGAATTATGAATAGATATGAAATTATTATTTATTTTAGCAATGAAGATAAAGCCTTTATAGCCGAGGTTCCTGAATTAGCCGGATGTATGGCGCATGGCGCTACAAATGAAGAGGCATTGAAAAACATTAATGATGCAATCGATCTATGGCTTAAAACAGCCAAAGAATTTGGCGATCCAATTCCGCAGCCTAAAGGCCGACGGCTTTTGTTTGCTTAAAAAAAAATTGTCATAACGCAGGAATCATTAGATTTAAAGAAATATATGGTTCATTGATTATTATCGATAAGAATAAAATAAGGCTTCGTAAAACATAAGTTACATGATTAGCATAAAAGAATTTAGAACCATTTGCCGCAAAAAAGTCATAGGCAATATAACAGAAGACGAAGAAAAAACATTAAACGAAATACGCGGTAAAATGCAAAACATCCGAAAAGCGGGAAAGCCGCTGCCGCCAGAGTATACAGATTACATATACGCAGTCTATAAAATATTACTGGGCTTTTCTGATGAAGAAGCGGGCGAGGCGGTTTTTATGGCGACAAATACCGACCCGAATCTATTGCTGTAATGCCAAGATCCGCTCTTTCACAAAAATTTATAAAACTTTACCATAAAAAGTTTTAACCCCCTCACTCATACCCCCAATCATACTTTAGTAGGTTGACGATCATACTTTTTTTTGTGTATTAAAGTGTCATGAAAAAAAGTGAAAAGAATCATAAACAGAATCTTTATCAAATTAAAATAAAGGGTCATTTAGATTCGAACTGGGCCGGCTGGTTTGACGGATTTCAGGTGAATACCGAAGAAAACGGCCATACTCTTTTAACCGGCGAGGTAGCCGATCAGGCGGCTCTGCATGGTTTGTTAAGAAAGGTTCGCAATTCAGGAATGACGCTTCTTTCGGTAAACCAGATAAATCTGCCAGAAGCTGCCGAAACCAAAAATCTAAAAATTAAAAAAAGAAAAGGAGAAGAGTTAAAATGAAAATAATAAAGTTTGGCGAAGACGTAAAAGATTACAGTTTTCCTGTTTTAAATGAGAGAGAAATAAGAGCGGCCGCGGGAATTATATTCCTGTTTATGTTTCTTTCTTTTTTATTATGTGTTCTAACGGGAAACTTTGTAATGCTGAAATATGTAATTACAATTTTTCTTGCAGATTTAATCATCCGCGTTTTTATCAACCCTAAATATGCGCCTACGCTTATATTGGGAAGGTTCATTGTTCAAAACCAGGTTCCTGAATATGTGGGCGCGAAGCAAAAGAAGTTCGCGTGGATAATTGGAGTTTTTCTGGGAACGCCCGTTTTGGTGTTTCAAGTATTGCTTAACGCGAAAAGCCCCATAACCGGCATAACGTGCATGATATGCATGATGTTTTTATTTTTTGAATCGGCATTTGGCATTTGCTTAGGTTGTAAATTTTACCCCTTGTTTTTCAAAGACAAGGCAGAGTTTTGCGCGGGCGAAATATGCGATAAAAAATCAAAACAAGAAATTCAAAGAATATCAAAAGCTCAGGTTATAGCTCTTTTGGCGTTTATCATTCTAGTTATTCTCATGGCATATTTTGCTAATGAATTTTATCTTCAGAAGCCCTATGACTTATTTGGGGTATATGAAGATAAATGACAACAAAAGGTCTTATGAAAATCATAAGAAAAGGAGACAAAATATGAAAACGATTTTAGCGGTTCTGGTAGTTTTGCTGATGATAAACTGCAAATCTACATACACAGAAAAGATGAGAGAGGGGGCGGCAAATTGCAATGCTATTTGCAAAACCAATCCCGAAATAAGCGAATATTCCCAGAAAGGCGGGGGCGGAATGCCTCTTCTGTTTTTGGGAGGTTACGAGATAAAATGTGGATGCGCCGAAAGGGGCAAGTAGAAAATAAAATTCATTATGCCCTGTTTTTACAAAACCAAAGCAGGGCATAATGATTATTAAAATCAAAGGAGAAAGAAAATGAATATTAAAGAAGTTCAAAAGAAAATAAAGATTACTATTTTGGCTATGATGATGATTGGCGCGGCCAATACATCCGCACAAGAAACCGAAACTTTTTCTTTAAGCGGAACCATCACAGACACAGCTACGGGCAGGCCAATTGAATTCGCGACTGTCGCCGTGGCCGAGGTAAAGCAAAAAGTTAACGCCAATGAAAAGGGTGAATATAATATCGATTTACCGGCGGGCGAATATACGGTTATTATTAATTCGCCCGGCATGAAAAGCGTCACGAAAAAAGTTAAAGTAACCGGCGCCATTACGCTTGATATCGCTCTTGAACCGCCTACAATAGGGGGCGGGGCCATCACGATACAAGGCGAAAGAGACGTTCAAAAAGTATCACGCTACACAATGCCCAAAGAAGAAATTAAAGAAGTGCCGGGAACTTTTGGCGATTCTCTAAGAGCCGTCGAGACAATGGCAGGCATTGAGCGCGGGCAAACAATGGGCCCCTTTGGCTGGCTGGCCATCAGAGGATTAGGACCAGACGACCACAGATTTTACGTAGACGGCATTCCCGTTCGAAAGGTTCAGCATTTTGGGGCCTTGCACAGTATTTTTAACAATGAAATGCTGCGCGACATTGATGTTTTTTCATCGTCTTTTCCCGTGATGCACGGGGGAGCAACCGGCTCTGTATTAGAATTTAACACTATAGACGAGGTTAAAAAATTTCAAATGTTTGCCGACATCAGTCTGCTTTCTGCCAACGCAACGGTACTCTCGCCCGTGCAAATAGAAGAACCGTCGGTTTTAAATGAAAAAGAAAAACCTGATAAAAAGAAAACTATCGGCTACTGGCTGGCCGGCGCCAGATACGGATACATATCTCTTTTCGCGCCTAAGCTGGCGAAAGCTATGACCGGCGATGAGGGAGTCGATTTCGATATCAATTATTATGATTACCAGCTAAAAGGAAAATACTTTCTTGGCGCAAATCACGCGTTAACTCTTTTTTTATTTGGCGGCGCCGAGGGGTTAAACTTTGATATCAATTTTGAGGTAAAAACAAAAGAAGAATTAATTGATGAAGGCGCCGACCCTTTCGCCCTTGATATAGCGGCGGCTCAAAAGTCGTATTTTCACACACAGTCGATACTGCACACCTATCTGCCTTCTTCAAAAATAAAAAATGATTTCAGATTGTTTACTTCGCTGAATGAATCTAAACTGAGATATAACAATAAAACCGCGGGCGTAGCAAGCTGGGCCGCGAATCATGGCGTAACAACAAATCCTAATATGTACGGGGCAAAAAATGATTTCAGGCTTTCGTTGTTTGAAGAATTTTACATTCTAAATACCGGCCTTGAACTTACTTATTATGATTTCCTGGCGCAGGGTGTAACGATGGTTCCCAAACAGACAATCGCAGGGGGCGGATTGATTGATCTAACCAACCCAACTGACGCCAATCGTTATGAGGTTATCGATATCGATCAAAAGGGTAAAAGCCTTGGCGCTTCGGGGTATATGCAAAACCGTTTTCAATATAAAGGTTTTGAACTTGCAGGCGGTTTTCGCGCCGACCATTTAAGCAAACACAAGCTGACTACGATAGATCCGCGGGGACGTTTTACCTATACATCGCCTTTTGATACGACCGTTTCTTTAGCGGGGGGGCAATACAGCTCATTTGCCCAGACCAATGTTTATTACTTTGAATTTTTTCCCCAGCTTTTTGAAGCCAGCTTAAAAGCCGAAAGGTCGATTCACCGATCTTTTGGCGTCGAACAAAAGTTCAAAGAAAAGTATTCGGTAAAAATTGAAGGTTATCTCAACAATTTTGATCGCATGATTGAATTTTCGGGAGAAGCAAACAATCAGGGCCAGCGCAGAACCGGCGGCGTTGAGATCTCGTTAAAAAAAGAGAGCGCCTCGGGAAAGTTTGACTATTACGGATGGATTAACTATACCTATGGAAAATCTGAAACAAAGTCAAATATATTAAATGACCCTTTAGGCGACAAATGGATTTCAAACGATTATGATCGCAGGCATTCGTTAAAACTTGTAAGCGGTATTCGCTATGGGTTAAATCTTTTGGGCCTTCGTTTTCAGTATTACAGCTCATACCCAGAGACTCCCATAATCGCCGATGACGGCGGTATCGTCTATACTCTCGACGGGGTCACGAACCGAACGCGTTACGCGCCTGTCTACGGAGATTCGAATTCACGGTTTCGTTCGCCCCAGCACCAGCTTGATGTTCGCTTTTCAAGAACGGCACAATATGAATGGGGACACATTAAGTGGTACATTGAGTTTTTGAATATCTATAATTTCAAGCCCGACGATTCGCAAAACTGGGCCTATAATAAATCATATGCTGACGGCATAAACCCCGCATACGGTTCTACCGCCGCTCTGGCGCTTATACCAAACTTTGGGGTCGAATTCAAATTTTAATGAAGGAGAAAAAAAATGAAAAAACATGTTAAAAAAATATTGAAATCAGGTTTTGCTTTATGTTTTCTTTTTCTTTTTGCTTTTGTGTCCTATGCTCAAAGCGAAAAAGCAGAAAGCGTAAATGTTAAAGGCGAAGTTACAAGCGCGGGCCATGATTCAGAAACTTTAGTTTCTGAAAATAAAAATCAAGAACAGGCTTCAGCGTTAAATAACGGCGAAACTGAACCATCCGCAGAAGCTATAGAAGAACCAGAAAAAGAAAATCTGTTTACAACCATAAAGCAGGGCGGATGGATTATGTATATTTTGCTCGGAATGTTTCTTTTGGGCATGACGCTTGTATTAGAGAGAAGCTGGCGCTACCTTAAGAAAAAAGCCTGGCAAAAAAAATCTGTTGAAAAAAGACTGTTTGAAAAATTGGCAAACAATAAAAAGAAATATAAAGAAGAGCTTGAAGCCGACCTTCGCGAAGACATGCAGCTTTACTTCAGCGATCTTGAAAACGGATTAAACCTCATTCACGGTATTGGCAATCTCGCGCCTCTCATCGGTTTTTTTGGCACCGTTATCGGTATGATAAAAGCGTTTGCCGCCATTGCCACGGCCTCGGTGGTAAACGCCAAGGTTGTGGCCGTGGGTATACAGGTCGCCCTTGTTACAACGGCGGGCGGGCTGGCCGTCGCCGTTTTGACGCTCTCTTTTTATCACGCGTTCGCCCATGTGGTAAGCAAACAATATGTTCACGCAGATAAAATAATAGCGGCTTTAACCGAAAAACTGCCGCCTTATTCAGAAAAGGAATAAAAAATGATGAATCTGTATTTTAATAAAGAAAATAAGTTTAAAAGTTTTTTAAAAACCGACGAGCTGGAAACATCGTCCATCGGCGATATGGCTTTTTTACTTCTTATCTTCTTTATCGTGACGAGTTCATTTCTAATGCGAATGGGAATTTTTTTATCGCTGCCCTCAAAAGAGGGCGGCGCGTCAAAAGTAGAAGAGTCGCAGCTTTTTGAGATAACCCCTATGGCCGATGGCTATAAAATAGGAAATGAAAGCGTTGATGAACAAAAAGCCGTTGAGATGCTAAACGCGAAAAAAGAAAAAACCGAAGACGTGATTTTCGTGGTTTATATGAATGAAACGGTGCGGTACGAAAGGCTTATTGACGCCTTAAGTATAGCGAGCCGCGCGAAAATAAAAAAAATATCGGTAAAAGACGCAGAATAAATAAAGGGATAAACCATGGTAAAAAAAGAATTTAAAAAAATAAAGGTAAAGCCTGTTTCTGTAGGGGCGGCCATGGCTGATATGGCCATGCTACTTTTGATATTTTTTATGACAACGACAACAACAGAGCCTCCGCAGGGGGTAGAGCTTGACCCGCCCGCGGGAATTGTAAAATCTGCCGAGCAGGAAAGTTTATACATTACCGTATCAAAATTAGGCCAATACTACTGCGACGGCGAACCGGTTACGCTTGAAAGAATAAAAGATATTCTGGCCCTTAGGTCTTATGAAAAAGAGACACCGGTATCGATAACGGCAGATAAAAATCTTGAATATAAGATTATTTCTAAATTGTTAAAAACGCTTCAAGAGGGCGATTTTTTAAATGTAACTTTTATGGCTGAAGAAAAATCATCAGATATCTCAATGAAATCAAAAAGTACAGGAGAAATATAATGGAACTCTTAATAAGCGCAGAAAAAAAGAAGATAATAAACTCAATTCAGTTTTCTGGTAAACATCCGTTTTTTGTTTCGTTTCTTGTGTCTTTTGTGATTATGGCCATTTCACTTTTTTACACGACATCAGAAAGCGCAGCTGAAATGAAAGAAACAATAGAAACTTTTCAACTAATGGATATCGATAAAATCATTCTGCCGAAGCATGTCACAAAAAAAGAAATAGACGTAAATTCTGACGATGTTTCGCCCGAACCCGAAGTTGACCGCGCCGAAGGTTTAAGCGAATCTGACGAAGCCATTGATCTTTCTTTTTATCCGAATATTGTACCGCCAAGGCCAATCGGACGCTTAAAGAAAATATATCCGCAAGAAGCAAGGCAAAGAGAAGTTGAAGCGGTTGTTTTTATAAGCATCGTGATAGGCAAAGAAGGGGGTGTACTAGGCGTTAACATTTTAAGAACCCGTTTGAGCAAACCCCTGCCTGATGTTATCGCTAATTCTTTAAAGAAAAAATTCGCCTCGGCCGCTGTTACCATCATGAAAAACGCCAGATTCAGCCCGCCCATTATCGACGGCAAGAAAGTATCAATTGTTATGGAGATGCCATTGAAGTTTGAGTTGAGTTGAAAGAATAAGAAGTCTATTAAAAATATTCTTATTTTTTTGTTGTCCCGATGCTTTTAGAAAAAGAATATGTGTTATGAAATGGATAAAAAATATATCATATCATAAAAAGATTAGAAGTGAAGTTCCCAATCGAATGCTGGCTAAAGAGCTGGCTGAATCTGAAAACATTGAAGGTATTAAAGAGATATCAGAATATTTATTTGATAAAAATAAATCGATAGCCAGCGATTGCATAGCGGTATTATACGAAATCGGTTATACCAAACCAAAGCTTATATCACAGCATTTGAACATTTTTTTGCAATTATTAGAATCAAAAAACAACCGCATGGTATGGGGGGCCATGATTGCCATTGCAAATATTTCTAAATTAAAAGCAAAAGATATCTATAAGAATATCGATTTAATTTTAAATACAATGAAAAAAGGCACGGTTATTACCGAGGTCTGGGGAATTAAATCTTTGGCAGAAATATGCATAGCCAATAAAAATTATAAAGAAAAATTACAGCCTGTTTTATTTGATTATCTTGAGAAATGCCGTCCGGTTGATTTTGCTGCCAGAGTAGAAACTATTCTACCGGTAATTATAAATCAAGAAGAAAACAATCAAATTAGTAAAATAATCATAAAAAAAGATAAAGAACTAAGCGAGGCTCAGAAAAAAAAATTAAAATCGGTTATCAATAAATATAACAAGAATAAGAAAAACTCTTTGCCTGTCTTATTCGATAATAAAGTACTATGAAAAAACTCATTTTTCTTTTACTAGCAATACTATCGTGCCAAACTCTTGAGGCTAAAAAACCTGTCTCTGTCTATATTTCATATGATGAGGCGATATTATTAAAAGAAAATATCTGCTATGATTTTTTTAGTTTTAAGAAAGAGTTTCTTAGAAAATTTCCCAAGTCAAAAATATACTATTACATTTTGCCAAAAGCAACTATAGTGATTGAATTTGATATGCGGTATTTGAATATCATTTCTAACTCTAATTCTGAAGAAAACCGTAATATAATACGCGAATACTATTTAGAAATAGAAAACACATTTCCTGAAATTGAAAAATCATTTACTCTTGAAAGCGAACGGGCCAAAATTACTTTAATGTTGCCGCAATGTGAATATCTTAAAGATATCGAGGCGAAAATCAAGAAAATTTCAATCGAATATAAAAACCAAAGAATCAATATTTTGCGTCTTGTACGCATAACAAGACGATCAGAAAATGAGCCCGGGACGCATGAAAAGCACCAGATAGAAATGAAAATCTTTCTGAACAATGGTTCTGTAACTGAAAGCGATTTAAGAAAATATTTAAAGAAAATGAAAACAATAGAAAAATATTTTCACGAAATAAAGATTCTTCAGTAAATCTGTTCTATTTTATTAGAAAAACAATTGACCTCGAATCGATATCGCCGGTATCTTGTTAAAAGAAGGAATACCTTAAATAAATGATAAAGTACATTGACCACCACTGGGCCAAAGGCGGCGTACTAGAATTTGATACAATAAGCGGTACTATTCAGAAAACTTCAAAATATGAATGGATGAAGGCGCCGCATTGGGGAACCGCATGGAAACAAAATAACAGATCGTTCGTACTTCACAATGACAAGGTATCTTTCATATTTCAGACAAAGTCACAGAAATGGAGGCTTTCGCCCGATTTGAACCTTTCATTACGCAGAATTTTATTCTTTCGGCAATTTAAAATCGCAAGAGACGGCAAACCTGTATTTTCTATTTGGTATATTCCAAGATATTTCTATATGGCTTTTATTGACCCTGCGCATGACGATGAAGACGAAGAAGACGATGACTTTTTTTTATATCTTTTAAATTTATGGAACACGTGGAAAAATAAAAATTATTCTGATTTCCTCAGCATCATTGAAGAAAATAAAAAATCGCAACGGCTCTCTGGCCGGGTTCTGCCAGAGCGGTGATTTTCGCAGTTTTTGCTTGTCATGGTATCACCTCGACGGCGGTTTTTCTTGAACATTGGACACGGGAAAAAAAGAAGTAATTTTTGCAATTATTTATGACGGGGCATCTTCGGTTTTCTTCTTGACTTGATGTTCAAATTACATTATTTTATAACTCTTTTGAATGTTTCTGCAAATACCTTGAACAATTCATAAAACTTAACGCATATGACAGATACCGAAAAAACTCCAAATGATGAACAGATGACATCCGATGAGATAATGCGGCTGCAAGAGGCGTTCGAAGAGCATAATACTTCCCCTGCGCGGTTCATCGCTATACCGGGTTTTTTTGTTATGCTTTTAGGTATAGGAGCCCTTATAACTCCTTTCGCGATAGATTTTATTTTTGCGTCAATTCTATGCTGGCCCACAGGCGATCAGGTTACAGTGTCATTATCAGAAAAAGCGCGTACAATTGTAGGCATAAAAAAAGTAATCCTAAAAAATGAACTCTGTGATTAAAATAAAAATGCCGGCGCAAATATTAACAACCAAGCTTCACATTCCACTGCCCGGTTCTAAAATTGTTCAAAGAAAGCGGCTTATTGATCAATTAAACAAAGGCATTGATAATAAATTGTCATTAATTTGCGCGCACGCGGGTTTTGGTAAAACAACGCTGGTAACCGAATGGCTGGCCAACTGCAAAAGACCGGCTGCCATGCTTTCTCTTGACGAGCAAGATAATGAACCCGTTCGGTTTTTAACATATTTGATATCAGCTTTGCAGATAATCAGCAAAAACATCGGTAAATCTGTTTTGGCCTCTCTTCAAACTCCCCAGCCCGCCTCGGTTGATTCAATTTTAACTTCTATTATTAATGAGATATTATCTTTTAATAAGAATTTTATTTTTGTCATAGACGATTATCATGTTATTGATTCAAAACCCATTGACGATATTTTAACCTTTCTCATAGAAAACCAGCCGCCCAATATGCATCTGGTAATTGCTACCCGTGAAGATCCCATGCTGCCTGTGGCAAAACTGAGAGCAAAGGCCCAGCTTACAGAAATTCGCGCCGATAATCTTTGCTTTACTGAAGATGAGGCGGCCGACTTTTTTAAACAGGTTATGGGGCTAAACATTTCAGAAGAAGATATTCATACTTTAGAAGAACGCACAGAAGGATGGATTGCCGGTTTGCAGCTTGCCGCTTTGTCGATACAAAGCCAAAAAGATATAGATAGTTTCATTAAATCTTTTTCGGGAAGCCATCATTTTATTCTTGATTATCTGGTTGAAGAGGTTCTAAACCGGCAAACCAAAGATATTCAAAATTTCCTGCTTCATACTTCAATTTTAGAGCGTTTATGCGGTTCTCTTTGCGATGCTGTTCTATCAGATAAATCGGACAAAGGGCAGGAAAATCTTGAATTTCTTCAAAACGCAAATTTATTTATCATTCCTCTTGATAATGAACGCAAGTGGTTCAGATACCATCACCTGTTTCGCGATTTTTTAAGACAGCGTCTGCAAAAAACAGATGTTACAAAAAAACATGATGAATTAAATATAAATGAGCTGCATCTTCGGGCAAGTAGGTGGTATGAAGAAAACGGTTATGAAACAGACGCCTTCTGCCATGCGACAGAGATAAATGATATTGAACGGGCGGTAAGACTGGTAAAAGGCAAAGGAATGCCTTTATATGTTCGGGGCGCTTTTATACCTGTAATAAACTGGTTTAAATCGCTCTCAAAAGAGGAACTCGACAAAAATCCTGAATTATGGATCATGTACGCGAGCGCCTTATTGGCGGCGGGTCAAACAAGCGGCATAGAAGAAAAACTTCAATTTGCCGAGAAGGCTCTTGAAAAACATGAATTGAATGAAGAGGTAAAAAATCTATTAGGAAGTATCGCCAGTTGCCGGGCCACTATAGGCTTTTCAAAATATCAGCATGATATAGTTATTGAAGAAGCAAAGAAAGCTTTAGAGTATTTGCATCCGCAAAATCTGCTGCATCGGGCGACGGCTCATTTCAGCTGGGTATGGGTTATATGCAAAAAGAAGAGCGCGCTTTAGCGAGCAAATCTTTTTCTGAAGCGATAACGATAAGCGAAAAAATAGGCGCGCATTTCATGAATGCCTGTGCCTCCATTGGTCTTGGCGAAATGCAGTTTTATCAAAATAATTTACACGAGGCGGGCGAAACCCAGAAAAAGGCGCTTCAATTGCTTGATGGTATGACGGCGCCTGTTGCATGCGAAGCTCACAGAACGCTGGCTCAGGTATTTTACCAGTTAAATGATCTTGATAAGGCCCAGTATCATGCAGACAAGTGGATGGAGTTCGCGCTTTTATATGACAAGGTTCTGGACAGATATATCATGTGCGAAATATTTTTGGCCCGTTTGAACCTTGCCTTAAAAGATACCGCCAAAGCGGGCGCGTTAATAGAAAAGACAATCAAATCAATAAACCAAAATCATTTTGTTCATAGAAAAAATGAAGCGGCCGAAGTTCAGTCTCTTATTTTTCTTCGCCAGGGTAACCTGAAGGCTGTTAAAGAACTTGTTAAAACGCATAAACTTCCTTTTACTGAGGTACGCTTGTTTTTGGCCGAAAAAAATACGACAGCAGCTTTGACTTTGCTTGATAAATTAAAAAACAAGTTTGATAAAGATTTTTGGCAAAGAGAACGGCTTGAAGTTATCATTCTTGAGGCCCTTTCGTATCAGATGAATAAAACAAAAGAGAAAGCTCTTGAAGCGATAAATGAAGCTCTTGGTTTGGCCGAAACGGGCGGTTTTATTCGAATATTCATAGACGAAGGAAAGCCAATGGAGGATTTACTTTCAGAAGTAAACAATGCGGGAACGATGGTAAATTATACCGAAAAACTGTTAAAAGAATTTAAGGCAGAAAAACTTAAGAATAAATCAATTGATTTAAGTAAAGGGTACGAACAGAAAGAACAGCCGCTTATCGATCCGTTAAGCCCGCGTGAGCTTGAAATATTAAAACTCATTGCCGACGGACTTTCTAACCGTAAAATTTCTGAACAGCTTTTTCTTGAGCTTAGCACCATTAAAAGTCACAATCAGAATATCTTTGGCAAACTTGGCGTCGAAAGACGAACCGAAGCAGTCGCGCGCGCCAGAGAACTGGGGTTAATATAAACGCTAAAATTCGTCAAAGATTCTTTTGTCGCCTTCTCTTCTCATGTTTAGCAATACTTTTTTATCTTTGTTGATGTAAGAGGCAAGAACTTTTCCTATGAAGATTATATGATCTCCGGCATCAACTTCTTTATACAGCTCACATTCATAATTGATAGTCGCGTTTTTAATTAAAGGCGATTTTACAAATTCAGCTTTGGCGGTTTCAATTTTTGTTTCAGTAAATTTATCAACCTTGTCGCCATGAACAGAGCCGAATAATAAAAGCGCTTCTTCAAGTTCTTTATTGGGAACTGCAATCACAAACTCTTTACTTTGTTGTATCAGTTTATGAGTATGACCGTTTTTTGATAAAGAAGCCGCGAAAAGAGGCGGTTCCATCGAACATTTCATGTTCCAGCTTGCAATCATGCCGCTGGGTTTTAGTTTTTCGTCTATTGAAATCACAAAAACGCAGCCTTCTGGCTTAAACCTGTTAAATGATTCTTTTATTGAAATTTTTTCCATGCTTTAATATATTAATTGGAATAACAGTCTGCCAAGATTTTATAAGGTATAACTATTTTTTTATACCAACCACATGTTTGACATTGCCGTTTTTTGAGCGGTTCGCATCAGATAGATAAAAAATAAACTCAGAAGTTTTAGCCGCCGACTTCACCGGCACAAGTTACCCGTGACTGTTACCTGATAGATGGCGATGGCCGGGCAAATTCCATTCATTATGTACTAGTTTTTTAATAGGCAAACAAAAATTATTCTAATTCGTATTGTTATTTTCTTTTAAAAATTTGTGTTTTAAACTTTACGCCAATGCCAAAGGCATGCTGTGTCTTTCGATAAGGTTCTCCATAGCTTAAATCTGTAATTATATCAGAATTTTTATGGGGTAAATAATGCAACCCCCATTCAACATATAAGATGTTTAGAATTTCTGTTCCCAAACTAAACCCCGCGCGGTTTAATTGAATAGCTTTTATCGGATGAGTCATCTCATTTGTATTTGTATCTCTTATATCAATTAATGTGTTTTCATAATTTATCCAGTCATGAAAAAGGCGACCAGCGCCATAAATGGCAAACCAATTGACTAAGCGAGAAGTAATCATAAAATTTAATTCGGCAGTATGGGCTATCGTATTGTCCCATGAACCGGGTGAATAAACATAAGCAGGAT
Organism: Spirochaetia bacterium; assembly: GCA_029880265.1. GTDB lineage: Bacteria > Spirochaetota > Leptospiria > Turneriellales > JAOUOS01 > JAOUOT01. The sequence goes on along the minus strand of JAOUOT010000020.1, from coordinate 8,085 downwards.
ACGCAGAAAGGGTTAAATACTGAGATTTATTATACGCAAATTTTAATCCAGATTTTACCGATGCAGAGTTTTCGCTTACGCATAAATCTACAGTTAAATCAGTATAGTTATTTAAGCCTATGCCCATATCAAATCCAACCATGAATTCTCCTCTGTTATCAGGCACTAAATTGACGGGCACTTCTAAAAGAGTAACCCCAAGTTGAATATTTTCATTTTGTTGCGCCAAAGTTTCACCCGTTTGCAGCAAAGCTGTCTTTGGCGATATATGTTGAGGCGTACTACATGCAGAAAAAGAAAATAACAAAGAAATGATGAGAGTATAAATTAATTTTTGATATATTGTTTTCATTTTTATCCTCCTGCGCCAACGTGATTTTTTAGATCACTAGTCACTTTTTTTAAAGTATTTTAACAAATATTTTTACCATATTTTTTTCTCTTTGTCTATCGGGGACATGTTTCCGATATGTTTTTTTTAGGAATGTCGCAAAGAAATTGTTTCTTTCTGTTTTTTCTGGTTTTTAAATTCAAGCGGATTTGTGCCGGTATGTCTGCGAAATGCTATATTAAAAGACGATATAGAATTAAAACCTGTCATGTAAGCGATATCTATAATTTTATAATCAGATGTTAGAATTAAATTTTTCGCGTCTTCAATTCGGTGATAATTTACAAAATCACGAAAAGATTTTTTTTGAGTTCCATTGATATATTCAGATAACTGGCTTCTAGTTACTGATAACATTTTTGCGAAATCTGGTAATGTTAGGGCTTCATTACGAAATATTTTTTTATTTTTAATTAAGTTGAATAAATTTTTCTCAAGAAGGGGCATATTAATTTTTTCAAGTCGTGATTTTTTATATGTTTTAATCGCGTTAGTTTCAAAGGTACAACGTAATATTTTATGTTTTACCATTAATGGCACAAGCTGGGCGATTAGTATAATAAAGAAAAGTAATGCTACTTCATAAATTAATAAAGTTGAAGCGAATATAGAGCGGTTTGTCGCGCGAAAATAAAAATAAGTTAGCCAAAACCCGCCGATGACAATAGCTAAAATTATCATAAAAAATATCCTTTCGCGAAATATAGATGTTTTAACTTTGGCTTTAACTATTTTTTTCCAGTCAATTTTCTTAATAAAAATATTTAGCGCTAGCAGACAAACTAATAAATTAAAAATTCCCAAAAGTTTGACAGGAAAGTCATTAATTAGATGTTCCAACATTTGATTTGATATCGCGTAATTAATTAGCCTGATTTTTTCGTCTGAAGTCAATTGATTAAGAGGTATTAATAGCAGCGCCGTAAAAACAACGGGTAAAAAGTAAAAGTTATCTATTTTTTGCCATATTCTCTTTTCATCAACAATATAAAGCGCCGCGAAGTAAATTGAAGCAATGCCCGCTGCTTCAATCGGCGCAATTATCCCAAATAAAAAAGGAAAGTTTAAAATTGATTTTTCAAAAAAAAGGCCGCCATATAAATGACCAAAACCGGCAATAATTAATATTAAAAAAATAAATAGATTTTGTTTAGATTTTCTTTTATAAAACAAATAAAACTGAATTAAGCTATTAATAAAAAATAGGCCAGAAAAATAATATGCGACATGAGCCAGCATTGATGCAATGCTTAATTTAAGAACCTTCTTTCAATGTCAATAAAATTATAATTGTTTAATGTAGTTTGTCTCATGTAGGGCGTCTTTCGAAAATAGAATCTGCGTTTTTAAGGCATGGCGCGAGATTTTATAAGATGTTTTTAGTTGCTTCTTGCTCGTTTTAGCTGGTCGACTTGTGCCCGCTAGCGCTCTGCAGGTAGCCAATACTATCGGGTTGTTTCTGCTTGCGTTACCCTAAAGGAACATGCTCTTAATTTGCATTTCTAGCAAAAGCAATAATTATAGCGTCAACAATTTCCGCGCCATTCTATAAATTTGTATTCCATGACAATACGAAACTATATTTTTTTACCAACCACATATTTGACATTGCCGTTTTTTGAGCGGTTCGCATCAGATAAATAAGATATAAACTCAAAGTTTTGAATTTCATCAAAATATTTACTGCCCGGGCTCATATTGCCTGAAATAAAACAAGAAATATCAACAAGCGCCAGCCATCCGCCCCGGGGCAGCAAGTTAAATAGTTTTTCAATAAACACAGTCGGGTTTTCTAAATATGATAAAGTAAAACTCGACCAAATACCTGAGGTATTCTCAAACTGCCGATAATCAAATTCGCTAATATCGTCTGAGAAAAATATTTCTCCATTTTATCTGGTTTTGATATTCTTCAAGAATGTCCATTTCAAATGAAGTCAGGCCTGAGTTTTTATGCGGCGTCAAGCGTTAATGAAAACTTAGCTGGCTATTCTGCAGACTCGTTGTTTGCAAGTCATCGTTTTCATAAGTTTCTCCGTAAAATAGAAATCTAGAATTAACTATTCTGTAGAACTCAAAATTCTACAGAAAGTTTATAAATAACTAATTTTGATGATAATATAAATATTATATAAAGAATGGCAAACAAATGGTATATAATAAGAGTTTTGGAAAATAAAAGTATTTGACAACAAATAACAATTTCAACAGCAAGAAAACGCAATGAAGCGCCAACAGAAAAAAAGTATGCGTCTTTTTTGACTTTTTGCGTTTATATTAATATACATAAAGGAGTATACCATGAAATTAACACCAGAAGAAATTAAAAACGAAGTTAGAAAAGCCTACTCACAGACTGCTCAAAACCAAAGCTGTTGCGGGCCCTCTGTGTCTTCTTCTTGCTGCGCGCCACAGGCAGATTCGACAGAAATCTCATCGCTTTTAGGTTACAGCGACGATGAAATAAAGCAGGGCGTGGAAGGTTCTAATCTGGGTCTTGGCTGCGGCAACCCGCAGGCGCTTGCCGGCATGAAAAAAGGCGAAACAGTTTTAGATTTAGGCTGCGGAGCCGGTTTTGATTCGTTTCTTGCGGCAAAAAACGTTGGCGATACGGGTAATGTTATAGGCGTTGACATGACCCCCGAAATGATATACAAGGCCCGCGAAAATCTGCTAAAATCAAATTATGACAATATAGAATTTCGCCTTGGCGAGCTTGAAAACCTGCCCGTGGCCGATAATTTAATTGACGTTATAATTTCAAATTGCGTTATCAATCTTTCTCCTGAAAAAGAGAAAGTTTTTCAAGAGGCCTTTCGAGTTCTAAAAAGCGGCGGCAGGCTGGCCATTTCAGATGTCATGACAATTTCTAAGCTGCCCGAAGAGATAAAAAACGATCCGCAGTTTATGGCCGGTTGTGTCAGCGGCGCCGAGTCAAAAGAATTTATGGAAAATACATTACGAAAAACAGGCTTTGTAGATGTTTCTGTTGATATAAAAACAGAAAGTAAAGATCTTATTGAAAAGTGGTTTCCGGGAAATGATCTGTATAAATATATTGCCTCAGGAACAATAGAAGCGAAAAAACCATAAAAATAATGTAACACCGTTATGATGAACACAGAAAAAATCTGGAACGCTTTTCAATATTCTTTACAAATTTACGTATTCCGCAGAGTTTCTCACAGAGAAGACGCGGACGATATATTGCAGACGATATTTGAAAAAATCCATAAAAATCAAAATCGTTTGAATAAGATTCAAAATATTCAGGGATGGCTTTTTGCCATTGCTAAAAACACAATTATCGATTACTACCGTAAGAAAAAAGAATTTGAAGAGCTTCCTGAAGTTTTTACGGCCGACGATGAAGAAAAAGACGATAAAAATTCTTATCTTCAATGCATGTATTCTTTATTAGAAACTCTGCCAGATAAAGATCGCAAAATATTAAAAACACTGCTAAACGGAAAGTCTATTCAGTCTCTGGCAAATGAGACAAACATTTCGTATTCCACATTAAAATCAAGGGCGCAGCGTTCGAAAGAAAAAATACGCAAGAAGTTTATCTCATGCTGCAATGTTACTTCTTTAAATATGAATTTTGAACCTGCTAGCTGTAGAGAGTGTTGACAACTAATTATTTTTTTAAGAATACTCCTGCCTTGTCGGGCGAACAACGATCTGGCTTACAAGAAACAATGAAATAAATCAAACAGCAAAAGAAGATACCAAAAACCGCGATAATCTTTCTAATTTCGCGCGTTTGAAATCTTGTTCAAATAATTTTCTAATTTCATCGCGGCCCCTTAAAGGCTCTGTAACCACCTGATGATTAACCGCGTCTTCTGCGTATAAATTTATTAAACCTTCTACATTGGCGTTATTGAAAAATGCAACAAATTGATTTATTATTTCAACTGGCTTCATAATAGGCTATATTATAAATATTTGCTTTGCCGCTTACGGCGCTGTTAAGAAATGAAAAATCTATTTATATGAAAATAATTCAAGAACTTAACGAAACGCATATTAAACAATTACACGCTCTTTATCAAAATGAATGGTGGACAAAAAATCGAACTCTGGAAGAAACGAGATTATGCGTTTCGGGTTCACAAATATGCCTTGCTTTAATAGACGAGCAAAACAATTTGCAGGGTTTCGCGCGGGTTCTTACAGATTACATTTTCAAAGCGTTAATTTTTGATGTAATTGTTTTTAAGCCTTATCGAAAAAAAGGACTGGGAGATAAGCTGAGGATTTCAATTAAAAACCATCCAAAACTTGCGCGCGTAAAACATTTTGAGCTTTATTGCCTGCCAGAGATGTTTGTTTTTTATGAAAAGCATGGTTTTTCTAAAGACGTGGGCGATGTTAAGTTGATGAGATATGAAAAATAGAATGTTGCTTTTTTTGTAAAAAACCGGCAAAAAACTTGACGGCTGTACTGAAAAGTACTATACTGTATACTGGTAATGAAAGAAGTCGCTAATGTAAATATCCGATATACCAAATCAACCATTGATTTAACAATTTTAGGAATTTTATCTATAAAATCAATGAGCGCATATGAATTGGCAAATTTTATTGAAAACAGACGCGTAAAGCGAATGTTAAAGATAAGTACACCGGCTATCTATAAAGTTTGCAAAAAATTATTCAATAATGGTTTATTAGATGGTGAAACTGTTAAAGAAGGGGAAAATCCTGAAAAAGTAATTTATTCTCTAAATAAAAAAGGTAAAGAAAGGTTTATAGGTCTTATGGAGCATTTTTCTTCAAATATTGATCCTTTTTATTTTGATTTTAACGCATTTATATGGAATATAGAGCATGTAGAGCCAGAAAAAGCTGTAAAAATGCTTAAAAATTTGCAACAACGGCTAATTTATTTTAGAAACGGCGTTAATATGCATGAAAAAGAAATTTCAGGCGCGCCATTTTCTGCTCGTATGATTGTTCGGCAATACTGTTTGATTGCTGAAAGTCTGACAAAATGGATAGAGTATACGATACAGGAGTTTGAAAAGAAAAACCGATAATTTTTTTTGCAATCATAATATAGTGTATAGTAGTATACGATATATGATATATTGATTGAAAAGGAGAATCAAATGAAAGAAGATAATAAAATTCTTATTAAAGCAGGCCTAATTGCTGTCTCATTGATGATGATACAGTGTTCGTCTATGCTTAAAATAAAATCAGAAAGAAGTGAAAGCGGGAAGATCATTACGTTCAAATCATTTGTATCTAATGTGTATCTGATAAAAACAGATTCCAGTAAATATATTATGATAGACGCAGGAATGCATGAACAAGAAGAATATCTCTTAAAGGCGTTAGCCGAAAATAAAGTAGACTTGAAAGATATCTCGCTTATTATAGTAACCCATGGGCATGCCGACCATTATGGTACATTGGGACATTTGAAAAATTTTTCTAATGCGAAAGTTCTTAGCCATAAAGAAGCGGCTTACTTTTTAGAGACAGGCGGCAGCAGAGAGCCGGTAGCCCGAACATTTTCTGGCTCGATTTTGGCTCTTATGCATCCGGCGCATGAAGCGGATAAAGTTATACCAGATATAACCATAGAAAAAGAATATAGTCTCGATAATTTTGGCATAAAAGGAACAGTGATTCTAACTCCGGGGCATACGCCAGATTCTATTTCAGTATTACTTCAAAGCGGCGAATTGTTCATCGGCGATATGTTTATAGTATCTGATGATGAAATAGATTTGGGTAAGTTTTGTGAAAATGAAAAAGAGGCAATTCAAAGCATAAAAAGACTTACCGGGCTTGAATTTAACACCATCTATATTTCTCACGGGAATACTATTAGAAAAGAAAGTTTTATAAAAATGTTAAAAAATTCAGACCTTCTAAAGTAAGGGTAAATTACGCCGACGAAACTCTTTGTTCAAGTGGATTCGTCGGCAAAATTATTATCTGAATAATATTCAAAAATGGCCATTCTAAAAGAATTGATATAACATATTTTATAAAAATGAGTATGAACATTGCAATTACAATTCGGGAACAGATATTTTATGGTTTCGGTTTAATAATAAATAATATAAATAGGAATAATACAAACTTATTCAAGCAAATATTATATTCAATGACCTTTGATAAATATTATAAAATAAGAGCAAATGCTATCTATTATTTATCAAAACTTATCAAACATGATACGAGTTGGAAAAATATTTATTTGAATAGAATTTCTGATTTAATGTTTGATAATAATTATATAGTAAGAGCTTCAATAATTAATGTCTTAAAGCATGTTAAAATGGATAAAAATGATGAATATATCGTCGAAAAGTTTACCAGAGATCCGCATTACATAATTAGAATAAAGGCCAAAGAATTTCTTAATGAATTAATAAAATAATTTGTACAGTGATGGTATTCACATGACACGTTACCGCCCCGTTTCTCCGAATATAACTTTACAGACTTAGCAAACAGCCGGGCCAGAATAAGACAAACAAGCAAACTCCAAAAACCTACCGTTGACAAAGCGAGGCAAGGATGACCGAAGCCAAACCCCGCCGGTATCCGCCACGATGGCGGCCGACCGGCGACGTTTTCTTTTGGTTACTTTTCTTTGACGTCAAAGAAAAGTAACATTCTATTTTTGAAAAACTTTTATCAAAAGTTTAAAAAATCCTCCACCCAGGCGGAATGATTTCCAATTTTCAGGGTATTTATATAATATGAAGGAAAAGAAAGAAGAGAATCTGCCGCAGGCAGAAAACATTATCGCGAAAAAGATACTGGCAATTCGCGGCAGGCGTGTGATGCTTGATAGAGATTTAGCGGTAATGTACGGGGTTGAGACAAAGGTATTAAACCAGTCGGTTAAGAGGAATATTGAAAGATTTCCTGAAGACTTTATGTTTCAGCTGACAAAAGATGAAAAAGCAGAGGTGGTCACAAATTGTGACCACCTTAAGAGATTGAAGTATTCGCCAAACCTGCCTTTGCTTTTACCGAACATGGTATTTTAATGCTTTCAAGCGTGTTGAATTCTGCAAGAGCAATTCACGTAAATATTCACATTATGAGGGCTTTTGTTAAGCTAAGAGAGTTAATGTATATCAATTCTGATTTGAAACTAAAACTTCAGAAAATCGATATCAAACTGATCGATCACGATAAAAAGTTCGGCATGGTCTTTGACGCGATTAAAGAAATACAAAAACCGCCAGAAAAGAAGAAGCGAAAAATTGGATTTGATTATGAAAAAGAATAAAATTTGATATAAAATAAACCTGAGAAAACATTGCGTTACGAAGTGTTGCGCTTCGCGCAACTGGCCAGGGGCTGGGCCCCCGCAGTATCTGTCAGGATGACAGCCGGAACTGAAGGTTCGCCGGAGGCCTCGCGGGCAGTTTTACCCTCTTGTGCCCTGTGGGTAAAGGGTGAAACCGACCCCTGGCAGAAACAAGAAAAAATCTCGAATGATTTGGCAGCTCATAAATAAATTGACTCTTTGAATGAATTTCTTTAATATGTAAATATGGATTGGCGATCACATATTACTTCTAACCCTAATATATGTCATGGCAAGCCTTGTATTAAGGGAACGCGGGTAATGGTTTCTACAATATTAGATAACTTAGCAAATGATATTGATAAAGAAGTTATATTGAAAAACTATCCTTCTATTACAGATAAAG
>JAOUOT010000034.1 GCA_029880265.1 Spirochaetia bacterium | reverse complement strand
GCAGCGGCGCGAAAAAGAAGTTTTTCAGTTTAAACTGTAACGATGCGCATGAACCGCCAAATTGTTCTTTAGAATACGGTCAAAATTCCAACGAAGATAATCCCGGGTGGAGCATGATTTTAAGATTGCCGCAACGATATGATTCTTAAAAACCGCCGCTATAGAAAATTTGAAAAATGCGAAAATATACAGAAGAAGAAATCATACAAGCGATTAAAAGCGGTAAAACAATTCACGGTATTTTTGAAGACAAGTCGCTTGAAATAAAGATTAAAGAGTATGTTCCTTATATTTGTACGGCGATACACGCCGGCAATAATTTAAGAGAAGAATTATCAAAAATATCTCTTTTTACGCCCGAAGAAAGAAAAAAAGAAGAAGACTTATATACTAACGAGCTGATTTCTTCTTTCCCTGTTACTTTAACCGCGCTTGATTCCCGCTTTGAGTACGATCTCAATAGAAATCAAAAAAAATGCGTTTATGAAAAAGCGTGGGGCAAAAAAGTATATAATCGAAAACTGACAAAAGAAGAACGCGCGGTAAGCCTTGATAAACACGCGAGGTTTTACCGAATCTTAAACGCTCTTGTCTTTGCCATTAAAGAAAAATTTGAAAATTGCCTTATCATAGACATTCATTCTTTCAATTGGCAGACGCGTCTCAAAGAATCGGCGCCGGTTTTTGATATACGAACTTTGTGTCCCAAAAAAATACGCCGATTGAATCTGCTTGAAGTTTTTGAAAAGAAACTAAAAGAAATTCGCCTTCCGAATATCATTACAACGGTAGATAAAGATACGATATCAAAAGAAACCGGGTATATGGTATCTTATGTTTCTGAAAATCTTTCAAATACGACAATCATTCCTCTGGGAATAAAAAAGATCTACATGGACGAATTAACGGGCGATTCTTACCCCCTGGTAATTGAAAATTTAAGAAACGGACTTTTTCACGCGGTGCTTGCCACGGCCGCTCATTTTACGAGCCGGTTTGAAAATATAAATATTTCAAAAGAGTCTCTTTTACCAAAAGATCTCGACCCCGCGGTTATAAAAGTAGATACCGCATTGGGAAAACTCGCCGGTCAAATTGATACGCTTCAGTATGTAAATCCGATAAATTTACAGCAAGAGAAAAAAAAGTTTTTAGAAAGACGCCGCTATGAGCCAAAGTTTCACTACCGTCAGTTAAGAATCGACCCTTATGAATTTAGAGAAAAACTTTATAAACTGCCGGTTTCACAGATATCAGATCCGCCTCTTCGCGAGCTTTACAGAAGCGTAATCGACAGTTTTGCCGTAAAAATAGAGCTTTTAACCCATATAGGAACTCCTTCATTTCTTTATAATTCACTCAGATATTACGGCGAGCCTTCGTCATTAGATATTGCCAACGCGAAGTTTTTGCTTCATGCCGCAAAAACATCCGACGACATGGCAGAAGAACAGAATATTGACGCCGAGCAAATAAAAGCCGAGTGTGAAATAGCGGCAAAAAATCTGAACATTGAATGTAATGTGATATTAAGCTCTAAAATCGTGGCCAACGCCATGGTTGACGGGGCAAAAAGAACCCTGTTAATCAATAAGAAATCAAAAGTCTCGCGAAAAGAATTAACATCGCTTATTTATCATGAATTAGGGGTTCATATGACGACCACGATAAACGCGAGAAAACAGCCTTTAAAAGTATTCATTATTGGTCTGCCTCAAAACACATACACCCAGGAAGGTCTGGCGATTATGTGGGAATACCTTTCAAATTCTTTAAATTTAGACCGTTTAAGGCAGCTTGCCCTTAGAGTTCTGGCGGTTGAAATGATGATTAAGGGAATGAGCTTTAGCACCGTTTTTCATACGCTAAATAACGATTACCGGCTTTCTGTTGATGCGGCATTTACGCTGACCACAAGAGTTTTCAGAGGCGGCGGATTTACAAAAGATTATCTGTATTTAAGCGGTTTTCGCGATATAATAAATTTAGCCCGAAAAAGAGATATCTCGCCCCTTCTTACCGGAAAAGTATCCATAGAGTTTATTAAAACTCTGGATCAATTGATTGAAAGAAAAATTGTAGTTGCTCCTGATAATACGAACATTTATAATAAGAAAAAAATATCTTCAGATAATCAAATACTTGACTATCTGGTATCATGTATAAAATAAAAAACTTTTTTTAAACTTGCGCGAAAGCGGCTACCGGATTTCCAGGAATTCCCACCGAAGAATCGTTATGTCCGAGTATCAATGAATCGCGTTCAACGAGAAGAGTTTCGGTAAGTCTGCCGAAAATATTGTAGAGTCTGGCGAAGGGTTTCCCTTGAGATATAACCTGCCCGGGTTTAATTAAAAACCTGATTAAACCCGTTTGTGAAAAGTATGGTTTATCGCTATAAGTGTATATTTTCTCTGATAAATCGGTTTTTATATCATCGGGCGGCCTTAAATTTATTTCTATCATTTGAAGACTTTTCAGTATTTCAAGAATAATGTAAACGCCAAAAGATACCTGTTTTTCGTCTACAATTTGAGAAGTTCCTAACTCAAGAGTTAAAGCGGGAACATCGTTTAACAAAAGATTTCCCGCTAATGTTTTATTTACGAGCTCGTCGCTTTTTGCCGAGAACGGCTCTTTTACCAGAGGAAGTTTTATTTCTTTTCCCGTTTTTAACGCTATTTTGTATGAATCTTTTGATTCAATTTTTCCCGAATCTAAAAGAGCGTAGGGTATAGAGCGCAGCCAGTCGTTATGAAGATCTAATACCAGCGAAGGACGACTTTCAAGAATTGTATTTAATATTTTATACGCGGCCCGCTCGCCGACCGTGCCTTTGGCAGAACCGGGAAAAGAGCGGTTTAAGTCTTCGTTTGTAATGGGTATATCTCTGATGCCCACTTCAAAAGCCATCGCGTTTAAAATAGGAAAGGCGAGAACCTTTCCTTTCAGCAAAGGATATTTCTTAAGAAAAGAGAAAATCTCATGAACCACGGCGATGCCCCCTACTTCGTCGCCGTGAATGCAGGCGGTAAGCCATACTATGGGGCCTTCTTTGCCGCTGTCGTGCTCAATTAAAGCCAGTCTTCTGACAGATAAATCGGAACCCGTTAAAATCGAGATTCTTTTATGTCTTATTCTTGGTTTTGTCATTGTCTTCTTTTAAAAAAAACTCTTTATAAAGTCAGATCCGGCGTATTTTAAATAATCTCTGTTTTGGCAATATTTATTTTGTGTTTTCACGCAACAAAACCCCAAAAATATGTTCAAAAAATATCGAATAATGATTGACATGTAAAAGTAAAATTCATGCTCATTCCAAAAAAAATACATTTTGGAGTTTTGAAGTGCTAATAAAAAAAGAAACCTTCGGGAAAATGCACGGCGTTTATACAACCCGAAACATCAACATGGGCGATTCGGTTTTTTTTTATGAAGACTGGATAAAAGACGAAAAAAAAGGATGGATAGAAATTTCTGTCGAAGAACTCAATGAATTTAAAACTGATATAAGAAAAAAATTCTTGAAATACAGTTATGACCGCGATTTTGGCAAAATAATAGGAACTCTTGATTATAGACAAGTTCGTCATATCTCGAATTTTATTAATCACTCTTGTAATCCTAATTTGGTTTATACTGAATCAGATACGATTATCGCCAAAAGAGATGTTTTAGCGGGCGAAGAATTGACCCTCGATTACGGAAGTTTTATCGTTAATGTCGATCAAGATTTTGTCTGCGGATGCAATTCTCTTCAATGCAGAACAAAAATTTTAAAAAACGACTGGCAAACTTTATTTGAAAACGGGATGAATAATTTTCCTGTATTCATTCATAATAGATTAGAAAGCTTTAATTATTCTGTTTTGAGTGAAGCAAGAGTTTAATACTGTTTGCTTTGATATATAGGGGCTGTGTAAAAAGTCGGTTATTGAGTGTTTTCCGCCTCATCAGCCTTCGGCGAGTTTTGCTTACGATACGAAAAATGCCTTATTTTCGGCATTTTTCACTCGATGAACGGCGGAAAATGTATCGAAATACGCCTTATTACACAGTTGCTATATATCAAATTTCATTTGACCGCTTATCTTGTCTCAATCAATTCTCTTTAACCGATTAAGAAACTATATGCAAAAAATCTGTATATTCATATTTTTTAATTTAATTCTTTCAGCCATTATACTTCCGCAGGAAATTAAAGACGCTCCTCTTGACGATATTGTTTTTGAAGACAAAGAAAATTCGACTTCAAAATATTTCCGTTACAGGCTTTTTACGATATCATATATCGATTATAATCACTTAAAAAGCGATCTAGGCTCAGAGACTTCTATTTTAGGTCAATTTTTTGAAAAACGAGGCGCAAGACAAGAAGCTAACGGCGAATTTTTATTTAAAATACCGGGTAAGTTTTCTTTTAAGACGGATGTATTGGCGCAGTACAGTACTTCTTTCAGTGAGAGTACGCCGCTATTTAAATCGGGTTATCATGATTATGTAAGATTAAATGAATTTTTTATAGAGGCTCTTGTCGCAGAAAATCTCTCTTTTTTAGCGGGCAAATACAGAAGAATTTATACGCCCGGCCTTTTTCAAAATCCGCTTGATTTGCATAACCCCGTCTCTGCCCTGCCCGGGCAGCCGGCAAAAAGAGAAGGCGCCTATCTTGCGCAGATAAATTATTTCTCAGATTTTAAAAACTCAGCGTTCTCTTCGGGCGAGTTTACGGCGGCTTATCTGCCGATGTTTTATCAGAACAAATACGGCATTGTCTCAGAAAAGAAAGATTCATTTTTCACTGAAGAGACGCAGGCAGGCGTCTTTCGCCTAAGCAAAGAAAGAGTAAAATACAGCATAAAAGATTCAGGAGCCTTTTTAAGGCTGTATCTTAACTTATATAAGGGAGATTTTAATTTAATTTATTATTATTTAAATCGTCAAAACCAGGGCGGAATCTCTTACGCAACATATCTTAAAAAATATCTTGAGCTGCACGGTGAAACAATTTTTTATGAAAAAAGCCGTTATCAATTCACCGCAGAACAGCCGAAAAAAAATATTTTTTTTGACGCTCTTATAGGAAGCCGAATCGAATACAGCGATTACACGGGATTCATAATCGAATATATATGGCGCGATGAAAGACCCCGGTCTATACCGCAAAACATGAATGAGAAACTGACTCTTTTTTCTGCGCTTTTAAATGAAAGCCGCGCGGCCGATTTTTTAACCCCGCTTCGAGATTATCTTGTTTTATCTTTTTATATTCGCGAAATAAAAGATTTGTATTCGCTCACCTTAAACGCTATTTATGGTTTGCGCGACAATGAAACTTTTTCTTCTTTACGGTTTGACATAAAAAGCGGCGATACGGCGATGCTTTCGTTAACCGCGGCAGCGGCCCTTGGCGATTCAGGGTCTTTCTACGGAGGGATGATTCCTTTTGATTATAAACTTTCCTGCGAAGCGCTTATATCATTTTAACTTGCCATGAAAAATAAAAAAATAATCATCGAAATGAAAAATGTATGCCGCCATTACGGCAAAGAGCACAGTCTGGTAAAAGCCTTAGATAACGTATCTCTTCAGGTGCATGAAAAATCGTTTCTGACAATTTCGGGCCCTTCGGGTTCGGGCAAAAGCACGCTTTTAAATATTCTGGGATTTCTTATAAACCCTACCGAGGGCGAAGTATTTTTTGAAGGCGAAAAAATGGAATATCACGATTATGACGAAATGGCCGATTTTCGCTTGAACAAAATAGGCATTGTATTTCAGTCTTTTAATCTGATACCCGTATTAAACGCGAAAGAAAACATACAGGTGCCGTTAATGATTAAAAAAGATATGAACGACAACGAAAAAGACAAAAGGGCCGACGAGCTTCTTGAAGCCGTGGGCCTGTCTAAACAGGCAAGACAGTATCCTACCCAGCTTTCGGGAGGCGAAAAACAGAGAGTCGCCATTGCCCGCGCCTTAGTATGCAACCCTTCTGTTATTTTAGCCGACGAGCCTACCGCCAATTTAGACACAAAAAATACAGAAGATATCTTAAAAATGATGCGCGAATTAAACGAAAAATCAGATACTGCTTTTATCTTCAGCACGCACGATTCGCGCGTTATAAAATACGCGAAAGAAAAAGTTCAACTCAGAGACGGTAAAATCGTTTAATCTCTATGAAAGGGGTATCCATCCACCGTAATTATACATGATTGAATTTTGCATATAAGTTCCGATACCGTCGTTGTAGCTGACTGTTATAACAAGATATCTTTTTGTAATGCGCTTTATGTCTACCTGCATCAAGCCTGTATTTTCATTATAAGAAAAAGATATCTGCTGGTTAGAGTTTACAAAATCAGAGCCCATTTCAACTCGCATGTTTTCTTTTATTAATTGTTTTGGTAAATTCAGGCGGATGGTTTGTTCGTTAACAACGACCGAACCCGCCGAAGGCGTCGGGTTATCAAGAGGAAGTCTTACGGTCATTATCTTATGCGCCAGATCATTGATTGACATATCTCTTAAAATAAGAGTTCTTTTTAAAGAATACTTTTCTTCACCGGCGAAATTTCCGCTTGTAAACACCGTAAAGGCTCCCTTAAAATTTTCTTTCTTTAATTCATTTACCGTTGTATGGTTATAAACCCCAAACGGATAGGCCAGCCAGTTTACTTTTATATTCAGTTTTTTTTCAATGATCTCTTTTGAGGTCATTATTTCGGCATTTTGCTCGGCCGCCGAAAGTTTTGATAGATTCGGATGCGAATAAGCGTGGCTTTGAATTTCATGACCCTCATTTTTAAGCAATTCAAGCTCTGACCAGCTTAAAAAATAAGAATGGCCTTTTTCAATTGGTCCGGGATAAACAAATAATACGGCTTTATAATCTACTTCATTTAATATGTCTCTCGCGTTTCTAAAAAAGTTTTTTCTGCCGTCGTCAAAAGTTATCAAAACAGGTTTTTCAGGCAGTAAAACAGGCTCATTGTTTAAATACTTTGAGAAATCTTCGAGAGAAATTGTCGAAAACCCGTTTTCTTTAAGCCACTTAATTTGTTCTTTAAACTTGCTTTTCTGCAGATGAAAAAGACTTTTTGCCTCGTTCATATCTGAAATCACATGATGATAACATAAAACAGGAATGCCATATTTTTGAACCCATGATACATTCTTTGTTTCTTCTCTTATTTTATTCTTAACAAGAAAATCAAATAAATTATTTTTCAAGATTAAAGTAAAACTTAAATAAAGCAAAATTAAAATTGCGTACAATGTTCTAAGCTTTCCCATATATATTAAACGTTTATGTACCCTAAAAAAGATTTATAATTTTTACTTTCATATGCTTGACATTGAGTAATTTATCTTAAGATAAGTCACCTGATGAAGTCATATAAATTATTTATAACTATTTTTTTCATTCTTACTATAGCCGGCGCGCTTTCTGCCGAATCGCCGAAAGATACTTTTCATGAAAATACCCGTATCGGGTCAATATATTTTGGATTAAATTCTTCAGATATAAGCCCCGATAGCTTAAAAACATTGGCGAAAATCGCTAAAAAAATCTCTGAGCATGAAAAAGAATTTAAAGAAAACAAGAAAAAAATAAAGGTTATCGGTTTTGCCGATACCTTAGGCGAAACCAGACATAACCTGAAATTAGGCGCAAAAAGAGCCGAAGAAACCGCGTATACGCTAAAAAAATTAGGCATACCCTTAGAATATATAATTATATCTTCTTTCGGAGAATCTGTATTTCCTGAAAAAGACGCAAAACTTAGAAAAGCAGAAATCTGGATTTCAGGAAAGACTCTTGATTCGGTTTCAAATAATAACAATACTCTTTTTTTAACTTTGCTCTTTCTTTTCTTGTTGATTATTATAATTATCTTTCTTATTATTTTTGTGTATGAGAAGTAATTATAATAATAGACAGAGAAAACCCCAGAAATTTATATCATATTTTTATCGAATAAATATTAATCAAAAGTTATGATATACTTATCTTTTGTATCGCCGTATCTTTTATTAAAATATTGGTCATAATACTTATGATGGTTCTCTGATCTTTTGAAGGCTTTTGGGCAAGTTTTCTCTGTCGTTCCCTTTTTTCTTCGCGAATTTTCTTTTCTGCCCATTTGCGCTCCTGCTCTTTTTTTTGTTTTTTTGTTTCTTCTTTTTGCTTTTTTGATTTTGCCGCTTTTTCTTCTCTTTCTCTGTAGGCCTCTGCTCTTTTACGGCAAAGCAAGTTAGCCCTCCAGCCTTTTCGTGTTTCGGTTTTTACCCAAACACAATCAGAGATGCAATGCAATGAACTTAAAATAATAATTGTGAATAATAACGTGAAAATAATATAATATTTGCTTTGCTTAACGCTACTTAAAAAAGTACTCTTTATCATATTATAAATCTTACTATTCATAATTTGTATTTTCTATTTTCCACTTAATTATTTTAATATGAACCCAAAAAGAGTATATTCCCAGCGTTATTATGATTAATAAAAGCCAAATAAGCCAACGCCTCAAAAGATCCCATCCGGTACCATAAAATTTCATACGACGTCCTTGTAAGATAGTATTTTTGGCCCGCCATCTTTCAATTATGCATATTGCCCAAGGAGCACCTATTCCTAGTGTCAGTAAAGTTAACAAAAATGCTTTAATGCCCGCCCATAATAAACTTAACAATCCGCCTTCAAATTTGTAAATTGGCTTTTTAAGCTTTATTTTCGTTGAAGATTTTGTAACACTCTTTTTTTTTGAGACGATTTTTTTACCCGCAGGCTTCTTTTTACCCGCAGTTTTTACTTTTATTGCTTTTTTAACAACAGATTTCTTTTTTTGAGGTACTGTTTTTTTCTTTGTTGTTTTTTTTACTGTCATTTGCTTATCACCTTTTTCTACATTATTATCTAATGCATTTTATCTCGTATCTTGGCGTCTTTGTAGATAGAGTAATTCCCTTTTTATCTAATACAATTGCGCGCCATATATAAATTCTATTACAGTCAATCTCATATTCGCTGCCGAACTTCATTTAGATACTGCATGTTTACTTTATAATTTATATTTATTTTATTTAACTATTTCTAAACCAGAAAATGATCTTTGTCAATAATCAAAAATGATTATTTTTGTTATGTTTGTGCGTTTTTAATGAAACCAACGCTAATAACAATACCCCAGACCCATATACAAAACATAAACGGATAAGCAATTACAGCGCCTATTATCGTAAAAATCAGAATGAAGCAAATAAAAAAAAGAAATATTTGTATTATTCCTGCCTTTACTTTGCCGCCGAGAAGGCTGCCAACGCCGGGAAAAAATAATAAGTTTAATATTAAAGCAATAACAGCTACTGTTAGACTAATATTTATCTTTTTAACTTTTGCTTTTCGCGTTGTAATTTTTTTTGCGGTTTTCTTAGCTGTTACTTTTCTAACCGGCTTCTTTTTAGCTGCAACTTTCTTTTTAACAACTACCTTTTTTTTTGTTGTTGGTTCCTTTTTCGCGCGAGAAGCCTTTTGAGTCGACGTTTTTTTGTTGATAACCGACTTCTTCGTTTTGCTTGTTGAAGTCTTTAACTTATTATTTGCCATTAGCGCCTCATAAAATCATAAAATTCATTAACAATAAATAAATCAACTTAATTTCGTTATATATTTTCGATAAAAACATTACTCTAAAACACTTAATAACTTTTCATGTTCATTAATATAAACATTCAAAGCTTTTGAAAGATTATTCTCTTTAACAAATTGTGTATTCATCATTTTTTTAAATAACTCTTGTTTATATCTAATTTCTAGGCGTGCGAGCTTTAACAAAGTCTGGCCATCTTGAAAAAAGAGATCGCCCATTTTTTCAAGATGCTTCTTATAGGTTCTGCCGTAATTTTTTATTAAATTAGAAGTAACTTTGCTTGAATATAATATCGAAGCTCTTACCCAAGAAGAAAAAACTTCGCTTGCGGGTTTATCATATACCGGGTCAAGACCCAGGTCAAAGTCTGAACTTAAACATACAGTATTAAAATACTTATCACAGTCATTGTTTTTCCATCTGGGCATACAAAATATTTTTAATGAGATTTTTGCCGACGCCGCGCCAAGCTTCATAATCAAATGCATCATTGCCTCTGTTAAACAAGGCATTTCATCTTTTCTATTGCACTTTCTTTCTAATTCTTTTATTTTATTATCTATATCTTTTGCGGCTTCACGCCATTCTTCATCGCCTCGGGTTTTTTCTATTTCTTCAATAAATATACCCGCACACATACCCATCTTTTTGATGATTACGTCTGTCTCATTTGCCCAAGTATTGAAAGGTAAATTTATAAGTAAAAACAAAAAAATAAACCTTACATGAAATTTAATAAACACTATTAATAAAATTCCGTTTTAATTAATTAAATCATTCAACCAACTAAGTATTTAATTTCTTTTTTTTGTTCTTGCCATTACGGATGTATTTCTCGCGATATCGACCAGAGCGGCTTGAAGTTCGGCAATCGCATATAAGGCAAAAAGAAGCAAAAAAGCTATTAAAGAACTTTGAATAATAATTTCAAATCCTGAACTCCTGAAAGACAACCATGGCAAATCAACGGGAACCATATTCATTCTTTCGCCTATGACAAATTTTGCCATACCCAACGCGATACCAAAAATCGCATAAACAGACGCCGATAGTTCGCCAATAGTTTTAAAACAAATAACAATAATGGGCGTAACAGAGTATTCTTTCGTCGCCGGAATGCTTTGTATATCGTTTGCTCGTATAAACAAAATATTGATCAAAACATATCCCAGCCCTACTAAAAAAACCTGAACCAATAAAGCGCCTATAAAATATTTCACCGGCATTTGGCTGTTTATCTGCCCCCACAACTTCCAGCTTACATAAAAAACGCCAAATAAAGTCAATGCGCCAAGAACTCTATAAAACCATGCAAAAATAAACCTGAACATACCTCCATCGGTAACTTTATTTATAGCCGGTTTTAATAATAAAAATTTTTCTAAACCTTTCAATTTAATTCTCCTTTAGATAAAGCGATATTATAAAAACGCTTTACTCTTTTATATTTTATTTTAAGTCTAAAGAAATATCGCCCTTAAATTTTTTATATAGCTATCTTATTTATTTAATTTTGTCAATAATCAAAAGTGATTATTTTTGGCGAAAATTATACAAAACTCTTTGCTCGCATACTGAACCCCTTGATCAAAATGAATCATCAACCCCTTTTGCAGACATCTTTACGTAATTTCTTCATGATTCCCGGCAGACTATAAATATTAGAAGAGTCTTCATATATTTTTAGAGGCGCATTTTGTTGTCTACTTTTTCGAGGAAAGCTCACTAGTTATTTTCATTTTCTAAAAGATTCCCCAAATTCATAAGTAAAACCTAGAGTATATCGGTTGATGTCTCCGCCTAAAACAGGAAAGCCCCAACCAAGTTCAATAATCGTTTTTGGCTCTATCTCCCACCTTATACCCGGCATTGCTTCATAGCGCCAGCCTCTTTTAAACCAGTATTCAAAACGGTTTTCAATTTGAAACATTAACAAATCATAAATTATTAATTCTAAAGAACAGGCAACAGCCGCCATATAATTTGCTTTTCGCCAATTCTCTTGCCAAAGCTTATCGTGTAAGTACACAAATTCGCCCCCTCCCATTATGCCCCAAATTAGATTTTTACTATTTTTATAAATTATTTTTGAAATCAAACCTATAATAAAATCCTGACCCTCTGACGCGTTATCGGCAACCATTCCAATAGCTTCAGGGTCTTTTCCGCTTTCAGGATAAGGCAAAATAATCGGCATTCCAAAAAAATATTTATACTTAAAATATGTAACCAAATCGTATCTTTTTGAAACAATAAACTTTATCTTTGGTTCAATATAAGAAACGCGCGGGTTATCAATATCTAAATTTAAAGTATCATAATCTCTCCTTTTATATTGTTCAAGCAAAAGACTTTCTGAGCCTCTTAAATTCGGAAAATAATTAAACGAAGAAGCAAGTGAAAATTCGCCGAAGCCGAAAAGGCCAAAACGCAATTGTGTTCTTATACCCCAGTCATTAACATGGCTTTTTGAATAGATAACATTTTCTTTAATTTCCAGGTTATTCTCTTTAATAATAAAAGCGCTTTCATTTGAAATTAATTGATATGGAGTTGAATACGCGAATGAAACACAAAAAAATAAATAAAAACAATAGAATTTTATTTTTATTCTCATTTTACCATCCGAATGTCCATTTCATTATATTTATTACCATTTCTTGATTTGATTCCCACCATTGCGTTTCATTCCCTCCATTATTAGAATAATTTCCGTGAAAACTATGGTATATAGCTTCGCCCATTATTACTGCATTTGTTCCGCTTGTGGTTTGCAATATTAAAGCATATCCGCTAGGATTAATTTCAACCACAAAACTGCCGCTTGCATATGTATAGCCTATTGATTGAGCTTCCCAATATGAAGCAATGGGCGCAAATGGAGCGGTAATATCAACGCTATTAAAAGCGCTAAAGAAACTCAAAGGGTCATCAGGAACAACTAAATTGGCCGATGTAATATTCCATATTGTAGAATGTAACGAAAAAACATCGCCGTTATCGTCATCAGCGGCTAAAATAATGGGTATTCCCGCTTGATAGATATTTAATAACAAACCTGCTTCGATTGAAGTTAAATTTGTACCCCCATTATAAAGAGAGCTAGCCTTATTAACGATTACTCCGTCAAAAGCAAGAGGGTTGTTAATAATATCATTTAAATCTGTTATAACCATAAAATTATTTTGCGAGAATTCGGGCGCCGCGTCAAATATAGCCTTTAAAGCCAAAGCCTCGTCGCCGTATATGGCTATACCGCCCAGAACATTTATTGTTATAGAGCAGCTCGCAACTAATCCTGAGTCGTTAATATTGGCCGTCAAAATATTATCAAAGCCCGTATCAGGCGAAACTATAAACGGACCTATTCCGCCTATATATACCGGATTGTTTTCTGTTGAACTACCCGTTAAAAGAAGACTCGAAGGTATTACAGAAGAAATAGGCGATAATGTAAAATCAACCGTATTATTAAAAGTATGATAAAATATTCCATTTTGATCTTTTTTTCTTATTGTTAAATTTAACCAAAAATTTTCATTGCGGTAAAAAGTATACTTTGACGCGGTCAATTCACAATCTAGCGCTGTTGGTACCGACAATTCGCCGCCGCCGCCGCCTCCTCCTCCTCCTCCGCCTCCGCCTCCGCCGCCGCCGTCACATGTGACATCGACGGGCTGGTTTATAGCAAGATCTTCTGAAGCCGAAATAATAAATGAAGAACCCATACCCGCAGTAATTACGGAAAGCTGAACAGTTCCGTTAGATAAAATTCTTCCTGTTGACGGAGATATCGTACCATTATCGATACTTAATAAAAACTGAGCGTTATAATCTGAAAAAATATTTCCATTTTGATCGATTGCCGATACCGTAATATTAAACGAATCAGGATCAGTAAAAATGCGACCAGAAGGAATTAAAACCTCAAAATAAGAAAATTCTGAAACATCTAAATTTACTTGATTACTATAGCCTTCAATCAGGTTATTGACGTTATCGCTTGCTCTAAAACGAATACTAAAGTTCCCGCCAGAAAGGCCGTTTATAATGGGATTATCAAGAGATGCCGAGCCGTCGACAAAAACAATTGAATTATTAAAATCGACGTCATAAATTATTCCATTTGAATCAATTGCCTCAATTTTTGGCTCTCTATCATAGTGCTTATTTATGTCTCCGCTATTATCCATTGCCGTAATATTAACGGTAATGTTATTCGTTCCATTTTCTAAGGCACAAACTGAAATCGCGCCAGAATCGCTAAGAGTAATATTAAAATATCCGGGGTCATCAGGATTTAAGAAGTGATGGTCCCCTTCGTCAATGACGCATGTTATAATAGAAAATAAAATTATTATTAGAACAGAATAGCTTTTTATATTTATTTTCATTTCAGAATACGACGCATACTCCTAAATTGCTGCTTAATAAACGATAATAATTATTTTGGGAATAAATAAAATAACTACGCATTGCTAAATCGATAAAAATTTTACTGGATATAGGAATCATAATGCCTAATCCAACAGAAGCGCCTATTCCTAAATTGTATTCTTTATTTTCCCCATTTTTATCTTGTATGAAATATAAAGACGGCGCGAAATTCATATAAGGTATCGAGTTCCATGAACTTTTTTCAAATATTAAAGATAAAATAAGACCGGTAGGTATCGCTATAGATTTACTGTGCATATTTGTCTGCTTGTTTTCAGACAAGTTCAAATAACCTGTTGTGGGTCCATAATAAAGCTTCCAAACATTAAAAAGCATAAGATCAATATTCAAATTAGGACCCCCGCTATTTGCGCCTGGAGAAGTTTCGTAAAAACCAATGCCAATACCGCCGTCAATGTTGATAATTATTTTCTCTTGACTAAAACTCTTTCTTTTTTTACGAAGCGAACTTGCATCATAAGCAGAACTCAAAAAGAATAAAAAGATTATCGTCCATTGAAAAAGATATTTTTGCATATTATTTAAAATTCATAACTTATACAGGATATCTCGTTAAATTATAGCATCAAAATTTGATTCTAAGTCATTTTTACTTAAAACTCTGGTAAATAGATTTTCTTATCTCTAGCGCAGCATTAATTCTCTATTAATTCATCCTGTAAGTCGTTAATTCTAACGGTTAATGTTTATTACCTGTTAACATACCTAAGAACCTCCAATTTTTTAGATTTCTTATTTTTTAGCATACAAAAATTATTTTGT
>JAOUOT010000019.1 GCA_029880265.1 Spirochaetia bacterium | reverse complement strand
AGCTCTAGAATCTACTCAGGAACCACAAAAAGAATCACCTGAATCCCAAGAAGCTGCGCAGGAGCCGCAAAAAGAATCACCTGAAGCTCTAGAATCTACTCAGGAACCACAAAAAGAATCACCTGAAGCTCTAGAATCTACTCAGGAACCACAAAAAGAATCACCTGAATCCCAAGAAGCTGCGCAGGAGCCGCAAAAAGAATCACCTGAAGCTCTAGAATCTACTCAGGAACCACAAAAAGAATCACCTGAATCCCAAGAAGCTGCGCAGGAGCCGCAAAAAGAATCACCTGAATCCCAAGAAGCTGCGCAGGAGCCGCAAACTCAAGAGACAGTGGAACCGATAGAAAAACCAATTCAACCAGGCGAAGAATCATCAGATTTATCAAACCGGCCATCGTCTTATGGCCCCGGGCAGCGTAATGAAAACTTTCCCCATGATTATTTTAATCAACCTGAGCCTTTTTTTGAGACTCCCCCTTCAATGCAATCGCCTGTAATGGGGGCGACAGGGGGCTTTGTTGAAGAACCTGACTCAATACCCGAAATTTCTACGCCTCAAGAAGAACCTTCTTCAGTATCAGGCGAAGATAAGCCGCCGGTACAAGAAATTCGCGGCGTTTTAGAATTAAAACCCCCCGATCAAGAAGACACGCCTTTTTTAACATTAACATATGATTTCACCCGAATTCCTTATATTTCGGTGTTGTCTAAAGATCACAATATCTTTGAATACGCTTATTATAAATACAAACCCATGCTTTTAAAAGCACATGCATTTCTAAAAAGAAAACAAATCACGCGGGCTCTGAATTATTATAGGGTTATACGAGAGCAAAGCATACCCAGAGAATTTAAGAAAATGATCGATAGAAATATTCAGGATATTACGGAATACCTTGAAAAATATTTAATGAGCCGACAGGATTAATCATTATTTACGAAAAAATCTTTTTTATTTTTTTAAGTGGAACTTATTTTGCTCTATTGGCGTCGTTTTCAGGTTCCTTCTCGCATAGAATATTAAACGCTTTTTACAAAAAAAGCCGTAAAAATATTAATAACAAATGGAGATACATACTACAATCTCGTTCTTTTTGTGAGAGATGTCATAAGCCCATAAAGTTCTGGTATTTACCGCCGATATTCGGTTATTTTTTTTCGGGAAGAAAATGCCCATATTGCCTTGAACAGATTCCGGTAAAATATCCCATTGAAGAATCTCTGTCGTTTCTTTATGGATTAATTTTAGCATACAACCATCCTGATTTATATTTCATTTTATCCACCGGTTTTTATTATATAGCCATTTATGTTTTAATTCAAACCGATAAAGCTTTTTTTCTGATTCCCACTGAGAGTATTTTGTTTATTCTATGCCTGGGACTTTTTGAAAGTTTTCTTATTCGAGCGGATAATTTGAATTCTATAAGCTTGAAATTTGATCTACTTACAGCATTTTTTTGGTATTTTGCCTTTTACGGCATCCGTTTTTTTTCGGGGAACAAATTGGGTATAGCCGATATTCGATTAACTTTTGCGTTATGCATTGCCGTAGGATATCCATACTCGTTGTTTCTTCCTACTCTTGGTTCGTTATTGGGAATAATAACATATATGATCATACATCGTCAAATCTTATTAAAAGGAAAAACTAAAATTGCCTTTGGAGTTTATTTAGGATTCTCTTTTTTATTTTTAAGATTATTTTAGTCTTGCTTCTCTAAATTTTCAATGTAGTTTCTGAAAAATAGTCTTTGAATTTCAGAAAAACCTTCTTCAGCCGACATTATGACTGCTTTATTTTTCTTTGGCAAGATATTTTCGGGAGGAGCCTTGATTTGATATTCAAATGGCTTTTCAGCCTCTCTTTGATTCGAGAATTCGTCTTTATTTTGAATACTTTTTTTATAACGAATAAATTTTTCTTTTTCGTATTTGCGGCTAAATTTTTTCAAGTCGCTTTTATCTTTTATTTTAAACAAGTCTTCTTTCATCTCATTTATTTGATTTAATAATGACTCTATTTCTTTTTTTTCGCTGCTGTCTTCAATCTCTTTTTCTGCCAATATTTTCTCTAACTGTTTTTTTATATTTTCTTGTCTCATTTTTAAATTGTTCAAATAAGCGTTTTCCGCAGAATTTAATGCTTCGCTTTTCTTTGCTTCATTTTCGCCTAATTTTTGCAGTTCTTCCATTATTTTTCTTTGTCCTGAGCCGGCTTTATTCATTTCATTTTGTCGCCTTCCCTGCCCTATTTTCGCCATTGTCATTCTCATCTGTCCCATTTCTTTCAACAATTCCAATGAGGCCAGATTTAATTTCCATAAGAGAGATTTCTTATAATTCTTGACGCTCAAAACAAGACCGCTTTCGGCAGACTCTATAATCTTATCTAAATAGAATACCGGCTGCGTTAACTTGGCAACCGTTTGAGCTTTTATCATCCCTTGTTTTTTCATTTCATCCAGATAATTAGAAAAGGCGTCCAAATATGAATTTTTCAAAAGACTTGCGTCTAACCCAAAATCTTTTACGTTTTCTTTTAGATTATTTGCCTGGTTCAATTTTTCATCTGAAAGTTCTTCAATAACCTTTGATACCTCATTGATCTTAAAAGCCGTACGATAATTTAATTGAACTACTTTTTTAAGATCGTCTAATCCAAGATCTTTTGCGATATTTGTTATATTGTTTTTCCATTCTTCTATAACCGAAGTCATTTGACCCAATGATTTTAAAGATTCCGTATAATTCTCAATAGAAATATTTTCAACGGCCTTTTTAGCGTGAATCTCCCACTTTTCGTCTAACGCTTTTGAGGGTAAAATATCTTTTTGTAGTTCTTTTCTTACTTCTTCCAGATATTCTTTCGCTATATTTTTTATTTCATTATAGTCTTTTTTTCTTTCTTCGGTTTCTTTTATAATTTTTTTAGAATTACGTTTATCGTCATAAATTATTTTCTTTTGCATCGAATTAAATTTTTCAATTTGTTTATCTAATAAGTTCTGAAGACGACTTAACTTTTTTAGCGTTAATAACTTTTTTAGCCTTTCTAATGAATTATTTAAGCTGTCTAAATATTCTCGTTTAGATATCGATTTTATACTTTCCTGAGCCTCTACAAAATTTTCCGAAAAATTCTTCATTAATTTCATAAGCTCTTTTTCTTTACGGGAGATTTCTTCGTCTAATACGCTTTTCATTTCGTTTTCCGTTTCTTTTTTTTCGAGCGTTTGCCTTTCTGTATCAGGCAGAATATTTGTATTCATCCGATTTTTATATTCTTTTAACTCTTCTTTAATCGAATCTCGTTTGTTTATCCATTTTTTTATTTCTTCTTTCTGTACATTTTCGTCTTTATTTTGCAGACTTTCAATTAAGGCGGGCAATTCATTTTCAGACTCCTGATATTTCGTTATAATCGTTTCAAGCTCTGAAACCATCTCGCTTTGAAGTTTATTATCCCAGTTTTCTTCGGTTATTTCATTTTCCGGAATCATAATTTCAATAGGCATAGAAATTGATTTTTGACCTATACCGAAATTTTTTTCCCAAAAATACTTATCGGGTATTTGCGAGTTATCGGTAGCGCACAAATAAATCATATAATTTTTTTCTTTAACTCCGCTTAAAGATATTTGCGCGGAGTTTCGCCATGTTTTTAAGTTATTTTCGACAACTGGCGCTTTTGTTAAAGGTATTTTGGTTTTTCGTATCGTTTTATTATCTTTAAGAAAGACAATAAAAACTTCTTTTAGTCCAAAATCTTCCGTAATTTCATATTTAAAACTCAAAACTGATTTTTCGGGTATTTGAATTTTCATATTGTCTGGGGTATTTCCCAAAATTTTAACCGAAGGTTTTAAATCTTCAATGGGAAAAACTTCATAAACGGGACTTTTTTGTCGAATATTCTCTTCTTTATTTTTATTTTCGCTCTCTAAATAAAACTGTATTTGTCTAGGCTCTTTTGAATTATATATCATAGAATATTCAAATTCAGATATATTCTCATCTCGTCTTACAGGTCTTAATTCTTTATTTTGCAAACTGATTTTTGCCGTTCCGTTGGTTTTAATTTTCGCTTTGATTAAACTGCCGTAGTATACCCGAAATATATTTTTATTTTCTTTATAAGCGCCTAAACCTGTATATTTCGGAGGATCTATTAAAAATTCGACGCTCTTGAAACTAGACGGATAAGAGATTCGTATTTCGTATGAATCTGAATAAAATCTTTCAATACCCCGAATAAAAACCGCTCTAAAAGTAATATTTTCTGATAAAAATTCGTTTATGATATCATATTCTTTTTCGCCTGCCTTTCTATGAATCTTCCATTCTTTTTGGGGATAATAAACGCCTCCCTTTTTTAGCTCAATGCCTAAAAAGTCATATTTATTGTTTTTAATTTTAATATTTATCGTTAAAGGCTGTCCATAGAAGAAGAAACCCCGTTTAGGATTTATAATTATCTCTTCTTCAGAGATGATATTAGAAAACGAATAGTCTATGATGCGTAAATTTGATATTCCAAAAGACATATTAAATATTACAGAAAGTAAAACGAACATGAACAGCAAAATCCAGCGATATCCATAATTTTTTAGAAATATATATTTTTTATCTTTAATGTTAAAAAAACTTCTGTCTTCATCGTAGATCTTTTTCAACCAATGCCCATAAAACTCTTTAAACGCATGATTTTTTTCTGCATGCACTTTTCCGTTTTCAATATCATGCAAAACAAAGGGGGAATAGTTTAAATATTTTTTTATAGTTTTATGGGTCTGTGAAGCTTTTAATAATATTTTCTCAAAATAATTTCTATATTTATAATAAATAATCGATAAAACGATAAAAAACAACGCAATAGCTATGATTATTTTCTGCGCTTTTGACCATTGAAATATAACGTCCGCAAGGCTTCCTAATGAAAGCATTAATATGACAATTAAAGATATACTTAAGAAATTGAAAATGTTATACAAATATATTTGATGCTTTATGCATTGTAATTTTGTCTTTTCTTTCATTTTTTTACGTATAACCGCCTGTTCCTTTTAGTATTTTATTTTATACCTATTTTTTTGTCTTGACAACATGATTAATATAACCCCAATGGTTTAATCATAAATAAATTTAGCGAATCACATGTAAATCGAATTTAATGTACGGTTTTATATTATTATAATATAAAATAAACTTTAAGGAGATAAATAGAATGCCTGCCAGAAGAAAAATTGACAAAAAAGAAGCTTTAGATCATCTTAAGAAAATCTATAAACAGTTTCTTAAAGACGGTGGCGACCCGAAAAGGTTTACCATCAGACATTACAATCGCTTAAATGAAAATTCACATATGTATATAGACGTATACGTGAAAAAGATGGGCGGTTGGAACAGCTGTCTTCAATCAGCCGATATCCCATTGGGTTTCAGACAGTACAAAGAATTCTCAAAAGAAGAAATTGCCGCTTATGTAAAAAAAGTTTATAAGCAATTTCAATTATCCGGCAAAAAGTCTTCTCGTTATAAAGGTCAAGAAAAAACTTTTCGTATGAAAGATTTTCAAATTTATAACGAAAAACTTGGTGCGCGATTTTCGCTAGCCGTGATATTAAAAAGATTCGGCTCATGGAGCAATCTGCTTAGAGAACTAAATATTCCTATTGGCAGAAGCCGCGGTTTAACCCATGACCAAATTGTTGATCATGTAAGAAAAGTCTACGACCTTTTCAACAGAAAAGAATCTCCAGAAAAGATTTTTTCAAAAGAAATGTATGAAAAACATAATTATGTTGAAGATGTGTACATTTCTTCTAAATTAATCGAAAGAAGATTTGGAACTTGGCTTGGCGCCAAGAGAAAAATGAGAATTCGATAATGAATTAAAATAAAAAAGGGGTCTAAGGCCCCTTTTTTATTTTAAAAAACAAAAGAAAATCCCGTATTAATAACGACCTGCGAAACCCATAAAACACTGGTATTAAAATCGGCAAATGAATCTGTTGAGCTTTCATTGGCGGCTAAAAGCGTCGACGATGAATTTTTAAGCGAGATTTCTGAAACCGTTCCATTGATATCGGCTGTTCCTTCTAAATCGTCATGTCTGGAAATATCCACGCCAGCTTCAATAAAGATTTTGAAATAACTTGTAATATTATACTTGGTTCCGCTTTTTACGGCAAATCGTGGAGCGATATTCTTCTTAAATGTATATATTTCTAAACCGGGTTCCGATACCGTTTCATATGAGTGACTAATATCCATCCACATAATATTAACGCCCGCGTCTATTGAGATATAAAATTTCTCGTCTTCTAAGCTTTCAGATAATGGATATATTTTATAGGAAAAAGAGGGCGCAAGCGCCCACATATTTACCATCCATGTATGACTGAAATCATTTATTTTTTGTATTACGTTAATTTGACGATAAGGAATTGATAAATTGCATTGTAGCCCCAAATAATGCCCAAAAAACGGGCTAATGTAAACGGTTCCATAAAAAGAAGCGGCTTCTCTAAAATATGTAAGTTCTTTAGCGCTTATGTCTTCTGCGTTTATATTCGGGTCATTGGTAATATAGGGCCATACTTTATCAAATTTATCGCTGAATCGCTTTCCTATTCCCATAGATAAATCTACTTCAAATTCAACCGAATATATATTAAAAGGAATTAAGAATAATAAACATATTAAGATTATATTTTTCTTAAACTCAATTCTCATTTTTAATGATCCTGAAATTGCATTTCATATAATTTTTGATATAGTCCCTTCTTTTTTATTAGCTGTTTGTGGGTTCCCGTTTGAACAATTTGTCCCTTATCTAACACTAAGATAATATCGGCTTTATAAATCGTCGATAATCTATGCGCAATTACAAATGTTGTTCGATTTTCCATCAGTTTTTCAAGAGCCTTTTGCACAAGTCTTTCAGATTGAATATCTAAAGCGCTTGTTGCCTCGTCTAAAATCAGTATTTCAGGATCTTTTAGAAGAGCCCTTGCAATTGAAACTCTCTGCCTTTGCCCGCCCGATAGCATAAGACCTCTTTCGCCTATAAGCGTATCATACTTCTCGGGTAATTTATCAATAAATTCATGCGCATATGCCATTTTTGAAGCTTTTATAATCTCTTTTAATTCAATATCTTTTCTTCCGTAAGATATATTTTCTTTTATAGTGCCGTTAAAAAGAAATATTTCCTGCGTAACTACCCCTATTTTATCTCTCAGATCTTTAAGCGCAAAATTCTTTATGTCAATATCGTCAAACTCAATTTTACCCTTACCAGGATCATAAAACCTGGGTATTAAATCGACTAAAGTTGATTTTCCCGCCCCGGAGTGTCCGACAATGGCTACGGTTTTACCGATTTTTGTTTCAAAGTTGATATTTTTTAAAACTGTATGATCGCTTTCTTTATATTGAAAGTCTATGTTCTTAAATCGTATGGTTTTCTCTAAGATGCCGATTTTTTTCGGATTATTTAATTCTTTAATTTCAGGCGGCATATCAGTTATTTCAAAAATTCTATTGCCGGCGGCAATGGCTCTGTTTACCGTATTATACCAGGTAGCCATTTGCTTTATAGGACTTAATAATACCAAAAGCGTAAATAAAAATGCCGTAAAATCTCCTAATGTATGTTCGCCTTCAATTATATGAAAGCCGCCGTATAACAAAATACCGATTACAATAAAAGAAGTGGCAAACTCGACAATAGCCGGGCTTATTGTATGATATAGACGGTATTTATATGTTTGACTAAACAAATCGTCGTTAATAAAGCTAAAGCGGGTTTTTTCATAGTTTTCCATACCGAAGGCCCGTATGACCCTTATACCCGTAATGACTTCCTGCAAATGTCCGTTTAAATCGGCCAGACGACTCTGTTCGTTTGTTGTTATACTTTTAATTTTTTTTGCGATATGATTTACCGGCAAAAGCACGATAGGAACAATAATGAAAACAACAAGTACCATTTTATAACTTATCATGGTTAAAACCAATAAATGCGTTATGATTATAAATATATTAATTAACGAAATTCTCAGTTCATGCGAAATCGAGTCTGAAACCACCGTAACGTCATTGATTATTCTACTCATTAAAATACCCGTTTTTTCTTTAACAAACAATGAAACGGGCAGCTCTAATAACTTTAAATACAATTTTTCGCGTATGTCTCTTACGGCTCTTAAACCGGTAGAGGCGATAAAATGCACCGTTCCTATAACCGAGGCAAGTCTTAAAAAATAAATAGGAACAATGCCCAGGCAAATATACGCGAGCAAGGTAAAAGGTTTTATATTTATGAATATTTCATTTGCGAATAATTTCATTTTGGCCGTTAAAAGCTTTATTTTGTCAAAAAAACTCAACTCGTCGGAAAATTTATTGATTCGCAATTCATTGAACTTATCGATTTCAATAGTATTTTTTCTTTGCTTATACAAATCTTCTAACCTGTTTTCAAACCCCGCTTTTAACAAAACAAGAACATCGTCTTCTTTTAATACAATTTGAAAAGGCTGATCTTTTGGCGTGCTAAAAATATCAAAGATTGGTTTTAACGACGTAAGACTCACCGCGTTAAAAATAGAAACAAACAGAGAGAGACTAACCCCTATTAGAAATCCTTTTTTATAAGGTAGAATATATCTTAGTATTCGCCAATATACTTTCATTTATTTTCTGCTTTTTATTTTTCTTTATTAAATTTATTAAATCTGGCCGGTTTCTTAAAGAGGCGTACTTAGCCACTTTTTGTTTTAACTTTTGGCTGAAAACGAGTTTTTTATATCAGACGCAAATACAATTTTTAGATTATACAACCATGGGAAAACTCATTCTGCCAACGCGCGTATTGGGAAAATAAAACCTTAGTATCTGCCTATAGTTGACTTTCTTATTATCGGCCAAATTTTTACTGCCCCACTGACACATGCCCACCCCATGCCCATAACCTCTTCCCGAAACTTCTACTTTATCACTGTTTACTCTCATGTCAAAAAAAGTCGATTTTAATCCCAGATTTTTTCGAAGGTCTTCTGACAATATTTCGCGCGATTTATTTTTTGCCGTAAAAACCACTGTTTCTGCTCTGCCTGAACGGGTGCGACTTTTAACTTTTATATTTTTTAAGTCTTTTATTTTAAGCTTCGTTTCAATGGTATGTTTCGAAAAGGTTTCGGACCATTGAAAGTCTTTTGCGTCCTGACAATGGCCTGTCTTTTTCGCGATTAAATACGGGTGCGGCTTCTGCCATACCGATTCTGAATCTTCGGTATGCCCTCCGCAGCTTGAGTGAAAAAAAACATCGGCGATTGTCCCGTTATACATTATGACTTCTCTGGAGGTTTTTTGAACGGCCAACTCTAAATTATTTTCGTCTTTTAATTTGCCGCCGTAAACCTGATTATTCGTTGTGCCATCGACATCATATTCTTTTCGGCTGTTCTCAAGCATTCTTTGATATAAATACGTTCTTGCCACTACAGTTTGGGCCTTTAACGCTTCTTGCGGCCATGAATCGTTCATTTCATGCCCGACAACCGATATTAAGTAGCTGTCTTCTGAAACATGATTAATATACAAGAAATTTTCGGCAGATTTCTGTACAGCAATATCTCCGCTGTATATTTTTTTGCCTATCTTAAATTTCTTATTTTTACCGCTTAAATGAACCGTCGAATTTGGCAGATAAGTTCCTTTCTTTTGAAATCTTCTTCTGTCAATTTGCACGACTTCAAATTCTCCCATGAAATCAATTTCAACAGGTTTGCCTTCGTGAATTTTTACGCGCACCGTTTTCTTTCCGGCAAAAAGGCTTCCGTAGCTTCCTGAGCCGTAGAGATATGAACTTCCTTTCCATCCCTTTGGCGATGCGCATTGATTAAATAATATTAAATTTGAGACAGTGAATATAATTAAATATTTTTTTTTATAGGTTCCCATCAATTATGACCGCGGATGAAATTTTTTATGCGCTTGCTTTAATTCTGGCGAAGCCAGATGCGTATAAATCTGCGTTGTTGAAATATCAATATGACCCAATAACTCTTGAACAGCTCTTAGATTTGCATTATTTTGTATAAGATGCGTGGCAAATGAATGCCTTAGCGTATGGGGCGTGATATTCTTGTTAATCTTTGCCCTGCTTATATATTTTTTCAAGAGACGCCATGCGCTTTTTCGGCTCAAAGCCCCGCCCTTTCTCGAAACAAATACATAGTTTGTATGCGATCTTCCGCATATTTTCACTCTTATTTTTTCTATGTATTCTATTAATAATTCATACGCGATTTCGCCAAATGGAACCAATCTTTCTCTGCCCCCTTTGCCTTTTACATTTATCATCATATTTTCAAGGTCGATATCTCCTAATTTTAAGGCGCAGCCTTCAGAAATTCTTAAGCCAGAAGAGTATAACAATTCAAACATGGTTTTATCTCTTAGCTCAAGCGGATCTTTTACGTCGAAAACCGAAAACAACTGTCTGATTTCTTCTCTGGTTAAAAAGTCGGGAAGACTCTTTTCTATTTTAGGAGCCTCAACATTTTCCATTGGATTTGTATTGATGATATGATTTTGTTGAAGAAAATTATAGAACTGTCGCAATGACGCTACTACTCGCGCTCTTGTTCTTGTAGATAATTTCTTCTTGGTTTCTTCTCTTAAAAAGCTCTGTATATCTATTTTTTCTATATGTATTATATCTTTCTCATTTTTCACCAGAAACCTGTCTAATTTATTAATATCTGATAGATATGAAAATATACTGTTAGGAGACAGGCCCCTTTCTACTTCTAAATATTCTTGAAAATCACGAACTACTTCATTTTTTTTAGCGTTCACATTTGACCCCTTAAATTTTCTATATTATTTAGAATCGACTTTTTATGTCTACTTTTCAATAAAAAAAAAATTATTTTGACACAATGTTCTCAAAAAACAAATTGATTTTATGTCAGAGAATCTTCAGTTGCAGAACCCTATACAAGAACTATCTGAAAAAGAAAGAAAAAAGCTTGAACGTCAAAAAAAAGATCAAGAATATAAAGATAATGAAATAAAAATGGGTCTTCGCTCAAAACTGATGACGTTATTCTCTCTATTAAGCCTCGGTATTGCCATTGGCATTATGATTCCCGCGATTAAAAACCAGACAAATTCTCTTTTAAATGAAAAAGAAAAACAGGGCAAGATTATCACAACGGGTTTAATATCGTCTTTAAAAACAAGGCTTATTGATATTTATGGTATAAATGAAAAAACAATAAGAAAATTAAAAACAAAGGCAGATTTTGAAAAGTTTTATCAAAGGCAGGATATTGCCCAGCTTATTTTTGAAGACATTGATCAGGTAATACAACAGCCCGATGTTGAATATGCCTACTTTTTGGGAAAACATAAGATTGCATTAGGTCATACAAATCCTAAGATACTTCCCTATAAAACATATGATTTTGAAAATGGCATTAAGAGTTATTTTGAAACTTACAAAGATGAAGGCTTAAAAGAGCTAAAGATCATCAGCAAACCAATAGAAATTAAAAAAATCTCCGAAAAGAAAAAAGGTAAAGAAACGGATCAAGAAGAAAATCATATTGATGTTATGCACTTTTCTTCTACTTTTTCATATAAAAGCGACCCTGAATTAGAAGACGGTATCGGAGAGGTTCATATCGGCATAAGTCTTGAGTCTGTAAACAAGCAGATATACGATAACAAGGTAGAACTTCAGCTTGTAGGGGTCGTGGCTATCGCCTTTGGCATTTTGGCCGCTCTTATCTTTGCTTCACTTTTATCGAACCCGATTAGAAAAATCATATCGGGAATGCGCCAGGTCACTAAAGGCAATTTTTCGGCCAATGTTATTTTACATTCTAAAGACGAAGTTGGTCTTTTATCAAGAACCTTTAACGTCATGCTAAAAGGTATGAGTGTTCTGGTCTCGCCCGAAGTGGCCCAGGTCGTATTATCAGGCGGAGATTTGCTTACTTCGGGCCAGAGAAAAGAAGTTACTGTTCTTTTCTCTGACATAAGAAGTTTTACCACAATCTCAGAATCGCTTACTCCGCATGAGGTTGTTGACATGTTAAATAACTATATGGAGATTATGACCGATATCATCATAAAATACGGGGGAGTCGTCGATAAGTTTGTAGGCGACGAAATTTTTGCCGTCTTCGGGGCGCCTTTTGACCATCCTATACATCCGCTTTGCGCCACGGCTACCGCCTTAGAAATGGATATCGAGCTTGATAAACATAACGATGAAAGAATAAATGAGGGAAAACCGCCCATAATGATCGGCATCGGGGTCAACACAGGAGACGTTATCGCCGGAGCTATGGGTTCAAGCAAAAGAATTGATTATACATCGATAGGCGACGCGGTAAATTTGGGAGCGCGCCTTGAGGGTACAAATAAAGTATATGGAACGCGCGCCATTATTTCAGAATTTACATACGAACTCATTAAAGGAGAAATTATCGCCCGCGAACTTGATTTGATTCGCGTAAAAGGCAAAAATAAGCCTGTAACCATATACGAGGCGTTGGCCCTGACCGAGACAGGAAAACAAAAAATAAATAAATACTTAAAAGAACGCCCCAAGACCCATTAAGCTATTAATATAAAGAGAAAACTCACATGACCAAAAACAATGCCGAATCGCCCGATTATTATCAGCTTACAGCCGAAAAATTTACAAAATATGAAAATCACATTATTGAAAACTGGAAAGTCAATAAAACTTATGAAAATAAAGTAAATTCAAATAAAGAAAAATATTATTGTCTTGTCATGTTTCCCTACCCTTCGGGACGAATACATATGGGGCATGTGAGAAACTATACCATGGGAGACGTTGTCGCTAGATACAAAATACTGAAAGGCTTTGACGTACTTCACCCCATGGGATGGGACGCTTTTGGCCTGCCCGCAGAAAACGCCGCCATAAAAAACCAGACACCTCCCGCTAAGTGGACATATGAAAATATAAGCGCCATGAGAAAACAGCTCATTCGCATGGGCTATTCTTACGACTGGAGCAAAGAAATTGCCACATGCAAACCCGGATATTATAAATGGAATCAGTTTATTTTTCTGAAAATGTTTGAAAAAGGCTGGGCCTACAAAAAAAAAGCGCCTGTAAACTGGTGCAACGAATGCGATACCGTATTGGCAAACGAGCAGGTTGTAGACGGATGCTGCTGGCGGCATGAAAAAACCGCCGTAGAAAAAAAAGAACTTTCGCAATGGTTTTTTAAAATAACTGATTTTGCCGAAGACCTTTTAGACGGCCATGAAAAAATAAAAAACGGATGGCCAAACAGGGTTTTAACCATGCAAAAAAACTGGATTGGCAAATCGAAAGGAACCAAAGTTCTTTTTAAGCTTGAAAAAGGCGGCGAACTTGAGATTTTTACGACGCGCATTGATACGCTATTCGGTGTAAGCTATATGGCAACCGCCCCGGAACATCCTCTATTAGAGACCGTTGAATACGAAAAATATAAAAAAGACATTTTTGATTTTAAAAATAAAATTTCCAAAATGTCTGATATCGACAGAGAAAATCCTGATTTAAAAGAAGGTATTTTTACGGGTCTTTACGCCATACACCCTTTTACAAACGAAAAAATCCCAGTTTATGCCGCCAATTTTGTACTGCCTCAATACGGAACCGGCGCAGTGATGGCGGTACCCGCTCATGATCAAAGAGATTTTGAGTTTGCAAAAAAATATAATTTACCGGTAAAAACCGTTATTTTTCCCAATGAAAAAACATCCGCGCTTGATGAAAATTTAACTGAAGCATATACAGAATACGGAATTTTAAAAAACAGCGGCATATTCGATAATTTAACAAGCGAAGAGGCCCTTGAAAAAATAACGAAAGAGCTTGCATCAAAAAACCAAGGCTCTTTTAAGATACAATATCGCCTTCGCGACTGGCTTTTATCAAGACAGCGTTACTGGGGAACTCCTATTCCTGTCGTGTATTGTGAAAACTGCGGATTGACTGCCGAAAAAGAAGAAAATCTGCCGGTTATACTGCCTGAAAACGTAAAATTTGACAAAGCGTCTCCTCTTCCTCAGATGAAAGAATTTGTTGATACCAAGTGCCCTAAATGCAACGGCCCTGCAAAACGCGAGACCGATACGATGGATACCTTCATCGATTCTAGCTGGTATTTTTTAAGATATCTTTCTGCCCGAGACGATGAAAATATATTTTCAAAAGAGACTGCCGATAAATTTCTTCCGGTTGATCAATACATAGGAGGCATTGAGCATGCCAATATGCACCTGCTTTATTCAAGATATTTTACCAAAGCGCTTCATAAGCTGAATTTTATCGCTCATGACGAGCCCTTTAAAAATCTTCTTACGCAGGGAATGGTTATAAAAGACGGGGCCAAAATGAGCAAATCTCTCGGCAATGTGGTTGATCCCGATTTATTGATTGAAAAATACGGGGCAGACACCATAAGAATTTTTACCATGTTTGCCGCCCCGCCCGAAAAAGATTTAGACTGGTCAGACTCGGGCGTTGAAGGGTCGTATCGATTCATAAAACGTATTTATCGCTTTATTCAGCCTTTAACCGACAAGTATAATTTAACGATTGACTTTCAATCTGCCGGCCTTAAAGGCAATCAAAAAGAGACGGCTCTTATAAAACTTACCCATAAAACAATATCTGTCATTACCGACGATCTGGAAAAATTTTCTTTTAATACGGCCATTGCCCGTCTAATGGAATATGTTAATTTTCTCTATGCCGATTATTTTGACGATAAAGATATTGAATTCACGTTAAAAGAAGTATCCATTGATGTATTGTCATATTCTCTTTCTGTATTTTTGACCCTGCTTTTGCCATATGCCCCCTTTATAAGCGTCCACTTTTTAACCAAAATGGGATTAAAATCAGAAGACGATTTAATCTGGCCGTCTTTTAACCCCGATTTTATCGTCGAAGATAAAATGAAGATTGTAATTCAAATAAACGGCAAATTAAGAGATCAAATTGAAATTGAAAAAGACGCGTCTAAAGAAAATATTCTTATCTCGGCCAAAAACGCAGAAAAAGCAAAGAAATTTCTTGAGGGCAAGAATATTGTAAAAGAAATTTACGTTCCTGGAAAATTAGTAAATCTTGTTATAAAATAAAATTGTTAGATTCGTGTTTCGTCTAAAATAATCTTGGCAATGGTCATAAGCTGCATAAAACTTGTGCCTTCGTATATTTTTCCTATTTTTGAATCTCTATATAATTTTTCAACGGGATAATCTTTTGTAAAACCGTAACCGCCGAGACATTCTACGGCTAGCGACGCCGTTTTTTCGGCTACCTGACTCGCGTGATATTTGGCCATGGCCGCTTCTTTTACAAAACTTTTGTTTAAATCTTTCAGTCGGGCGGCATTGTAAACCATAAGTCTGGCCGATTCAACCTCTATGGCCATTTGAGCAAGTTGAAACTGCATTCCCTGAAAAGAAGATACGGGTTTGCCAAATTGCGTTCTGGTTTTCGTAAATTCAATGGCGTGATTTAACGCGGCTTCTGATAGGCCAAGCATTTGAGCGGCAATGCCTATTCTGCCCTCGTTTAAGGTTTCAGCGGCGACTTTATATCCATTGCCTTCTTCTCCTAGAAGATTTTCTTCGGGAACCTCAACATTTTCAAATATCAACTCGCATGTTGAAGAGGCTCGTATTCCCAGTTTATTTTCTTTTTTAGAGACCGAAAACCCTTTAAAATCTTTTTCGACAATAAAAGAAGATATACCCTTATATTGCAATTGAGGATTTAAATTAGCCATAACAATAAATATCTCAGATTCGGCCGCGTTGGTTATCCAAAGTTTTTGACCGTTTATGAGATATCTGTCGCCTTTTTTTTCGGCTTTTGTTTTTAACGAAAAAGCGTCGGAACCAGAAGAGCTTTCTGAGAGCGCATAAGAGCCAACTTTACCAGAGGCCAACCGGGGCAGATATTTTTTTTTCAATTTATCGCTTCCCCATTTTATAATAGCGTTATTGACAAGCGTATTTTGAACGTCAACCACTACAGAAACTGAAGGGTCAGCCTGAGCAAGCGCCTGCACGGCTAATATCGCGTTAAAGAAAGAGCTTTGGGAACCGTCAAATTCCGCCGGAATTTCAATGCCCATCAATCCCATTTCAAAGAGACGGGGCAAAAGAGATTTATCAAGCGCGCCGTCTTCGTCCATTTTCATGACAATAGGAGCTATCTTGTCTTTTGCAAACTCTTTAACGGTATCAAAAAAGATTTTTTCTTCTTCAGACAGTATTAAAGCCATATAAGCCTTAATCTATTTTGAAAATAACCATTCACCCATTTTTTTTTAAAGTTTTGCGGCGATTTTTTCGGCTTCATCGTCCAATTCTTTCATGGCCCTATCGCGTTCTTCTTTATTGGGTGGGCTGCCGTGCCATGCGGGATTATTTTCCATAAAGCTGACGCCTTTGCCTAAAACGGTGTTAAAAAGAATAATTTCGGGTTTTGTAGAAATATCGGCTGTTCTTTGAAAAGCCTTTTCAATTTCGTTTAAATCATGACCGTTTGTTTCAAGAGTGAACCATCCGAAAGATTCAAATTTTTGTTTTAAATCGCCGAGAGTCATTACGCTATCGGTAAATCCGTCGATTTGAATTTTATTATAATCAACAAAGGCCGTTAAATTACTCAGTTTATAATGACCGGCAGCCATAGCGGCCTCCCATGTCATGCCCTCCTGGCACTCGCCGTCAGATATGCCCACAATGACCCTTGATTTAATATTTTGAGTTTTTAAGCCAATAGCGCATCCGCTTGCCGCCGACAACCCCTGCCCGAGAGAACCGCTGCTGTTTTCAAGCTCAGGCATCATATAAGTTGAAGGATGCCCCTGCAGTCTTGAGCCCAATTTTCTAAATGTATACAGTTCTTCTTCGGGAAAAAATCCCGCAAGGGCCATGGCCGCATATCGCACGGCGCATACATGCCCGTTGCTTAAAAAAAGCCTGTCTCTTTGTTTATCAAAAGCGTTTTTAGAGTCTATGTTTAGTATTTTAAAGTACAGCATGGCAAAAATATCGGCTAAACCAAGCGCCCCTCCGGGATGTCCTGAATTAGCGGTATGCACCATATCGATAATATATCGTCGAATCTGATTGGCCATAAACTCGACTTCTAAAAAAGAAACATCTTTTTTATTTTTATTTCTTATTTTTTCGCGCAATGGCAAGTATTTATCGGCAACCAAAGATTCTTGTATCATGTTATTTTCCTGTTTTAATAATTTTATCAGTATATCATTACTGATAAAGAGAATATGACGTCAACTTTCATTTTGCCTTGCCTTTCTCATATTAGAAAGATAAGAGCGGCAATAAAAAAAACGATTCCCGCAAGTATACTTAACGCGGTAAACATAATTAAAAACCAATAAATTTTCTTTTCTTTTGAAAGAAAAAGGAGCTTCTCTGCTCCGGCATAAAAAACAATGCTTTGATAAATAAGCCCTGTAACGATAAGCGGCGCGCTAAGGTATTTAATATACGGAATCGCCGAAAGTATTGACGATAAGAAAAAAAAAGCCAAAAAAGGAAGCCCTGAAAAAAATGTTAGCTTATAAGAGGCCAACGGCTTACTTTTACCTCCCACAGATTCTAAGGTCTTTTCAGATATCATCGCAATCGTATATGTAATAAACAGATAGACCCCTAATATCGCAATAGGGTAAATCGCTCCTTTTTTAATAATATTAAAAAGTTTAGGCTCTTCAATAAACGATTTAACAGCAAACACGAATATCGTTGATAAAAAAAAAGGAAAATAATTCTTTCTTATGATTTGATATTTTGACTCATATAATTCTGAATCGATATTGTTCCACGCAAAATATGGATCTTCACATAATTGTTTCAAATGCGTCAATGAACTATTTACGCGCATTTTTTGTTTATATTAAAGCCTTAGACGGCGGGACAACTTCCGCCGGCCGCTTTGGAACACGGCGAAGGAGCATTTTTTGAAGTTTCGGCCGCCGGACAGCCTTGTTTTGACTTATAGTCTGTCGTATAAAAGCCCGACCCTTTAAAAACGACGCCCGAACCTGCGCCTATTTGTTTTTGAGCCGAACTCTCACAGCTAGGACAATTAACCTCGGGATTTTCAGACATCCCGTGAAATTTTTCAAATATCTCGCCGCAAGCGCCGCACTTATAATCATATGTTGGCATGGCTCCATTGATTATTTTTTTTACGCGGCGTCAATTTCTATTTCATTAAATTGGAAATATATTATAAGTATACTAAATTCTTATGATACAAACAAACACTCTTTAATATTAGAGCTAGAATTATTTTTTTAATTTATATCAGAAAAATAAGAATATACTTTCTTCTGTAGAGTTTTATTAAATGCCTCAACTTCTTTTGAAATCGGTATTTCTTTTTGTAAGTTTTCAAAAAAAATGGTGAACGCTTTATGATTTTTTGTAAAATCTTCAGTTGGCTTTTTTATCATTTTTATTGAAGATTTGTATATTGATATATATTCTTTTTCTTTATTAAGCCAT
The DNA here is from genome assembly GCA_029880265.1 of Spirochaetia bacterium. GTDB lineage: Bacteria > Spirochaetota > Leptospiria > Turneriellales > JAOUOS01 > JAOUOT01. Next base: position 38,314 of record JAOUOT010000019.1, on the reverse strand, counting down.
TTATTTATACTTGTATCAAAAAAACGAAGGCTTGTAAATAAAACCAGTCTGCAGGCTAAGTTTTGAGAGTCTTCGGCGCAATCATAAATTCCGTTAGTTCGAACTTTGATAATTATATCATCTTCTTTTTCTTTCTCCCTATAAGACTGTAGCCTTTTTGAGTGACATTTATCAATCTCAATAGATTTATTAGGATATTTTTTGAGACCATCGGAAATTATTTCAGCTATATCTTCAAGCAAATTTTCATCAATGGAGGACAAATTCAAAATATCTTGAATGGAAATAATCGTTTTTCCCGCAAATAAAGATTTTTCATAACATATCGTTAATTTTGCAGATGATTTTATTTTTTCTAGAACCGAACTTGAAACGCTTGGTGTGATTTCATTTTCAGAGGGAATGGTAATACTGCGTCTCAGACAGCTTGAAAAACTTATCAGTATAAATAAATAACATATTGTTAATATAACAATATTCATTTTTGATTTTTTTTTCAAATTATACTTCATATATTATATACCTCAATTAAATTATTTTAATATTTTCTTAATTAGTATGGAACATTTCCAATAGAAAAGGATAAATTGTCAAATCTAATTTATATTTTTATACTTATTTTTTACTTACATAATGATATAATACATAATTTTATTATTGAATTTCATTTTATTTTTTCTACTTTTAATGATAATAATTAATCGAAAAGAAGTATAACATAAATTAAGAACCTTGCTTTTTATTGCATCTTTAATTTGCATCTAATTTTGCAACAGCGACATTAAAAACTCTTTATGCAGTTCGTGAAAAATATAATTAAAATTCATAAAATTTATTCATAAAGTCATTACATTTTTGATGATTGAGCAGACTCCCAAAAAAACTAAAAAAGATTCGTTCTCTACCGACAACGAAAAAAGTTTTACAACCTAAACAAAAACCGTAATTAGACAACATGCAAACAGTATTAGCGGACCGCGAAGGTACCCCCGAAGAAGCCAAAAAACTGGGGCTTTTAGACGGCGAATATGATCTTATCGTAGAAAAAATCGGCAGGAGGCCCACATTTACCGAGCTGGCCATGTTTTCGGGAATGTGGTCTGAACATTGTTCTTATAAGAATTCGATTTTACTTTTAAAAAAACTATATTGCGAATCTGACAGGCTTTTGGCCCCTCCCGGAGAAGAAAACGCGGGAGCGCTTCGAATTAACGATAAACTCGCCGTTGTCTTTAAGATAGAATCACATAACCATCCGTCTGCCATTGAGCCTTACCAAGGGGCGGCCACCGGCGTAGGCGGCATCATGCGCGACGTTTTTACCATGGGAGCCAGACCAATCGCGAGCTTAAACTCGCTTCGTTTCGGCATGCCCGATTCGCCCCGAAACCGCTATTTGTTAAGAGAGGTCGTCAAAGGTATCGGCGATTACGGCAACTCGCTGGGTATTGCCTGTTCGGGCGGCGAAGTTTTTTTTCATAACAGCTATACCAAAAACCCGCTCGTAAACGCCATGACGGTGGGCATTGCCGAAATTAAGCATCTGGCCTCTTCAAAAGCCTCTGGCATAGGTAATAGGGTCATGTATGTGGGGGCCAAAACCGGCAGAGACGGCATACACGGCGCGAGCTTTGCCTCAAAAGACCTGTCAAACGAGTCAGCCGAAGAAAGGTCAGCCGTTCAGGTGGGCGATCCTTTTATGGAAAAGCTGGTGATGGAGGCCACCTTAGAATGCATTGAAAAAGATCTGGTAATCGCCATTCAAGATATGGGCGCAGCCGGCCTTTTAAGCTCTTCAAGCGAGATGTCGTCATCGGGCGATGTGGGTATCGATTTATATCTCGATAAAGTTCCCGCGCGCGAAACCGGAATGGTTCCTTTTGAATTTCTTCTTTCTGAAAGTCAGGAAAGAATGCTGATGGTGGTAACCGACGAGAACATGCCAAAAGTTCAGGAGGTTTTTGAAAAATGGGAACTCGACTCTGCCGTTATAGGAGAAATTACCGACAGAAAAAAACTGCGGGTATATCATGAAGGCAAAATTTACGCCGATTTACCCGTTCATTCGCTTACTGTAAACTCGCAAGGCGCGCCGCGTTATGAAAGAGAGGTTAAAAAAGTCGACGCGCCCTCTCAAAGCGAACTTGAAATTTCTGATTTTACCATTGCCGTCAATATTAAAGACATAAAAACTATGACAGAGATTGTCTCTAAGACGATTTCACATCCGAATATCGCCTCGAAACACGCCGTTTATGAGCAGTATGATACAGATATCGGCAATTTGCGAGTTATTGGCCCCGGTCAAAACGCCGGCGTCTACCGTGTTCCCCAGAGCAAAGAGGCTCTTTCAATGACCGTCGACGGCAACGGATTTTATATTTCAATAGACCCTTACTCAGGCGCCCTTCATACGGTGGCCGAATCTTACCGCAACATTGTATCTTCAGGCGCAGAACCCCTTGGCATTACCAACTGTCTGAATTTTGCCAACCCCTACAAGCCAGAAAATTATTATTTTTTCAAAGAAGCGGTAACCGGCATGTCAGACGCGGCCCGCGAATTTAAACTGCCAATCACGGGTGGCAACGTCTCTTTTTATAATGAATCAGAAGACGGGCCTGTTCTGCCCACGCCCACAATAGGCATGGTGGGCCTTCTTGAAAAAGCCGAAGACGCTCTTTCTGCAAATATACCGCCAAATCATGAAGTCTATATTTGCGGATTTTTCAACCCCGCCCTGACATCCTCTCAGTATCTTTATATTTCAAAAAATATAAAAACCGGCCCTGTGCCCGAAATCAATCTTCAGCATGAAATAAAAACCGCTCGCGCCTTATTAAAAGCTAACCAAAGCAAGCTTATTTCATCGGCGGCGGATGTATCTTCTGGCGGCATATTGACGGCTCTATTAAAAGGAATTTTTTATTCGAAAAGAATGAACATACAATGCGGATTTCAATTCGCGTCTGAACTTTTTTCAAACCCGCAATTTGAATATAAAGATAATAATCTTGATATATTTTTCTTTGGCGAAAGCGCGTCATCTTATATAATAAGCGTCTCGCCGAAAAATAAAGACGGGTTTTTAAATTTCATGAAAGATAACCAGATACCAACGCTGCATCTTGGCGACTCGCTTGAAAAAGACAATTTCATTTTAAATGATATTAATTTACCGATAGATTCTTTTTATGAATCATGGTTAAACGGTTTATCTAAATATTTTTAATTTTCATATAACTTATTGATGCTTCAAGAAATGAATCAATTAGGCGCAATGAAAACGCCTTTTCTTTTTATTATTGACTTTGAGCGCAAACATCCGTTTATAAGGCCTCTGGATAAAATTGATTCTTCTGAAATTTTATACAAAGTAAACAATCTACAAAATTATGACGAACCCCTGAAAAAAAGAAGAGATACGAAGCCAATATTAAAAAAAGAACCCGTGACTTTTTCAGAATATGAAAAAGCATTTTATCATGTTGTTAAAAATCAAAAAGCAGGCAATTCTTATCTATTGAATTTAACGTTTCCTACAAAAATTACCTCCGACAGAACGCTGAAAGAGATATTTTTTGAGAGCCGCGCGAGATATAAATTATATTTTCAAGACAGATTTATTGTATTTTCTCCAGAAACGTTTGTTATAATTAATGATGATATTATATCGTCTTATCCCATGAAAGGAACCATCGACGCGTCAATTCCCGATGCTAAAAATATAATACTAAACGACGCGAAAGAATTTGCCGAACACATTACCATTGTCGATTTGATTCGAAACGATTTAAGCATGGTTTCAAATAATGTTCAGGTCGAAAAATTCAGATACTGCGAAAAAATCAAAACATCTGAAAAAGACCTGCTTCAGATAAGTTCAAAAATTACCGGCAAACTTATCGACAAGTACCGATTTAATTTCGGAGATTTATTTGAGATAATATTGCCCGCCGGTTCGGTAACCGGGGCGCCCAAAAAAAAGACGGTCGAAATTATTAAAGAAGCCGAAAAAATGCCGAGAAATTATTTCACCGGAGTTTTCGGAATTTTTGACGGCAGAAATATTGACAGCGCCGTTATGATTCGTTATATTGAGAAAACAAACGGCGAATTCTTTTATAAAAGCGGCGGAGGCATTACCGTCTACAGCGAACCAGAAAAAGAATATCGCGAAATGATTATTAAAGTATATGTACCGCTTGATTGAATCAATTAAAATAAAAAACGGAAAAATTTATAATCTGTTTTATCACAATGAAAGAATGATTTATTCGCGAAAAAACCTGCTTGGCTTATCGGGCGTTTTTAATATTAACGATTTTATTGAAATTGAAAACTTAAACGCGAATTCGTCTGTTTTGAAAGTAATTACATCGGCAAACGCCGGTAAAGAAATCGCGTTTAATATCAATCATGATCTTCTGTATAAATTAAGAATAATTTATTCGAAAGATATTTTAAGCGCCGAAGTTTTACCGTACAAAATAAGAAATATCAAATCATTGAAATTAATTAACGATAACGAAATTGAATATTCTCACAAAACCGAAAATCGTCAGGCGCTTGACGATTTGTTTTCTAAAAAAGAATTTTGCGACGACATACTCATCGTTAAAAATAATCGTTTTACAGATACATCAAGCGCCAATATCGTCTTTTTTGACGGAGAAAAATACATTACCCCCGAGATAGCGCTTTTAAAAGGCACAAAGCGCGAACAGCTTCTTGACGAAAAAGTAATTATAACATCAGACATTACGACAAACGACTTACCATCTTTTCAAAGGGCCTACCTTATTAACGCGATGATAGATCTGCATGATCTACCTATAGAAATTGATAATATTTTTTCTTGAAACCAACACTCTTTTTTTTTCTGTGTTCTCTGCGGCTAATTATCCCGATTTTAATATTATCTTTACCTCGGTTCCCTGTTCTTCATTTGAACCGGCCGCTTCCCATGAGTGAATTTCAATATCGCCGTTATATGCGTTTATAAATTTTTTAACCAGAGGCATTCCGAAGCCGGTGCCGGCTTCGTCATCTGTGCCCTTTCTTGTGGTTACGGCGTTTAACTTAAATATTTCGCTCTTTATTTTTTCTGGTATGCCTATGCCAAAATCTCTTACGCTAAGCATAACCTGATCGTTATTTTTTGCCGCCGTTATTTTAATTTCAGATTTTTTATTTGAAAATTTAACGGCGTTTGATAAAATATTATTGATAACCGAATTAACAAATGTCGTTTTTTCAACCATAACTTTAATATCTTCGCCAACGTCAATTTTCGTCTGAATTTCTTTCTTCTCTATTTTCTGTTTTAATATTCTTATACTTTCTTCAATTAAAGGCTTTAGATCATAAGTTTCTAATTTAAGCTGAATTTTATTTTCTTCAAGAGCTCTTAGCTTTTTGATTACGTCAATAATTTCAACCGCGTTTTTTACCGCCGTATTCATAATCTCAATATTTTCTTCTAAGAACTTCTTATCTTCTAATCCAAGCTCTAAAATGCCCTGTACGGCATATATAGGATTTCCCAGATCATGGCACAAAACATGTATAAGTTCTTTAAAATTACTGTTAATTTCTTTCAGCGCCTCTGTTGAATTTCTAAGCTCTATATGAGTTTCAATTCTTTTTAACAACTCTGCAGAATTAAAGGGCTTTGTCACATAATCGACGCCGCCGCATTCGAAACCTTTCATGATATCGTCTAATTCTGTTTTTGCCGTTAAAAATATTACGGGAATATCTTTTGTCTTTTCAGATTCTTTGAGTTTTTGACAGGTTTCAAAGCCGTTTAACTCGGGCATCATGACGTCAAGCAGTATGATATCATGTAATTTTTGATCTGCAACTTTCAGAGCCTGTGCGCCGTTTTGGGCGGCGTACACTTTATAATTTTTCGATTCAAGAAGCCCCCCTAAAACCTGTATATTTTCAGGGGTATCGTCGACAATTAAGATAGAACCGTTTTTTTGTTTTGTTTCATTCATTTTTATACTCTCCTTTTTTAATTTATGAGTTTTTTTATCTTTGAGCCAAGTTTATTTAAGTGTTCCATTGTATTTAATAAGCCGTTCATATCATACAAAGAAACATGATATTTTAATTTGTCAATAAAAATTAAAACATAACGGTTATTGTAATTTATATTAATACTCTCTAAACGTTCAAAAAAATCTTTAAAATCAGAAAAAGCCGAATGCTCTGATAAACTGTCTTTTGCGTTTTTTATTTCATTTTCAATTTTCAAGATAAACTCATTGTCAATACTGCCTGAATCTTCAGGCTTTTCATCGTTGAGAATATACCGGTTAAATCTATCAAGAATCTCTTTTTCGCCATATTCATCTTTAGAGACGCTTTCTTCACTTTGTTTTTTCGTATGCGAAATATGTTTTGCTATTTCGCCGAGTAAATCGTTTTTATTGATGGGCTTTCTCAGGTAGCCTTCGGTAATAGTCTTGATTTTTTCTTCAGAGCTTTTCATGCCCGATGCCGTAAGCGCGACAACCGGAATTTTCTTAGTTTTTTCGTTTTCTTTTAATATTTTAATCGCTTCATAACCGTCCATTACGGGCATTCTCATATCCATAAAAATCAAATCAGGAAGAAAGTCTTCGGCAAACCGTACCCCTTCTTTGCCGTTTTCGGCTTCTAATATTTCAAAATTATATTTTTCAAGGTATCCCCTTACAAGCTCGCGGTTTTCGTCAATATCGTCTACAACGAGAACTTTAGAGTTTTCAAAATCATAAAGAGAGTTCTCGCTTATTTTGTCGCTTCTATCGATTTCAATAGAAGCGACGGCTATATCTTTAATATTTACGATAAACTTCGAACCTTTACCAAGCTCGCTATTTAATTTGATGCTTCCGCCCATCATTTCAACAAGACGTTTTGAAATAGAAAGCCCCAAACCGGTACCGCCATATTTTGCATGAGATTGATCTTTTGACTGAAGAAACGGACTGAATATTTTTTCTTTATCTTCTTCGCTTATGCCTATGCCGCTATCTTCGACAATAATACTTAAATCAAGCTTACTTTTGTCATCTTCGGTATATTCTTTTGTTACCGATAATTTCACAAAGCCTTTTTCGGTAAATTTTACGGCATTTCCTATTAAGTTTAATAAAATCTGCCTTATTCTTATCTCGTCGTGAACCAGCCCCTTGGGTATGGAGTTTTCAATATTGATTATAAATTCGATATTCTTTTCTGCCATTTTTTGAGAAAATACTTTTTCCATCTCTTTAAAAAGTTCATGAGGATTAAACGGATTGTAATGAACATCTAGCTTACCGGCTTCTATTTTTGAAATATCCAGAATATCGTTTATCAGCGTCAACAGAGTTTTGCTTGCCGAAATAATAGAATTTAAATATCCTTTTTGTTTTGAATCGGTTATTTTTTCTTTTAATAAATCAGAAAAACCGATAATAGCGTTCATAGGGGTTCTTATTTCATGGCTCATATTTGCAACAAAATCGCTTTTAGCTTTATTTGCCCCCTCGGCCGCTTCTTTGGCTTCTTTTAATTCGTCTTCTTTTTTCTTTCTTTCAGAAATATTCTTAAAATATCCAAAATGACATGTTCTGCCTTTATATTCAATATGATTCAAAGAAACTTCAACGGGAACGACTTCTTTGCCGCCTTTTATTTTATGCTCAGATTCAATAAACAAATTCCTGATTTTTTTAACTTCTTCAACATGTTCGTCAAGCTTTTCGTAAGAAAAGTTGGGATCCCAATCTGGTATGCGCCACTTTAAGATCTCTTCTTTAGGAACGCCATAGTGTTTTACGGCCGCTTCGTTTACGTAAATCATTTTACATTTATCGTCGTCGTCAATCAAGAAAACCGGGTCGCCGCTTTTTTCAATCATCATGCGATACAACTCAAGCTCTTCATTCGCTTTTATATATTCTGTCATATCATACGAGGCGCCTATCGATATTACGGGCCTTCCTTTTTCGTCAAATTCTGTTTCCATACGTTCATGTAGATGTTTAATTCGCCCGTCTTTCATTTTTAACCTGAATTCCACGTCAAATGGCCATTGGTTCTCAAGCGACAATTTATAGTTATTTAATACAAATTTTCTGTCTTCTTTAAGTATTTTGCTTAAAAACAAACCCATTGAAGGCTTTATTGATTTATCTACTTCATAAATTCTGTATTTTTGATCTGACCATATAATTTCATTCTTTATATGATCAATTTTAAATGAACCCAGATTGGCGATTCTTTCGGCCTCTTTTAACAATTTCTCGGAAGATTCTCTCGCTTTAGATTCTTTTTCAAAAGCATACGCGCTCTTTTTAAAAAAGCCCCTGCCCTGTAAGATGATTATCAACAATAGAATAGAAACAATCAAATATTGAAAATATTTCAATGATTCTTCAGACTCTACCACTTTCTTTTCATAGTGAGTTACATTATAATCGAGCAATGAAGTAAGCTTATCGGCCTTGGGTATCAATGTAGTGTTTAGATACATTATTTTTTGTATCTCTGCCGTTTTTAATATGTTTTGCACTTCATTGATAAAATCTTCAGAGTCTCTAACCGTATAAGCGATATTGCCGTAGTAGATTTCTTTTGGTATTTCTTCGGGTTCTACCCTAAAACCGTTTAATATATTTTTACCTAAAAGAAAATCTAATTGTTCCCGATATGCATCAATATTATCAGTAATATTTTCTTGAAAAATATTTTTTTTCGCAGTACTATCAGAATTTACAAATTGAAACGTATTTAAAACTATTTTCTGAGAAAGCATTCTCTGCCTTCCGGCAATATTAATTTGATAGGCTTCTATTTTTTGTTTCTGATAAATAACATAATTAAAGGCAAATTCGCTTATGATAAGAACCGCCAACAAGATCAATAGAATATATTGGGTTACTTTGATTTTACTCATTTTCTAATTAATTTTTAAGTTTACAAGGATAAAATCAAAAACTTACAACTCTTGCATATAAAAATTTTAAATAAATATTATTGACAGTAGCTTAAGATCTTTCATATTGTTACATGTCTCCGGTAAAATTTGTTCATGTTTTAAAAAGACTAGAAGTATTAGATAGAGATATTGAAGAGCTGCGTCGAATAGAAGCGTCTCTTGAAAAAGGCAGAACATACAGCGCATCTTTAAATATTTCTCTTGAACTTCAAATAAACCATCTGTTAAACGAACGAGTAAAATTAATGGAACTTCGAATTGAAAATCCTCCCGAACATTTAATTCCCTCGATGAAAGAAATAGAAGAACCCTCAAGAAAACTAGCCGAAATTCGAAGCAGTTTTACGTTTGCCGATCTAGAGCAAGACTATCTTGACAATTTAATGAAAAAAAATTACGCTGAGCATAATAAAATATCCATCGGCTCTAAAACCGACAACATGAATTCAAAAATAGACGAAGACATTTTAGAACAAGAAGATGTCGATATTCTGATAAATCAATATAATCAAGAACATTATGAAAATAAAAAAAACTTGCCGGCCACAAGGCGCATAAAATCTTTCGAACTGCCTAATGCGCAAAAAGAAAAAAATATCTCTTCAAAAGAACGGGCCGAAATACTAAAAAATCTTCCTACCATTGATTATTAAAACTCGCTTGACGAGTAGTATACTTTTTTAAATTTTGAAAATATGATGAATACTAACAAATACAAATTAAGCTTTATCTTAATTATTTTATCTATATTCTTATTTTGCAAAGAAAAAGAGAATGAAGAAATGGCCGTTGACAGCAACGGGCCCATTACAATAAAAGATATGATTGAAGAGGCGCAATCGAGAAACGCAGAATCTATGGTTAGTGAGAATCCGAATCTTCAAAAACGCATAATCAAAGAGTTCTCTATCAATAGAGAAGTAATTAAACTCGCGAGAGAGTCTAAATTAGCCAATACTGAAGATTTTTTAAGAATGAAAAAAGTCGTCTATCTAAATACATTGCATAATCATTATAAAAATCATCAACAAGACAGACTTAAAGATGAAAAACAAAAATTTTATCATGCCAGGCATATTATTTTAAAACTTAAAGAGTCGCAATTATTCATGAAAACGACTGACCCGAAAGAAGAAAAAGAAGCTTATCAAAAAATAGAAGAAATACGCGAAGAAATAATTTCTGGCAAAATCTCGTTTGAAAAAGCGGCTGAGAAATATTCTCAAGACGCAACCGCAAAAAAAGGAGGAGATCTTGGCCTCTTCATGAAGGGTACCATGTCGCAAGAATTTCAAAACGCCGTACACCGTCTTGCCGGCGAAATTACGGGAAATCCTTACCGAGTTAAAATGGTGGGCAAGATGTTTTCAAGCCCTTCTGATAAAGATAAAAGATTTGCGCAAGTTTTTCAAAACGCCATTGTTACCGCAAAAGAACCTGAAAAAGACGGATGGTTAAAAATCGAAACTGCTCCCGGTTTAATTTATTATATACAAACTGCTAAAACAGAAAAACTACCCGAAGAAAACAAGATTTCAGCCCCGGTAAGATCGCAGTTTGGCTGGCACCTTATTGAATTACTCGATGTTAAAGAAAAAAATTATAAAGAGCATATCGATTTTATTTTCAAAGAAGAATTGAAAGATCAAAAGAACGCAAATACTGCTTTAGCAGAAAGAAAAGCGCAAAATATCTGGAAAAACTATTTAAATAAAGCCTTGAAATCATATGAAGATAATATTTTAAAAAAATACGATATTACAATCGGTTTTAACGTAAAAATACCCGATAACTGGCAAAATAAAGAATTTTTAATTGAAAATAATAATATAAAAATAAAGAAATCTGATTTTATTGATTTTCTATGGTTTATCAGCAAAAGAAACTTTGAATCGCTTGAACAAACGATTGCCTCTGATAATCTTAAGAGATATTATTCAATGTTTTTAGAAGCCTCCGCATATTCAAAAGAAGCGGCCTTAAATAAACATGATTTGACAAATGAATTTAAAAAAGCGTTAGAATTAAACAACGATAAAATGCTGGCGGCGCATTATCGGTTTGAAAACTGGGTTACCGATATTTATCCTACAGATGACGAGGTAGACAAAGAGCTTGAATTTGCCATAAAAAACGATACTTTTAATAGAAATAAACCCCACGGGGCGAAAAGAAAAAAACTTGATAAAAGCACCATGAGAAAAGCTGTTTACCAGCGCTTAATGCATGAAAGAATAAGAAAAACCTTAACTTCAAAAGATAAAGAAATTGAAGATAAATTAAAATTAAAAATACATGACAAAAAATTAAAAAAAGGATTATTTAATTAATGGCCGACATCTCAAGTAAAACGACAATTATTACTGACGATATTATATTTCAAGGCGAACTTGAATTTGATGGGAGGATGCATTTACACGGCAAAATTGACGGCAGCGTTAAAAGCAAAGGCTCGTTGGTTATTGAAAATAACGGCGAACTTAGAGGAGATGTCTTTATCAAAGAAATTCATATAAAGGGCCGGCACCAAGGGAACATAAACCAGGCCGATCTTGTTCATATTTCAAACACCGGAACCTTGCACGGAAATATAGAGACCTTGGCGATTCAAATAGAGAGAAACGGCCGTCATAACGGTACGACTATCATGAAATAAACAAAATTTCATATCGCCAATGAAAGAATTATTAGAAAATATAAATTTAAGTCATACGATATATTCCAAAAAAACTGACAATCAAATTGAAAAAAATATCTTAGAACAATGGTTCGAAAGAACCTGCAAATATTATAAATATGAATGCGACATAAAAAACAAAGAAGATGAAGTTTCTTTTTTAAAAAGAAAAATATTAACCCAGCTATTTCCCTATCATTTTTTAATGCGTTCGCCTTTTTTTCTGCCAAATATAACAAAGGCTATTCAAATACTTCAAGATGCCGTTAAAGACGGCGATAAGAATATCGTTATTTTTTGCGATAAAGACGCCGACGGGCTTTCTTCGGCTTCTATATTGTATTTATTTTTAACGGTAGATTTAAACTATAACAAAGATAAAGTTGAAATTCTTACGCAAAAAGAAAACGAAAAATACGGAATTTCGCCCGAACTGGTCAATAGATTAGAATCTAAAAATATAGATATATTTATAGCCCTTGACTGCGCATCGTCAAATAAAGAAACCTTAAATGAATTAAAAGATAAATTTGAAAATAAATTAAATATTATTATCATTGATCACCATACCCTTCCTGAAAATGAAGACGATTTTCCCGATGCGGACGCCTTTATAAACCCGAAAATTCTCGAAGATCATTTTCCCGAAAAAGAGCTCTGTACATCTGCGATAACGTATAAATTCATACAGGCACTGGCGTTTTCATTCACGCGCGAATATAACATTGTTTACGCCGTTAAAACCCATAATACCGGAAATTCAAATTTTTCCGTTGAATATATCAAAAATTCAATTCCCTTGAATTTAAGCGAAACGAATTATGATAGAACAATTGAATTTTCGACCACTCATAGCAAAACATATGAAGGAGATGTTTTATGGGAACAGGAAATAAAAAATAATTTTGAATTATTGACGCTGTCTAAATTTCATGATAAAAACAAGGACTTCTTAAATTCAACGGACAAATTTAATATATTGCAGAATTTAAGATTAAAAAAAGCGTCTGGTCTTGTATATAAATATATTCCTTTCGCCGCCATCGGAACAATTGCCGATATTGTTCCCCTCAATGAAGATAATCGTATTATCGTAAGCGAAGCTATTCGTTTTATAAATCAGAAACCCCAAACATTATCTATGGGTCTGCGCGAACTGCTTAAGGCGTTAAACTTATGGGAAAAACCCATATCTGAACAGGACATCGCATTTTTTCTATCGCCTGCAATTAACGCTCCCGGCCGATTAGGAAGCCCGCATATTGTCGCCGAAGCCTTTATTTCAAAAGAGCCTCTTTATGCCGCAAAAAAAGCGTTTGAGATCAAAAAATTAAACGACGACCGCAAAACTCTTTCAAGTCAAGCTGTCATAAAACTTATAGCGGCTGCCGAAAAAATGGATAAAGACCTGCCTCTTCTGGTAATTCATGATTCGCAAATTCATCGGGGCATTTCTGGCTCTGCCGCCAGCCAGCTTGCTGAAAATTTTCAAAAGCCGGTTGTTGTGATCGTCGACGATTTTGATTCATTAAGAGGATCTATTCGAGCCTATCAAAAAGAAAATGTACTATCTTTATTAACGCATATTCAGGATATTTTTATTCAATGGGGCGGACATAAATATGCCGCCGGTTTTTCTCTTGAAAAAAAAGATTTAGAAACCTTTAATGAAAGAATATACAAAGCGGCTTTAGAAATAAATTTTTCTAAAATCGAAGAAGAATCGGATATTTTAAATTTTAAACCGACTATCAATATTAATGAAGGCGAACTAAATCATAATTTATGGGATAGTTTTCTTTCATTTGCCCCATACGGACCGTTGAATCCGCACCCGATAATTTCAGTCGATCTTACGCCGCCTACAAAAATTATAAAAATGGGAGAAGACGGCAAACACGCCCGTTTTACGTTTAATGATACCATCCAAAAAAATACCGAAGGAGTCTGGTTTTTCCATCAAAATAAAATTGACGATATTAAAACAAATGAACATTTGCGTCTTACCGCCGAACCGCATAGAAATTATTTTCAAAATCGCTTGAAATATCAGTTAAAAATAAAAACGGTTGACAACATGCCGTAAACCGGTGCGCTCGATCACGAATGATAAAAATGCGTTTGATATCAAGAAGATATAACTATCCCGAATTTTTGAAAAAACACTTTACTACATAGGTATTTATACATATAATAATAATAAGAAATGAACGATAATTCGCAAATCATTGTATCAGTAGATCAAATCTTACCCGAAAAACTTTCTATAATACCCATTAGGTTTAGGCCTGTTTTTCCGGGAATGATAACTCCGCTTATTATTTCTTCAGGCCCCCTTGCAAAAGCTGTCGAAAGAATCATGAAACAGACGCATTTTGCCGGTTTAATTCTTCAAAAAGACGATACAAGAAAAGGTTTTGACACTGAAAATCTTTATAATGTGGGCACCGTCATAAAAATTATTAAAAAAATAAATCTTCCCGACGGGGGCCTTCACTTATTAATAAATACTCTTAGCAGATTTTTGGTTAAAGGGTATGATACAAACCGCCCCTACCCTTATGCAATCGTTGAATATAAAAAAGACGTCTTGACCCAACGAGAAAAAGATAAAGAGCTAATGGCCCTAACGCGGGCGGTTTTAACCAACGCAAAAGAAATGGCCATGCAAAATCCGTTATTTACCGAAGAGATGAAACTGACACTGGTCAATGTTGACGAACCCGGTAAAATTGCCGACTTTGTATGTTCTATTTTAAATCTTGAAAAAGAAGAATATCAGGAAATTCTTGAAACCTTTAGCGTAAAAAAAAGGCTTGAAAAAGCTTTGCAGTTTATCGCCCGAGAAATGGATCTTATCAAGCTTCAAAAGAAAATCCAGGGTCAAATCGCCGATAAAATAGAAAATAGCCAGCGAGAATATTATTTAAAAGAGCAGTTAAAAGCGATACGAAACGAGCTGGGAATCGACAAATCGACCGAAAAAGACGCCGATTATTACAGAAGAAAACTCGAAAACATAAAGCTTTCTGAAGAAGTAAAAGAAAAAGCCCATGAAGAAATTGAAAAACTGGAATATGTAAGTTCAAACTCAAGCGAATACGGCGTCATTAGAAACTATCTAGATACAATACTGGAGTTGCCATGGGAAAACGCAAAATTTCAATCTGTCGATTTAAAAAAGTCAAGAGTCATTTTAGATAAAGATCATTACGGGCTAGAAGACGTTAAAGAAAGAATTATTGAATATTTAGCCGTAAGAGAGCTTAGAAAAGCCGAAAAAGGCTCTATAATATGCTTAGTAGGCCCCCCAGGCGTGGGCAAAACATCTGTCGGAAAATCAATTGCCCGCTCTATGAATAAAAAGTTTTTTCGTTTTTCATTAGGCGGCATGAGAGACGAGGCCGAAATAAAGGGACACAGGCGAACCTATGTAGGGGCCATGCCGGGCAAAGTCATACAGGCCCTAAAAGTTGTAAAATCTAAAAACCTTGTACTAATGCTGGATGAAATTGACAAACTGGGAGTTTCTTTTCAGGGAGACCCCGCCAGCGCGTTATTAGAGGTACTTGACCCCGAGCAAAATTTTTCATTTAGAGATCATTTTCTCGATTTACCTTTTGATCTTTCGCAAATTATTTTTATTACAACCGCAAATGCCTTAGACACAATTCCGGGGCCTCTTTTAGACCGAATGGAAATAATCAGGCTTGCCGGATACATCATGGAAGAAAAAATAAAAATCGCTCAAAAATATATTATACCAAGAGCGATAAACGACATGGGTCTTGACAAATCAAAGGCTCCTAAAATTTCTAACGACGGGCTAAAAGCTATCATTGAAAATTACTCGCGCGAAGCCGGCGTACGCTCTATGGAAAAAAACATCCAAAAAGTATATCGTAAAGCGGCGACAAAAACTGTTCAAAAGCTGAAATTTCCCGACAATGTCAACGCCGATAACCTCAAAGAGATACTGGGTCCGCCGCGTTTTAATACCTATGAAGAAAACAAGGTTCTTTACCCCGGCAACGCCATTGGCCTTGCGTGGACGTCTTTAGGCGGCGCAACTCTTATGGTTGAATCTAAGTCAAACCCTGGCAAAGGTAGAATGAGATTAACCGGGCAATTAGGAAAAGTAATGAATGAAAGCGCCGAGATCGCCTTAACATATGTGAAATCTCTGGTTAACGACGAAAAATACTGGAACAGACACGATATACATGTACATGTGCCCGACGGGGCAACGCCAAAAGACGGTCCGTCTGCGGGAATTACCATCGCGACGGCCCTTTTATCGCTTTATAAAAATAAAATCATTCGTCAAGGTTTCGGAATGACGGGCGAGTTAAGACTAACGGGCCAGGTTCTGCCTATTGGCGGTTTAAAAGAAAAAGTCATAGCGGCCAGACGTATAGGGCTTAAGAAAATTATTTTCCCTAAAGAGAACCAGAAAGACTGGGACGAACTGCATGATACCTTAAAAAAAGGATTAAAAACATACCCTGTAGAGCATTACAGCGAAGTAGAAAAATTATTATTTTAATAAAAAAAGGTTGATGGGTAAGGTTTGTTTAAATTTATAGATTCCAAAAATAATAAACGGTTAAAATAAAGCTTCTATTTAATAAACAAAGCGGTTTAAAATATAAAGCTTATATTATCGCCGTTAAAATCAAGATAAAAAAATGAATAAAATAAACAAAAAATTTATAATGATTCTAGCAGGAGTATGGCTTTTTGATTTTTTAACAAAAATATGGGCGGTACAAGCTTTAAAATCAAATTCGGGTTTCTCTGTCATAGGCGATTATCTGCGGTTTCATTACGTATTAAACAGAGGCGGCATTTTTGGCATTGGTCAGGGCAATCCCATGTTTTTTCAGGTACTAACAGGCATTGCCATATTGTTTCTGGTTATTTACTACATTCGAACCCATGAAAGCGGCCCGTTATTTGAAACCTCGGTATCCATGATTTTAGGCGGAGCTCTGGGCAATTTTACCGATCGTTTCTTCAGACCGGGCGTTGTCGACTTTATCGATATGGGCCTTGGCGATCATAGATGGCCCACGTATAATATTGCAGACGCCTTCATATCAATAGGCGCGGTGCTTTTAGCTATTGCTTTTTATCAATTTGAAAAGGAATACAAATTGCAGCAAAAAACCGAAAAAGCGAAGCCAGAAAAAAGTTGAACGATTCTGTTCTGAACTTATGAAAAAACATGAGTTTTACAAAAGAAAAAGACGGCGACAAGACAAAATATGTGTTTCTCGCCGATAAGCAAATCAGGTTAGATTTATTTCTTCATGAAAATTTAGAAAACCTATTTTCAAGAGCAAAAATACAGAAAACAATTAAAGACGGATATGTAACAGTCGACAATAAAGTTTCGCAAAAACCGTCGAGAATACTGTCTTCTGGAAGCCAGATAGAAGTCATCATTATAGAAGAAAAACCCGCCGAATTAAAACCCCTAAATTTAGGCATACCCATTCTTTTTCAAGACGAATATATCGCGGTTCTACACAAACCCGCCGGCATGACGGTTCATCCAGGAATAAACACAAAAGAAGATACTCTCGTGCATTCTCTCTTGGCCCAAATAAAAGAATTATCAGACGGAACAATGCCCGACAGACCGGGAATCATTCACCGTTTAGACAGAGAAACCGAAGGCGTCATATTGATCGCCAAAACAAACCAATCGCATCATTTATTCTCTAAACTATTTCAGGAGCGAAAAATAAAAAAAGAATATCTGGCTTTCATATGGGGTCGCATAACCTCTGATAAAACCAGAATTTCAGGTTTTATAGGAAGACATCCGGTTAACAGAAAGAAAATGCGCTTTTCTGAAAAGCAAATACATCCGCAAGATAAAGAGGCCGTTTTAGAATACGAAACCGAAAGAGCATGCGAAAGTTTTTCAAAATTAAAAATAAATCTCTTAACGGGAAGAACCCATCAAATCAGGGCCACCTTTGCCTCGTCGGGAAATTATATTGTGGGCGACTCTCTTTACTCAAAAGACGCCCGCCAATATAAAAAGTACAATATTTCAAAAGAAACACAAGACGCCATATCTGAATACGGCATGCTGTTATCGGCAATGAAACTTGAATTTGTTCATCCTTTTACAGATAAGCATATGAGCTTTAGTATCGAAGTTCCAAAAAGATTTTTAGACTTTGAAGAAACATATTTTTGTTCCCGAACCCTGTCTTTCTGAAAGAGCCGATTCTTCGCCATAATGAGAATAAGCGCTTGATATTATTAATTCTGCGACGCTTTGGCAGAAGCCTTTTTCGCCCTTGAAACGATTTACCCCGCAGACATGCGGGCACAAATTGCATTTTTCATAAACGCTCCACAATTTATCGGCGACCCGCTTTAATTTGCCGCTTTTATGGGCGCTTATATTTAACGATTCGTTATTTCCCACTAAAATAATTTAATAAATTATCGTCAATGGGTCTAATATCTCGTTATTGTAAACAAATGGAGCAGTTGGGCAAAATTATAATCATAATCGCCGTAATTCTTCTTATTATAGGCGTTATTTTTTATTTTTCAGGCAAACTCCCTTTTTTAGGTAAACTTCCCGGAGATATTGTTATTGAAAAAGAAAATTTTAAATTTTATTTTCCGCTGGGAACTTCTATCCTAATAAGCCTTTTTCTATCGCTGATTTTTTATATTATAGGAAAATTTCGATAAAAAAACTCTTGACAAAAATATTTTGGCCAATATAATAAAATATAAATATACTAATATAATGTTAATTTCTTTAGATAAAGATTCTAATTTTCAAAAATTAAATGAACAAAGCGAAGAAGTAAAGAATGAACGAAAAACAGACAATTTTAAAAATCAACAACCTTCATGCGGAATATGTAAATCCGCAGAATAAAGAAGAAAAAACGCCGATACTTCACGGCATTAACATTGAAATTAAAGAAGGCGAAATTCACGCCATCATGGGACCGAACGGCTCGGGCAAAAGCACCCTTTCATCGGTCATCATGGGACATCCTCATTACAATGTAACCGAAGGCGAAATTCTCTTTTTCAGCGAAAAAGAGAACAAACTTGTGGATATTTTATCGATGCCCGCTTTTGAAAGAGCGCGCCTCGGGCTTTTCTTAAGTTTTCAGTATCCGGCGGCGGTACCCGGTCTTTCTGTGAGCCATTTTTTAAGAAGCGTATTAAAAACCATGCGCAATCAAGACATTCCCCTTAAAGAATTTAGAAAAGAAATTAGCGATAAGATGCAAGAATTAAAAATGGATCCTGAATTCGCGAGACGTTATTTAAATGACGGCTTTTCGGGCGGCGAAAAAAAACGGATGGAAATTCTGCAAATGAGCCTGATTCAGCCGAAAATGGCTATTCTCGACGAAATAGACTCGGGCCTTGACATTGACGCTTTAAAAATTGTATCAGAGGGCATTAACAACCTTGTTGACGACAAAAAATCATATCTTTTAATTACGCATTATAAAAGACTGCTTGATTACGTAAAGGCCGACAACGTGCATGTACTGGCAAAAGGTAAAATTATCAAACAGGGTGGGTATGATCTTATAGACGCTCTTGAAGAAAAAGGCTACGACGATATCATCAAAGAGGCCGGCTAATGAGCAGCGATTCAAAAAACGAAGCCCGATCAATTAAAGAAGATTACAAGTACGGATTTCACGACCCCGAACAGTTTGTCTATAAAGCCGAAAAGGGCCTTAACGAGGATATTGTTCGAAACATCTCAAAAATCAAAAATGAACCCGAATGGATGACAGACATTCGCATAAAAGCTTATCATACTTTTCTTGAAAAACCCATGCCAAAATGGGGCAACCAGAAAAGCCTTGGCGATATTGATTTCGACAATATCTTTTACTACCTTCGCCCCACAGACAAGCAGCAAAAAGATTGGGATGACGTTCCCGAATATATTAAAAATACCTTTGATAAGCTAGGCATTCCCGAAGCCGAACAAAAATTTCTTGGCGGGGTTACCGCACAGTATGAATCAGAGGTTGTTTATCATTCAATGAGAGACGATTTGACCGAAAAAGGCATTATTTTTACCGATATGGATAGCGGCCTTCGCGAACGGCCCGAGATTGTACAAAAATATTTCGGAACCGTAATACCCTACGCAGACAATAAATTTGCCGCCTTAAACACGTCGGTCTGGTCGGGAGGCTCTTTCATCTATGTACCGCCCGATACGCAGGTCATCATACCCCTTCAGGCCTATTTTCGAATAAACGCCAAGAACATGGGCCAGTTTGAAAGAACTTTAATCATTGCCGATAAAGGTTCAACCGTACATTACATTGAAGGATGCACCGCTCCCGTTTACTCGTCAGATTCGCTGCATTCCGCCGTGGTGGAACTTATCGCGCTTGAAAACGCGAAAATAAGATACACTACCATTCAAAACTGGTCAAACAATGTTTATAATCTGGTAACCAAAAGAGCTACCGCGCATAAAAACGCGAAAATAGAATGGGTTGACGGCAACGTGGGCAGCAAACTTACCATGAAATATCCGGGTATCTTTTTAATGGGCGAAGGCGCCCACGGCGAAGTGCTTTCAATCGCCTATGCCGGTAAGGGCCAGTGTCAAGATACCGGCGCAAAAATTGTTCACGCCGCGCCAAATACCACAAGCAAAATAACGTCAAAATCAATCTCAAAAGACGGCGGCAGAAACACCTACCGCGGTCTCATAAAAATAATCAAAGACGCTAAAAACTCAAAGTCAAACGTAAAATGCGACGCGTTAATGCTTGATATGAAATCGAGATCAGATACCTACCCGTATATGGAAACCTCCGAATCAAGAGGCGTCAAACTCAATCACGAGGCTACTGTTTCTAAGGTAGACGACGAGGTTTTATTTTATTTAAATTCAAGGGGCGTCTCAGAAGACGACGCAATTTCTATGATCATCAACGGATTTATAGAACCTTTCACCAAGCAGCTGCCTATGGAATACGCGGTAGAATTAAACCGTCTCATACAACTTGAAATGGAGGGGGCCATTGGCTAATTTAGGCGATTAAAGATATGGACAAAGTAAAAAGAGCGACAATCAAGCGAAAACCGGCTGAATATATCGGCGAAATATCTGAGATGCTCTCTGTAAACGGATTGTTTGAAAAATATCCGCAAAAATCATGGGAAGCATGGCGCAGGTTTGACCCTGCAAATCTTTTACCCCTGATGCATGAATGCGTAAAAAATGGCGTTTATAACCTGCCCTTAATCTGGAAGAAAGTCAAAGACATCGAAAAAACATCCGAAAAAAATGTCTGCGAAAACATGAAAATAATGAAAGAATGGGAAAAAGCCGACCCCGCATTTGCGAATAAAGTAAAAGATAAACTTTCAAAAATAAAGTGGAACGACGAAAACGCTTTCTTCCCTTCGCTGGTTGAAAAGTTATCAGATATGTCAGAGGTTCCTGTGCTTAGAATATCTGCAAATGAAGAGAATACCGCTCCCGTACATTTTATTTACGCCCCTAAAAAAGACATTCGAAATTTCTATTCTAATTTCATGATTATTTTTGCTGAAGAAAATTCAAACGCTTCGGTTTATATTGAAAGTTTTTCAGAGGGATTCTGCGTACTCGATAACGCCGTCTTTCTTGAAAAAAACGCCAATTTAAATCTGCATTGTCTTATGCGCGAAGGCATAGGCTCAAATGAAACAAAAAACTCGGCATGGATATGGTCGCAAAACGCAACGCTTGACGAAGGCTCTTCTATGCTTCAGGGTTTTTTCGGCGCGGGCGGCAAGCTTGGCAAAATTATTAGCGAAACCAATTTAAACCGCATGAGTTCATATAGGGCCTACGGAATTCACGTAGGAAATCATTCTCATATCGATCACGATTTTCACATAAACCATAAAGAGTCGCATTCTCGATCAAGCCTTGAATTTAACATGGCCCTTTTAGAACACGCCTATGCCGTGTTCTCGGCCAATATCAAAATACCTGAAAATACGGTTTCCTGCGCGGCCCATCAGAGCAATAAAAATATCATATTGTCTGAAAATTCAAGAGCAGACGCCATACCCCGCCTTGAGATTTTAACCGAAGAAGTAGAGGCCTCTCACGGCAGCGCCACGGGCGAGCTTTCTGACGAGGAGCTTTTTTATTTAACCAGCCGCGGCCTTGACGAGAAAGAAGCAAAACATCTTCTTCTTCTCGGATTTTTTGAAGATATTCTGCAAAAATCTCTAAAACACACGCAAGATAAAACCGCCTACAAAGACCCTTTTTTACACGATATCTGGTGCGCCATTCAAGACAGAACTCAGATAAACTTTGACAGGTCGTTTCTTAATACGGGAGAGTAACTAATGGAAACAGAAAACAACGAAAACGATTATATCTGGGCCAAGGTCTTGGGGCTTAACGAAATTACCGAGATTGCAGAAAAAGACTCTGTAGAAGTCGAAGTCGAACTAGACGACGGCAGAATAACAAACATCGTTCTGGTCAAAGATTCTTCGCAGGAAAGCGGATGGATTGCCTACGAAAACAAATGCAGCCACGATTCAGAAAATTTAAACGACGCAGATATTGACTTTGAAAATCACACCATTCAGTGCCCCCGCCACGGCGCAAAATTTGATCTTGAAACCGGCGACCCTCTTTGCATGCCGGCTATCACGCCGATTAACGTCTTTGCCGTAAAAGAAGCAGAAGACGGTTACTTGTATTTGATGGTGCCAAATAAGATATAAAATACCGACAATAGTTGTACACGCCTTAAAAGCCCTGCATAATACCTGCCATTAACACCGCCAATACCCTCTCTTAAGGCACGCACAACTATTACCAGTATAAACTTATTGTTTTAAGTATATCAATAACCAATTGTTTAATATTCTAGCATATATATTTTTTATGTCAATAGTTTAAGAATGAACAACTAACCTAGGGGAATAAAAAGATTAAAAATACCATGTTTTTATCATTTTCAACCAAGAACTTCTCGAACATACTTTAAATACTTCTTACCTATAGGAACGGGGGTATCGTCTTCATTATTTAAATAAATTTGATATGCGCCATATCTTACGCTTCTCATCGACAATATTTTTTCAAGATTCACCACATGGGCCTTATGTACCCTTAAAAACTTCTCTTCTGGAAGTTTTTTTATAATATCTTTAAGCAAGACAGAAATCGTTATATCTTCATTATCGGTATGAAGAATAGATTTTTTTCCTGAAGAAGAAATGTATTGAATTTCTTTATATTTTATTTTTAAAATACCCCCTTTTTCTTTAATTGTTAAGTACTTTTTCTTTGCCAGACCATCCATTTTTTCAATTTTCTTTTTATATTCCCGATTTTTTAATAGAAGAATATCGATTGTAGCCAATATAATTGAAATAATAAATACGCTTATAAGCGTTACGCATATCATAAAACCTAAAAAGTCTTTAATTCTATCATAAGAAATTATGATATTCAAAAATAATAAACCAACAAATAACCCTATCAAAGAACCAGCCATGGCCATTACAAAACCTAAAAAATATTGTAAAAAATAGTTTCTTTTTGATGTCGATTTATTTTGAAAATAATAGTAAACTTTTCTTCCTGAGTAAAATCCTAACCAGGACGCAAATATCGATATAAAAAATCCCAGAAATATTGTTAACGGCAAGATCTTGAAAAAATTCAAATCATATATCTGCGAAGAAAGAAGAGCAATTAATGAACTATGAATGACATTTGCGCTTAGCCAGATAAGAAAAATATATTTATTTTTTTTTGATAAGTTTAACATGTAAGATCAAAAAAAATATTTTGATCTTACATGCAAGTAAAAAAGCGGCGATTTCAAATTCTTATTTAATATTGACAAGAAAACAAATCTGAGCTTGAAACAGTTTTACAAGTATAGCCGTCAGTGCAGTCGGCGTCAGATGTGCAAATTGTTTCGCAGGTTTTGCCGTCGCCGCTTGATTCGCTGGTACAAATAAGACCCGCTTCACATTCGTCAGTTGAACCGTTTGTTTCGCATGATTCACCAAGCCGGTGCTGGTTGGCGCAATATAAACCCATAATAGCAGCCATGATTACCGAAATTAAAAATATTCTTATTTTAGACATTAGTTACTCCTTAGTTATTATTTTTATTACTATATAAAGAGATTTATAAGATGTCAATTTTTTGTATTATTTGTCGATAAATTGCATGATATCGGCGTAAATCTCGTGATTTCTAAAAAACATTGAATAAGAAAATCCCGCTTTGGCATAGATTTTAACCTGACCGCCGAATTTTTCTTTCAGTTTATATGCCGTATATTTTTGAAAATCTGAGGCGGCCCATATAATATTTTTTTTCTCGTTAAAAAATTTTTCGTTTACCTCAAGCAAAGAAGCCGCAGGCGATAAAAAAATATAATAATCATAATTCGGCATATCTTTGTAATTCTCAATAATTATAGCCGCCGAAGACGAAGGTATAAACGCCGCTGTTTTTTTTAATCCCGCGGTTTTTATTTCTTCGTGCAAATCTTTTACTTCAAGATAATCCCACTTTTTATCGCCCTTGTAATAAATTCGATTAAACTTTGGAACTCTTTCATTTTCCATTTTCGCCCATCTTAGATAATTAAAGCCCATCAGTTTTGCGGGCGATTCTACCCGCGTGGGAGCCATGAACACAGCGTTTGTTTCTGATATTTTTTCGGCCAATTGTTTTCGGTAAACATCGCGCGAGCTATTATCGGCAAACAAAGTTATGAATGTTTTATCTTTTTGATTATCGCTAAAGAAAAGTTTTCCTGTCAGCGAAACTCCGTCAAAAGTAATTAAATTGACTTCATGTTCGTTATTTTTTGAAAAGTTTATCTTCGATTTAAAATATTCTTTCGCCGCCGCGTTTTCATATAAAAACGTAAAACAGATAAGAATGAAAAGTATATACCTGTAGTATCTTAAATTTTTCACGCGAATCATCAGAGCTTTTTTTAAGAAGCCCTCTCCCTTAGATGACTGCGTTGTTATGATACTAAGTTAAGGCGCGGGTGTCAAGTTTTTTGAGGTTTTATAATTATATGCGAATTTTTTTAAGAAAGATTTTTATCGATTATTTTAACGTAAACTGGCCACCTAATTCGCGTTTTGTACAAAACGAAAGCCTAAAGTAATTCCTTCAATAAATGGGCAATGATCGGCTGAACTCACTGTTGAAGTTACATCAGTATTGAGGTAACCGCCGCCGCGCTTCCTGCGGCTCAAGTTGGCTATGGCCCAATCAAACATTCATTCGCCAACATTGCCGCTCGTATAAAATAAGCCCAGAGCGTTAGGCTTTTTAGTAGAAACATTGATTGTAACTGTACTATTTTTATCTTTAAAAAAATCTAATGCCCCCGAAGTTCTGGGGCATTAGAGAGTTATTTGCTAATGAAAAACACTTCAATGTGCCCTTTGTTTTATACCAATTTAAATGGCTTGTCAATCACCCGAAAGGGTGATTTTTGTAGATTTTCGGGGGATTTTTTGATTTTTTTTAATTTTTTTACTGTTAATCATCCCGTGAGCCGCTTTTGCATCCACAGGATGATATTTTAAGATCTAATTATTCTTTATTTTTTTCTCTCTTCTCTTTTTTGGGAAATCTCTTGCTGTGCCTGTCTTTGAGCTTACCGCGTTTTATAAAACTGTTTCTGCGCTCTTCGGCAGGCGTTTCATAAACGACTTTTTGTCTATCTCCTAAGTAAAGCGGCCCTTCTAACCCCGACCAGCCATCTGCAAAATTTAAATCTAAATTGGCCCAGTCGTCATGATCTGTTAAAATATTCAAGGTAGGATCAGAATAAGGATTTAAATCGTAAGCGATTCCGTCATCTACGATTCCGTTACAGTTAAAGTCTACCCAAAACCCCATGCCAGAAATGCCGTTTGATTCAAAAAGATTATTCTCGTCTAAAGGGGGCATAAGACCGTCAGAGTAATCAAGAATATAACCATTAGAAAGAGAGCTGTCATAAGACAGATAACAAGGGCTCCCATAATCAAAATATGATCTTATGTAAATATAACCTTCATCTGGGCTTCCTATGTATGTTATAGGCCCATTATACAGATAGTTCATAGTGCTTAAATAATTCGGTTTATCATTTATCGAATCATCGCCGCCGTGGCGAAGCCCCAGATTGTGCCCCAACTCATGCAACAAAACGCCGCCATGCCAGCCATACATGGCCCAGTTATCTACATGCAGAGTATGGTGACCATAGGTTACAATAAAGTCGTTTCCGTTTATTTCTCCTAAACCCCCAAAAGAATCATCAGGCGGAGAATCGTCGCCAAATACGATATAATGAAAAACAGGCAGACGCCTCATGTCAAAGTAGAGTTTTTTATATTCGTCTAAACTTGCTATATCGGGCGAATAGTAACTTATATCAAGATGCTGAGCATAAGGAACTTCGGTACCGCCTCCTAAGTCGTGATCGGCAGGGTCGATACCGGCAGCCTGATCAAAAACATCGCCGATATCAAAATGGGCGACAATTCCCCGTGCGGCAAAAGTATCAACCACGGCGTCTATCGATTCGCGAATGGGTCTTATAAGCTCGCCTTCGATATTCGATTTCATATAATCAATTTCTAAAAATATATCGGGCTGGTTTTGTCTCGCGCCCCAGTCATATAAAGGCAAACCGGCAAAGGTTGTACCGGGCAGCTCGCTGCAGTCGGGTATGCCGTCTAAATCGGCATCAGTGGCGCAGGTAACGTCATTAGGGCCGTTAGGAGTTTGATAAATGAGTATTGACCAGTCGCCCGATAAATTTGTATCGGTAAGAGAACCGTCTCTTGCCAGTGACGTATAGCTATCAGGCAAAGCTGTAGCCGCGCCGGCTGATAACCATTCAGACGCCGTTATAGGCGTTACGGTATTAGTACCCCATCTTAGAAAATCTTGGGTGACGCCTCCTTTAATCAGCTCTACAAAACCCATTGAATCGGCAAGAAAAGGCTTTTCTGATTGCGCGTTTTCACCCACATAGGCATTTTGAAGACCATTGTTTCCCGAATTAGAAAATAAGCGAATATAATTACCCGGCGCTATGGTAAAATCTGGCAATACATAGGTTTGTTCGGGCACAAACGTCCATAAATCGACGTTCCATGACTGGGCGCGCAGCTGGTATAAACCAAGGTTTGCGGGTTCTGCGCCATTGTTATAGATTTCTATCCAGCCATAGTCAGCGCTGCTGATTTCGCTTATAATTAAATTTCCCGAAGTTGACGGATATGTTACGGTTAGGCTAATAATGTTGCTCGTCATATTGTTTCCATAGACAGCATAAACATCCACACTGCCTGCTCTTAAAGGAATAAACATGCCCTTGCTTTCATAATTTTGCGAGAAATAACCAATCGACTCGTCAGAAACATGATAAGTCACAGAATCTGTAACATCGGTTACGTTACTAAGATAATCTGTAAAAAAAGACGTAAACTGTTCGGCCATGCCCACGTTAATCGTTGTATTGTTAGCGGCCAAATCAAGAGTTCCCTCTATATTGCATACGCTGGAACATCCGTCTAAATCGACATTGTTTCCGTCGTCGCATGATTCAAGGTATTGAGACTCGACAATGTTGTTGCCGCAGAATGTTTGCAGGCTTAGAGAATATGTACCTCCCGAAAATGAACTATACCCTTCGACAGTAACATTCATGATACCCGTATCGTCTGTCTGTATAATTTTCGGCGCTGTATACCCTGAATCGACAGCAGATATATAAATTGTCGTATTATCGCCGTTTTTTGCCGTCACTTTGACATCTGCCGTTTTCGTACCGTCGCCGTCAAAAGAATCGTTCCATGACAATACATAAACCCCATTGGGAATTAAATTTTCAAAAGTAAAATTATGCGCACCCCCGTCTAATAAATAATTTTCAACCGTTTCGCTTGTTCCCGAAGATATTATATTTGTACTGTTTGCCGCCCATGCCCAAATCTCAAAATCGCCTTCAGTCGAAGCAAAGTATCCTTCAACTTCAATGTTCACAAAACTGCCGCTGTCATTTGTAAATACAATGGGATAATTATAATAACCGTATGCCTGCGTAAAATATGTCGTAGATTTATCTTCATTGTAAGCGCTTACTTTTAACGCGTATGCCGACTGCGTTTGGTCGCCGTAAAAATTATCGTTCCATGAAACCCCGTAAGTTTCGCCGGGCTGTACGGGCAGCACAAAAAGAACCTTGCCGCCCGCCGTAAGATTGCCTGAAACTCTTATGCCGTTTGGTAAAATACTATTTTCTACAAGACACTCAACGGAGCATCCGTCATTTCTAATTGAATTTCCGTCTTCGCATTCTTCGCCTGCAAGCGCGTTAGATACGCCGTCGCCGCAGACAGGCAGCTTGCAGTCGGCTTCGCAATTCGCGTTTTGCATGCCTCCCTCGTCGCATTCTTCTGAGAAGTCGACAACCATATCGCCGCAGCCGGCGGGAACGCATGTCGTTCGGCAGGCGTCGGGAACCGCATTATTATTCAAAGCTCCGTCGTCGCATATTTCTTCGCCCTCTATAACCCCGTCTCCGCAGACATTGTCGGCGCAGTTCGCTCTGCATCCGTCAAGATCAATATTGTTGCCGTCGTCGCAGGTTTCATAATATAAAGGCTCAACGATATTGTTGCCGCAAAAAGTCTCTAGTCGAAAAGAATAAGTACCCGTTACTAAAGAGGATAAACCTTCAATAGTTATATTCATAATCGTTGAACTATCGGTTTGTATGATATGAGGGTTCGTGTATCCCGAATCTACCCCTGTTAAATAAATAGTCGTATCGTCTGCGTTTTTAGCGGTTATTTTAATATCGGCTGTTTTTGTACCATCGCCGTCATAAACATCGTTCCATGATAAAACATACACTGCGTTTGGCACAAGGTTGTTTATAATATAATTGTGTATGGTACCCGCGTTTAGCGTATCTTCTACAATAACCGGATTTACTGCCGTTATCGTTTGGGTTTTATTCTCGCCCAAAACCCAAATTTCAAACGAACCTGCCGATGTGGTAAAGTATCCTTCAACGATTAAATTTATAAACCCCCCGCTTGCCGGCGTTATAATCTGAGGCGTCGTATATGCCGAGTCGATATTTGAAAAATAAGTTATTGTGTTATCGCCGCTTTTAGCCGTCACTTTCAGGTCTGCCGTCTGGGTACCGTCTCCCTGATATGAGTCGTTCCAGTAAATATTATATGTTTCGCCGACCTGCACAGGCAGCACAAAAAGAACCTTGCCGCCCGCCGTAAGATTGCCTGAAAATCTAACGCCGTCGGGGTTAATACTGTTCTCGGCAAGACAATCAACGCTGCAGCCGTCATTGCCAAAATAGTTTCCGTCATCGCATTGTTCTGATGCCGCCGCATCATGGAATGAGTCGCCGCAATATGACGTCGCGCCCGCTATTGAATTACAAGTACTATCGCAAACAGTGCAGCCGGTAGAGCCATAAGCGCAAACTTCGGTTACCGTATTACCGTCATCGCATTGTTCTGATGCCGCCGCATCATGGAATGAGTCGCCGCAATATGATGTCGCGCCCGCTATTGAATTACAAGTACTATCGCAAACAGTACAACTGGTAGAGCCATAAGTACAAACTTCGGTTACCGTATTCCCATCGTCGCAGGTTTCGCCGACCTCAGTAATATTATTACCGCATACCGAACCGCCGCCGGTTATATCATTATTTGAAACCGGCTCTTTTTCAGAATTTAAACAATTGATATTAAACGCGGCCAATGATATAGAAAATATTATTAATAAAAGTTTATTTTTCATGATGAAATGCCCCTATATTATTTTTTTTGATTCTTGCGCCTGCCTTTCTTTAGGATTCCTGATATTTTTAAGTAATCATTTTTCTGCATGAATCATCTTAATAATGGACATTATTACATAAAAGCTGAGACGAAAAGCATTTTTTGATTTTTTTAAGAGACACCGCTTGTCAATAGCCCGAACGGGTGATTTTAGCGGGTTTTGGGGGTGACCTGCCAGTATATTTTGTACCACTTTCAGTGTTAGATTTCAGCCTGCAAGCCTAATAGTTTCTGGCGCCGGTGGTACCCCGCCAAGACTACTGTGTGGCCTAATCTTATTGTAATGCTGCCTCCATTTTTCTATTAAAATCTGTGCCTCCTTTAGACTGTAAAATATTTCTCCGTTTAAGAATTGATCTCTCATTTTCCCATTGAATGATTCAATGTATCCATTTTTCCACGGCGAACCAGGTTCAATAAATAACGGCTCCACTTCTAGAGTATCAAACCATTTTCTAAGTTTAGTTGCAATAAACTCAGGGCCGTTATCGCTTCGAATATGCTTTGGTATGCCATGAATCAGAAATAAATCTGCCAAAACCAAAATAACATCCTGAGATCTTATTCGTCTGGCCGTAAAAGTTGCCAGGCACTCACGAGAGTATTCATCCATGATATTTAGAATTTTGATTTGTCTGCCATTATGGGTTCTATCAAAAACAAAATCATATGACCATATATGATTTTTGTACTCTGGCCTTTTTCTAATACAGGAACCGTCATTCAGCCACAATCGCTTATTCAGCTTCGCTGAATTTACGAAGTACTTCTTTTGGGCTACTTTGCCGGTACTTTCAGACCTTCCTGCCGCCAAATACCGTATACTATTTCTTTGCCGACTCTCCAGCCTTCAATCTGCAGCATAGAAGTGATGGTTTTGTATCCATAGCGACCGTACTCTTTGGCCAATTCAATTATTCTGATTCTAAGCCGATCTTTGAATGGGTTTGCAACAGAAATGTATCTCTGTGTTGATCTGACTTGCCCTATAACCCGACAAACACGCCTTTGAGAAAAGTTCAATTTTTTCATTAGAAATAATACAGCTTCTCTAGGTGTTGCCGGGCTTAGAAGTTTCCCTCGCTAACTTCTTTTAAGATTGAAATATCGATTGCCTGATCAGCAACAACTCTTTTCAATCTGGCGTTTTCTTTTTCCAGAGCCTTCAGGCGTTTTACCTGATCAAGATTCAGGCTACCATATTCTTTTTGCCAACGAAGGAGTGTTTGATAAGAAACTCCAATCTTCCTTGCGGCATCTTCTTGGGTAGCTCCCTTTGATTTTTCGATTTCAACTGTTCTTAAATGTTGAACAATCTCTTCTGGTTTATATTGTTTTCTGGCCATTTGACCCTCCTGTAAATATCGGCTCAATCTAACATTTAGACTGGATCTGTTTTATCCGGGCAGGTCATTATGACCTGCCCGGTCACGGAAAATCTGTCAAATACAACAATCGAGAAACGGCCCCCAAGAGGCCTCAGCGAATTGAAAGATAATTTTTTCTTGGCAAAAGAAAGTCTTATTTTAAATTGTCAACCATGCGTTTAGAATTAAAATCGGAACTTGAAAAAACCATCCGCGACGAAAATAATATAAGATTTAAAATGTATTATTTTCTTGAAGAAACCGAAAAATCAATTGATTTTATGGTTTCACAAATTCTAGGGCAATATAATCGTCTTGAATACAAAGCCGCCATTTTAACAATTATCAAAGAGCTTTGTAAAAACGCCGTAGAGGCCAATTTAAAAAAGATTTTCTTTGACGATATTGAGATTAAAATAGAAAATGATTTTCAATATAAAAAAGGTAAAGAGAGATTTGAAGAAGAATTAAAAAACAAAACTCTGCTTGAAACCGCCGAGTTGGCGAAAGAAAAGGGTCTTTATGCCGAACTTAATCTCGACTATAACCCTCATAGAATAATTATCAATGTTATAAACAATCGTATGCTTTGGCCCATTGAAGAAAAAGAAATTCAAGATAACTCAAAAAAGGCCCATAAATATAATAATATTTTATCGTTTTATAAAGAAGTTAAAAAAAATAAAAACATCCCTAAGAACGGAATCACCCTAATCATGCTTTTATTAAAGTCTGAAAATCATGACGCGAAATTTTTTACGATTGAAAAAATTAACGCGAAGAATGAAACGTTGACGAGCATGAAAATTATTTTCCCTCTGTCTAGAGAATACTACAAATAGAAAATTACAGAAATAAATCCGTTTAATAAAAACACGCTGAATAAACTGGTCACCACCGCTTTTGACACATAGATGGGAATTTCAAAAAGCGTATTCGGTTTTAAGCCGTAATAACTGCATACCAAAGGAATTGTAAGCCCATAAATAAACGCCTTCACAAAGCTGCTGAAAACATCCAAAAGCGTCATAGATTTCAGCAAGTGCTCTAAAAGCGTACTGAAAGGAAACGAAGATACCATCGCGGCAATTAAGTATCCTCCTAAAAAGGCGATAAAATCGAAGTAAACGATTAATAAAGAAACGGCCACGACGCCGCCTATAACCCTCGGCAAAGTCATCAATAAATTCGGGTTTATGCCCATTAGCTCGATGGCCTCAATTTCGCGGTGTAGTTTTTGGGTCGCCATTTCTGCCGCTATGGCAGAGCCCGAGCGCGTTAAAACAACAATCGCGGTTATCAAGGGCCCTATTTCTCTTACAATGACCAGTTTTAAAAGATTTCCGATAAAGTCGTCTTGTCCGAATTTTGGCAGAAAGGTAACGGCCTGAATGATTGTAGAGGCGCCTATTGTAAGCGAAATAATTGACAATAAAGGCAGGGCCTTTGCGCCCGTAAACTTTATCTGGTTTATTACCACGCGCATAAATGCATCCATATGCGCGAAGGTAAGTTTTCTGCCCGATATTATCACGTTCCATGAGAAAATAGAAAAATCGCTTGTACCAAGAAGAAATCTATAAAAAGATGTACCCTTAAAAAAATAGGAAAAAGAACGATTTATAAAACCTCGAAAACCCGCCGTTTTTACCGCCATTGGTAATGAATGACGAACTTTTTCAATTTGTCAACTATTTTGATCATGCGATATTCTAAAAGACCAGAATTCGAACATAAACACCAGAAAGCCACAGAGTTCACAGAGCGCACAGAGAAATCTTTCTGGCTACTTCTGTAAATTATACGTTAACCAGGCCTTGCTCGGCGTAATTATCTAAGTTTTCTGTAAATTCGCGTAAAAAAAACATGCCTGGTTATGATATCTGTATTAAAAAAATCGGGCCGCCCTTAAATAAGAAGGAGGAGATATTCAGGGCGACCGTTAAAAATATGAGTTTCAATGTTTAAATCATTGCGTTAAAATAAGCCGCCCCGAAGCCGGTGAAGGAGGTTAAGACCTCAGGGCGACATTAAAAAGTATGAGTTTACAATAATCTGCTATTGTAACATTTTTTGCCGCTTTAGTTACTTATGCGGCATTTATAATCATTCTAACCCCCAGTATAAAAACGATAATTGTCGAAAGCGCATTTAAATATGGCGCAAAATTTTTGACCTCTGTTTTTATTCTCTCTGAAATCATGGTAAGCATTCCTGAAAGCGGCAAAAGTGGCGAGATAAGAAGCCCCATGCCGTAAATGAATCCGTATGAAAGGCCCGTTATTACCGAGCCGTTTTCTGCTGAAATCATAAACAGGCCTATAATCGCGGGGCAAGGCACAAAACTTGTCATGACGCCGGTAAAAAACATAGACATTTTTTTCTTTTTGGCGCATACGGCCCTTGAGCAGCTTTTCTTTGAAAGATAAGGGTAAACAGCGGCCATAAGTATCAGCGCTATGCCCATCGCATATGAACCCGAGAATTCAAGCTTAGCCGTAAGAGCTTTGCCCAAGACGGCGGCGAACCCCGATAAAATTGTATAAACGATAATTTTGCCCGAAAGATACGACATTGAAGCAAAAAATCCGTCTTTAAAACCCTCGCCTGAACTTAAAAAAAGCGGACCAATATACGTAAGGCACGAGAAGCTGCAGATGGCGGCTCCGTTTATAACGCCTAATAAAAATAAACTTGAGGCCTCAGGCATGAACTTCCTCTTCATGGTATACCGACCTGGCGATTAAAGCCGCCCCGAAAGCGGTTGTAATCTGCGGAACATCGGGAATATAAAGCTCTCTCATAAGCTCGTTTTCAACGGCTTCGACAAGCCCCTTGTTCATGGCCGGGCCCCCGTCAAAAAAGATGATGTCTTCAACCCCTATTCTTTTAATAAGCCTTGCGATTCTCTTTGCGATTGAATAGTGAACACCCACGACAATGCCTTCATGTGAATGACCGTTTGCCAAAAGAGAGATAATTTCTGATTCGGCAAAAACCGTGCAGGTGCTGTTAATAGAGGCCGGCACCCCTTTTAAGTTAAAATGCAATTCGCCGAGTTTATCGACCGAGGTTTCAAGAGTACGCGCCGTCATTTCAAGAAACCTGCCCGTGCCGGCCGCGCATTTGTCGTTCATCACAAAATTACCGCAGTTACCCTCTTCGTCAAGCGAGATGCCTTTTAAGTCTTGCCCGCCGATGTTAATAACGGTTTTTACGGTTCCTATTTTTTCGGCGGATTTTTTGGCCCCTACGGCGTTCGCCGTAATCTCACTAATGGTCTCGTCGGCCTCTTTTAAGAGCTTTCTGCCGTATCCCGTTGAAGCCAGATATAAGATATCTGCTTTTTGAATATTTTCTCTTTCAAGAAGCGACTGAAAAGCATCCATTGAGTTTTTATGAAAACTCGCGCCCGTAGGGTTTGTCGAATGCGCCACAATATTTTCAGACTCGTCAATTAGCACAATCTTGATGGATGTAGAGCCAATGTCTATTCCCGCGTATACTTTCATTTTTTATCCTTTTTATTTTCTTCTTTTTTAGCGGCGCTTGATTTTTTTTTCATCTTAATCGATTCAATGAAAGCCTCTACCCTTGTTGAAAGCTGGCCCGTATCTTCGGGACTGTAGTCAGATTCAATATAAAGCATGGGCACGCCTTTTTTCATTAGAAAATTGCCGATAAGTTTTTGTTCCATCTCGTAAAGCTGGCATCCCGAAAACGCCTGGTAAATGACCCCGTCGATGTTAAACATATCAATTAAATTTGATATCTTGTCTTTTCTTTCTTCATTGGGAACAAAACACGGGCAAGTGCATGGTTTAAGATAACAATCGGCAATCGCCGGAATCATATCATAAAGCCCCTGCTCGTCATAAGACGGCATATCGTATAATAACCTCGACGACGAACAGACCTCGTCAATGGCAATCAATCCGCCGGCTTCTTCGACAAGCAAAGGTATTTTCATATTAGGGAAAATAGGCGGCGAACCGGTAAATAAAAATCTCGGGACCTTCGCGTTAGCCACAGAAAACCCTTCTTCGACTTTTTTTTCAAGCTCGTCGTTTAATTTTTTTAAAGCCGCTGTCCAGCTTTCGATATCGTCGGTAAAATAAGCGTTGGCTATTAAAAAGGCGTCTTTACCGTAAATTACCGCCGGATTTTTCATTCTAAGCTTAAAAAGCCTTCTAAATTCATATCTGGCTTCATTTTTCAAATCAAACGCCTTTTTCAGGCTTTCTTTGGTAATCTTATTGCCGGTTTTTTTCATTAAATCTGCCGCGAATTCTTTTACCGAGTTTTGCCAATAGTATCTCGAATTATCGTCGTCTTTTCTTGACGGCATGGCCAGAGAATAGGCTTCATAACCCATATCTTTGAGAATTTCAGTCGTTTTTTTCTTTTGATCGCAGGTTGTAGGTATAACCAGCATATCAAATTTTTCGCGAAAGTCTTCAACCTGAAAAAGGCCCATAATTGCTTTAATCATAGAACAGGTTTTTGCGGGCATAAACTCGGCCCCGGCATTATCATAAGGAAACGATCCGCTGCATACCCTGACAGGTTTCGCGCCGGCGGCAAGAATCAACTCGTCGGGAACCTGAACGCACATGGTGCCGATAAGCTTTTTGCCGTTTTTAGGCAGAATTTCTTCAGAGAACTGTCGGCTTAATAAATCATAAAAATATTTCATTCCCTCGGGATTATCGGGAAAATTATCGGTGATCTTTTTTAAGACCTGACCCGCCTCAAGAGCGGCTTCTGTTCGAATATGTTTTTTTACTTTTTCAATTCTTTCTTTTTCCATTTTTATTTATTCCTTTTCTTTATATGGCAATGGCGATGAGCGCCTTCGGCGCTCATCGCCATTGCCATAATTTATTTCGTTCTTTTATAAAAACCTTCTTCTGTCGCTTTGTATATTGTTTTGCTTAAAAAATTTACCTTAAGACAACCTTCTTCGGGGCACGCGGCCACGCATTTAAAGCACATCATGCAGTCGTCTTTGACGATATCTTTGTTTTCAACATCGTCGGCAATTTCTCGAATGCCCATATCGCAGGCCCGGTAACAATCTCCGCACTTTGTGCATTTAGAGCCGTCTTTTACCAGTCTTAAAAGTCCCAGTTTTTTGAAAATAAACTGAAAGGCGCTCATAGGGCAGAAAAAACAAAAAAACCGTTTCTTATAGAAGGCCCCGGCGAAAAACATGCCGGTTACGGCCATTCCTAAAAATGTAAAAACCATTTTTGTTTTTGAACTGAAATCTATTGTAAGCTGAGAGAAATCGCCGTTAAAAATAGGTAAAACCGTTCTTCCCGGGCAAACCATGCAAAACGGCACGCCCCAGTCGTGAGAAAGTTTACCCACGCCCGGAATCGAGTTGGCAATACCAAGAGGAATTAAAATTAAAAGAGCAAGCAGAATATATTTTATTTTCTTGAGTTTTTTAAACTTTTTCTCTGAATAATTACTGTATCTGATTCCCAATTTCTGTCTTATCTTCGTAAACCAGTCTTGCAGGGTACCTATAGGGCAAACATAGCCGCACCACGCTTTGTTTAGAAAAACAAATCCCGCCAGAAAAAATAAAATTGACGTAATTATTGCCAGGCCCCTGAACGATATAAACTGATCAAAAGGCAGGGTAAAGCGATGCTGCAAACCCATTAAAAAGCATGTGCCGCCCGGCTTATCAAGGTAAGGGCAGGCAAACGTGGGAAGGTTTTCGCCTATTTCAATGGCCGCATAACCGCCGTATATTATAATAAAAAACGCAACTATCTGAAACCAGAAACGAAATCTTTTAATAGAAGCGTTATTTACAAACTTTGTTATCTTGTTCATTTTTATCAATTCTCTTTTTTACTTTTTTGGTTTCTTTTCAAAATCTAACTCTAGAAAAGGTTTTCTTCTTCGTTCGCGATAAAATAAAACGCCGCCAATGGTTAAAACAAAAAACACTGCGCCTACGGTTAGCCCCGCAGAATATGAAGCGTAATCGTCTTGAGCCGGAGAATACTTCCATGGCATGGTTGTTATCATCTTTCTTCTATTATAGCTTTGACCCTGATACTCGCCGTTTTCGACAACTTCATATTCCGCCTCAAAAATCATAAAACTTCTGTGACTTCTATGAAACCGCGCCCAGTCTTTCGGATAATAATCTCGTATCATCTGAAATTCAACGCCGCCTTCTTTGTCGGCAGTCATTGTTTTTTTCCATTGCTGTTCAGATAAAACCGAGATTTCTGCGTTTTCAAGCGGTTTGCCGTAAGAATAAGCGTAAAGTTTTATGTTATCGCCTGTCTGGGTTCTAATGTGAAATTTATCGTCCCACAGAACCTGCGGCACAATTTCAAAAGGAACTTTTTCATTGGCCAAAGCAAGATGTCTTTTTTTGTCATGTTTTCGACCGTGGCCCCACGCGCAGCTATGATGAATAGTAATCCATTTTGTTGTTCTTACGTATAAAGTATTATTAATAACCTGTTTGTTAATAACGTAAATATTATTCGCGCCGTGCTGCTCGCCGTCTCCCCATGGCGTCTTAAATGAAACCAGGTACCCTTCTTCTGTCTTAGATTCTATTTGAATTTCTTTATCGTCGCCTCGGGAAGCGTCATAAAACCCTCGAGATTCAGGTCTTTCTCAATTGTGCTTAGCCAGTATTTTCTAACCGGCTTGGCGGAGTGTTCTGATTCATGCTTAAAACCCTTTTTCATTTCTGCCGGTTTGCTAATCATTAAATAAAAAGGCTCTGGCTCGCTCATCTTTACGCTTTCATTCGCGAAGATAGGTTGTATAAATAGTGTTCCCATTATTATGGTTAAGTATTGCGGTATTTTTTTTCTCATATGTTATCCTTTTACATGGGCCGCCTCGATAAAATTTGTACGCTGGTCATCGAGTGCTTTGCTTCATTCATAATGAGGCAAATTCGTATCGAGATGCAGCGTACAAATCACTGGCTTGCGCCTGCTTCACATTCGGCGACCATATTTTTATAAAATCTCTGTCAATTCTCCTCTAAAACTTATAACTGACCGTCGCTAACATTGAAAATGTTGGCGCCGGGCTGTAAGTTTTAGCGCCGTCGTCATTATAAGTTGACCTTTTCTTTACTTCTATCGCGTATTTTTTATTAAACAAGTTATCCGCGTTTATAGTAAAGTCAAGATTTTTGTAATCATAACCAATCATGGCTTTAGTTACAAACGTATATCCGTTATACTTTTCAGTATTTGCCGGATCTAAAAAATAAGGACCCCATGTATCGGTTTGTATTCTGGCCTTGAAACCGCCTTTAGCCTTATAACCGGCGTAAAGAGAATACATGTATTTTGGCGAATATACCATATGGTCGCCGTATCATT
>JAOUOT010000018.1 GCA_029880265.1 Spirochaetia bacterium | reverse complement strand
ACGCCATTGGCTTAAATGTTTCTGGTATTTCTGCGGGAACGCTTGTTCTGCAGAATAACGCGGGCGATAATTTAACCATTACAGCCGACGGCAATTTTACATTTGCCGCACAGCTTACAAGCGGCAGCGCATATGATGTGACGGTACTTTCTGAACCGGCAAACCATATTTGCAGCGTCAGCAGCGGTTCGGGTATAGTAGGCGTTATTAATATTGATAATATTGTCGTAACCTGTATAGCGTCATATACAATCGGCGGAAATGTCACGCTCACAGGCGGCG
Organism: Spirochaetia bacterium; assembly: GCA_029880265.1. GTDB lineage: Bacteria > Spirochaetota > Leptospiria > Turneriellales > JAOUOS01 > JAOUOT01. Next base: position 58,779 of record JAOUOT010000018.1, on the reverse strand, counting down.
CATTTGCGGTTAAAAATACCGTCAGCGGCGAAATCTTGAATATATCGGGAGCCGGTATTTACCAGTTTACGCAGCCGGTTACAGAAGGGGGGGCATACAATATAATTATTGAAACTGCTCCCGCTGCAGAAGTATGTTCTTTTTCAGGAGACGCTTCTTCAGGGCTCAACGTAATGGCCGATGTTACAAATTTAAATATTTCATGCACAAGCGTAGGGGCATGGAACTTAGGCGGGGGTATCTCGCAAAGCGGCGGCGGCAGCAATGGCGCCATTGTTTTCGTAAGGTTATATACAAGCCCGACAGAGATATTAAATCATGTCGCCGAAACCGAAGTTTCTGTAACCGGCGGATCGCCGGCAGTAAGCTCGTATTCTTTTACGGTAGCAGACGGTACATACTATGTTCGCGCCTTTCGAGATGAAAATGGCGACAGCGAGCCTTCTTTTAATTCTGATGCCCAAAGCGGCATAATAGGACCGATTGTTATTTCAGGCGCAAATTCTAGCGCTAACAATATCGATCTGAATGTCTCTGTTAATACAGATGAATATACAGGCTTTAACGTTTATACTTATCATGAAACCGCTCAGCCAGAAGCTCCATGGGATGATCTCGCCCAGAAAGAGGGCGCGGGGTTTTGCGGAGGATATTATCTGCGATTTGAGGCCTCAAAAACAGGAACCAGTTTAGATCCGGCTGCGCCTGCGGTTAGACTCCCTGACGGCAGCGAAGTTTCTCTTCTTGACGATGGTGGATGCGGTAGTAATGTTGCCGACAATACTGCATTGAGTTATGATTACGGGGCAACAGATAACAGCTTCTCTTACGGCATTGATTCGCCGGGTTCGTTGCGGGTCGGTAATTATACTCTTTACTTTCGAAATACAGCTTCAGAGCATATTCATATTGAAGTCGATAATATCGCTTCAATAAACAAATTAGCAAGAGTGCGTTCAGTATCGCCTGATGGCGCGGCAGCTCAGACAACTTTGACGCCTACAATTTCATGGACAATGGCGGCAGGCAGCTTATCAAATACATTGTATCTCTTTGAAATGCCGAATTATACATTTCATACCGGAACCGATACAACATCCGCCAGTTATTCAATACCGGCGGCAACCCCTTTATCAGATCTCAAAGCTTATAAGATAAACATCATATCTTATGATGCCGATATATCGGCTGGTTGGGTTGATTTTGACGCTAAATCTGAAAGTTTAGAACATGCCTTTATAACCGATACAACAGGAACAAACCATATTGTTGTAAGCGGTACTTTGACAAACCGTACAAATATCAGCGCAGATTATTTTTTGCAGGGAATAAACGCCGATCAAGGGTATACGCTTGAGTCGACCATTATTACGCAAGGGCCCGATTACAGTCTCGTGTTTTTACATACCCCCAGTATATGTAACGGCGGGGTTGACGAGTGCGGTATTATAAATGCCTTTCTTGACGCTGACGGCAGCGGCGATAAAAATGGAGTGAACAATCAAGATTACAAGAAGTTTGAAGAAAAGCTTGATATTTCAACAGGAATTACTTTATCGGGTATAGACTTTGAATGGAACCCCCGGGTATTGTTAAATGCTCCGTCAGATGACGCCGCTTTGCTTTCTACTGCGCCTGCTTTCTCATGGCAAGATTATAGCGCCGACGCTCCCGCTTCGGGCACATGGAGCTATGCGCTTTTTATAACAGATCTTGATACAGGCAGCGGAGGCATGCCCGATATTATATGGGGTCTGCCAAATACCACAACTTCTTTTGATATGTCGGCCGCTCTTTCGGGAAAAGATCAATATGATATTGTGTGTCTTGCAAACGGCGGCGCCTGGGATGGTACAACATGCACAGGGGCGGCTGGTCAAAATATTCTGACTCTTTTGCCGGCGACAAATTACAGGTGGGGCGTGGCGATTATCGAATGCGAGTACAATGACTTTGTAACAGATAATTCGGCTGCGGCGCCTGCAGATAATTATTCTCAGTGTCTGATGCCCTTATTAAGCGGATCAGGGTTATACGCCCAGTCAGAAGAAAGAGATTTTATTACGCCTTAGCCGTTAAAGCAGGCTGTAAGTATTCTCTGCGGCAGATTTGAAAATTTTTCAAAAAAGAATTTTCTTTCTGCCGCGTTAAAATCGTTTAATTCTTTCTTTAGAGAAAATGACAGCCGTCTTTTTTCAAAATGGCGGCTGTCATTTTTAAATTCATCAGATTCTCTTTGAAGGCTGAAAATTTCGCCCTTAGGAATTTCTTTTACTGCGGCGCCGGGTAAAATTTCTTTAATAACTTTTAACGCGCCCCCCGTTTTGCCGTTTGTCGAATAGCCCGCAATGTGCGGCGTTGAAAAATTTGCCGATAAAACCCATTCTTTAATGGGCGGCTCATCGTAGTATACATCTTGCGCCCAGATTTTATTTTCAAAAAGACAGTGTTCGTAAAATTGTTTGTTCCAGATTCTGCCGCGCGAGGTTTGAATTATATAAGGCGGTTCATCGGTAAAATAATTTTCATCTAACATGTTTTCAGTGGCGTGCCGATGGTTACTTTCTTTAAAAGTCAAGGGTACATGAAAAGTGACAATGGGGCATTTTAAAGCATTTTTTACATCCCCCGTATTTTTTAAAAAAGGGTCGTAATAAAAAAAGGGCTGTTTGGCTCTTTCTAAAAATTGGCCCACTTTCAAACCTATGTTGCCGTAACCAATAATGCCGACAGGTTCATTCTGTTTTTCGGGATATTTTAACCAGAAATAAAGAAGGGCCTCTTTAACATAATCGGCCACAGCCTGCGCGTTTGCGCCTTTGGCCGAAACAAATTTAATATTTTTTTCTTTTAAGAAATTTTGGTCGATGTTGTCGTCTCCTGTCGAAACAAGCCCGATCGTTTTTAAAGAAGAAAGATAGCGAACGGTTTTTTCGTTTACCGCAAAGTCGGCGCGAACCAATAAAAAAGAAGCGTTTTTATGGCGAGAAAAAATATGTTCGTAGTTTGCGCCGCTAAAAACCTCCGCCTTAATGTTTTCAGGAAGAGCTGCGTAATTTAAATTTATTCCGTCTTGGTATAGAAGGGTCTGGTTATTTTCTGGCATTTTATAAAATGAGAAGATTCATAAAAAGTTAAATTGTCAAGAAATAAATTATGGCCAGTCTTTTTATCATTTTACGTCATTGCGAGGCGAAGCCGAAGCAATCTTTTTGAAAATATTCAGGGGTATAAGAATTAGACATAATTTACAAGATTGTGCATGATTTTTTTGAAAAATCCTGTTTGTTCATGTTAATCATTTCGATTTCGCTAAATATAAACCTGTATATTTTTCTCTGTTCTTTTTTGCCTATGCCGGCCGCCGAAGAAAACTCAAAACTTAAATTATTCTCATTGACAAAATATCGGTAAAGGCATAAATGTTTTTTTCAAAATGAAAAACACAATCATAAGAAAACTGATACTCATAACACTGCTTTCGTGGCTTACCTGCGATAACGACGGCGGTGTTGTGTATCATTATAATAGTGTCGAATATAATTATTTTGCGATAGGTATGCAAAATAATGAAGAACCTTATTATCTTTTTGCTGACTCGCCAGCAAATGTAAAATATTCTACAAATGTCATTGATATAACGAAAACAGATATTCAAACTTATATTGGTGGCGGCAATCTTATGATGAGGGTCAGTTATTATATTGATATAGACAGAGAAAAGACAGGGTGTACAGAAAGTGAGGTTCATTATATATTAAAGGCATATGATAATGACAATTTAATGAACAGCACCAGTGAAATAATAGATGTTGGATCTGGTTGGATGACTTTTTTACCAAACTTCACCGACCCAACCTATAACACGGCTGAAACCCATGTGTACAGGCTTGAGTTTTATGAATGCGAAGGTCACTGCGAATTTGACGCTTATTCATTGATCAAAGATAAGTTCGGCGAAATTACGGTGACGTTAAACTATACGCCTTAAGAGAAGAGCGGCCGATTAAAGTTATTCTTTCTTAAGATATCTATAAACAAAAATACTTCTTTGACTATACAAAAACTTCATATTCTACGGAATGAATTTGAAGTTATGGGGTATTATAATAATATGAAGTGTAATAAACAGCCACAATGGGGAAAAGAAGAAATTAGGAATGTCTGGGATGTGCATTTAGATGTACAAATTTGGGATAATATAAAATATGCTGCGGAAATCCACAGCAGAAGTTTTTCATGGATTGTTCGTTATTGTGTTTTTCAGCTGGCGCTAAAGAAAAGCATCCGCTGGAGTAACAAATTAAAGACTATTCATGAGAATATTAAAAAAAACCCGCCAGAAAAGACCCACCGGCATCAGCTTTGCCTTTACGGCGAAGATGAATTACTATTAAGATATGCCGCCATACAATTAAGAATTTCTGTATCTCAATTGATACGAATTTGCATAGCTATGTTTTTAGATAGGTTAGTAAAGAAGAAAGTCAGCAAAGAAAATTTATTCTGGTATGGGATAAAGATAATTCATGCTTCTAAAGATTTTAGAAGCATAAAGAATAAAATACTAGCTATGCATTTTCACAGCTTAAAACCATTTTCAGTTAACCAATATTGGGGATTTTCTTAAACTTAATTAATGGCATAAAAAGAATTTACACCCTGTTTTCGCTTTAGAATTAATCTTTCCTATGATTCAAACCCAAAACGTAAGTTTAAACTACGGCTCTAAAAAATTATTTGAAAATGTTTCTATAAAATTCAATCCCGGCAATTGTTACGGTCTCATTGGCGCGAACGGCGCGGGCAAGTCTTCTTTTTTGAAAATTTTATCGGGCGAAAATAACGACCACAGAGGAGAAGTCAACATCGCGTCAGGCTCCCGCCTTGCCGTTTTAAAGCAAGATCACTTTGCCTATGAAGAAAACGAGGTACTAGATACCGTAATCGCGGGAAACCAGAAATTATTAGATGTAAAACAAAAAAGAGACGAAATTTACGCGAAGCCCGATTTTAACGACGAAGACGGAATTCGGGCGGGAGACCTTGAATCTCAATTTGAAGAACTTGGCGGTTACGAAGCCGAATCTGAAGCGGCCGTTATTCTTGACGGTCTTGGGGTCGAATCTGAAAAACATTCGAAACTGATGAAAGAGCTTCCCGAAGCCGATAAGGTAAAGGTTTTACTGGCCCAGGCCCTTTTCGGCAATCCCGATGTGCTGCTTCTTGACGAGCCCACTAACGGTCTTGATATAAACGCGGTTATGTGGCTTGAAGATTTTTTATTGAATTTTAAAAATACGGTTATTGTCATTTCTCACGACAGGCATTTTTTAAATAAGGTATGCACCCATATAGCCGATTTAGATTTTGAAAAAATTCAAATCACTCTGGGGAATTACGATTTCTGGTTTCATTCGAGCCAGCTTGCCTTAAGGCTCATGAAAGATAAAAATAAAAAGCTTGAAGATAAGGCCAAAGAGTTAAAAGATTTTATAGCGCGTTTCAGCGCAAACGCGTCAAAATCGAAGCAGGCGACTTCTCGAAAAAGAGAGCTTGAGAAAATTACCTTTGAAGACATTAAACCGTCTACAAGAAAATATCCTTATGTCGATTTTAAATACGACCGCGAAGAGGGCAACGATATCTTAGACGTTGAGAACTTAACAAAAACATTAAGCGGCGAGAATTTATTAAACAACCTTTCTTTTCAGATAAAAAAAGGAGATAAAATCGCCGTAATATCAGACGACGAAAGGCGTATTACCGCCCTTTACGAGGTTTTAAGCGAGAATCAAAAGCCCGATTCGGGCGATATAAAATGGGGAGTTACCATCACGCATTCTTATTTTCCCGAAGATAACGGAAGATATTTTGAATCAAACAATTTAAGTTTAATCGACTGGCTCAGGCAGTATTCAAAAGATCAGGATGAAAGTTTCATAAGAGGCTTCTTAGGCAGAATGCTTTTTTCAGGAGAAGACGCGTTAAAAAAAGTGAATGTTTTATCGGGCGGCGAGCGGGTAAGAATGATGCTCGCAAAGCTGATGCTTTCAGGAGCAAATTTCTTAATGCTTCACGGCCCCACTCATCACTTAGACTTAGAGGCAATCACTTCGGTAAACGACGGTCTTATAAATTTTAAGGGAACTCTTCTTTTCTCGTCTCACGATCACGAGTTTTTACAGACAGTGGCCAATAAAATAATGAGAATTGACGAAACCGGAGCCAAAATATTCGATATGACTTACGACGAATATCTGAAGCATGGCGCTTAGAGTTTTCGCAAATTATCATAATACAAATCTGCGCTTAAAATATAATTATTTACTTCTTGTTTGACTGCGCGTATATAGTCTTAGTCAATAGGTTTTTTCAAGAAATCAGCTTATTGGCAAAAGAGGCGTCTATGTTTAAGAAAATAAAATCCTGGTTATTACCAGAAAGTTTAGATGTTAAAATAGAAAGAAGAGAATTTCTTTCCCGATCTTTCAAGGGTTATCTGGCTTTAATTTTTTCGGGTTCTATCTTAAAAGGCAAAAAGTTATATGCCGAAGTCAATATGCCGAATAACTCAGACGATAAAAATCTTGTCGTAATAAAATCTAAAGACATAAAGAAAGAAACTGTTTTCAAAATGATTGACGAAGGTTTTAAGCAGATGGGCGGCATTGAAAAGTTTATAAGAAAAGGCATGAATGTCGTTATCAAGCCGAATATCGGTTTTAATTCGCCTCCCGAGAGGGCGCATACCACGAACCCTTACATTGTCGAAGCAGTGGCCAAAAAGTGCGTATCAGCCGGCGCCAGCGTAAAAATTTTAGATAGACCCGTTCATACTGCCCGGCTTTGCTATAAAAACTGCGGCATGACTGAAGCCGCGAAAAAATCGGGAGCCTCGGTTCATTATGTTGACGATCGAAAATTCAAAGAAGTTAGGGTTAAAAACGGCTTAAATTTAGAAGACTTAGACGTTTATCATGAACTTATAAAAGCCGACTTTGTTATTAATGTTCCCATCGCTAAAGATCACAAATCTGCCAATCTTACCATGGCCATGAAAAATCTGATGGGCGTCATAGGCGGCCGCCGCGGATGGTTTCATCTTAGTCTTCATGAAAATATTGTCGATTTCAATAAAGCCATCCCCGTGCATCTGGTTATTCTTGACGCGCTTAGAATTTTAACGGCAAACGGCCCGGCGTCGGGTACCTTAAAAGACGTCAAAGAAACAAGAACCATAATCATGGGAACAAACGCTGTCTGTGTTGACGCGTACACTACGCGGCTTTTTAATAAAAAACCGGCCGATATAGAATATCTTACGCTGGCCCATAAAGAAAAGATGGGAGAAATTGACGCTAACAAGATGAATATAAAGAATATTAGTCTTTAGTATTCATTCATATACAACATCTTCAGGGAATGGTTTTGTCTTCCAGCGGGAATGCACCCAGAAATAGTCTTGCGGATTTTCTTTGGCTTTTTCTTCTAATAGCCTTACCCAGTTTTTTGTAAATTCAATTTCCCATTTATGCGGATCTTTTTCTTTGTCAATATTAGGCATTTTTACTTTTTCGCTTTTTAAGACTAGGCGTTTTTTTTCGTCGTGATACGACCAGAAAAAACAAACCGGCAAATCAGCTGTTCTCGCAAATATCGCGGGTCCCATAAAAGTCGCAGCGGGCTGTCCCATGAATTTTACGTAAATTCCTTTTCGGCTTGCGTCTTGATCGGCGATGAAAGCCAGAACTTTTTTTGCCCTTGCTTTTCTCATGATTTTAACGGGACTTTCGTTGGTGTAAATGATTTTTAGTCCCTGCACCTGCCGTATTTTATCAATAAATTTATCGGCCCAGTAGTTTGACTGTCTTTTGGCCAATGTGTAGACTTTATCTGGCCAAAAAGAAGCGGTATAGGCTCCGTACCATTCCCAGTTGCCAAGATGCCCAAGTATGGCAATGCATCCGTCTTTGATTTCATTTTTTATGGCTTCTTCGTCGACTACGAGCCATTTTTTATAAAAAGAGTTACTAAGATATTTTAACTGTACAAATTCAGATAAAAAACGTCCAAGGTTTCTAAAGTTTTGTTTTGCTGTTTTAATCTTCCATTCATGAGGCTTTTCGGGAAAGGCATAAGATAAATTATCTAAAACTTTTTTTCGATAGCTTGAAACCAGATAATATAGAAGAAGACCAAGTTTTTCGGTTAAAAAAGCTCGTATTCTAAAGGGAATAATAGAAAGACAAAAGTAAAAGATTCTAATAAAGACATATTCAATAAACTTTAAGGGCGTTTTTTTGTTTTTTTTGGGGGCAGACATCTCATTAAAAATTAGTCTTCGTCTTCAAATTTCATTTTTCGGCTCATCATTTCTTTCATGGTATCGGCCGGGCTTCTGTTTTTGTAAAGTATTTCATAGGCATATTCGGTGATAGGCATTTCAACTTTCATGATTTTAGAAAGCTCATATGCGCTTTCGGTGGTAGTAACGCCTTCGGCGACCATCCGCATGTTTTTTAAGATATCGTCCAGTTTTTTGCCCATGCCAAGCTGAAAGCCGACGCTTCGGTTTCTTGATAAGTCTCCCGTACAGGTTAAAATCAAATCGCCAAGACCGGCAAGGCCCATAAAAGTCATGGGGTTTGCCCCCATCGCGTTGCCGAGACGCACAATTTCAGCAAGGCCCCTCGTCATAAGAGCAGAGCGGCTGTTGTGACCCATGCCCAATCCGTCGCTTATGCCGCACGCTAAAGCGATAATGTTTTTTAAAGAGCCGCCAAGTTCGACGCCGATAACGTCGTTTGTTCCGTATGCCCTGAAATAATGATTGCGAAAAATGCTTTGGGCCTCTTTAATGTTTTCTTTATTATACCCGGCTATGGTTACTAACGTAGGCACCTTTCTGGCGACTTCTTTGGCAAACGACGGCCCCGATAAGAACAAGAGTCTTTCTTTATTATTTTCTCCCATTTCGTCTATAAGTATATCAGATACAAGTTTATGGGTGCCCTGTTCAATGCCCTTGGTGGCCGAAATAACCAGAGCTTTTTCAGGAAGGTGTTTTTTAGCGTTTTGCCAGACTTCGCGCGTTACCTGCGTAGGCACTGCCGTTAGAACAAGTTCTGCCGCTTCAAAAGCTTCTTCGTATAGATGCGTTGCGGTAATGCTGTTTGGCAGGGGTACTTCGGGCAAAAAGACGGTATTTTCTTTGTGTTTGTTTATTTCAGAGGCTATTTCTTCAAGATGGCTCCACATGCGAACCCTGTGGCCGTTATCTGACAAGACAAGAGACAGAGCGGTGCCGAAAGAGCCTGCGCCTATTACCGTAACATTCATTATACATGCAGATTTTCTTTAACGCGCATGTAAAGAAAAAAATCTCTGTACAATCTGTCTTAATGCGCTGTCTAAAGTCATGAAAAAAGCTGAAATTATTACCGAAAAAGGCGTCATGAAAGTAGAGTTCTTTGAAAAAGACGCTCCTAAAACGGTTGAAAATTTTGTTACTTTGGCAAAAAAAGGTTATTACGACGGCCTTACTTTTCACAGGGTCATTCCTGATTTTGTCATACAGGGCGGATGTCCCGACGGTACGGGCGCGGGCGGCCCGGGTTATACCATTGAATGCGAATTAGACGGCGATAATCAATATCACGACAAGGGCGTTCTTTCTATGGCGCACGCGGGTAGAGATACCGGCGGTTCCCAGTTTTTTATATGCCATAACAGAGAAAATACCCAGCATTTAGACCGAAACCATACCGTCTTCGGCAAAGTAATCGAAGGTCTTGACGTAATTGATAAAATAGAGCAGGGCGATAAGATAGAGAAAATAACCGTCAGCGAAGAATGAATATGCAGGTTTGTTTAGCTGAAGCCACAGATTCGACTTTGCGGGATTTTGGCCGCTTGCGCTCGCACTGCAGGCAGAGAACTTAGAGACTTGTGCCGTAAGCGTAACTGACCAAAAGTCTGTAAAGTCGAGTTAACACAAGATGAAATCAAAAAAATCTCTCTGTGCGCTCTGTGGCCTCTGTGGCTTTTTGAATGCCTGTGTCTGTACTCAAGAAAAATCTTTGTGAAAAAAATTTTATCAATAGACGGCGGGGGCATAAGGGGATTAATTCCCGCTTTAGTATTGGCCGAAATTGAAAAACGAACCGGCAAACCAATCTGTAAATTATTCGATTTAATGGCCGGAACATCTACCGGGGGTATTCTTGCCTTGGCCCTATGCAGAGACGACGGCAAAGGCAAGCCCATGTACTCGGCTTTAAATATAGCTGAAATTTATGAAAAAAAATCAGGCGAGATATTCAAACGCTCTTTTAAAAAGGCGATTCTTTCTTTCAACAGTATTTTAAGCGAAAAGTATTCCGCCGCCGGCATTGAAAGAATTTTAGAAGAAATTTTTGAAATGGATAAATTAAGTTCGTCTTTAACCGACGTCTTAATTTCAAGTTATGACATTCAAAACAGAGAGCCTCTTTTTTTCAAAAGCTGGAAGAAAGAAATGCTTTCGGTACAAATGAAACATGCCGCGCGGGCGACATCGGCCGCGCCGACTTTTTTTAAGCCGGCTTTGATACCGGTCGATAAAGGAATTCGCGTATTAGTAGACGGGGGAGTTTTCGCCAATAATCCGGTGGTGTCGGCTTATTCTGAATATAGAAGGCGTTTTCCTAAAGAAAATCGCCTAATGATCGTTTCGCTGGGCACGGGGCAGACAAGAACGATTCCTTATACCGAGGCAAAAAAATGGGGAACTTTGGGCTGGGCCCTTCCTCTATTAAGCTGTATCTTCGACGGGGTCAGCGACGCCGCTGAATATCAAATGACGTATATTTTAGGCGAGCATTTTTATCGGCTGCAGACAATGCTGACTCTCGCATCAGACGATTTAGACGATATTTCGGCCAAGAATATAAAGGGTTTAAAAGAAGAGGCCCTTAAACTGATAAAATCAAGCGATAAAGAAATTGATACAATATGTAAATTGCTTACATAAAAAATCTAAAGTATGTCTTGTATGATCACGCGCCGAAGACAATTCATCATATAAAAAAAAATTTAATTATGCACTGATCTTTTATTTTTTATTTTAAAAGGTATTTTAACATGAATGCCAATTTTATTTTCGTCAATATTCTGCTTAATTTCTCCGTTTATTTTGGCTATTGTAGAAATAATTTCTGAGGAACCCCTTCCGGCTTTATGATTACCGGGCTCATATGATGTCTCAGAAAAAAAGATGAACATGATTTCGTCGTTCAGGTGTTCAAACATCCAGTTACTTTCGCCTTTTCCGTATTTTAGGTCATTGTTTGAAATTTCGAGAAAAATCGAAAATAATTCATATAAAGATTCTTCGTTAAAATACAGGTTCATGTTTTTATTTAATTCTAAATTATAATGAAAATGTATAATTCTCTCGGCGGGAACATATCGTCTTAATAAAATTATTTTTAAATTGCCGAAAAAGTCTTCTTTAAGCCCTCGAAAGTTTTCCTGAAAACGTATTCTTTCTCTTAGAACATTTAGAACCATATTTACTTTTTGCTGAATATTTTCGATAAGAACTATTGATTTTTTAGGGAGATTTTCTGACAGCGACGAAAGCATTATTTTCGTATCTAGCAGGCTGCCTCCCATATGATCATGAAGGTCCCTGAAAATTTTTTCTCTTTCTTTGTGAAGTAAAAGTTCTTTGGTTTTAATTGATTCAGATTCGATTTTATTTTTTTCGTCTTTTAAAATATTGATTCGATGACCTAACGCAAAAGAAAAAAGAAGCGCCTCTAAAGTCGCGTTAAAGACGACTATGTTTGCGGCGTTAAGCTCTCCCGTATAGATAGAAAGTATCTGCAATGAGTAAATAATGATTCCTATTAAATGAAGGCACCACCCCGATAAAAAAAAGTATGCCAGTTTATTGCCTTTGATAAACGCAAAAATAGAAAAGAAAAAAATCGAGACAGCCAAAGGAAGAAGCAAGACGGCCGATATTCTGTTAGCGATATGGGGCGCTATAGGCAGTAATAATATCGCGATAAAATAAAAAGATCGAATGATAGGGAAGCTATAATTTATCTTATAATTTAACTCCTTTGTCTTTAACAGACTTTGACAAAAGTACGTTAAAAAAATCATAGAGAAATTAGCGAAAAAAAGTCCTATGTATAGCGCTTTTCTTGAAAGACTTCCCCCAAAATACATAGAATCGAAACCAAAAAGCGACGACAAATATAACGTTATGCTGATAAGATAAGCTATGTAAAATATATATGTTTTATCTTTGGCGTAGATAAAAATAAAAAGGTTATAAAAAAACAAGATAATTAACGCGCCAAAAGAAAGTCCGAAAACATAAGAATCATTTGTCGATATATTCAAAAACTTCTCGACAGAATAAATTTTTAAAGGCAAAAGCATGGTAGAAATACTTTTTGCTTTAAAATATATTTGATGCGTTTCTTCTGCGTCAAGGTTCAATTTATATACAAGATTTCGCGAGTTTGTATCTTTTTTATCGATAGATACGGCGTGTCCCGATTCTTTGGTCGAAATGATTTTCTTGTCTTTTATAATGTAAAGCGTTACATTTTGCAAAGCGGGATATTCAATAACAAAATACCAGTCTTTTTTGGGCGAGTTATTTTTCACGAGAAATCTCCCCCAGATTGTTGAAGATGTGATAGAAAAGTTTGCTTTTCCTTTAGGGCTTTTCTTGAATTGCCCCTTGAAGTTATCAGATAAAATTTCTTTTATTGATAATTTGCCCTGTTTATCTTCTAGGAACCCTGCTTTTTGGCTCAGATTATATTCTGAAGTACCGTCTTTCAGTTCAGTAATCGATAAATTATTTGCGCTTAAAAGCGGCGCGAAAATAAGCGTTAAAAAAGATAAAACGATTTTTTGCACTTTCTCTGTATTCATTTATTTTTCATGCATGCAAGCTAATTTTATTTTAAGTTTAACTTTGCGATTATTCTGATAAAATTTATAATTTAACGACCAGATTATAGAGTATCTTAAAAGATTTGTCAATAGGTAAAATTACCTATTTTTGAGATTTTGTATTTACGAAAATTACAGCCCTCATTCGCCGAGAAGAATTCTTCGGGGTTTGTAAAAGAAAAGCGTGAGATTTTAAAATTAACGCAGGCCGATCTCGCTCTTAAGGCGGGCGTGGGTCTTCGTTTTGTGCGCGATTTAGAGACGAAGAATATTTGAATTCAAAAAATCCACAACCTATAAGCCTTAACCCCGCTCTAAAATAAGGGCCCCGCCAACGCCGCCGCCGGCGCATATTGAACCCATGCTATATTTCGCGTTTGCGTCGTGATCAAATTCAAGAAGCTGGTTTATGGCGACCCTGACGCCCGTGGCGCCCAGCGGATGTCCCATCGCAAGGGTACCGCCGTTTCGGTTAATATCTCCCTTTTCATAGCGAGACACCAGGTCGTAGCCAAACTCGTCTTTTACGGTGATGATACTGCCCAGAGCCGTCGCGGCAAAGGCTTCGTGTATTTCAAAAAAACCCATATCGTCCCATTTTAGGCCGGTGTTTTCAAGAGCCTGGTTCATGGCATAGGCAATGCCAAGGCCCATGTAAACAGGGTCGACGCCATAATTGCCCCAGCCTTTTAAGTAGGCTTTCGGCTTTAAGTTTAGTTCTTTGGCTTTAGATTCTGTCATTATCAAAATAGCTCCGGCGCCGTCAGACTGCGGACATGAATTAAATAAACTTACCGTGCCCTTGGTTTTGCCTTCTTCGTATGATTTACCGATATATTTTTCATATTTTTCATAAAAGCCCTTAATGCCGCCCTCAATCATTTCATAAACGGGTTTTGCTTTTTCAAAACGCTCGGGCTTTTCAACAAAGCCGGTTTTTGACATGATAAACTCGTCGTTTTCAAAAACGCCGTTTTCATTGGTAATCGGCATAAGATAAGGTTTGTATTTTCCCGCTTCAATCGCTTTTAACGCTTTTGAATATGAGCCAAAAGCGTATTTATCAAGCGTTTCTTTTGTCATACCGAGTTTTTGAGAAACCACTTCTGCCGTCTCAATCATCATGGCGTTTCTTACGGGGTCGGTTAAGCCTTCTTCGACGCTGTCAACGGGTCTGATGCCTTCGATTTCGGGTATATCGTTCCAGTTGGCTTTGATTTTCGCGATATTCGCGGTTTTGCTGTTGTGCCGTACGCCTTCAAGGTATATCGGCATATTCGACATCGACTCTTCGCCTACGACTATCGCTGTGTCGCATTCGCCAAGAAGAATTCTTCGGGCGGCTTCGTTTATGGCCTCAAAGCCCGATACGCAGTTATTCGCTATCGTAACAGCCGCGTTTTTTAACGGCAGTTCGCTTTTTACAGAAATCACCCTGGCAGAATTCGGAGCCTTTGACGACTGGCTTATCTCGCCCGCCACAAGAAGCTCAATTTCTTTTTTGTCTATGCCTGTTCGTTTTACAAGCTCTTCAACGGTCATGATGCCAAGCTCGTATGATTGAAATTTTGATAATGATTTACCGGCTTGTCCGATGGGCGTTCTTACCGCATCGATAATTACCAGTCTTTCTCCGTCTCTGTTGAATTTCATATTTAACCTCTTATTTTTTTTATTTCTTCGTTAAAAGCGGGCATCACGTTAAACAAATCGTCGACAATGCCGTAAGTAGCGACCTTGAAAATTGGCGCGTCAGGGTCTTTATTTATCGCTACAATATATTTAGAAGAACCCATACCGGCCAAATGCTGAATGGCCCCTGAGATGCCTACCGCAATATAAACATTCGGAGAAACGGTCTGTCCAGTCTGCCCTACCTGAAGATTGTGCTCAACCCAGTCAGAATCGACGGCGGCTCTTGACGCCCCAATGCCCGCTTTTACCTGATCGGCAAATTCTTCAAGAAGTTTGAAGTTTTCGCCGCTTTTCATCCCTCTGCCGCCAGATATAACGATATCGGCTTCAGATAAAGGTATTCTTTCGCTAGAGGCGGCTTCAAATGATAGCATTTTAACTTTTGCCGAAGACATATCGACTGAAATATTCTCAATATTGCCCGCCCCGGCGTTTTCAACGATACCCTGCGAATTTGGTCTGATGGTTATTATCTGTGGATTGCTTTTTGCTTTCATTTCGACAAAGCATTTACCCGAGTAAACGGGTTTTTTGACTATAATCGAATCGCCTTCATCTTTTAATTCGACAGCGTCGCTTATGACCCCAGCATTGAGAACGGCCCCTAATCTTGCCGAAATTTCTCTGCCTGTCTGGCTGTGGGGAATAAATATAATATCAATAGATTTTGATTTTACAAGTTCAGCTATTGCTTTCGCGTATACATCCCCCGCGTATTCTTTAATGTCGGCCGTATAAATTGTATCTGCGCCAAAAGCGATAAGCTCTTTTGCCAAAGACGAAGCGTTTTCGCCTATTAAAACAGCGCTAACATCGCCGAATTTTTTGCCTACGCTTACTACTTCTTTTGAGGCTTTTTTTAAGGCCCCGCCCGATATTTCGCCAATTGCCAGTATATTTGCCATTTTATAACCCCTTATATTACCTTTACTTCTTCATGCAGAAGACGCGCTAATTCTTTTGCTTTTGCCGCCGCGTCTTCGCCTTCAATAATTTTACCCGCCGGTCTTTCAGGCGGCGGCGAAAAGCCAAGTACCTCGATTTTAGATTCGGCCTTTATGCCCAAATCTTCAAAGGTTTTTGTATCAATGGGCTTTTTCTTTGAGGCCATAATGCCTTTCAAAGAGGGGTACCTTGGTTCGTTTAAGCCCGCGTTGGCCGTAATGATTACGGGGTAAGCGCTCTCGTAGATTCCCTGGCCGCCCTCGGCTTCGGCTGTTATTGTTATTTTGTCGTCGCCCAATTCTACTTTTTTGGCGTAGCTGACCGCGGCTATATTCATCTTTTCGGCTATAATAAGAGGCGCCTGTCCGTTGTCAGAGTCGCTGCCCTGCCTGCCCGCAAAAATAATATCATACTTTTCGTTTGAAATCGCCGATGTAATCGCTTCGGCAATGACCGCCGAATCTAACATATTGTAATTTTCATTTTTTATATGAATGGCGTTATCTGCCCCCATCGCGTATGCCGTTCTTAAAACCGATATCGCCTGTTCGCCGCCTACGGTTAAAACGGTTACGGTACCGCCTTTTTGTTCGCGGCATCTTAGGGCTTCTTCAAGACCAATTTCGTCATATGGCGAGATAATCCATTTAATGCCCGACTCGTTTACTTTACCCCCCGATACTGAAATATTCGCCTCGGTATCGGGAACCTGTTTTATTAAAACCAGAATATTCATACGCTCTCCTTTTTTATCTTTTTTATTTTTATCTGATTACGAATTTTTTTAATATACAACTTATTTGTTTTAACTCTTGTTAAGTCAATATAAATATTTTTTTTAACAGAGACAATTAAAAAAATAACAATAGAATATAATTCGCGGCCCGTCTTGTAAATTAAATTGTCTCAAAAAATAGTTGTAAATACATTTCGTTTTTAATTTTTATAACTATAAATAAAAAAAACCTGGCTTAAATAGCCGCAAAAAATAAAAGCGGCAAATAATAATATATTTTTATTAAAGAGAGTATTCATGCAAAGTCAATCTAAAGACTTTTGGGAGATTGTTCCTGAAGAGATGCGTTTAGAAATTCATTCTATAGAAGAGTTGAAGAATTATAAAAAAGGAGAATTCCTTTTTTATGAGGGAGAAGAATATAAGGGTTTTTATATTCTACAGCAGGGCGCCGTAAAAGTTTTCAACTCTTTAGAAAACGGCAAAGAATCTGTACACGCATTATTTTTACCGGGAGAAGTTTTCGCAGCCGTGCCGGTTTTTTGCGAAAATACGACATATCCGGCTTCTGCAGAAAGCCTTTCGGTCAGTCAGGTCTATTTTTACCCATGTAAAAAATTCAAAGCAATCATGCAAAAACATCCCGAATTTATGTATAAATTCGGCGGATTAATCATGGAAAAAGTCGGATACTATCAAAAAAAAACAACATCCATTACGTCTCAAAGCCTTGCCGATAGAATTATAAATGTTTTTAAAGAACTGGGCGCCGAGAGAAAATGGATTGAGCCGCCCGTGGGCCTAAAGCAGCTTGCCGCCCTTTTAGGAGTTACCCCCGAAGGTTTTAGCCGCGAATTGGCTCGTTTAGAGGCAAATAAGAGAATTTTTCGACGGAATACCCTGTTTTCGTTAAAACCGAAAGGCCTGAAAAGTACCGATTGAAAAAAAAATTGAAGCCCTATCTTTTTATTATTTTCTGGCGTTATGAAATTTACTCAAAAAATGATGAAAGCCGTTTCTTACACGTTTATGACGGCGCTGGTTATTATTATTATATGGTCCTTTGGAATGCCCGACTTTATGGGGCAGGCCGACTCTGTTAATCAATTTTTCGTAGCCAAAGTAGGCGATGAAATGATAACAAGAAAAGATATCGCTAATTATGTAGACAGAAATTTCAGCGGTTCTTTTCAAGGGCAGAGCATTCCCCCTGAGTTTCAAAAGCAGTTAAAAACGACGGCTCTTGAGCGTTTGATTAACCAGTCGGTGTTAGAAAATCTTTATGAAAAAGAAGGGTTTTTTCCCATAGGCGATTATCAGGGCTCTGTTATTGACGAGTTCTTAAAAAAAGAATTTAAAGAATATGTTACCGCGGGCGAATTTAATTATGAAAAATTTGAAAAAGAATTTATAAAAACGGGAAGACTTTCCTTTTCGCAGTTAAAGGGTTTAGCTTTAAAAAGTCTGGCTTTTGAAGCCGGGCAGACGCTTCTTTTGACTGAAATGTCTTCGCGGGCCGCTCTTGAAGCCTATGATAGAGAAAGATTAAATCAAACAAAGATATCATATAAAATCGTGGTTATAGACGCTCAAAAACAAAATGAGATTATAAAGTCAAAAATAGAGGTATCTGAATCTGATATTAAAACTAAATTTAAAACAGATTATCTTGCTAAAGATCCTAAGGCCGAGCTGACAAAAATAAAAAGAGAGGGTATCATAAATACCATTATTAACGAAAGAAAACCCGAAGCAGAAAAAAGCTGGAAAGAATCTCTCAAGCAGTTCTCAGAAAACGAGACCATTGAAAATATCGCCAGAACGAACCTTGTAAAGACGCTGGAAATCAAAGACGTTTCTCTTCTTCAAAAATTAAACGCAGCCAAGCCCAAAGACGCCGCAAACTTAGATCCGCTGCAAGATTCAGACGAATTACAAAACGCTTTATTTACGGCCGAGCTTGGCAAAGTTTTAGGCCCGTGGGAGAAAGGCGGCTCTCAGTATTTTGTCGTTATCACAGACAGAAAAGCGCCTGCATTAAAGCCGACGCATGAAATGATTCAAGAAAAGAAAGATATTGAAGAGTATTTTCTTGAAAATAAAGCGAACTTTGAAAAAGCAGAAAGCGAGATTAAAAGAGAAAAAGAAAACCGGCTTATTAACGCTATGATAAAAATTGAGCGGCAAAATACCGAGATACGATACTTTCCCGCCGCCGAGTTTAAAGACGCTTCAAATTAGGTCTAAAACGGCAAACGATATATCGTCATAGTCGTGTCTGTTATCTTCGCCGTATGAAAATATCTTTTTTGTCAGGTATTCAATCTGGTCTTCAGGCGTAAGTAAAATGCTTTTTTTAATCCATTTAATTAACTGCTTTTCGCCCGCCATTTTGTTTTGACTGTTGAAAATTTCAAACGCTCCGTCTGAATATAAAAGAATTTTAGCGGGGTTTTTTAACGTAAGAGATTCTGAAATATAATTGGTTTTAGCCGCCCCTAGCACTCTTTGAATATTTTTAAATCTGGAATATGTTTTATTCGTTTTCGCGTAAATTAACGGAGCGTGGCAGCCGGCATTAATATATTTCAACAAGTAATTATTTTTATTTTGCGTCTTTTTTATTTCGATTTCTATGCCGGTCAGGGTTAAAATATTGTTTCCTTTATATTTATGAATTAGAAAATTATTTAAGCTGTTGAATATGTCAACAAGTTCCGATTTTAATTCGGTTATAGAGCTTCTGATAATAGAGCGCACAATGGCGGTAATGTACGCGCTGCCTAACCCATGGCCGCTAACGTCGCCTAAAAAGAGAAAATATCGGTTTTTGCCGAGATGCATAAAATCTACATAATCTCCCGTAACTTTTCTAGAGCCCCTGAAATATGATTGAAAAACCAGATTATTGTCGCGGTGAGCCGACGGTATCAGTTTTTCTTGAATTCTAAAAGCAAGTTCAAGCTCTTTTTCTTGTCTTTTGAGCTTTGCGTTAGCGATTAAAAACTGATAGTTTTCAAGAAGCGGCTCGGTGAGTTTTAAGATGCGCTTTAAAAAATGAATATCTTCTGAGTAAAACGATTTGCCCGAAGTTTTTGCGTTCAGTAAGATTCCGGCTTTAAAATTTCTAAAAGGCATAAACAAGAAGGCGCCGTTTTCCTGAAGAAGATCGCGAATAGGGCCGAAGGCTCTTGTGGTAAACACCGGATATGTTCTCGCCTTTCGCCATAGTTTTAAATAGCTCCAGATAGGGTCAAGGTCTTTTATGAATATTATGGTGTCTTCTGGTCTGCCCCTGTTTTCAAACAGGTTTTCGCTCATCACAAAGCGAACTTTTTCAATATCTAAGCTCTCTCGAAGAGTTGAAGTGTATTTTTCTAAAAAAGATTCAATTTGATTCGGATTAACGGCGTAATCGGATATTTTAGCGGCAAATTTGGTCAATTCTTGTCTATGTAAAATAAAGTGACGATTATAGAAAATATAAAATAATGTTTTTATAGGGTCTATAATCAGTAAAAATATAACCGCCGTTAAAATGTGAAGCAGGCGTTTCTCTTCAAAAAGAATTGTATCGCCCAAATGAAAGCCTATAGAAAACCAGTATAAAAATGAAAAAAACAAGAAGTAAAATATTCTTAAAAACCAGCTGTAAAAAGCCGTCTCAAAATAAACAAATCTAAACCGAAGACTTAAAAGAAAAAAACTGGTGGGTATAAGCGAAGGAAGAAAGAATAAAGTATTCATGCCGACATGGGCCTTTGTTTTTAAGGCGGGCATGATTAAAAAATAAAATGTAAATAAAGCCGGCAGAGAAAGAGCTATGCCCGCAAATAAATTCTTGGCCCAATCGGGTTTGATATACGATTGATTGCCGGGGTTTTCAATGTCTCTGAAGAATAAATAGGCGCAATATAAGGTAGTAATAAGATATGTTAAGCCGATGGCTTGAAACATATTAATTTCATCGGTTTTATCTTGAGGCTCAAAAAGAACAGGCAGAAAAATAATCAAAGGCAGCGTAACATAGTAAAAAGCGCCCCGCGTCGCGTATCCGTAGATGGCGCGAAAAAAATAAACAAAAGGAACGCTCATTCCCGATAAAAGAACATAAAATAGAGTTTCATGTTTTGCGCCCGTAATATAATCAAGAAACAAAAGGTACAATATTGAAAGATAATAAATTAAAATTAGAAAAGATTTTTCAAGTCTTCGCATTCTCGCAAAAAAATAAATAAAAGCTCCCGTCATAAAAAAAAGCAAAATGGCCGCGAAAAAAGGGGTTGCGGCGTACATCCACGATTCCCAATAAAAATATTTTTGGGGCTCTTTGACATGTTCCGTAAAATATTTTTTATCGTGAGGTTCCTGCAAAGAAACAGGAACGATAAGAAGACCGTTTGGGGTGCTAAAATATTCTGTATTATGTTTACTTATATATAGAGAGAAATCGCGTGAAATTCCATGAAATAGAGCAAAAAACGCCGCAAGCGGCAGAATTATTTTTATGTATTTTCGAATTTCTATATTGCTCATATTCTTTTTACGCTTACAAGAGGATAGTCTCGAATGTATAAAGTTATTTTTTCGTCATACTTTATCTTATTTACGAATGCGCCATATTTTGACTCGCTGCTGCCTAAGGGAGCGGAGTTTTCAATGTTTTGAATTTTTTGGTCAACTTCTATTTTTAAAGATTTCCCAAAAGGCAGTATTTCGACAGTCTTTTTATTTGAAAATTTCGCTAAATAGCCGTCTAATAAAATATTCTCAAAAGTTTGATTTCGAAGAGCTTTATGCAAACGATGAGCGGCGATTTTTAAATTGCCTGATTTTTCTCCTATGCCAAGAAAACATCCCTGCGCCGAAAAAAGCTGTATCGCCTTGGCCCTTTGTAAGTTATCAGATAATTTGCACAATAAAAAAATAACGACATCCTCTTCTTCTTCATTACGTTTAGTTGTTTTATAGGGCAGAAATGTCGTTTCAAAAATCGCCGGAAAAGTTTTCTCGCGCCAGCCTAAATGCTCTTTTTGAATCTTGAATTCGTCAAAATTCAGCTCGTCAAATTCTGATAAATACTCTTCTATTTTTCTCGCTAAATCAAATTCTTTTTGAAGATGCACAGCGGGAGAAAGTCTGTTTTTTAAGATTTCATTTTGAATGATAATTCCCGATTTTTGGCTGATTTGAGCCGCCGTATCAAGCTGGGCCGGCTCTAGTTCTTCTTCAAAAAAAATGCAACCTAAAAACAGATCTCTATATAAAATGGGAACGGCGCATTTCGATTTATAGTTTTTTAAGACTTTTTTTTCTTCTTCGCGAAGATTTGAAATGTTTTCGGCCCAGGGGTTGTCTAAAAACCGGTCAATAAAAGAAGACGGCGTACGTTTATTGAGTTTTTGCCGCTTATATTTCTTGTTTCTGATAAATGAAAATTTATGTAAAAAAGGCTCTTCTAAAATAAGAATGAGATTATTAAGGTTCCATAGTTTTAAGAGACTTGATAAGAATTGAAGCAAATCGTCAATAGAATAGATATTAGACAGATTTTTTTCAATTTTGGCGACTTTCCACTTTGACGAAAAGGCATAGCGATTCATATAATAAAGATACAGCAAGTCTTTTAAAGGATTAGCGAACAATAAATATACGAGCAAAAATATTATTACAAAAATTATGATATTTTCGGCGTACAAATCGGCGAAATAGATAAAAATCCCAAGCCATAAAACGTTATACATAAAGGAAATGAAAATGCCGCTTATTAAATATTTAGAAAATTTTATTTTAATCATTGTAATAAATTCTTAATAAACTTCAAGAGGAAAGCCCCTTGCCGTTTTCTCGTAAAGAAGCCATTTTTCAAACTCTTCGGGAGACAGAAGTTTTACGCCTTCGTCGTATCTTGTTTTATGTTTTTTTAGCCACCGTTTTTTCATTTGATTAATTTCTTTAAGTTCTATCGATAAGATTTCAAGGCCCTTTTTTTCTTTATTTAGCAGCATTTTCGATTTTAAGTCTTCCTGCCGAAGTCTTATAAGTTCTTTTTCGGCGGCGCAGCGCCCAAAGCAGTCTATGGCTTTTTCTTCTAATAATTTTTCTGTTTCTTTTGATAAATTAATTTCTTTTTTATATTCTAAGATCATCCCTAAATCGGGATATACTTCTTCTTCTACCGTATTTATAAAAATGACCGAATGGTATTTGCCGCATCGAAAAGCCGTTTTTTGGTTAGAAAACATTTCGGTTACGTTTACAAAACGACACGAAAAAAAAGTAGTCAGTAATGCCGCCGTTAGACTATATTTATTTATTAAAAACATATAATTTAGCAAACGCGGCGCGCAGGCAAGCAGCCTTCGGTTAAAACCGCGTCAAAATAGAATTATGTTATATGAAAAGATGAAAGACGAATTGGCAAATCTTTTTTTTATGGTTTATAACCGACCAAAAAGGGTTATTAATATTTTGCGGACCGAAATCAGTTTATAAGATTGACGACGTGTCTTTAGTAAGAAAAATGCCAAATTCTTGATTTTTGGGAGAGAGATTTACGTATGATGATATCCGTATTAAGGGCCAAAATTCACAGAGCGACAGTAACAGACGCCGATTTGAACTACGAAGGAAGTCTTACCGTAGATAACGAACTTCTTGAAAAAACCGGTCTTAGAGAATATGAAAAGGTACATGTTGTAAATATAAACAACGGCGCCAGATTTGAAACATATATTATAAAAGGCAAGCCGGGGTCGGGCGAAATTTGCCTAAACGGGGCGGCAGCCAGGTTAGGTCAAAAGGGCGATAAAGTTATTGTCATAGCTTATGCGTTGCTTTCAGAAGAAGAATTAAAAACTCATCAACCGAACATAATATTAGTCGACGATAATAACAAGCCTGTTCAAAAGTAAAAGATTGAAATTCAAGAAAAAGCGTATTAAGATATTCTTATCATGATATCTAAAGAAAATATAGAATGGCTTCCAGTGGGCTATAAAAGCTATGCCGTAAGTTGCGGCATTAAAGACGATACCTTAGATTTAGGAATTATCGTTTCTGAAAAAGAAGCCTCTGTAGGGGCGGTATTTACTCAAAATAAAATTTGCGGCGCCGCTGTCGTCTTAGGCAGAGAAAGAATTAAAAACGGCAAAATACAGGCTGTCGTAGTGAATTCAAAAAACGCCAATGTCGCAACCGGCGAAAGAGGAAAGCAAGACGCAGAAGCAATATGCCGCGCCGTTTCTGACGAACTTGACATTGACGCCAGCCTGGTGTTCCCTTCGTCTACGGGAGTTATAGGAAGACCTCTTCCCGTTGATAAATTAAAAGATAAGATAAAAAATTTGAAACAAAACCTAAGTCATCGGCCAGATTTTGCTTCTTTTACAAAAGCGATTATGACGACCGATACTTTTCCTAAATATATTTCAAAAAAAATCGGAAATGTATCTCTGGTAGGCGTCGCTAAAGGCGCGGGCATGATAGAGCCAAATATGGCGACTATGCTGGCTTATTTTTTCACCGACGCCGAAATTGATTCGAATACCCTGCAAAAAATGCTGAATAAAGCCGTAGACGTTTCATTTAACAGCCTTTCAATTGACAGCGATATGTCAACATCTGATACCGCCCTGATTATGGCAAACGGAATATGCGGCGAAGTTGACGAAACGCTTTTTCAAAATGCGCTTACAGAATCTGCGGTTGAACTTGCCAAGATGATAGCTTTTGACGCCGAAGGCGCGACGAAACTTTTTGTTGTAGACGTTGAAGGAGCCGCAGATGACGCGCAGGCGAAAAAAATAGGAAAAAGCGTCATTAACTCACCCCTTGTAAAAACAGCCATTTATCAGGGTGACCCCAACTGGGGCAGAATTTTTATGGCCATAGGAAAAACTCCCGATGTCGAAGTAGAAGAAGAAAAAATCGAAATTTTCTGGAACTCTAAAAAATACGGTAACGACGAGCTAAGTGAATTATCAAGGTATATAAAAGAAAACAGAGAAATTTATTTAAAAATAAATTTAAATCTAAAAGACGGCAAAAGCAGAGTTTACGGCTGCGATTTAACCGAAGAATACGTGCGCATTAACGCGTATTATACGACGTAATTATAAATACGGTATAATATCGGTAAATTGTAATTATGGCCAAATGTGTTGAAGCATATTTTTATTTTATATTACTTTACATAATATTTGTTTTGTAATTTATATCCTTTTTTAGTTAAATTTGTCTTTTTCAAAAGAAATAGCCAAGAATTAAAAAATTGTTTTTATTTGCGACAGACGTTTAACAGGTAAATATATGATAGAACCCAAAAGAATTCTAATTGTCGACGACAGCGCGGTAACCCGCGTTTTAATAAAAGCTTCTTTGCTTAATTTTAGAAAAGACTGGGTTATCATTGAGGCTTCAAACGCAGACGAGGCGCAAAAAAAATTAGAAACCAATGATGTTGATTTAATATCCATTGATTATAACATGCCTGGCATTAACGGATTTGAGCTATTAGAAATTGTACAAGAAAAATATCCTGAAATTAAAGTGGCCATTCTTACCGCAAATATACAAGATTCTTTTAAAGAAAAAGTAAAATCGCGGGGGGTTTCATTCTTAGAAAAACCCGTTACCGACGAGACGATTGAAAAGATTATAGAAATATGTTTAAACTAAGCGAAATTCAAGAAGACGCTCTTAAAGAAGCCATTAACATAAGCATAGGAAAGGCTGCCGCTTCTCTAAATCAAATGATTAAAGAAGAAATATTTTTATCTGTGCCCAGGGTGAAATTTGCAAAAGAAAAAGACGCCCTTGGCGAACTTAAACTTGGCCCAGAAAAAGAATTATCATATGTGTCGCAAAAATTCAAAGGAACATATCTTGATACCGAAGCGATGCTGCTTTTTGCCGAAACAGACAGCCTTGAGCTGGTAAAGCTGTTTCTTGGCCAGCATATCAATATTGAAGAGATGTCTAGTTTAGAGCATGAGGCTGTGGCAGAAATCGGCAATATAATACTTAATTCATGCATGGCTAGTCTTGCAAATATTTTACACGATGAAATATCGGGAACAATACCCGAATTTGTCGCCTGTAAAGCAAAGAATATATTTAAAATGGGCGAAAAAGAGACTGTAGAACAGGAAATTTTAATTATTTTTATTGATTTTAATATTAAGACAAAAGAAATACAAGGGTATGTTATTCTTGTGTTAGACTTAGATTCTATAGAAGTATTCTTAAACCGGTTGCTAAAAAATCTGACCTAGATTTATGCTGAAAGACCTGTTAATTAATCAAATTACAGATTGCATAAAAGCGGGCATTGTTATATTAAATTCGAATAACGAGACGGTATTCTGGAACAAATGGATGGAAAGCGCGTCGGGATTAACCTCAGCTGAAGTTTTAAATAAGAATTTTTTTGATTTGATGCCCAGAGCGAAAAACAGCCGCCTTGAACAGGCGGTTGAAAACGCGTTAAAATTAAAGCAATCGGCGTTTATCTCGCATACTATTAATCTGCAATTGCTGCCGCTTTTCAAAAAAAATCTTCGTACAGAAAGTGTAAATGAGATTATTCACAATATTCGCATATTTCCTTTAAAAGACGAAAAGCAGAATTCATTTGTCTTTTTAAATATTACAGATGAAACAGAATATTTTGAAAAAGAAAGAATTCTCAGGCAAAAGGCCTATGACGAAAAAAAGCTGAATTTAAATCTTCAGAGAGAAATTGAAGAAAGACTGCATATTGAGCAAAAGTTAAGATTAAGCGCGTCTATTATTGAAAATACCAAAGAAGCGGTCTTAATCACAGAACAAAATGCGAAAATTACTTTCGTAAACCCAGCTTTTACCGAAATTACCGGATACACTCCTCTTGAAGCTGTTGGGCGCAAGGTTAGTGTACTGAAATCTGGCAAGCATGATAGTCAGTATTACGCTAAAATGTGGGACTCTTTAGTAAGCGCCGGCAGCTGGCGGGGAGAATTTATAAACAAAAAACCAGACGGATCGCTTTATACCGTAGAATCTTCAATCTTTTCGATAAAAGACGAATCTAAACAAATAACGCATTACGTGAATATATTTCACGATATTACGCTGAGAAAAGAAGGCGAAGAAAAGCTTAAAGAAATGTCGACTATTGACAGCTTGACAGGGCTTTATAACCGCAGAATATTTTCTGAAACATATGATAGAATATATAAAAGCTGTATGCGCAATAAAGAGCCTCTTTCGCTGGCTTTTTTAGACGTTGATTTTTTTAAATTGTACAACGATATATATGGTCATCAAAAAGGCGATATTTGTCTAAAGAAAATCGCTGATATGGTAAAAAAGAATATAAAGAGACCCGATGACATTGCCGCAAGATTTGGCGGCGAAGAATTTATCGCGCTTTTGCCGTATACCGATTCAAAGGGAGCCTTTCAAATAATGGAAGATGTTCGAGAAGCGGTACTTCAATTGAAAATTCCTCACGAGAAATCATCGGTCGAAAAATATGTCTCAATAAGCATAGGTATCGCTACGCTTACGCCGGCTAAAGTTATTTCAAAAGAAAAACTTTTAGAACTGGCCGATAAGGCGATGTACAAGGCAAAAAATGAGGGACGCAACCGCGTGCTATGCGCTTAATTTTTATTATTTTATCGTCAAACTAAGAGGTTCATGGTTTAAGAATCAAATTCTTCTGCGGTTTGAGAAATACTTTTAATTCGGTATTTCTTATAAGCCTCTATCGCGTAAAATACCAGAAATCCTGAAATTATGCCGGGGGCGGCAGAATAAATAAGGCTTCCGAAACCGGCTTTGTTAAAGAGAATAAAACCA
This sequence comes from Spirochaetia bacterium, assembly GCA_029880265.1. Taxonomy (GTDB): domain Bacteria; phylum Spirochaetota; class Leptospiria; order Turneriellales; family JAOUOS01; genus JAOUOT01. The sequence goes on along the minus strand of JAOUOT010000018.1, from coordinate 31,595 downwards.
AAAAGGCCGGTTAAAAGCATTGAAAGGGCGGCATTTTCTGAAACTTCTTTTTTTAAAGAATAGAGAACAATCAGGGGCGCAAAAGCAGACGCCAGCATGCCCCATGCGTCTAAGACAAGAGCAAATACCGTTTTATTGTCGGTAAGCGCGATAAAAACAGCTGTCAGTAAAACCATGAAAGTTGAAAATTTTGTAATAAACAGAGTATGACGCGATTTTTGAAAAATATCGCGCGTGACCGAAGCCGAACACGCTAAAATCAAAGAATCGGCGGTCGACATGGTCGCCGCGAAAAGCGCCGCTAAAATAATGCCTGTCAATATTTCAGGGAACAAAGCAAGCGCCATGTTGGGCAGGGCCATTTCAGCGTCAAAACCGGCGACATCAGAAATCACAACGCGGCTTATTAAGCCTACAATAATGGTAAGACCGTAAAACAAAGCAAACCAGATATAATAATAAAGGCGCATGCGGTTTATGTTTTCAAATTTATCAAGACTCATAAAACGAATGACAATATGCGGCTGGCCAATGACAGCGAAGCCGCCGAAAATCCATCCGGCTATAAAAAGAAAAATTTCTAAAAAATTCTTTTCGGGAAAGAAGTTTAAGTAAGCGGGCTTAACCTGCGATAATTTTGATAGCAAGGCGTTAACCCCTCCGGCATATTCAACGCCGAAGGCGAATAAAAGAGACATCCCTATTATCATGACAACCGACTGGGCGACGTCTGTCCAGATTGAGGCTCGAATGCCGCCTACGGCGCTATAGACAAGAACTATTAAAGCGCTGATGATGACGCCCGTTTCGCTTTGCCAGCCCAAGAGGGCCTCGGCGGCCTTGCTGCCGGCTTTTAACTGGGCCGCAGCGTAAACCGTTAAGAAAAATACCGTCAGTATTCCGGCGACCAGTCGCAGTTTTTTAAAGTCGGTATTGTTCCAGTGCGAGAGAAGACCGCCGAAAGAGTGAATTTTTGAATTTCTGCTTACCTTTTGAATTTTATCTACTGCTAAAAACGAAGCCAGTAAATCTCCTGCAATCCATCCTATCATCAGCCAGATAGAAGATAGGCCCGACATATAGGTTACGCCAATCATGCCTATGAACATAAATCCGCTGTTATTAGTAGCTACAGCCGAAAGCCCCACTAAAAGAGGCGATACCGATTTGCCCGCGATTAGATAATCTTCGGTTGTATTTTTTCTTTTAAAAACAGATAAAATGCCGATGGCCAAAAAAAGAAACAGAAAAAAAAGAAAGCTGGTTAATATCATAAAGAGTTTTCTTCTTTTGCCGCTTTGTGTTCTTCTGCTTCTTCTGCCGCCAAAGGATAAACGCCCTCTTCGTCGTGAACCTCATTGCCGGTAAGCGCAGGGTTAAAAACGCAGATCATTCTCATATCTTCAAAGGCCCTTAGGTAATGCTTTTCGTTTTCGTTTAACGCATACATCGTGCCGTCTTTAATTTCAAATTTTTCGCCCGTATCAATAACTTCAACCTCGCCTCTGCCGCCTACGCAATAAACGGCTTCAAGATGGTTTTTATACCAGATTAAGGTTTCTGTGCCGGCAAAAATGACAGTATCGTGAAAAGAAAAGCCCATGCCGCATTTTTTAAGCAAAAGGCGGCGGCTTACCCAGTTTCCGTTTTCGGCTTTAATGTCTCTTTCGGTGTTTATGATGTCTTCAAGTTTTCGAACAATCATTTTTCTATCCTGTCAAAAGCTCCGCCTGTGATAAGTTCTTTTCTGTTTTTCATATAAGAGGCGATAACCATATCGATAATTTTCAGGCCCTCGCGAAGCAGGTCTTCTTCTATAATTAAAGGCGGCAGAAACTTGACGACTTCGCCGTTTGATCCGGCTGTTTCAATGATAAGGCCGTTTTCAAAGGCCATTTTGCTTATTTCTGAAGCGATGCCTCCGTTTTTCATATCAAGGCCCCATACCATGCCTAAGCCGCGAACTTCAATTTCAATATCTTTGTATTTATCGCGAATTTTTTCAAGCTCTTCTTTTATGATGTCGCCTTTATAGAAAACGGCCTGGGACAAGTCTTCGTTTTCCCAGTAGCTTAGACCTTCGGCGGCCGCGATAAACGCCAGATTGTTACCTCTGAAGGTGCCGGTATGCTCGCCGGGCTGCCATTGATCGAGTTCGGGACGCATTAAAAGAAGAGCCATGGGCAGACCGCCGCCTATAGATTTTGAAAGCGTTACAAGATCGGGCGTTATGCCCGCTCTTTCAAAACTGAAAAAAGTTCCCGCTCTGCCGTTGCCTACCTGTATGTCGTCTACAATCAAAAGAATATCAAACTCGCGGCAAAGAGACTCCAGCTCTTTGAGCCACTCGACAGACGCCACGTTAATGCCTCCCTCGCCCTGTATCGTCTCTATAATCACCGCCGCCGGAAGGTCAACTCCGCTGCTATTGTCTTCGAGAAACTTGCGAAAATAATCAATGGTATTTACGTCGTCTCCGAAGTATTTGTCGTAGGGCATAAAGTCGGTATTCAACCTTACGCCGTAAGCTTCGTCGCGGTAAAAATTATTGCCGGTTGTAGACAACGCTCCCATGGTAAGCCCGTGGTATCCGTTTGTAAAAGAAATAATATTTGATCTTTTTTTAATGAGTCTCGCGAGTTTCAAGGCCGTTTCTACCGAGTTTGTTCCGGTTGGCCCGGTAAACTGTACTTTGTATTCTAAATTTCTCGGCTTTAATATTGTATCTTGAAATTTCTGCAGAAAATCAATTTTAGCCACTGTCGCTTTGTCAAGACCGTGTACCACTCCGTTTCTTTCGAGATACTTTATGATGGCCTCGTTTATGCGCGGATTGTTATGCCCGTAGTTTAGCGTACCGGCTCCCGCAAAAAAATCGATATACTTTTTTTCGTTCTTATCGAACAAAAGAGCGCCTTGGGCGGTGTCAAAAACTGCGGGAAAAGATCTCACGTAGCTTCTTACATCTGACTCTAATTTTTCTATTATTCTCATAGTTTCTCCTATTGGTTGTTATATTTTTTATTCTATTAAAATAGAACCGTTCAACGGCCCTATTTTGTATAAAAATTCGGTTTCATGAAACGAACTGTCTTTTTCGTCTGTAAAATCTTTGCTGTTTATAAATTCTGTCTTGCCCACAGGGCATTTTAATTTCTCGGCCAGATTCAAGAAAACTTTTTCTGAGGCGGCGTTTGTCTCTGTCACGGTTGTTTCAATATATTGAATGTTTCTAAGAGCTGGGCGCGATAAAATTTCGTTTAACATTTTAAGGGCAAGTTTTTTCCCGCGGTATTTTTGCAACACGGCTATCTGCCAGATAAAAAGCGTATCTTTTTCTTCAGGTTTAATATAGGCCGATGTCATGGCGGCGGGAATATCGCCGTCAAAGGCGATGACGCTTGTCTCTGAAAAATGAGAGGCGATTAAAAAGTACGCGTACTTTGAGTTTAAATCTAGAGGCCGGCATTCAGATACGAGCCTGTATAAAAGCAAACCGTCTGATATTTCAGGTTTTCTTAGTACGATATTAAAATCCTTATTTTTTATAAGCCGGCGGCCAAAAAGCTTGTATTTATCAGTATTTTAACCGCGGCATTTGCGCTCGCCCAATATGGGCAAATTTAACAACGATATTCAGATTGAGATAATCTAAATGCTGCTGACGTTTCTATTTTCTATGAAAATCTATTTGTATCGAAAACTATAAGGGCAAAGACAGTGTGTCAACCGGTTTTTTTTATTATTTTAGGCCTCATTTTTTCGGGGAAGTAATTGGCCCGTAAGAAATAATAATTGACGATATAATTCAAAAACTATAAAGTAAAAAAAGAGAAAGAAGGCTATGGCAAAAAATAAAATATTTGAAAAAGAACAACTGAAATTGTACTTAGAGTATCAGGATCATATCATTAAGATAAACTGGCTAGGCAAGTGTACGTTAAAAAATCCGTCTGAATTTATTGACCCGATATTAGAAGACGTGGTAAAAAACAATAAAAACCCTACCAGAAGAATAGTATTTGATTTTCAAAATTTTACTTTTATGAACTCTTCGGCAATCATACCTATCATCAGCATTCTCAAAAATATAAAAAAAGCTGAAAGAGGCTCTGTTCATGTGCATTATAATAAAGAAGAACGCTGGCAGGAGATTTTACTTGGCGAATTGAAATTATTTGAGACAGACGATAAACGTATTCAAATCAAAGGCATATGAATTCGTTAAAAATTAAAATAAAACCAATTTGGGAAGAAATAGATATTGTCAGAGAACAGGTAAATAGCTTTTTAACCAAAAATAATTTTAAACAAGAAACGGTCTATGCCATGGTCATGACCGCCAGCGAACTGGTTGAAAATGCCGTAAAATACGGGGCAGATAATCTGCAAAAAGATAAAATAACTATCAGTGTAGACATTCTGCCAAGAGAAATAATTATTGAAGTTAAGAACAAAATAAAGCCTGAAAATCGAAAAGAAATGAAAATGCTTGACGAAACAATACAATGGATTCGGGGGTTTCAAGATCATTTTGAGGCCTATTTAGATAAACTCAAGCATGTATCTACGAAAAAACTTGCAGAGGGAGAAAGCGGCTTGGGGCTTGTAAGAATCGCTTATGAAGGCAGGTCAATTCTTGATTTTTATATTAATGAAAACAATATACTTGCTATGTCGGCGGTATATAAAATTTGAAATTAAATGAGGTAAAAAAATGAGCGACACTTATAAAAACAACGATCTTACTTTAGAAGTAGAAGAAAAACCCGATGTAATTGAAATTCACTTTATAGGCAGAAGCACAGACAGGGAACCAGGAACTTTTCTTAACCCTATCTTTAATGAATTGCTTGATAAGAATAAAAAGATTTTAATGAATTTCAATAAAATGGAATATATGAATTCGTCGACAATAACGCCCATCTTAAAAGTATTAGACAAAGTCAAAAATACAACCCGAGAGATCAAGATTATTTATCCAAAAGACTTAAGATGGCTTGAGCTTACTTTTTCGGCTCTGGAAATTTTTCAGACAGACGATAAGCGTATTGAAATTGTTGGTGCATAAAGCGCTAAGAAAATAATACGTTAAAAATGAAAAATTACTTATATACAGGGATACTTTTTGCGAAAAAAGAAACTTACAAAATACAAGCGGCTTACGGCTCAAAAAACTCGCTTATTGTAAATTTTCTTGAAAACAAACCGGTCAAAAGTCATTCAATCTTTGATAGATTAACCCTTGAAATCGACGGTGAAAATTTTGAACTCGGCGAATGCATGTTCAAGTATAATCCTGCGATACCGTATTTTTCAGGGTCGCTTATTTTTATAAAAGACGTCTATAACTTTTTTGATATTTTATCGCTTAAAAGAACCGCAAATCTTGAGACTTATTTTCAAAGTCTTCCGCTGGCGATGGGCCGCCAGCAAAAAATAAAAGAATCATTTCGAGAATATACCTCAAGGTTAACATATGACTTGCGCGTCTATCGTAAATATTTTGACGAATTAGATGAAATTTATAGAGACGAGTCTAGTGAAGTATATAAGATAGTTCAAAAAACAATATTAGAAACCGAAGGCAGAAAATTTTTTTCTTTTTTCGACAAGAAACTCGAAGATTTAAAAAAAGAAACCGAAAATTTTACGCCCGAAGAATATGAATATCACGCTTATTTTTTTAGAAGACAAGTGTGGGATCTTATTTCAGATTCTATTTTTCTTAAACGAACCAATACTAAACCGCGCGGCTATGCGGGCGATTCAGAAATGATGGCGATGGTTTATAGGAATTCTTACGAAGGCGACACGATTTTTTCGATGCTTATGCATAAGCATCCGATTGAGACAGCCTCGGCGCAGGCTGTTCGAAACAGAAAAAAAATGATATCTGTGATTACAGAACGCGCAAGAAATAGTTTTCAAAATTTAAATTCGGGTTTTGAAATATTGTCCGTAGCCTGCGGTCCGGCGAACGAACTTGAAAATATATTTTTTTCGCCCGCTAAATGCGATGACTATAAGATTACCTTGTTAGATCAAGATACAGAGGCTTTAAGCGAAGCCGCGTCAAATATATCGGCTATTGAAAACAGGTATGATAAAAAAATTAATTTTCAATTAATAAACGAGTCGGTGCGCACCATGCTTAGAATAAAAGATCCGGCCCGCGAATGGGGCAGCTTTCACTTTATTTATTCTATGGGACTATTTGACTATCTTACTACCCGAGTGGCGCAGGCGGTTCTTGAAAAACTCTATACCTTGTTAAAACCGGGCGGATGGATGATAATAGGAAACTATCATGAAAAAAATCCGACAAAAAACTATATGGATTACTGGGGCGATTGGGTTCTTTTTTACCGCTCTGAAGAAGAATTTAAACAAATCGCCTCAAATATTAGCGCCAATTCTAAATCTGTAGTTTTTGAAGAGACAGGGTGCCAGATGTTTTTAATCATTGAAAAACCAGTCTAAAAGAAATTGCCTTGATGATTTAGTTTATATTTTTGACAAAAAAATATAAAAATACCGAAATGACAGAAAAAGAAATAAAATCAGAATATTATTTTGACGCAAAAAAATTTAATGAATACTTAAACAGCATCATTCACCAGTGGTCAAAAACCCTGACTGCAATGGGTTTTACGCTGGTTCCTATTTTTGGAATTCTTGATTTTTTTACCATGCCGACCGATAAAGTAACTTTATTTTGGCAAGCCAGATTAATAAATGCCGCAATATTAGTGGCCCAGCATTTTCTTATTCGACATACGAAACCGGGAAAATATTCTTCTTTACACGGATATTTTGCCGCTATAATCACAAGTCTCTTTATAACCCAAATGACTGTAGAACTCGGGGGATTTAACTCGAGTTATTTTCAGGGATTAAATCTTGTTATCATTGGAGTAAACCTGTTAATTCCGTGGCGATTTATGCATTCGGCTTTCAACGGGCTTTCGATCATATCTATCTATATAGCGTTTAATTTGATGTCAGGCATTGAATTTGACGTAAAAATTCTAGCCAATAATTTGTTTTTCATGTCTGCAACCGTAGTAATTTCAGTGAGTATTAATTATGTCAGACATAACCTAATCAAACGCGAGTTTCAGCTTCGCAAAGATATCAATGCGGCAAGAGAGGCGTTGTGGGGCGAGATGGAAATAGCAAAGAAAATTCAAACAGCATTGCTGCCAGAAAATATTCAGTTGCCCGGATACGAGGTTTCTGCTATTATGAAGCCGGCTGAAGAAGTCGGGGGCGATTATTATGATATAATCAAATCTCCCGAAGGGGATATGTGGTTATCTATCGGCGACGTATCAGGACATGGAGTTGAATCGGGTCTTATTATGATGATGAACCATACCTGTTTAGATTCTTTAGCCTCCCAAAGTTCCCAAAAGTCGCCTTCTCAAATGCTCGAAAAAATAAATTATGTTATGAAAGAAAATATAAGCAAGCTTAAAGTAAACCGCTATATGTCGTTATCTTTATTAAAACTGGGAAAAGACCATTTTTTGCATAGCGGAAAGCATCAGGATATTCTTATTTACCGCTTAAAGCAAAATAAAATAGAAATAATCAAAAGCATCGGCACCTGGATAGCCATTATTGATAATATTGGCGACTATCTTAAAGATGAGAAAGTTCTTATTAACGAAGGCGATATTATTTTGCTTTACACTGACGGAGTTACTGAAGCTGAGAATATCAATAATCAAATGTTTGGTTTTGAAAGATTAATTGAATCTTTTCAAAAATACGCCAAGTTGCCGGTAAATATTCTTGTTGAAAATATTGTACACGATGTCTTGAATTTTCAAAATAAACAAGATGACGATATAACTGTTTTGGCCTGCAAAAAATTATAGAGAAAAAACTTTATGATAAATTATTTCTTTATATATGACATGGTTCAAAGACAAAATACTTAACATGCGCAAAGTTTTCTTTGAGATGAAGCTATAAAAAAATCAATAATTTCAATATATATTTGACGAAATAATATGACATAATATATTAATTGTATTATGAATATAAATACAAGGGAACTTTCAACAAGGTTGTTTGGCGCAAAACCGGGCGTGCAATACGGCGGTTTTGGGAAAAAGAAAAGCGAGCATGAAAATGCTGGTAAATCAAAAAAATCGCGTAAATATCCGAATGCGAAAATTTTACCGGGAAGCTCGGAAGATCTACTGAAGCAGATCGGTAAAAGCGCGAGACAAACAAATTTCAAAAAATAGCTAAGGCTGTTCCTTGTTTCGAAATGAAGCAGAGAGAAAAACAATCCCCAAAAAAGAAGAATTATCATAAATATATAAACTTACGACCCATGTCGCTTTATTTCGAAATAAGGTTTCTTTCATTCTATTCTTGTATACATAAGCAGATGTAGACTATTTCATATTCATAAACTAATATAATAATATTTATTAATTTAATTAATTTTTTTAAAGATATTTAAAAATGCAAAGACATACCCAATTCAAAGTAAAAACCAGAAAAAGCCATTTTTATTCTTTCGCCATTGCTGTTTTTTGAAAAGTTAAAATTTTGGTATTCTGAAAATGTGCCGTTTTTATCAATATCTGGCGTGCCATTTTGCCCTTGAATTTCATAGTCTCTTATATTGCCCGCAGTATAAAAATAAGAAGGTATAAATTTGGGAAAAATATAGTATCCCGCTGTTATGCTAAAAGAAAGTCTTTTTGAAACCAGAAAATCTACCGACGAGAAAAAAGTATATAAAAACTGCGCGTCATGACTGTCGCCGGTTACCGTTATTCTATTGTTCTCAATACCAATAACCCCGCCCGAACCTATTGTATAAACAGGAAAATCTGTCATATTCATAACAAGTCTCGCGTCATAAATAGAGACAGAGGCTCCGGTGCCTATATTCAGCCAGTAATACGGCGAAAATAATCCGCTAATGGTAAAGTTAAATCCGTCGCCTTCAAGATGATAATATGCCGTCACGCCATGATCGGCAGGTGTTCCTGAAGTATCCGTAACCGTTTGATCTTTAGCGGTAATTCCGTTTAGTTCGTTGCCCATTAAATTAGAATACCCGAAAGCAATCTTTACATGATCAAAAATACGGTATCCGAATAAAATATTCTGCAGCAAGATAATATTGTTATCTTTTGCGAAAAGCATTGTTGCTTTACCATCAAGCGAGACGCCAAACTTGCTTTGAAATTCAGATCGCATATATTCTTTTGAGGCTGTAATAATTTTATTTTTTTCTAACTCTACCTTTGAAGACGCTACTATTTTTGAGGTTTCTATATTAATGATTCTGGCAGTAATAATAAAGTCATCTGAAGTTTCTGCAACGCTGCCCGTGATTAATACTTCAATACTTTCAATTTTGCCTATATCGGGAAGCGATTCGTCATTTACCAGACCCGACTGGTTTAACTCATGTTCTTTAATAATTTCTTCAAGACTTTCTCTTTCAATGAGAGAAAAGATCGTTGAGTTTTGCAGTTCTACAGTAACCAGCGCAGTAATGAGTTCTGCCACAGAGTGTTTTTTCGCGTTTTCAGAATTATTTACAAATGGTATAACCCCAAGTTTCTTTTTAATCAGTATATTAGAGTGTGTTTCATAGTATTTTTGAGTAAGATTGATAACAAGATCTTCAACCTTGTTTTGTACATCATTAGAAAATATTGCTGCGGGAAAAGCTAGAGAAATAACCAATAACCATAAAGCTTTGTATTTCATATAGTGACTCCTTTTTTGCTAAAGCGTATAAGATATACATCTCGTACATAGTTTACATTTGGTCAAGATATTTTAATGTTCTCTTCTGTCCTAGCCTTAAAAATATATTTTACGGCAAATTCAAGTGTCAAAAAATACATTTTTAATTTATTGACATATTATGTTGATTATTAATATTAAAATGAAAATAAATATTTTTAAAAACAAGGAGAGAAAAATGAAAAGTACAAAAATAATAAAAACAATAGTTTTTGGGGCGGTTTTTTTAATCGCTGCGACAACTTCAAGCCTACAGGCAAAAGAATCGTCGCCATTTAAAGAAGGCGATATTTATGTCGGTGCGTCAGTGGGTCCCGGTTTTTGGGGCGGCGCAATGATTGCCGGTAATTTTGAATATGCCGTTTCAAAATTCATCGGCGTGGGAGGTCTCATCGGATATTTGTCTTATGACGAAAAGGTTTGGTCAACGACCTATTCATATACCGTAATTCCCGTAGGCGTTACCGTGGCATATCATTTTACTTTCATCAAAAATAAAAATTTAGACGTGTCTGCCGGCGTTTTTACCGGGTATTATTCTTATAGCGTTGACTCAACGAGTACGCTTACAGGGGCGGCGGTAAGTACTTTTGCCGTTGGCGCTTACGGAGCCTGTCGTTATTATGTGGCAGAGAATATTGCTCTAAAAGCTAAATTAGGCTACGGAGCCTCTTTTGCCGAATTTGGCGTTGATTTTAAACTCTAAATGAACGATAAAACAGATTCCTGGTTTTTTTCGCCAAAGGAATCTGTTTTTCAATATGAAGATCTGTAATTGGCGGGCTTGATGTTTGTTTTCTGATTCTTGCCGCGTTCAAAATATGGCGACTATAGAACGCAAAAAACAAAACGAAAATTAATCTTGAAAATTTGACGCCTTAAAAGTATTCATCCTTATGAACATCATAGAGATGAAAGATATTCACAAAGATTATCCTTTAGGCAATACTCTGGTTCACGCTCTTCGCGGCGTTGACTTTTCTGTAAAAAAGGGAGATTTTCTTTCAATCATAGGCCCTTCGGGCAGCGGCAAAACGACATTGTTGAACATTATCGGATGCATTGATCTTCCCACAAAAGGCAGTTATAAAATCGCTGGCGAAGAAATATCTGATATGAAAGACGTGCAGATGACCAACATACGCCTTTATAAAGTAGGTTTTATTTTTCAGACCTTTAATCTGATACCGGTTTTAAATGTTCTTGAAAATGTTGAGTTTCCTTTATTGCTTATGAAAGAGAAAAAAGTCTCGGCGGCAGAAATAAAAAAACAGGCCGAAAAGCTAATTGACGAAGTGGGCCTAACGGAACAAATTAAGCACCGTCCCGCTGAATTGTCGGGCGGTCAAAGACAAAGAGTCGCTATTGCCCGGGCTCTTGTTACAAAACCCGATATTGTTCTTGCCGACGAACCGACGGCAAATCTCGATTCTGAAACCGGAGCGAGTATCTTAACGCTGATGAAAGATTTAAACAGAATAGAAAAAACAACCTTTATTTTTTCAACTCATGATCCCGATGTGTTAAAATATGCCAGTCATATAGTAAAAATAAGAGACGGAATGATTATCGATGAATAAAACAGGAGGTTATGTAAAAAGAATAAAATACCATAATTTTACTTTGCGGGCCTTTTGGCTTGTTTCGTAAGCACCGTTTTCGAGAATAAACAGATTATTAGCTTCTCTGTGTTCTCTGTGCGCTCTGTGGCAGATTCATATATTTTCTTTATTATGAAACTTATATTAAAAATAGCATGGCGAAACATAAAAAGGCACAAAGGTAAAAGCTTTGTTATTGGCGCCATTTTATTTTTGGGCGCCTTTATCATGACCCTTGGCAACGCCGTAACCTCGGGAATGAACCGCGGACTTCAAGAAAATATCGCCAACCGTTTTACAGGTCATATTCTCGTCATTTCTGATAAACAAGAAACCGATAACGTATTGTTTACGCCAATGGGAAAATCGGTAAATGTTCTTCCCGAATATGAAAATATTAAAAAATTATTAGACGAGCAAAAGTTTATTCATCAATATCTTCCCGCCGCTAAAGGTTTCAGCATGATTTTAACCGAAGAAGGCGATATGGATTTTTCTCTTTTAATAGGCGTCGAATTTGAAAAGTATCAGAAAATGTTTTTAAATAACGTAATCTTAGTCGAGGGCGAGCTTTTAAAAAACGGGCAGAGAGGCGTCTTGTTATCTGAAGATAAAAGAGAACACCTTTATGACGAACAGAACATATGGATACATCCGCAAAAATCGGGTTTTGACGAGAAGTTTCTTACCGAAGAGGCCCAGAAAAATAAAGAGAAATTAATTTTAAAAGATAATATTGTTTTTATGGGTTCAGGCGACGAAAATATGGCCCTCGATATACGATCGTCTGTTGCCGGCATCGTTAAATACCAGTTCTTAAACGAGTTTTGGCAAATGTTTAATATCATTGACATTGAATCTTTTCGCGAATGTTTTAATTATGTAACCGCTCAAGATAAATCGGTAGAAATATCCGCCGAGAAAACAAAAATACTTGAGTTTGAAAGCGAAGACCTCGACAGCTTATTCGGCGAAGACGTCGTAAAAAAACCCATGGACAATAACGCAAAATATAAACTCGACGGCGCCGACTTTAAAAAGAAAACAGAGGCACGGCCCGTTGAAATAGATAAAGGCTCTTACAATCTTGTTTTTATAAAGTTAAAAGAAAGATTCAGCATTGAAGAGAGTTTAAAAAAATTAAACGAACTTTTTAAAAGCAAAAACGCGGGCGTAAGGGCCATAAGCTGGAAGTCTTCTATAGGTCAAATTGGCGACATGAGTTCTATTATAAAAGGGGCGCTTTTCGGTTTTGTCATGTTTATATTTTTTACGGCGGCAATTATTATCGTAAACACTTTAAGCATGGCCGCTATGGAAAGAATTAACGAAATAGGAATGATGCGCGCGGTAGGCGCCCAGAAAAGTTTTATAAGCTCTATGTTTTATTCAGAAACATTTTTCTTGTCGGCCTTTTTCGGCGGGTTGGGCATTGTAAGCGCCGCCGCCGTTACGCTTTTTCTGCGTTTTTTAGAAATTGAAGCCGATAACCATATGCTGCAGTTGCTTTTCGGCGGAGAGGTTTTTTCGCCCTATCTTAGTTTTACCGATATTTTAATCTGCGTTTTAGAGCTTGTTTTTGTTACCATAATTTCGGCGATATATCCGGCTCATGTCGCGAGAAAAATTGCCCCGCTAGAGGCCATTGCAAGAGATTAAAGATATGAAATTAATTTTATCGTTAGGTTTAAGAAATCTGCTTCGAAATAAAAGAAGAAATATATTGTTAGGAACCGCCATAGCGTTTGGCATGACCATTTTAATTACGGCCAATTCTTTCTCTCGCGGAATCTCAGATATTCTTCTAAACAAGATGATTGTGTATATGACGGGACATATGGATGTTTCTTTGCATGAAAAAAGCAAACACCAGTTAAGCATAATCAGAGATAAAGAAAAAGTAATCAAAGCGGTAAAAGAGAATATAGACGGCGTAAAAGAAATCGTAGAAAATGTTTTTACTTTTGCCCGCGTCGTGGGAAACAAAAAAAGCGAAAACATGGTTTTAGTCGGATTTAAAACCGACGAGAAAGAAATGAGCTCTGAAGAGTTTAAAGATTTTTTTGAAACAAAACTGATTCAGGGCGACATTAAAGATATAAATAATAAAGAATATGAAAATCCTGTTATTGTTTACAGCGATAAGTTAGACTCTCTCAACGTTAAGCTTTATGATTTGTTAAAAGTTCGCGTAACCACAATTTACGGGCAGGTTCAAACCGCGCGGTTAACCATTGTCGCCGTTTTGAAATCTGATAACATGTTTATGAGCAATACGCTCATGATGAATCTTGACGTCTTAAAAAATCTTCGCGGTTTTAAGCCTCACGAGACGGGTTCTCTACAGATAAATTTTGAAAACATAAAAAACCCAGCGTCTGTGATTAAAAAAGCCGACAAGCTTCATGAAATACTGAAGCCAAATACCGCATATATATGGGGCGAAACAGGCGGTCTGGCAAAAAAAATAAATTCTTTAACAATGGGCGTTTCTGAAAATATTTTTGAAGAAAAAAAAATCAATTTAATTTCGGGCAGATATCCTTCTTCTAAAGAAGAGGGCGAATGCATGATTGAAAAAACCTTTGCCGAAAAGCTTAAAATAAAAACGGGCTCTAAAATAAAAAATCAGTATATCGCGAAATTTGATAAAAAACAAATCTCAAACGATTATACGATAACGGGCATATTTACTCTCGAAAATATGCCGCATCAAAATTTAGTTCTGCTTCATGAGAATGATTTTTACAAAACATATTTTCGCAATATGCCCGAAATTTTATCTGAAAACGAACTGAAAAAAGAAAATATATTTATACCCCCTGTTCAAGACACCGCCTTGTTTTCGCCCGAATATAAGCTTTTAGAAAGAAGTTCGACCACTGAAAATTTACAGAAAAAAATTCGGGCCATGCAGAGAACAAAATGGATAGGCGCCTGGCTTGACGTGCGCACCATGTTTGAAAGCGCTAGCGCCGTCTTAGAACTTGAAAGCGCTTTGAATTTAATCACGTTTTTTGCCGTGATGATTTTATTTTTCATTATTTTAATAGGCGTAATCAACACGCTTCGAATGACTATTCGCGAAAGAACGCGCGAAATAGGAACCATAAGAGCGGTAGGAATGCAGAAAAAAGAAGTGAGAAATTTATTTTTGGCAGAAACATTTTTTCTTAGCTTTTTTTCTTGCCTTTTCGGTATCGTCAGCGCTTTTATTCTCATGCATATTCTTTCTTTAATAACGATAGAAACCGACAGCGTCTTGTCAATGCTGCTTTATAAAAAGCGTCTTTATTTTCTGCCGGCGTTTGGCTCTATATTAAATTTCTTTTTTCTGATTATAGGCATAGCGGTTATGACGGCATTTTTTCCCGCGAGAAGGGCGGCTAATTTATCTGCGGCAAACGCTTTACGCCATTATGAATAAAATAAAAAAGGAAATTATATGAAAAGCAAAAAGAAAAAATATTTACTGATTTTAACTCTTTTGCCGTTTGCGGTTCTTTTTTCGGCAGAAAAAAAAACGAAGGTCACAGAAATCATGAAACAAATGGATATCATGATGCGGCAAGATTCTGATATTTCGGCCAAGGTTGTTTTAACGCAGAAAAAAATAAGTCAGGGGGTGAAAGTTTATGAATCGTTTTATTTCAGAAGCGATAAAACCGACGAATATCTGATTGTATCGCTGGCTCCCGAAACAGAAAAAGGGAACGGCTATCTGAGAGTAGGCGATAATTTCTGGATGTACCGCCGCAACACAAGAACATTTCAGCATATAAGCCGCGACGAGAGTATTATGGGAACTGACACCAGAGCGGGCGATTTTGAGAAAAGAAAGCTTATTGATTTGTATGAACCTATGAAAGATAAAAACGGAAATGAAATCATTGAAGAAGAAATGTTAGGCAAAAAAGCGGTGTACAAATTTACTTTAACCGCAAAAGTAAACGACGTAACGTATCCCAAACAGATTTACTGGGTGCAAAGAGACAACTATCTTCAGCTTAAGGTTCAGTCTTTTTCGCTTTCGGGAACGCTGATGCAGACGGCTTACTTTCCCAAATATACCCAGATTCAGGGACGCTATGTTATGCTTCAGGGAATCTTTGTCGATGAATTTGAAAAAGGGAACAAAACCATTGTAGAGCTTTCGGGCATCTCTTTGAAAAAGCTCGATCCCAAAATATTTACAAAGGCTTATCTTGAGAATTTAAGCAAATGAAAAAGAAGATAACAAAAACAGGTGCCTTGGGTCTTCTGGCTGTATCTTTTTTCTTTTTTGCCGCCTCAAAAACAACGGCGCAGGAAATTGACGAAGAAGAATTATTCAGCGACGAAAAAACAGTTACAAATATTGAAGAGGTCAAAGACGAGAAAATAAATAAAAGTCTTGAAGAAGAGTCGCTGACTTTCGGCGGATTCATTAACAGCAGAAATTCTTATATGATGAACCGAAGTTATGTCTTAGGAGACACAGACTCTGTAAATAAAAACACTCTAAGAACCTTTATTCAGTCTGACTATTATTTAGACGCGAGGCTTCGCAGCTATTATAAGGCTTTTGTCAATTTCTCGATCAATGTGTACCCGCAGGGCATAGAAAAAAGACACACTTTTAACAATAATTCTGAAGCCTTTGCACTTTTAACCGGTTCTTCTTCTCTTGAGGTTTATGAAACAGTTTATTCAGATTATGAAATCAATGAAGCTTTTGTCGACGCCAATATTCAAAAAAGCGTTTACCTTAGAATCGGCAAACAAAATCTTAAATGGGGCACGGGATATTTCTGGAACCCTGTCGATTTAATTAATATTGACAAGAAAAGTTTTACCGACGAATTTCAAATCAGACGCGGGGCCTACGGTTTAAAAGTTCATATACCTTTCGGAACAAGATTTAATATTTATAATTTTACCGGCATTAACGAAGCCAAAAGTCTTGATAAATTAAGCAATGCCCTGAAAGTTGATTTTCTTCTCGGTAGCACAGAGATGGCTCTTTCGGTATTGGGTATAAAGAACAAGCCCCCCGTTTACGGATATGAATTATCAAGCCGAATTTTTACCGTTGATATTTACGGCGAAACAAGTCTTGTTTATAAAGAAACAAATAAAAAAATAAAAATAATTAACTATATGCCCGTTGTAGAAGAAATTGAAAATAAATGGGCCTTAAAAACAGTAATCGGCTTTGGCAGAAGCTTTGAATTATTTGATCTGGCCGACAGGCTCTCGTTAAATTTCGAGTTCTTTTATAATCAAAATGGATACCGAGAAAATATTTTTCAAGCTCTTAAACCAGAAGATTTTCTTATGATCGAACCCGATCTCATCGCCCCCAATTATCATGGCATGTATTATATGGCTTTTTTTTCAACAATCAGACAGTTTTTTCATCAAGATTTAAATTTTTCAATGAATTATATGATGAATATATCTGATAAAACCTCAATTCTATCTACCCATTTGTCATATCTACCGGTTTACAATTTTTCATTAGGATTGATTTTGCAGGGATTTTTAGGAAATAAAGGCGAATATACATTTTCTCAAAACGGTTTAAATACCGAAATATCGGCGAAAATTGTATTTTGATAAAAATTTCTTAGACAATGTGTTCCTTTTTTATATTATTGTCATATGACAAAAGATAAAAATCATTATGACGTAATCATTATCGGCTCTGGCCCGGCCGGATATACCGCCGCTATTTACTGCGGCAGGGCAAATTTAAAAACTCTGGTATTAGAGGGAACCCAAAGAGGCGGTCAGCTTATGATAACGACCGACGTTGAAAATTTTCCCGGCTTTCCCGAAGGTATCGCGGGGCCCGATTTAATGGAACAATTCAGAAAACAGGCCGAAAGATTCGGCGCCGAGCTCATAACAAAAGACGCAGAAGAGGCCGTTTTAACAAAGGGAAGGCCGTTTCGCGTAGGTACATCGGCTGAAAAATATACCTCAGATACCGTAATTGTGGCCACCGGGGCCACGGCCCGCTTTTTAGGAATACCATCCGAAGAGAATTTTAAGGGTAAAGGCGTTTCTGCCTGCGCTACCTGCGATGGTTTTTTCTTTAAAGAAAAAGAAGTGGCGGTCGTCGGAGGCGGCGACAGCGCGATGGAAGAGGCCCTCTTTTTAACGAAATTCGCGACAAAGGTTCACATTTTTCATAGGCGCGATTTTTTTCGCGCGAGCAAAATCATGACAGACAGGGCGAAAGAACATCCGAAAATTGAAATTCATACGTTTAAGGTTATAGACGAAATATACGGCGACGAAAAAACGGGCGCAGTCGCAGGGGTCAAATTAAAAGATTTGCAAAATAATTCAATCGCAGACTTTCCCATTCAGGGCATTTTTGTAGCCATTGGGCACGACCCGAACACAAAATTATTTGAGGGCCAGCTTGACCTTGACGAAAACAAATACATTTACACAAAATGCGGCAAAAGCGCCACGGGAATTGACGGCGTCTTTGCCGCCGGCGACGTTAAAGACAGCTATTACAGACAGGCCATAACAGCCGCGGGCAGCGGAGCTATGGCGGCGATAGAGGCCGAAAGATATCTTGAGACTCTGCATTGAAAACAAGAATCGAAATATATTCTTAACCCTTCTTCTTTTCTTAACGGCTTATGCCGCCTGTTCGGGAGGGCGTTTTCGAGATTTAGATTACGAAGAGGTAAAACACCGGTGGGCAGAAAATCTCGAAAAAAACAGGGCAAAGTATCCCGATAATTTCCCGTGGAAGCATCCCGAAAAAAGAGTTTTTTATCAAAGCGATTTTGTCGTTTATATGTTTTCTGATCAGTTCGCGCAGGGCGACGCCGTTTATCTTGAAATTGTTCCCGGCGAGAAAATAGAAGACTATAAAATATTTTTTAACAAGCGCGAAATTCTGTTAACAGAAACGGCCTGGGGTTATAAAGGGCTTTTTGGGATAGAACCCAATCATCCGGCGGGAAAGGCCGAGCTCGAAATCGCTTATGAAGATTTTATGCAAGCGCGCAGGCAGAGTCTTCCTTTTGACGTTAAAAAGAAAAAATTTCCCGTTTCAAAAACTCTTTTAAAACTCGGGAAGTACTCAGACCTTAGCGAACTTAGAAAACCCGAAGTAAAAAAATTTATAAAAGAATGTTTACAGAAAAAAAAAGAGGCTTTTTCAAAGTCAGAAGAAAACCTGTTAACCTCAAATTTTTCGCATCCTTTGAAAAATCATGTGGTAACGTCTGAATTCTGGGCAAGACGCATAAAGTATAAATACGATAAGGCGCGAAAAAAAAGAAAGAAACAAAAAAATTCAACGCATAAAGGGTTAGACTTAGCGGGCGCAAACGGAACCCCAATCTTCGCCGTAGCCGACGGCAAAGTGGCCCTTTCTGAGAAAATGTATTTTGAGGGTTATTATACTTTAATAGATCACGGCAATAAAATATATTCGGGCTATATGCATCAAAATAAAACATATGTCGAAAAAGACGATACGATTGAAGCGGGCGATAAAATCGGCGAAGTCGGTTCGTCGGGCGCGGTAACGGGGCCTCATCTTCATGTTTTTGTAATGATACAGGGCGTGATGGTTGATCCCATGAGTCTTTTAGTATTGCCTTATAGAGAGTGAATAATCGCCCAGGTAAAAAGCTCCGCAATGCGTTTTTATTGTTCTGCCTGTGGCGAGGGGCCTTGTCTCTGTAGTTAAATTCTTCTTTTTTCATAGCGCTAAATATGGGGCATCCGGTTGTATCTGCTTGACAAAGTATTAAGATTTAATTTTTTTACGGATAAGAGCGCGCATGCTGTCTACAAAAAATAAAAATCTATTTTTGATTATTTCTTTAATCGTTCTCTCTAGTCAAAATCTTTCTGCCCAACCTGTTCATATTTCAAAAAAAATGAACGGTATTTCTTTAAGTAATAATATGATGATTTATGAAGATAAAACAAGAGAATTAACCATTGAAGATATCATAAAGAACAATATTTATTTCAAAGATATAAAAGAAGTAAATATTAATCTCGATTCAAAATCTTACTTCTGGATTAAGCTAAATGTCGACAACTCTCTTGATGAAAATATGAAATGGCTACTGGTATTAGAAGACGTATGGACAGACCGCGTTGAAATTTATCAAAAAGTAAACCAAAGCTATACCACAAGACGCGGCGGCGATATAATGTCTTTTAACGAGAGAGAGGTATCTTATAGAAAAAACGCTTTTAATATAAATACTAATTCAAATTCTTCTGATACTCTTTATCTGAAAATATGGTATGAATATGTTGATATGGTTAATTTTGATATGAAGGCGTACACGCCAAAAGACTTTAACAATCTACAATCTAATGAATATATTATTTTGGGTTTAATATACGGTATACTTATAATTTTTGCGATATTTAA
The DNA here is from genome assembly GCA_029880265.1 of Spirochaetia bacterium. Lineage (GTDB taxonomy): Bacteria > Spirochaetota > Leptospiria > Turneriellales > JAOUOS01 > JAOUOT01. Next base: position 11,798 of record JAOUOT010000018.1, on the reverse strand, counting down.
TTTAATATTGTATTTTTCTTTTTTTAACAGAAATTATTTATATTTTACCTTATATTTAATAGCGAATATACTGCTTCTTCTTTATTTTTACGGCATTGGTTATCAATACATCTGGTCTGGTTCACCTTACATAAGCAATATAGGCGTTTTAATCTTCTGGAACTTTATTATATTGTCGGCTATAAAAATGATGCAGTATTTTCTTGAAATACAAAAAATAAAAAAAATGAATACGTTTGTAGACGTATGGCTTGGTGTTACAGCTTTTATTTTGATATTTGTGTTAACGGGCTTATATAAAATATCATTTTATTTATTGTATCTCTCTTCATTTGGTTCTGTGTCTTTTATTATATTTTCTTTTATTTTTTGGCGCAGGGGTATGAACGAAGCAAAATTGTTTTTTTGGGGTTGGTTGGTTTTTTTTACAGGTTTAGTTGTTGTTTTTTTGCGCGATTTCGGATTTATTGCCGCCGGTTCTTTTTCTGAATGGGCATATGCAATTTGTCTTATAACTCAATCTACGTTTATATCAATTGCGCTTCCTGAAAAAATAAAAATACTTCGAAGAGAAAAAGAAAAGTATCTTTTAGAAAAGCAAGAAATTCTGCAAAAATCTAAAGAAGATCTTGAAATTCAGGTAGAAAAAAGAACTCTTGAATTAAAAGAAAGCGAACACAGATACAGAACCCTTCTTGACAGCTCTCCCGACGCTGTTGCGGTACACAGCGAAGGTAAGCTAATATATATAAACCCAATGGGGTTGGAATTTTTAGCTGCAGAAAATGAAAATCAGGTAATAGGCAAACCTATTGAAATGTTAATTCATCCCGATTATATTGATACAGTAGTTCAGAGATTAAAATTAGCGGCAGAAAATCCCGATCAGGTAACGACTCCTAAAGAATTGAAATTTCTAAGGTTTGACGGTAAAATTATTGATCTTGAATCGGTTTCAATTTGTTTTATTTATGAACGAAAACCGGCTTTTTTAAGTATTTTTCGCGATATCACCGAAAGAAAACGGGTTGAAAGGCTTAGAGAAGATACCGAACGCATGATTAAACATGATTTAAAAAATCCTTTAGCCGGTATTGTAGGGTTCTCTGAATTTTTAATTGATAAAGATATGCCACAAAATGTTCGTGCATACGCTTCTAATATTCACGAGGCCGGGCGGCAGCTTTTAGATATGCTTGAAAGCTCAATGGATTTCTTTAAGATGGAAGAAGGCACATTTTTGCCCCAAAAAGAAAAAATAGATATCGCGAAAATCTTAAACGAAATTAACGAAGAGTTCATACCTTTTCAGGAAAAAAAATCTATTTTTGTTTTAATATTATTTAACGGCGAAATATTCTCTGAAAAAAACGAGTATACTTTTATTGGCCAGAAGGTTCACATAAAAAATATGTTTCGAAACATAATTAAAAATGCCATAGAAGCGTCGCCGAATGAAAGACGAGTGACAATAACAATTTATGATAAGAACGATAAATACGAAATCAACGTTCATAATTACGGAGTCGTTCCCGAGATAATACGCGAGCGATTTTTTGAAAGATATGTTACAAGCGGAAAAGAAAGCGGTACGGGTCTTGGCACATACAGCGCTTTATTAATCGCAAAGGCGCATCAGGGCGATATCGCTTTTACGACTTCTGAAGAAGAGGGCACACGTATAGTTATTACTTTGCCTAAAAAGCCCGCTGAGCCGGTTTAGGGTTCGCCTTTAAAGATGAAAATCTCAAAAAAGACTTGACCACATATCATTATGCTGCAATAAATTGTCATGCTTGAAGCTTTTGACGGTTTTATTGCGGCCATTCAAACCGAAACAAAAATACCTTTTATTAAAGAAGAAGACGGCCGTTATTTTTCAAACATTGAATTTGAAGGGGGCAGAAAACAACGCGTTCTGGTCTCGCTTGGCAAAGACGACGCAGACGACCCTCTCGTGCATTACTACTCGGTAATATGCAAGGTTAAAAAAGACGATATCAATTTGTATAAAGACGCGTTAAAAATAAATACTAATCTTGATTACGGCGCCATCGCCATTTTAGACGATTCTATGATCATACACCAGACGGTCTACCTGCAAGATATGGATCCCCAGCGTTTCATAAAGTCTTTGCTTTATGTGGCCGCCAAAGCCGACGAGCTTGAAGAAGCATTAATTCAGGTTGATGAATCTTGAAAAAATTAAGATTTCATACTGGGGCAGCCCTTTTATTTCGGCTAAATTTCTTGAGACACTCTTGCAAGACGGCTCTTTTGAAATCTCTTTTGTAGTAACCCAGCCCGACAAACCCCGCTCTAAAAGAGGGCGCGAAGTTTTGCCCTGCGCCGTAAAAAAATTGGCCGACAAAAATTCAATACCGGTTTATTCGCCCGTTTCTTTAAAAAAAAATACTCCCGATTTGCTAGAAGAATTCAATAAACATGACGTTTTGTTTCATGTTGTTTTCGCTTACGGCAAATTGATTCCCGAAGCGATTTTTAACGCGCCGCTTTTGAAAACCTTAAATTTTCACGCTTCGCTTTTGCCGCTTTTAAGGGGGGCGGCGCCCATTGAATACGCTTTGCTAGAGGGCCATAGAAAAACAGGATGGTCGATTCAGGCCATTGTAGAGAAGATGGACGCGGGGGATGTCTTTTATCAGAATGAAATTGAAGTTTCTGTCAACGAAACAAAAAACTCTTTAACAGAAAAAATGCTAGAATCTCTCGTTAGTTTTGGCCCCGATATTTTGAAAAAATACGCCGCCGGTAAATTGAATTCGCGAAAACAAGACGAAGAAAAGGCTACTTATTGCGGTAAGATAAAAACAGAGGCGGGTAAGATTGATTTTTCAAAAACGCATATTGAAATAAGAAATCAATACAGGGCGTTTGGCGAAAACCCCGGTCTTTATTCATATTTTAACGGTAAAAAAATAAAAATAGATTTTGACCTTATATCCCTTTCTAAAAAATTATCAGATCAAGAAAAAGAAATGAAATCTGGCCGTGTTTTTCTTATTGAAAAAGAAAAAACATATATTTTATGCGGCGACGGCTTCGCTCTGCCGGCTGTTCTTTTTCAGCCCGAGGGCAAAAGAAAAATGAGCGCGGTTGATTTTGTAAACGGTTACAGATTAAAAGAAGGCGATTATTTTGGCTAAAAACGGTAAAAAAGAAAACAAGAAATCTGATAAAAAAAAGGCGCCCGCTAAAAAACCGGTTAAGAAAACAAAGAGAAAATATACCCAGCGCCCAAAGCCAGTTACAGAAGAAGAAATGAAGGCTTTGTTTGGGGCCGTATCTGAGATTGAAGAAGAAAACAGAAAGGCCCGCAGGTTTTATATTGAACTATATAAATGGCTCAAAAAAAGAAAAAAAAAGACTTTCATTTTTGCCGCAATATTTCTATCGCTTGTCACGACATATTTTTATATTTCTTATGTTTTTAACGCCGCGCTGCCCATTGAAGAAGGCTCGCTTAAACTAAATGGTCTTAAAGAATCTGTATCGGTTCAACGAGATTCTCTTGGCATACCTTATATTAAAGCGAAAAACGAAGACGACCTGTTTTTGGCCGCCGGTTATGTCATGGCCTCAGAAAGACTTTGGCAAATGACGACAATGACCCTGCTTTCGCAGGGGAGAATTTCTGAAATCACCGGAAGCGAAGGGTTATCGGCTGATCTCTTTATGCGAACCATAGGCATAAAAAGATACGCCGAAAAAACATACGAAAATATGCCGTCTCATATTCAAAAAATATTTGAAAATTTCGCGAAAGGCGTAAACGCCTACATTGAAAATGCCAAACATCTGCCGCCTGAATTTATTTTATCGGGGCATGTTCCCGAAAAGTGGAGGGGCGTTGACAGTTTATATATATCAACGTTTTTAAATTTTACCATTTCTTTTAATATGGTAGAAGAGCTTTCTTTTCTATCTATTGCGCAAAAAACAGGCGTTAAAAAAGCGGCTTATCTTTTTCCCGTTTATCATGACGAACCTTTGCCGTTTGACGAGGCGGGCAAAATAAACGATAATCTTTTAGCGTCTATTGATATAAAGCTTCCTTTTTCAGACGAAAACAAATTGTCTGATTTAATGAAAACGATAAGCCTGCCGGCGTCAAATAACTGGGCGCTAAGCCCGCAAAAAACCGGCGGCGCGTACTCTTTACTTGCTAACGATACTCATTTGTTCATGACGATGCCGTCGGTTTGGTTTATCATGAATCTCGATTCTCCCGAATACAGGGCGGGCGGCGTCGCCTTTCCCGGTATTCCGCTGATTGGCCTAGGGTATAACGGCCATATTGCATGGGGAGCCTCTATGGTTATGGCCGACAATCAGGATATATTTCTTGAAAAGCTTTCAGAAAAAGACGGTAAAAAATATTATCTTTACAAAGGCGTATGGACGCCTGTTCTTGAAGTTGAAGAAATGTTTCATGTTCGCGGCAAAGAACCGGTAAAAGTAAATCTTGAATTTACAAGGCACGGACCGCTCTTAAATGAAATTTTTTCTTCAAAAAAAGAAAATCCGCTTAAGCCATTTTATATTAAATCAGAAATAGGAATCAGCCACAGATGGTCGACCGCCGATTCTGAAACGACTCCTTTGGGAATTTACAAGCTGGGCAGGGCCAAAACTATCGAAGAGGCCAGAGAAGCCTTATCTTATATCGACGGAATGTATTTTAACATGCTTATTGCAGATAGAGAAAATATCGCATGGCAGGTTACAGGTAAATACCCCATAAGAAAAAAAGGAAGGGGTCTTTTGCCCTCGCCGGGCTGGAGCGGCGAATATGAGTGGGAGGGCTATCATCCTTTTGAAAAAAATCCGTTTGTGTTAAATCCCGAAAAAGGCTATGTCGCGATGGCAAACAATAAATTTATCACAGAGCATCCCGATTTTACCGCTTCAAGCTCGTGGTATTCGCATGACCGCGTTAAAAGAATAGAGCAAATGATAGAAAACGAACCGGCCATAGACTATGAAAAAACCAAAATAATGCAGTATGATTCGCATTCTTTATTGGCCGAAAGTTTAAAAAGACTTCTTTTTGAAAAATCATTTCATGAGACAATGTCTCAAAAAGCTTCTCGTTTTAGCCGCCAGACTTTTACAGATTATGAAAAGGGGCTTGAAATTATAAAAAATTTTGACGGTTATATGAAAAAAAATTCAATAGGAGCGGCCTATGTCGGATGTTTCTATCATTCGCTTTCAAGAAATCTTTTTGGCGACGAACTTTTTTCAGAAGATAATAATTACTTTAAAGCTTTTCTCGCGGCAAGCGTACGTTCTTATTCTGCCCTGCAAGATCATATCTTACAGAGAGAAGAAAGTCCATTTTGGGATAACATAAAGACAAGCGCTTTTGAAGATAAGATCGATATAATGGCCATATCTCTTGCCGAGGCATACGGCTTATGCGAAGAAAAACTGGGAGGCGATGAAAAAAAATGGCGCTGGGGCGATCTTCATGGCTATACATGGGAGCACAGTTTCAGTAAAATATCTTCATTTTTTGAGTCATATTTTAACCGCGGCCCTTATCCAGCTTCGGGAGATTTTCATACAGTAAACGTAGCCGGCTATCTTGTAGGCGAAAATTTTTCTGTATTTCACATACCCGCGATGCGATTTATAGTCGATTTTAATAAACGCGATCCGGCTTATCTCGTAACTCATTCGGGGCAGTCTGGCAATCCGCAAAGCGAACATTATGACGATATGGTGCCGCATTTTTTATCGGGAGAAAATCATCCGCTTCCCTTTGCCGCAGAAAATATAGAAAAACAATATAACAAAAAATTAATTTTTAAACCGCGTTGAATTTAGTTCTCTTTTAATTTGTTCGGCATTGGTCTACTTAAAAAAAACTTAAAAAGCGTTGATGAGCGATGCCTATAATCCTAAAAAGACCTAAGCAAAGCGGCGCCGCCTAAAAAAAGCTTTACAATATGAGAAAATATTCATTTTTATTTAAAAACCGTCTAAAATGGTAAAGTTTTGAGTATGTTGATTTTCTTCAAATAATTAAAGAGGGTTTTCAGAAATATTAAGACAAAAACAGAAATATTATCTTAATAGAAAAAATAATTATAGGAGTTCTTAAATGACTTATCAGGAATTTTTACAATGCACATCGCTTTCTAAAGAGCAGATACTGGGCATCTCATGCGGTACATTAATAAAAGATATGCCCGAAGAATTTGCGTATCTTCCCGCTCCGCCCTTTTTAATGATTGATAGAATCACAAAAATTGAAAGAAACGGGTCCAAAGGTAAAATTGTAGCAGAAATGGACGTAAGGCCCGATAATCTTTTTTTTCAGGTACATTTTAGAAACGATCCCGTGCATCCCGGCTGTTTGGGGGTAGACGCAATTTGGCAATTGCTGGGGTTGTACTGTTCATTAAACGGCGGGCAGGGCGCAGGCAGAGCATTAGGTTGCAAAGAAGTCGAATTTTTGGGGCAAGTTAGACCGTTTAATAAAGTGGTGCGTTATGAAATTAGCGTGCGTCGTTTTACCAATATGCCCCAACAGGGTAACGCTCTCGCGGTAGGTAACGGCAAGGTATTTGTCGATGATGAGCATATTTATACGGTATCCGAAGCAAAAGCGGGGGTTTTTAAGGGTCTTGCTTATACTGATTTCCCTAATAGAAGTAAAAATTCTGTAGGGGGGGCCATTTCGGGTTCTTAAGTACAATAAGTTTTCACTATGTTTTCATACGGTCAAATTCTTGATAAAATATTAAACAGAGAAAACCTTAAATCTGACGAAGCTTCGTGGCTCATGAATGCGACAATGGAAGGCGCCTTAACGCCTGTTCAAACAGCTGGATGGCTTGCCGGCATCAGGGCCAAAGGCGAAACATCAGAAGAAATAGGATCTTTTGCCGCTATCATGAGAGAAAAGGCAGTAAGGCTTAAATCAAAACATAAAATATTGGTTGATACATGCGGTACAGGGGGCGATAAATCTGAGTTAATGAACATATCGACTCTCTCTGCGATAACTTTGGCCTCAATGGGCATACCTGTGGCAAAACACGGCAACAGAGCGGTCTCGTCGAAATGCGGTTCCGCCGATATTCTTGAAAAGTTGGGTTATCGTCTTGATGAAACAACCGAGAAAACGGCAAAACGCCTTGATGAAGATAACTTTGCTTTTTTATTTGCCCCTTTGTATCATCCCGCTATGAAACATGCAGCCGTACCGCGTAAAGAACTCGGGGTTCGCACCATATTCAATATTCTTGGGCCTCTGTCAAACCCCGCTTACGCTTCAGTGCATCTTTTAGGCGTTTTTAGCAAAAATATGATGAAAACAATGGCAGAAGCTCTTTTAAAACTGAATACGAAGGCTGCTCTTGTCGTTTCATCTGAAGACGGTCTTGATGAAATAAGCCCTGCCGCGCCCACATCTTACGTTTTTGTTCATGATGATAAAATTCAAGAGGGTGTATTAAACGTTGAAGAGTTTAACCTTTCTAATAAAGATATTAAAAACTTAAAAGTCAATGACGAAGAAGAAGCTTTACTAAAAGCAAAAGATACTTTAGGGGGCGTTTTTCTGCCGGGTGTAGAAGCTGTATGTTTAAACGCTACAGCGGCCCTGTTTTTATGGGAAAAGGCAAATAAGAATACTTCTTTATCTTTAGATGAGTTTATGAAGCAGAAATACTCAATCGTATTTGAAGAAATTAAATTGGCAAGACCCCTGAAATACATTGAAAAATGGCAGAAATAATCGTAATTTATCTTATAAACATCTCAATAATAAAATAATTTTATAAAGCCAGCAATAATATTATTTAATAATCTTACAAAAGATATACATTATTTAAAAATTTCAGCAAAAAAAACCGATATTTAAATATTAAGATGAAAGCGATTACAGAAATGCCCATAGGCAGATGGATGGTTACAGAAGTATTTATTTTGTCGAAAGACGCTACCGTACATGAAGCCGTTAGCCTTATGAGCGAAAAAAGAGTAAGCTCGGCGCTTATAGGCTCAAAAGAAAAACCTTTGGGTATATTTACAGAAAGAGACGCCGTGAGATTTGTCGCGAAAGGCAAAAGCGCAATAGACGAAAAAATTAAAGATCATATGACAAGCGGTATTATTTCTGTAGACGAAAAAATGACCTTTGAAGAAGGCATTCATTTGATGATTGAAAAAAAGATCAGGCATTTACCGGTAATTTCTAAGAATAAAGTTGTTGGTATCGTTTCAGGAAATGATCTAATGAAACTTCGGTACGAACTTTTAGCCGAGGTTTTTCATAATACAAGACGCGAACTTGATAAAACCATAAAGCTCTTAAAAAAAGACTCAAATCAAAGAATGAAAACTATTTTACATGAGTTTGAAAAAATGCAGACACAGGCTTTTACCGATAGTATGACAAGCCTTTATAATAGAAGGTACTTTGAAAATCGCTTAAGCGAAGAAATTCATCGTTCAGACAGATATGGGTATCCCGTGTCTCTTATATTCTTAGACGTAGACGATTTTAAATACTATAACGATAAAAACGGTCATCAAAAAGGCGATTATGTGCTTGAAGGCATCGGTAAAATTCTTAAACAATTTAACGAGAGCGAAGAACATCATAATGAAAAGCTGAGGCGTTCAGATATTGTCGCCCGCTACGGCGGCGAAGAGTTTGTGGTAATATTGCCATATACCGACTATAAAGAGGCCCTTGCCGTGGCCGAAAGAATTAGAAAAAAAATAAAAGAACGCGTATTTGAGTTTGAAAAAGAGCAGCCCCAGGGAGACCTTACCATTAGCGCGGGGGTTGCTTCATACCCTGACATGGCGAAAACAGAGAAAGAACTGGTCGCTTTTTCAGACAAGGCTCTTTATCTCGCTAAAAAACAGGGCAAAAATCAGGTTTGCTGTTATTTGACGGCGGTGAATTCAAAAAAATAAAAACTTATGTTTCAAGGCAGAAATAAGTATATTCTTATAACAGGCGTTCTTTCTTTTGTTCTTTTATCTTTTATTTATATTGTTTCTCTCAATGCCCCGGCGGGCGATGGCGCGGCAATAAAAGACTTTGTCATTAAAGACGGATGGGGCGCTAAAATTACGTCTAACAAGCTAAAAGAAAAAAATCTTATTCAAAGCTCTTTCTTCTTTGAAATTGTTTTATTTTTTTCAGGGAATAGAAATAATATAAAAAAAGGGATTTTTTCGCTTAACGACGGTATGAGTACATATGAAATCATCGGCATTCTTTCAAGCGGAAAAACCAAAACCGTTCAATTAACAATACCCGAAGGGTATAACAACCGACAGATTGCCGATGTATTGATTCAAAAAGGTTTCGTCGATTCGCGAAAAGAGTTTTTAAGTATTGCTGCAGAGAAGAAACTCTTAAAAGAATATAATATCAAAGCAAATGACGTCGAAGGTTATTTGTTCCCTGAAACTTATACGGTTCCTATAGGGTATCCCGTTGAAAGAATCATTCGCGTTATGATAGATACTTTTTTTGAAAAAACCGGCGAAATTGAAGGATTTCCGCAAGATTCTAAAGAAATGCAAAAAACGGTTATTTTAGCTAGCATTATAGAAAGAGAAGCAAAATTGAAAGAAGAAAGACCCATTATTGCGGGCGTTTTCGCGAATCGTCTTAAAGAAAATTATCCGCTTGAATCATGCGCTACGATTCAGTATTTATTTGAAAAACCCAAGAAAAGGCTTCTTTTTAAGCATCTTGAAATAAAGTCGCCATATAATACATATCGAAAAGCCGGGCTTCCGCCCGGGCCAATATCAAATCCCGGGCTAGCGGCTATTAAAGCCGCGGTATCTCCCGCCGATACAAATTATAAGTTTTTTGTGGTGAAAAAAGACGGCAGTCATCATTTTTCAGAGACTTTTAATCAGCATGTAAAAGCCAAAAAGTTTGAACATTTGCACTAACGCAGACTCTTCAATGATAGTCTTTTGAGCAAGTTAAATGATGTTGGTTTCGCCCTCAAAAACGTCTTTGCAGGGCCCTGTCATGTAAACATGGTTGTCTTTTTCTGACCAGTAAATCTCGAGTATACCGCCTTTAAGCTCAACCTTGCTTTTTCTTTTGATTTTGCCGATTAAAACTCCCGCGACCACTACCGCAGAGGCTCCCGTGCCACAAGAAAGCGTTTCGCCGACGCCTCTTTCCCATGTTCTTTGTTTTACAAGGTCTTCGTCAAGCATTTGAACAAATTCAACATTCGTTCTATTGGGAAAAAGCGAATAAGTTTCAATTAACGGACCATACTTTTCAACAGGAAAATTATCTACATCGTCTACCCATATTATACAATGCGGATTTCCCATTGAAACGGCCGTAAATTCAAATGTATTATGATCATCGAGGTATATTTTTTCGTTTAAGACGCTTTTATTCTCTTCGCCAGGCGCATATTGCAGGGGAATTCTGGCTTTCTCAAGAATTGGCTCGCCCATATCGGCTTTTACCCGATAAACTCTTCCGTCGCGAACCATTAAAATGGTGGGAATAAGACCTCGCAGGGTCTCAATATTTAATTTTTGCTTTTTTGTTTTGCCCCGGTCATATAAGTATTTTCCCAGACATCGTATTGCGTTACCGCACATCTCGGCCTCGGTGCCGTCGGGATTAAAAATTCTTATAAGAAAGTCAGCTTTCGGATGTTCAGGCTCCATGATAAGAACAAGACCGTCTGCCCCTACGCCGTAATGCCTGTCGCATAAAAGACGGGCCGCTCTAGCGGGATTTTTGGGAATATCTTCAGTAAATAAATAATCGTTGCCAAGACCTTCAAGCTTTGTAAACCTCATTTTTTTATCTCCTGTTTAAAACGCAAAAAAAACTTGTTCTTTTCACTTAAAATTTTATTATGTCATAAAAAAATTTCAACGCTTATTTTTTTGTTTTGAATTCTTAACTGTATAATGTTAAATTGTTGAATTTTTTTATGACAAACATAGCCAAAAATTATGAACGAGACAGGTTTTCAAGAACTTTTTAAGCGATACAACGCAAGTCTAAACGATTCATTAGAGCGAAAGAAGTGCCTTGATCTACTGCATGAGCATATTTATCTTTATCCCGTGAAACGTTACAGGGCAGACTCCGATACTTCTTCAGAGTTTTACGAGTATATATATTCAAAAATTGAGTTTTTTTTTACCGAATTTCAATCAGATAAAAATATTTCTTTTATGGTGTTTGTCGCGGTGAGGCTGCGTTTTTATTATTATAAGTTTTTAAAAATGAAACATAAAAAAGAAAAACCAGACGAATTAAATATTGACTGGAACGATGAAGCTTCTTATAATACGCTATTTTTTAGCGAGGCAAGGCCCGAAAGGCGCCGCAAAAAAAATATAAAAAGAGTTATAGGCGACGCTTTAACAACCTTAGACGAACATGAAGAAATGTCTACAAGGTTATATTATGGTTTTCCTTTAAGATTAAGACATTTGCGTTATTTGTTCAAGACCCATCAGAGCGTTTCTGTTTTTGCCGAATATCGAACGTATCTGCAAAATTTAATAGATTGGGAAAACAAAGAAAAACTGATTAAAGAAAAAATCGAGCTAAAGCTTCGAAAAATTGAAATAGAATCAAATAAAAATAAAATTTCTCAAGAGCTTGAAGTAAAAAGAGAAGAGCTTTTAGAAGATTTTTTCGATGTGAAAAACCCTACTTCTATTAAAAAAATATCTGTTCTTCTTAAAGTGGCGGTTTCGGTTGTTCACCGCCGCTTAAGCAAGGCGCGGAAAAAAATAAA
>JAOUOT010000033.1 GCA_029880265.1 Spirochaetia bacterium | reverse complement strand
TTTGGCGTTTACATCGGCCCCTGCATCAACAAGAAATTGGGCCATATCTTTAGATATGAAAATTGCAAGCATAAGAGGCGTATACCCTTTGTTATTTTTCACGTTAACATTGGTTTTTAATTTAATCAGCCTCTTAATTTCATTTAGATTATTCTGTCTGACAGCTTGAATTATGGCCGGTTCTGCTTTTTGATTTGATGCAAAAAGAGTATTAAAGAAGATTATATTTAATATTAAAATAATTTTTTTCATATAGTATAAGACTAAAACATATTAATATCATGTCAATTTATATTTGACATTTTATTTATTATAATTTATTAATCTGCATGAACGCGCAATAGGCGACTACAAAAATAGAAATAGAAAGTTTGTTTTTGCGTGAAATGTTATTTACAAATTAATTTTTATGAAAATAATATCCAAGTATGGCGTATAAAGATGAATATTATTAATCGACTTAAATTAATTATTCAAATTCATCTTGCTTTCGGGTTAAGTTCTTTTCTCTTTTTTATTTTTGTTGTTTATAATAACAAAAATAATGAGACAGAGCATTTAGAATATCCTATTCTAGAAGAATATCCCATATTTGCGATTATTGGAATTATTTTATATATAACTTCTTTATATTTTGGGAAAATCGTATTTAGAAAGAAATCGGTTTCTATTAAAGATAATTCTATAGACGATAAAATTAGCGCTTATCAATCTGTACATATCGGTAGAATAACTATACTGCAGGCAGGTATTTTTCTTACAATTGTTGAGCTATTTATCTATGAAGGATCTCTTTCTTATTATGAAATGACCGGAATATATTATATTTCAACTCTTCTATACTTTATTTTTTGGTTATCATATTTGCCTTCAGAAAATAGAGTATCAGATCTATTTGGTATACCCTTATCAGAATTAAAGGAAAAGGAAAACATTAAAACTGAAGACCTTAGGGAACAAAAAATAAATAACGCGAAAATGCATTTTGATATTTTTGAAGCATATACTTTTAGCGTTTATTCTTTTTATGCTTGTTGGACCTTCTTTTTGATGATTATTTGTAATTACATAGGCGATAAATGTTTAACAAAACATATAGAAGCCTACGGTTTCTATTTAATATTTTTTGGTTCTTATACTATTATACCGATAGCCGGGCAATTTGGAAAGGCAGTTGATGCGTTACGCGTATGGAAGAAGAATATCCCGCCAAAAGAAAAAAGAAAATTAATTATTTTATTTTTTTCTGGTCTTGCAGCTCTTGCATCTTATTTTCTGGGGCAAATTTATCTGAAGGGTTATCTTTTGTTTTTTGGTCTCTTGCAAAATATCATAATCTTATTTATCATAAATATTCAAATATATTTTGAGATGAGAAAAAAACATCAATTTAAAACTTTAGATACATATACTTCTTTTTTTTCGATGTTTTTTGTTTGCTATTTAGCGTTTATAATAGGTATCTTGGTATTGATAATCAATTATTCTTTATTAAAAAAAGTAATATTATATAGCGTAATATATACATTTTTATTAATAATTCCATATCTTTTAATAAATAGAATAATTAAGAAAAAAAGACGCCGGCCAATAACTGATAATTAAAGCTGTAAACGTCTTTCCCTGCGTTCAATTTCATCTTGTGAAATACTAAATTTTGCAAAACTTGACATCATAGCTTTTATAGAAACAAATTAAGTTTTCTTTATTTTGAATAATAATCTGTATAAACCTTAAAATTGCATCGTAATTGAAACGGCATATCTTTTTGTAAGATTTTATATTCTCTAAGGCAGGCTCTATTCATTTTGATTAGCGTTTTTTAAACCCAACCTCTTTTCTTATAAAGGCTAAAGCCTGTTTTTAACGCAAATTTGATTTGTTTCTTGATGGTTGAATCTAGCTTTTTAATATGAAAACATGATTTACCCTTTAGTAAAGATAATAATTCAGGTTGAAAAACATCTTTAAGAGAAGTATCTACGTAAACGGGCATGTAATAGAACCCGACGTATGATTTTTGTTTTATAATGCCCGCAAAATAAACTTCTTTTCTTTTTCTGTTTTCTATAATTATGTCTTTGCGCGACCATAACTCATATCTGTCTTTATTATCGTTTTTAGGGAACAAACGATTTTCATATTTAGAAATCATTTTTTTTAGTTCGTTGAATATAGCATATAGTTCTTCAGAGCTGTTTTTCTTGAGTTTTGTTTTTACTGATTTTTTTAACGCTTTCTTTGGCGAAAGGGTCCCGTCATTATTTTGAGCTAAATTCAGCCATTTTATAAGTTTCGCGCCTGTATTTATACCGGGCGTCCGATTTTCATCAAAAGACATTGACAACCTCTACTCTTGTCTCATTAATTTATGTAATTTATTTGGCTTTGCCAAATAAAAGAAAGTATTTTAGAGAACGGCAAAAAACGTATTGACCATCAGAGCAAAATAATAATTTTGTTCTATCTTTAAAAGTCTATCATGAAAATTAGAAGTTGTAATTTGCGTACTAATTAATTAATTTGGTATGACCTTCTAATAAATAGATACAGGGGTAAAAGAATATGACACATTTTGAGAAAGTAAAAGACTACATAATGAATCTTGGCTGTAATATCGTTTCAGAGAATGCGGCTGAAGATATTTTAATCATTGAAAATAGAGACGAGGGAATTGTCAATATGATAGTTGATATTGAAGAACCTATACTGATTTTAGAGCAGCTAATCTGCGAGGTTCCAAACGGCCTGCCAGAAGCGTCAATGAGAACCTTGCTGCAAATGAATCGAAATTTAATACACGGGGCCTTTGCCCTTGACGAAAGCGCCCAGAGAGTTATTTTTAGAGATACGCTTCAAATCGAAAATCTAGACGCAAATGAAATAGAAGGCTCTATAAACTCTCTTTCTCTGGCCTTGGTTGAGAACTCAAACAAGCTGTTAAGTATCGCAAAAAATTAATTTAAGGGGTAATAAATTATGTTTAAAATTCTAAAAAGACTGGCAAATGTGGCTGAATCAGAAGCTCATGCCGTTTTGGATAAACTTGAAGATCCGATAAAAATGACAGAACAGGGAATTCGCGATTTAAAAAGCGACCTAGGCGATAGCTTAAAAAGCCTTGCTCAGGTAAAGGCCCTGACTCTTCGTTTAAAAAGAGATTTAAGCGAACAAAAAAATATCGCGAGCGATTATGAACGCAAAGCGATGCTTCTTCTTGAGAAAGCCGCGAAAGGCGAACTCGACGCGGCAGAGGCCGATAGACTGGCAATGGAATCTTTAAGTAAAAAAGAGGCCGCAATAGAGCGAGCAAAAAGTTTAGCGGTCGATTTGGCAAATCAGGAAAAAATGGTGGCGCAGCTTGAAGTAAACGTAAAAAGCCTAAAGTCGCAGATTACAAAATGGGAAAACGAAATGACAACCTTAAAAGCCAGAGCCAAGGTTGCGGCATCTACTAAAAAACTAAACGAACAGCTCGCAAAAGTCGATTCAGACAGCACCATATCAATGCTTGAAAAAATGAAATCTAAAGTTCAAGAAGACGAGGCTCTTGCAGAATCTTACGGCGAAATCGCCTCGGCAGACACAAGCGTCGACAGCGAAATAGACAAGGCCCTTGGCGGCAGCGCCTCTGTTTCTCAATCAGAATCGCTTGCGGCGTTAAAGAAAAAAATGGGAATGGGTTAAAAATCAAGCATTGTGAACTATGTGGTTTTTAAGTATCGTTTTATTAGGAGTAAGCGCGTATATGAGTTTTTCATTATTTAAAAGAATAAAAAATCTGGCCAAAACAAACACCGAGCCAGACAACAGCGGTCAGGAACTCTTGATTCAGAATGTGCGTCAAGGCGCAGTTATTCATCTTCGGGCCATAGGCGCAGATATGGAAGATTTTGATCTTAAGGTAATTGGTCGCCATGTCTATAAACAGGGAAATTACGAGTGGTATGAGCTAGAATGCGACAAGGGCGGCGAAAAAGTCTGGATCGATCTTGAAGACGACGACGAGATTGAATTGGCCATAGGCATGCGAAAGCTCAAGCTAAACGATTTGAAAATCACAACAAGCGATTTAACGCATATGGATGACGAAGAAGAAGGCAGCTTTACTTTTGAGGGCGAAACTTATTACTTAGAAGATTCTGACTCGGCCGTTTTTTTGCGCAACGGAGAAGAAGCAAAAGCCGAAAAATTATATTACTGGGATTTTGAATCTGATAGCGGCGATAAGTTTATCGGCGTCGAAAAATGGGGCAATAAAGAATATAGCGTTACCTTAAGCGAAAGCATTGACTTAAATCAGGTCACCGTATTTAGTCTAAGCTAAGAAAAATATAATGCCAGAATTAAGCTCTATAATAAAGCCCCAGTGGATATTTTTACTTATTGGCGTTTTCTTCATACCATTTTCTCTTTTTGTTAAAGACAAAATAGCGCCTTATAGTATTCAGGAACAACTGGGTACCCATAAAAACTTAGCTGTTTCTATAAGTCTTACAGGCTATCTTATTGGTATAGTTTTTATTTTGTTAGGCTCTTATCTTGGTCCTTCGAAAGGGTTAAAGCAAGATATCATAAATTTTATCGGCTATGGTTTGATGGGAGTATTACTTTTAAACGCGGCCCGATTCATAAACAACAAGCTTTTATTTCGAAAATTTTACAGTGTTGACGAAATTGTACGCGATAAAAACGCGGGAGCGGGCGCCGTAGAGTTCGGCTCTTATATTGCGTCTGCATTAATTGTGGCGGGTTCAATTTACGGCGAAGGCGGCAGTATTTTATCAGTATTGGTCTTTTTTTCTATGGGGCAGCTTGTTTTACTTGCCGCTACAATTGTATACAATTTAATTACTCCTTTTGATATTCACCATGAAATTGAAAAAGACAATGCCGCGGCAGGCATCGCCTTCGCAGGAATTCTTGCCGGCACCGGAGTAATTTTATTAAAGGGCATTGCGGGCAATTTTATCGACTGGAAAACAAGTTTAATCGATTTTGGCATCAGCGTAGCGATAAGTCTGGCGATTTTTCCCCTTGTGAGACTTTTGTTAGATAAAATTATGCTGCCGAAAATCGATCTGAACTCGTCTATCGCAAAAGATCAAAATATTGCCGTGGCGCTGCTTGAGATGAGCGCCTCAATATCTATAGCAATAATTATTTATTTTATGCTTGATTTTAGCGTTCGCTCATAAAATTTTTTTAGAAAAATGGCAAATCTAAGCTCTGAAGAAAAACTAATTATCAAAAAACAATCTTATTTATATAGGCTGGTTTTAAGCGTTTTTGCCGCAATTTGTTTTGCGACTTCTACTTACTTCTCTTTATTCAGCGGCGAAGGAAGATCTTTTAAACAAACAATTTCGCCTTTAGAATCATCTGAAATTGGACCGATTGAAACACAGAAAGATAATTCTGTATATTATATAGAAGTACGCCAGCCTGTCTCTGTAGATCCACGGAATTTTGATCAAAATACATGGAGTTTTGTTCAAGGCGAGTTGCTAGATCACAATAAAGAATTCTTATTTGGCTTTGGCGATGAATTTTGGGCAGAGATTGACGAAGGAGAAACATATAGTAAAACAAAATATTCTTTCAATGTTACCTTTCCCGTTAAAGGCGCTTATTATTTAAGATTCCAATCTGAAGCGAAAAAATCAAAGGCGGGGGAGACGAGGGGCAATATAACCGTTTCGCTAAAACCCATGGCAGGCAGCCCGACTTCGCATTTTTATTTAGGTTTTTTTGCGTTATTAGGCATTGCGGCAATCTGGTATTTTTCTGATTATCGTTCAAAAGATGATGAAGATAAGAAAAGAATATCAAATATTTCTGATGAATCAAAAATTTTCATAGGGCTTATTTCTTGTGTAATGTTATTCATTTTTGCTGAGTTTATTTGTTAAATAGAAAGAGAGGGTAGAATTATTTTAAACTTAAAACTAATTATATTATCGGTCTTGCTTATGGGTTCTTTTTTTGCCGCATTTTCTTACGCCTCAAGAGGCTGGGGCTATATCGGCTATAACGGATTTCATTCGGGCTCCCGCCACTGGGGATACTGGGGCGGTCCGCGCACCTATTTTGGCCCGTCGGCAAGATCAGGAAGCTTAGGCGGCCCTGGTCACAGAGGCGGCGGATTAAGTGGCGGAAAGTAAAAAAAAATCGAAATCGGCGGCAAATACAGAAACAATTGTTTTATTGTTTTCTGTATTTTTCGTGGGCCTTTGCACCATAATTTATGAACTATTAATCGGAAGCATTTCTTCTTATTTTCTGGGCGATAGCATAAAGCAATTCTCTTTGACAATCGGCTTGACAATGTCTGCGATGGGCCTGGGAACATACTTTTCCCGCTTTATTCGTAAAAATCTTTTATTAAAATTCATTCTAATCGAGGGAATTCTTGGCATTGTAGGGGGCTTAAGCGTACCCATACTTTATGGGGCATACGCGGCCGAGATATCGTATTATCCGGTCATGGTTTTATTTATTATCTTAATAGGAATTTTAATAGGTCTTGAGATACCGCTTTTAACCAGAATTATGGTTAAATACTATTCTCTGCGTCAGAACATTTCAAATATACTGTCGCTAGATTATCTGGGCGCCTTGTTTGCCAGCCTTTTGTTTCCTTTTTTATTGCTTCCTGTTTTTGGCCTTTTTCAAAGCTCTATTGTAGCCGGCGGCTTAAACGTTTTAGTCGCCGCTTTTGCTTTATACTTTTTTCGCGACTATATTTCTAACAAGCATTTGAAAAGTTTACAAATTATTATTATAGCGGTTATCGCTATTCTGGCGGGATTTTTTCTTGCAGAAAACAAACTAATGAACGCATGGGAAAGCGCCTTGTATGATGATCGCGTTATACTTTCAAAACAGACAAAATATCAAAAAATTGTCGTCACTAAAGATAAAAAAGATATACGTTTATTTTTAGACGGCAACCTGCAATTTTCATCTATTGACGAATACCGATATCATGAGGCGTTGGTTCATGTTCCTATGACTCTGGGTTCGCAAAGAAAGTCGGTATTAATTCTTGGCGGCGGCGACGGTCTCGCGGTAAGAGAAGTCTTAAAATATCCCGAAGTCGAGAAAATAACGCTGGTTGATTTAGACCCCGAGGTGACAAGACTGGCAATAAAACATCCGCTCTTTTTAGAAGTCAATGGGCAAAGTTTATTAAATTCAAAAGTACAGGTAATTCATGAAGACGCCTTTACTTTTTTAAATGAAAGCAACGAATACTTTGATGTAATTTTAGGCGATTTACCCGACCCTAGAAATGTTAGCCTGTCTCGTCTTTATAGCCGTGAATTTTTTAAAACCGTACGAAAGCGTCTTTCTAAACAGGGAGTTTTCGTAACGCAGGCGACGAGCCCCTTTTTTGCCAAAAAAGCCTTCTGGTGCATTGTCGAATCTGTACGTTCCGCCGATTTTAAGCATGTAAAACCCTATCATGTATATGTGCCTTCATTTGGCGATTGGGGATTCGTTTTAGCGTCTTCTATAAAATTAGAAGAAGATCGTAAACTAAGCGTTAAAACCAGATTCTTAGACGCCAATATATTTCAGACAGTTTTTAACTTTTCAAAAGATTTAATAGAAAAAGACATTGAGTTTAGCGCCTTAAATGATCCTAAAATATTTCGCTATTATCTGCAGGGCTGGCAGAACTGGTTTTGAAAAAATGAAGATGTTTTGCCCGATATAAATTTTTTATGAAAAACAATTTCTCAACAGATATCAATATTTACAAGAAAAAGCTGAACATTGCAGAATTTCGTTCTTCGCAAGAAAGCATAATTAATGATATACTTTCAGGCCGGCACTGTCTGGTGATTATGCCGACAGGCATGGGTAAATCAATTTGTTTTCAACTGCCCGCTCTGGTTTTTGACGGCCTGACAGTCGTTATTTCGCCTCTTATTTCTTTAATGCATGATCAGGTCGCGCAGCTTAAAAATAATGATATAAACGCGGCCTATATTAATTCGTCTCTTTCAAAAGAAAAAAGAATAAAAACTTATAATCAGCTTTCAAAGGGAGATTTCAAGATTCTTTATGTTTCGCCCGAACGGTTTCGTAAAACTGAATTTATCAAAGCGATAAAAAATCGCAAAGTTTCTTTACTGGCGATTGACGAAGCTCATTGCATAAGCCAGTGGGGTCATGATTTCAGGCCAGATTATACAAAGATAAACGAATTTCGCAAACAGTTGGGCAATCCTGCTACGATAGCGTTAACGGCTACGGCGACACTCGATACACAAAAAGACATCATAAAGCAACTGGGTTTTTTAGAAGACGATATTCATATTTATAATGAAGGAATTTGCAGACCTAACTTGTTTCTTGGCGTAAAAACCGCCGTTGACGAGCCTTCTAAGAATAAAATGATCATAAATGAAATTAAAAACAAAAACGAAAATACTATTGTATACTTTAATTTAATTAAGAATATCGAAAAATTCAGCCATCTTCTCGATGTAAATAAAATACCCCATGAAATTTATCACGGCAAACTGCCCGCCGAAAGAAGAAAAAAAGTTCAGAACGACTTCATAAAATCTAACAATACCGTTTTACTGGCAACCAATGCGTTTGGCATGGGCATTGATAAAGCCGATATCCGAAATATAATTCATGCCGAACTGCCCGCCTCTTTAGAGGCATACTATCAAGAAATAGGCCGGGCCGGGCGAGACGGCAAGCCGTCTTTTTGCAATGTCTTTTATAATGAAGACGATCTTGCCGTTCTTCTCGATTTCATTGAATGGGAAAATCCCGATAAAAATTTTATTGGCATGGTATACCAGACAATGAAAAACTTAGGCGATAAACTTGCTTCTTTAGATTATGAGCAGCTGCAATCGAAAGTTGTCTATAAAAACAGGGGCGACCAAAGACTGCAAACGGTTTTAAATATTTTTGAAAGACACAATGTAACGAAAGGCGATATAGAAAAACATTCATTGAAATTAATCAATACTTTGCCCGATGAACTTCAATCAGAAGAATATCTTGAGTTGAAAAAGAAAAAAAGTTTACAGCGTTTATACCAAATGCTGCAGTATTCAAAAACAAACGAATGCCGCAGAAAATTCATCTATCATTATTTTAACGCCAAATTTACAAAATGCGACAACTGTGACATTTGTTTTGCGTGAACTATATCACATTTTTATGGTTTTATAAAAAGAACTTCAGTAAATTAAAATAATTCCGATAAACTTAAGGGAAAATCTTTTTTTCTTAAGGGAAAAACTATGCCAGCGCCAATAATTGACGGTCTTTCGGGGTTTCAAGCCGCCCCGGTTATAGAAAAGCTGAAAAAACTAGAAGAACAGCCTATTCACAGAATGAGAAACGAGCAGGCCGGGCTTGGCGTTCAAATTCAAGCCCTTGAGGGCCTCAAAGAGCAGACAAGAAAGCTGCAAAAAAGTCTTAATATTTTATACAGTTTTGAAGCCGCGTTTGAACAAAAAAAAATCGCGACTACTCCCGAGGGCATTATAGAAGGCGTGGCCAACAAAAATGCCGAAATAGGCAGTCACAATATTAAAGTAAAAAATCTGGCTGCTTCGTTAAAAGTAAAAAGCGACAGCATAAAATCAAAAGACAATCTTTCGGCGGCCAAAATCACCATAAACGACATAACTAAAAAGTTTAACGGGGGCTCTGTAGAGGCCCTGAAAGATTTTTTTAACGCAAATTTCGATAAAATCTTAAAAGCAAAGACGGTAAATATTAACGGCGAAGAGTCTGTTTTAGTATTAGAGGGTATTCAAACTGGCAAAAAAGGAGTTTGGCAAATCACAGATCACGACAAACTGCTTGATAAGCTGGGCATTTACCGGCCAAGAAAGGCCCATGAGCCCCAAAAAGCGGCCCCCCCGCCTGAGGCCATGCCCCAGACGCGCGAAGAAGGCGTACCCTTAACCTTTAAACCCGAATTTTTATTTGTTACCGCCGAGGGCCCCTCAGAAATAAGCCCCGACAGAAGAACCCTTACCTTAAGCGATAACGCCGGACGAAAATACGGCGAAAGACCAAAGGCTCTACCTAATGGCAGTTTAAAAAAATTAAAACTTCGCTTAAAATATCATTCGGGCCCCGAAAAAGAAGAAGATATGGCGCCGTTTTCGATAACCGAGGGCCCGGTTGATACGCTGAATATTCAGGGAATTATTTTAAATTCATATAACATCACCCGAAAACGAGAAATACCTCAAATAGAAGATAAAGTCTATGATTACGGAATAAGACTAAATTATTCAACGGGAAGCAGCCAGTCTTTGTCGTTAAAAGGCAGAGGAGAGCTTGTCGAAATACCGGTCAGTAAAGATATCGTAAGTTATGAATTTTATACGCAAAACGCCCAGACAGATTTTTCAAATGTCGAATGGATTTACGAAGTAAAAGCCGAACCAAAACCGGCAAAAGACGACGCGAAAAAAGAAGACGTAAAACCCGAACTCAAAGACGGAAATCAAAACTTTCCCAACATTATCGATCCGGCTCAAGATTCTGTCGTTAACCTAGACGGGGTCGATATCGAAAGAGATAAAAACGACGGCATAAAAGACATTCTTCCCAATACGACGCTTCGTTTATTAAAACCCTCTGACGAAACTGTCAAAACAGAAATAATGCCCAATACAGAAAAGGCCATAACCCAGATTCTAGATTTCATTAAAGACTATAACGATTTAATCGCCTACACAAGAAAAGAAACCAAGGCGCCAAAAATAAAAGAAAGCGACGGTTTAGACGAAAAAGATAACGAAGTCGGAACCTTAATCACAAATTCATCGGTTCGAAGTCTGGTAAACAGCCTAAGAATAAAAGCTTTAAACGCGTACCCCGCGCAAAAAGATCCAAAAATTAAAATACTTCCTATGCTTGGCATTTCAACGGGAAAAATAGGAAGCAACTGGAAAAGCATATCAGAAGGTTTTTTAGAGGTCGACGAAGAAAAGCTAAAAGAAATGCTTTTAAATCATCCCGAAGCGGTGAAAGACTTTTTCGGCATCGACACAAACGGAGACCTGCGAATAGATAACGGAATGGCCTATACTCTTAATTTATTTTTAACGCCATATACACAGTATCCTAAAGGCATCATTGACAGTCAAATAGCCAGCAACAAAGAAAGAATTACCCGCTTAAACAAAGACATTAAAAAAGTAGAGGAACATGTTGAGAAATATGTTCAAAAACTAAGGGAACAATATGGGCGGGCAGGCTACCTGATGCAGCAGCAAAAAGCAATCGGCGAATCAATCAAAAACAAATTAGGCAAATAAGTTTTTTATATTAATATTCGTTCTGTGTCTCTGCGCCCCTTCGGCGCACAGGAGCGCATAACTAATATTACATTTTATCAACTATGAATTGACCATTTTGAGGCGGCCATGGCGGCTTCTTTTAACGCTTCAGAAAGCGTAGGATGCGCGTGAATTGATCGCGCAATATCTTCAGAAGAGGCCGAAAATTCAAACGCGACTGCCGCTTCGGCTATAAGCTCTGAGGCATGGGGCCCGGCGATAAAGACCCCCAAAAGTCTGTCGGTTTTCTTATCGGCAATGACCTTCACCATGCCCTCGGCTTCTTCCATTGCTTTGGCGCGGGCGTTGGCCCTAAATAAAAAGGTACCCGTATTTACTTCTACGCCTTTTTCTTTACACTGCTCTTCAGAAACGCCCACCCACGCGATTTCAGGCGAGGTGTACACAACCGAAGGAATCGCCGCGTAATTGACATGGGCCGGTTTCTTGGCGATAACCTCGGCAACCGCGATGCCCTCTTCTTCGGCCTTATGCGCCAGCATTAAACCTTCTATGACGTCGCCAATGGCATAAACGCCTTTCGCGTCGGTTTCATAGGTTTCTTCATTGACGATAATTCTGCCTCTTTCGTTTAGCTTTACGCCGATATCTTCTATGCCCGAATTTTCGATATACGGCTTTCGCCCCACGGCTACCAGCGCGCAATCTGCCGCTATTTCATTTTTTGTGCCGTCTTTTGTTTCAGAAATTAATTTCAGTTCATTGTTATTTTTTTCGCAGCTTATAAGCTTTTGATTAAAATGAAACTTAAAACCCTGCGCCTCAAGCGATCTTTGCATAAAAGCCGCGATTTGTTTGTCAACCGGCATAAAAAGTCTGGGAAGCATTTCAATAACCGTGACCTCCGCGCCAAGGCGGGCATATACCGAACCTAGTTCAAGGCCAATGACGCCGGCGCCTATGATGGCGAGCCTTTCAGGAACTTCTTTTAAATCGACAGCGTGATCAGATGTAATGATTGTTTTGCCGTCTATGGGTAAAATAGGTATGTCAATGGGAACAGAGCCTGTCGCGATTATAATATTATCGCAATTTAAAACCGTTTTTTCAGGCAGATTTTCTGCCAGAGAAACTTCTACCCTGCCTTTTTCGAGAATTTTTCCCGTTCCGGTATAGACGTCAATTTTATTTTTTTTCATTAAAAATTCGACGCCCTGGCAGACTTCAGATACAATTTTATTTTTTCTATCGGCAAGTTTTTTAACGTCAACTTCGGCTTCAGATATTTGAATGCCGTGCACGGCCATCTTTTCGCGAATTTTATAATATTTTTCGGTCGAGTCAAGAAGAGCCTTTGTCGGAATGCATCCGACATTTAAGCAGGTACCTCCGAGAGTTTTTCTTTTTTCAACAATAGCCGTCTTTAAGCCAAGTTGAGAGGCTCTAATCGCCGCAACATATCCCCCGGGACCCGCCCCAAGAACAACCAAATCATATTTTTTATTTTCCATTTATTTCTCTTCTTTTTTCTTCAGCGTTTTTAGACTTCAAGCATTAACCTTGAAGGGTCTTCTATGGCTTCTTTAATTTTTACAAGAAAAGTAACCGCTTCTTTACCGTCAACAATTCTATGATCATAAGATAAAGCGGCATACATCATCGGTCTTATTTGAATTTCATCGCCTACGACAACGGCTCTTTTTACAATATTATGCATGCCCAAAATGCCGCTTTGTGGAGGGTTCAATATCGGGGTCGACATCATAGAACCGTAAATACCTCCGTTTGTTATAGAAAAGGTGCCGCCTTCAAGATCAGATAAGGCAATAGATCCCGTTTTTACTTTTTCGGCCAGCCTGCCCAATTCTTTTTCAATTTCGGCAAAAGTCATTTTATCGACGTCTCTTACAACGGGAACAACGAGCCCTTTCGGGCCGCCGACGGCGACTCCTAAATTATAATAGTTTTTATAAACGATATTTTCGCCCCGAATTTCGGCGTTTATCGCCGGAATTTCTTTTAACGCGTTTACCGCGGCTTTCGCGAAAAAGCTCATAAATCCGAGTTTTACGCCATGTTTTTTTTCAAAACTTTCTTTATATCTGGCTCTTAAATCGATAACCGCTTTCATGTCAATTTCATTGAAAGTGGTTAAAATTGCCGCCGTATGCTGGGCCTCAACGAGACGATTTGCAATGGCCTGCCGCAAGCGGCTCATGGGTTTTATTTCTTCAAGCCCTTTGGTATCTTGCAAGATAGCGGGCCCTTTAATTTGTGTTTCTTTCTTTGGCCCCGGCGATTGTTTTTCTTCGGCTTTAGACGCCCCTTCAAGATAAAGCAAAACGTCTTCTTTGGTAATTTGGCCGTGCTTTCCGCTGCCTTTTATGGCGGCGATATCAAGAGAATTTTCTTCAATAAGAAGCCTTGCAGAGGGGGTCGTTAACGATTCGATGTCTTTGGCGGCGGTTTCTTTTGATGTTTCTTTTGCGGATTTTTTTTCTTCTTCGGCCGCGGGGCCTATATTTTTACCGGCCGATACCACGCCTATTACCTCGTGAACCTTTACGGTTTCGCCGATATTCTTTAAGATTTTTTCTAGAATTCCTTCAGAGGGAGAATTTATTTCAACGGTGACCTTGTCGGTCTCAAGCTCTACGACAGGTTCGTCGGCCTCTACCGCATCGCCTTCATTTTTAAACCATGAGGCGATTGTTCCCTCGGTGATTGATTCGCCAAGTTCGGGCACTTCAATGTTATCTTTACTCATATGAATTACATATTAATATAAAATTTAAGCGTTGTGTAAAAAAAAAAGCGCCGCCGTCTATCTGAATATGCCGGCGACCTTTTTTACGCGCCAATGTAAAATATAAAACCTTGACGACATGTCTTAAATTTCATTTTTCATCTTAAAAATATAGTTAACGGGTTTTTTCTGAAATAAAGTTATAAACCCTTCAGGAGACAAAATGGCAAATTTATACTATGACGAAAACTGCAATCTTGACACTTTAAAAGACGACGTTATCGCCGTGATAGGCTACGGCTCGCAGGGCCACGCGCAGGCGCAAAACATGAAAGACAGCGGCTTAAACGTAATTATTGGGCTTCGCTCGTCGTCGTCTTCGGTCGAACAGGCCAAAAAAGACGGCTTTGAGGTTTATGAACCGGCAGAAGCCGCGAAAAAAGCGACTATCATTCAAATTTTAGCGCCCGATACTGTACAGGCAAAACTTTTTGAAAACGATATCAAACCAAATTTAACAGCCGGCAAGGCTCTCGTGTTTTCTCACGGGTTTAATATTCACTATGACTGCATTCAGCCCCCTTCAGATGTCGATGTCTACATGGTGGCGCCAAAAGGCCCCGGTCATCTTGTGCGCAGAGTATACACAGAAGGCGGCGGAGTTCCTTCTCTAATCGCTATTCATCAAAACGCAAGCGGCAAAGCCAAAGAAAGAGCCTTAGCGCACGCGATGGGCGTAGGCGGCGGCAGAGCGGGCATTTTAGAAACCACTTTTTCTGAAGAAACCGAAACCGACCTATTCGGCGAACAGGCCGTTTTATGCGGAGGCATTTCTCATCTTATTCAAGCCGGTTTTGAAACATTAACCGAAGCGGGCTATGACCCTGAAATTGCATACTTCGAGTGCCTTCACGAAACCAAACTTATCGTAGATTTAATTTACGAAGGCGGCCTCGCGAAAATGCGCCACTCCATTTCAGATACCGCAGAATACGGCGATTTGACAAGCGGCCCTAAAGTAATCGATTCTCACGTAAAACACAACATGAAAAAAGTCTTAGAAGCCATCCAGAAGAAAAACGGCGGCCAGTTCGCCAAAGAATGGATCGCCGAAACCGACGCGGGCTACCCCAACTTCGAAAGACTTCGAAAAGAAGAAAATAACCATCCTATTGAAACCGTAGGCAAAAAACTTCGTTCGATGATGAAGTGGCTTGCTAAGTAGCCGATAATTCTTCATTCTGTTAGCCACCACGCACTGAAGATACGTGGCTAACAGAATAAATTAACCCTCTGTTTCAGACTTAACTGTTTTAACAATACTCTGGGTTATTTTCTTTTTCTATATCTGATATCTCAACTTTGAATACTCAACGCCTTTTCTTCTGAAAAAGTGTTGCCATTAGGCACACATTGTGTATATTGACTCTAGTGAAGGCTATAAATTGGGATTATGAAAAGAATATATTTTTACAAACAGAAAAAGGAATATCTTTTGAAGTTGTAACCCATTACATTGAAAAAGGAGAAATTTTAGATATAATGGAACATCCAAATAAAGAAAAATATCCTGAACAAAAATTATTTGTTTTAAATATTGAAGACTATATTTATATCATACCATTCATAGAAAATAAAAATGAGATATTCTTAAAAACTATTATGCCAAGCAGAAAAGCCACGAAAAAATATTTGCGAGGGAATAAAAATGAAGAAAAATAAATTAGATAAAGAAGAAAAAGAAATTTTAGACTCTTTTGAAAATGAAGAATGGAAATCTATTAAAGATTATAAAAAAAATATAAATAAATATTCCGAATATGCAAAAAATACATTAAAAAAAGATAAGCGTATTAATATACGAATAAATCAAAAAGATCTGGAATCTATACAAAACATTGCCCTTAATGAAGGCATTCCTTATCAAACGCTGGTATCAAGTTTGATACATAAATTCATTACCGGAAAATTAATCGAAAGAAATAAAATTTAATGAATTATAATTTGTTATAACATCTGATAACTAATCTGTTAAGCCGCTTTCCCCTCTATGCGGCTGCAAGCCCGCGCCAGATTATATTATTTCTTTCACACGGCCTACCTCGCCGGTTTCAAGGCGCACTTTAATGCCATGCGGATGAGAAGGCGAGTTTGTCAAAATCTTCTGAACAACGCCTTCGGTGAGTTTACCGCTTCTTTGGTCTGCCTTCAAGACGATGCGAACCCGCAAGCCTAATTTAATATTTTTTCGAAGTTGTATGTCTGACATGAAAGTCTTTTTGAAATATGATAATGTGAAGTAAAGGACGATTATTTAGCAGATCTTTTCTTCATCCGAAGAAGTCTCAAGAAAAAGCTCAATTGCCTCTTTTTGTCAAATACAATATTATGATCTAAATCATAGAAGGGGGTTAAAAATTTTCTCCGGAAATCGCCCGTATCATCACCGAAGTAAAATTCCAGATTTTGATATTTAATTCAACATTTGCCGGCCACCAGTCTTTTAAATAAAGAGAGTAGACGCTTGAGAAA
>JAOUOT010000017.1 GCA_029880265.1 Spirochaetia bacterium | reverse complement strand
TTTCAATTGCTTTTTGTCAGCTTTGTAAGCAACAATAAAGCTCTTTCTTTTGCGCAACAAAGCGTTTAAGCAAAAAGCAATTGAAAATTAGGTCAAGCGTCAAACCAATTTCTATAAGAGAATAAGTCTTTCAGCCGTAAATCTTTTTAAAGATCATCTAACAGCGCGACCCGAGCAGCCCGATCAGGGCGCGCAGCTGGTAGCCGTTGTTATCTGAAGGGAACGGCTTAGATCTGTTAATACTTTGCAGAAATCTCTAAGGAATTATATAAAAAAAAATAATTACAATTTATATTCTTTAAATTAAAAATATATTTGTATTAAAATAAATGGAAGATTGAAAAAAAACAACAAAGATCAAAACCGAACATACAAAATAATGCCCGGTTACAAGAGTCTTCAAGGATTCATAAAAAAAAATGAAGATCAAAACCAAACTTACAAAAGATTGCTGGGTTAGAAAAGTCTATAAGGAAAAAATATAAAAAAAAAACAAAACCGAACGTACCAACAAATAAGAATGAGAAGAAGTAGGCCAACAACCTAAAAATACCTACATAATAAAGCCGTTTCTTTCAGATAACGTCGACGGCTACCAGTAGTTTGCAATTGCTTTTTGTCAGCTTTGTAAGCAACAATAAAGCTCTTGCTTTTGCGCATCAAAGCGTTTAAGTAAAAAGCAATTGCAAATTAGGTCAAGCGTCAAACCAATTTCTATAAGAGAATAAGTCTTTCAGCCGTAAATCTTTTTAAAGATCAGCTAACAGCGCGACCCGAGCGACCAAAGGGAGCGCAGCTGGTAGTCGTTGTTATCTGAAGGGAACGGCTTAGATCTGTTAATACTTTGCAGAAATCTTTAAGGAATTATATAAAAAAAAATAATTACAATTTATATTCTTTAAATTAAAAATATATTTGTATTAAAATAAAAGGAAGATTGAAAAAAAACAAAAAAGATCAAAACCAAACATACAAAATAATGCCCGTTTACAAGAGTCTTCAAGGATTCATAAAAAAAAAATAAAGATCAAAACCAAACTTACAAAAGATTGCTGGGTTAGAAAAGTCTATCAGGAAAAAATATAAAAAAAAACAAAACCGAACGTACCAACAAATAAGAATGAGAAGAAGTAGGCCAGCAGCCTGAAAATACCTACATAATAAAGCCGTTTCTTTCAGATAACTTCTTTTAGATACCCTTGTGAAAAGGAGTCTTTTTGTCAATGTTTTATGGTTTTCTTTGGGGTTTTGTGAAGGTTAATATGCGTGTAAAATGTTCGGAATTTGGGGGGCTGGCGGGTTAAAATGCGATGAAAGGGTGGGTGGGGCTTGTTGTTTTGTTTGATTTTAAATGCGTGGTAAAAGTTCGCAAAATGGCAGAGTTTGTGAAATGTGGGATTAAAACATATCGTACGGGCTGAAGTTTTTTTCAGGGCGCATTTCTGCGTATTTCAGGTATTGTAGTGTGGTTTTCAGGTATTTATGTCCAAGGAGTTTTTGGACGCTTATGATTGAGAGGCCGTCTTCAATGAGGTGTGTCGCGAATGAGTGTCGCAGAGAATGGGAAGAGGTAATGCCCGGGATGCCGGTTTTTTCGCAAATTTTTCTGAATTCGCGAATGACGGATCTCTGGCTTATGGGTTTGCCTTTTTCGGGGATGCCGAACAAGAGTCCGCTATGGCAGTCATATCTTTTTGTGGGAAAAAGCAGCCCTCTGGTCGGATTTACTTCCTGGTATTCTTTCAGCATTTCGAGAGCTTTTTTGGCCAGGACAGTCTGGCGTCTAAATCCGCCTTTGCCTTTTTCGATGTTTATAATCATTTCTTTTTCGTTAATATCTCTGAGAGTTAAGAACCTTGCTTCAGAGAGTCTCAATCCGCCTGAATACATTAGCGCAAAAATGACGCGGTATATCGTTTTTGAGGCATTTTTAATCAAAATTTTTACTTCGTTTCGGGTTAATGGCCGGGGCTGTTTTCGATTGTAATTGCCGAGTTTGGGTATTCTGTCAAATTTCCAGTTTCTTTTTAGGGTTTTTGAGAAGAAAAACTTCAGCGCAGAGTAGTAGACAATCATTGTTTTTCCGGCGGCGTCTTTTTCATAAAGGTAAAGAAGAAATTCGTTGATATCTTTTTGATCGATATCGGCCGGATGTTTTTCTATTTGTTTTATCGCGAGTCTGACGCTTTTTGAGTATGACTGGATGGTCCGGTCGCTGAACGCCGCAAACTTCATGTCGAGTATCATCTGTGTAATGTAATCCATATGCCGAGAAGCGGCTTCGTTTCGGTTTGAAAAGCATTTAATAAGTAGATACAGAAAGCGGGGGATGGTGTCGGATAGACTGGAATTATTTATTAAAAAAGTTCATTTTATAGAGGAATGATTTTATTTTTTTAGGGTATTATAATAATATGAAGTGTAATAAACAGCCTCACTGGGCAAAAGAAGAGATTAAGAATATCTGGAATGTACATTTGGATGTATATCTTTGGGAAAATGTAAAACTTGCTGCGCAAATGCACAGCAAGAGTTTCTCATGGATTGTCCGATATTGCGTTTTTCAGGTAACGCTAAAGAAAAACATCCGCTGGACAAACAAAATGAATATTCTTCATAAAAGTATCAAGAAAAATGCCTCAAAAATAACCCATCGGCATCAGCTTTGTCTATACGGCTGCGATGAAATCTTATTAAGAAACGCTGCAATACAACTGAAAATTTCAGTGTCTCAATTGATACGTATTTCTCTGTGCATGTTTTTAGATAGGTTATTGAAGAAAAAAGTCAGTAAAGAAAATCTCTTCTGGTACGGGATCAAAATAATTTATGAGATAAAAGATTTCAGAAGCGTAAAGAATAAAATACTGGCTATGCATTTTCGCAGCTTTAAAGCATATTCAGATTACCAGTATTGGGGCTTTTTGTAAAACAAGCAATTTATTTTTTGAAAAATTTCTAAAAAATGATTGCAGAAAAGACCGTCATCTGTAAAGTGTACATATGGAAAGTGAGAAAGAGGGCTTTTCACTAGAGGCGCGTGAACCGAGGGAATATATCCGGTTGCTGCGAAATTGGGCGGGTAAAGAGCCTATGTATGTTGGCAATGT
This sequence comes from Spirochaetia bacterium, assembly GCA_029880265.1. Lineage (GTDB taxonomy): Bacteria > Spirochaetota > Leptospiria > Turneriellales > JAOUOS01 > JAOUOT01. Next base: position 56,400 of record JAOUOT010000017.1, on the reverse strand, counting down.
TCAGCTCAAATATTTTTTATTTCGAAACGGAAAAATCGATAAATATGAATTCGTGGCTCTTCTAAATTATTATAAAAACTATCTTCTCATGCCTCGTAGAATTTTTGCCGAACTTTCTCATTTTATTGAGCCTAAATTCTTAAGGGTTCATGTTGCAAAGCGTCCAAAGGCGAGAAAGATTTATTTCCCTTATAGGGTAGAGTTTATTCAAACCTTGAAAATGCGATCGCTGGCGTTTAAAACTATTAAAAATTATTCGTCGGTAATTTCGTTAATGCAGCGTTATTTTTTAGATACTAATTTATCTATTGATAAACTGACTGACAAAATGATTCGCGATTATTTTCTTTATCTGATTGACGAACGCGATGCGTCTACGTCATATTTGAATATTTTACGTTCAGCGCTTGTGCTTTATTATTCAGAGGTTTTAAAAAAATCATATCTTATTGAAAATATTAAAAACTTTAAGCGCGATAAGTCTCTGCCGGTAGTTTTAAGTCGCGATGAGATACTGCGATTTTTATCGGTTATTCATAATCTAAAACACCGCTTGTTTTTTTCCGTAATGTATGCGGGCGGTTTGAGGATATCTGAAGTATTAAAGCTTCAGGTAAAAGATATTGATCTTGAAAATTTAACAATACGCGTCAGGCGTTCAAAGGGCAAAAAAGACAGAATAACAGTTTTATCTCAAAAACTTACCGCAGACCTGAAAAACGTTATTGACAGAAAAAATCCTAACGACTTTGTTTTTGAATCTTCTCACAGAAAAGGCGGGCCCCTTGCGGCGCGGTCAATGCAGAAAGTTTTCCAGAGGGCGGCAAAAATATCGGGAATTACGAAGAACGCGACTCCGCACGATTTGCGTCATTCGTTTGCTACCCATCTCTTAGAGGGGGGAACAGATATCAGGTATATACAGAAGCTTTTGGGTCATGCGAATATAAAAACCACGACGGTTTATACGAAGGTGACCAATCCGGCGCTTTCGGGAATTTTGAGTCCGTTATAGTAGTAATTATCAGGTATTTAGATTAATAAAGAATATATTTTGATTTTCAACATATTTGTTTTTATCTAACATGATTTCTTTTATTTTAGCGAAAAGAATGTTTATTTTATATTTATGGGCAGATCTTAGAAGAGAGAGAATTTCAGTTTTTAATATAATATCGACATTGACGCCTCTTTTTAATCCGACGATTGAGGCAAAGGCCGAATTAAAAAATAGTATGTTCTCAGAGGGTTTGATTTGATATTTCTGAATTTTTAATTCGGCGGTTTTTTTCCTTTTTTCATAAATATCATTTTGCATCAGGGCAGATTTCTTGTTGATAAAAGTTAAATTGGTATGATCTTTAAATTCGTTTAAAGATAACGCGATGGGGCTGAAAAATCCGCTATTGACATATTCAAATTTATTATTACGATTATCATATATTCCATAAAAGAGATTTATGTTTTTATTTTCAATATGGTCCGAAATTTGATCGGTCATATATTTTATAATTTGTACAGGTTTGTTAAGAATAGACTGAGAACTTTGTTTTTTTTCTGTTCTCAAATTGTTCAGCGTAATTTTTATTAAAATAGATAAAATAGCAGCCGTAAGACCAACCTTTGAAGTCTGGCTCATGAAAATGGCCGTTTTATTTTTATTAATCTTAAAAACATCGAAAAAATCTCCGCCTATGTTTTTATTAGAGATAAAAGATGAAAAAAATGTTTTATGTATTTCGCCCTGAGGTATTAACCCTTCTAGAATGCCTCTTGTGATTGATCGTTCTTTTTCGCCCAATTGGTTTTGAAGGGCTATTTTTTGAAATTCCATATCTTTTTTTAGAAGTATTTGTTTATTCTTCAGGGCTTCAATCAGATTTTTTTCTCTTTCTTCGTTAAGCGTTTTTATTTTATGAGCGAGGGCCAAAGCCAATATTATGATGATAAAGATGGAGCCTATCTGCATACCATAAGCGCTCATGTAGGGGATGTATATTCCGATTGTTCTGAAAGAATATATCAGGGCAGAAATTAAGAAAATAATCCATCCGGCAAAGAAATACTGCGCCTGGCGGCCGGTTTTAAATTGTGAAACTCCGATGACGACAAATAATATAATGGATAAAAACATTAAGAGGTATATGATTTTGTGTCCCGTTGTGAAATCGATTAAAGCGATTATGATTTGGGCCATGCATAGATAAGAAATTAATTTTAAGATTTTATACATAGCCGGCAGTTTCTTTTTCAGAAGAAGAAAATTATTGGTAAAAAAAATCGCCGATATTATCGCCAAAGAAGCCGAAACAGAGCGAAGTTTATGTTCAATTAAATAATATTTTCCGTAAAAAATCTGAGAAAGATATCCGTCTAGGCCCAATTGAACAATGCAGTAAAAAGTAATATAGAGTATATAGTATAAATAATTTTTATCTTTTACTGAAAAGAAAATGAGCAGGTTATAAACAATCATAACAAGCGTAATTCCGTAATAAATTCCCAGAATAATAGCTTCAAGATTATTAATCTTTTCAAATTCCGCGGGTGAAATAAGCCTTATAGGCAAATCAAGCGGATTTTCAGAAGTAAAACGAAAATAGACGTTTTTTGTTCCTGCGGCTAAATCGAGAGGCAGAATTATTTTTCGATAAAAGACATATCTTGTATTTATATCGCGGGCGATTCCCGATTGTATATGTTTATAAGAGCCGTTTTGATTTTCAATAAAAATATCAATTTCACTGATAAGCGCATAATCAAAAAGAAGAAGCCATTCTTTATTTAAGCGAGTATTATCAATAGTTATTTTGGCCCAGACAGCCGAATTTATAAAACCAAAAGCGGGCGTAGACGAGAATTTTTTCAGAAATTTTCCCTGCGCATCTGATTTTAAGATATCTTCAAATTTTATTTCAAAAGAATCGTCCTGGTAAAAATTAAGATATGAACCTAAATTGTAAGATTCGACGTTTCGGTTTAATTTTAATATGTTTTCGGCTTCTATGTTAGAGGCGAGCGCAGAAAGAAATAAGAATAACGCGAGTTTTTTCATAAAAAATATTTTAATTTAAAGAACATTAATCCTAAAACGTCCGCATTTGCGTCTGTCACCGTCAAAAAAAAGAATAGACATACGAGAAAAATAAAAATTTCAGAATATAAGCGCCAAGAAAGCGGGGGCGCTTGTGAAAATATTTGAAAATTCATATTTTAAACGGCGTTTTATGATAAAAAATTATTTATTAATAATATTAGGCGTCTTTCTTTTTTTGCCTTGTTCGTTAAGCTCTGAAGTTATTGAGCTAGACGATTCGGTCGAAATCATAGATATCAGTCAAAGCGTTGAGTTTTATGAAGACATTAATAATGATTTTAATATTCATGATTTTATGAATAGAAAATATAAAAAGCTTGAAAAGCAGAATTTATCGTATCCGGCGTTCTCGTTTTCAAGTTCGGCATTCTGGGGAAAATTCAGTCTTGATAATCAGGGCCCAAACTCTAAAAAATGGTATTTGATTTTTGACTTTCCGTTGTTAGACGAAATCGACCTGTTTTTCTTAAATGCCTCGGGAGAGATAGTTAAAAAAGAGCAGGGCAACGACCGCGATTATTTCAAAAGAGATCTTCGGCACAGAAAAAATATATTTTTTATTGAAATGGAACCTGAAACAAAAAGGGATTTTTATATTCGGGTTAAATCGGCTGATACGGTCGAAATTCCTGTTTTACTGGCGAGTTCGAAGTCATTTTTGAAAAAAGATAGATTAGAAATGAGTATATACGGTCTTTATTACGGAATTATTTTGGCAATGATAATATACAATCTTTATTTGTCTTTTATTTTGAAAGAAAAAACATATATTTTTTACGTGATTTTTATATCTTCTTACGCTTTTTCCTTATTGGGGTTAAGCGGCATATTAAAGCAGATTTTTCCTTTCTTTAGCAATGACTTTGTCAGATTATCGAGAATTCTTGCCGCTTTATCAACAATCATTTTCAGTTCTTTTTTTACGATATATTTCTTAGAACTAAAAAGCCGAAGCAAAAAATTTTACCGGTTATGTTTATTGCTTATAGCATTGGCGGTAATCAATATTTTAACGGTTTTATTTAGTTATGAAATCGGCGTGCAGATTTTGCTGGTTATGATGCTCATCAGCGTTATTTTGGCGCTGATGATCTCTGTTTTATGGTATAAGACATATATTCTGGCGAAATATTATCTATGGGCATGGGGCGTTTTTTTAGCGGGAATTATTATTTATTCATTGAAAATATTTAATTTTTATATTCCGGGTATAACAGAGTATGTTATGCATATAGGTTCGGCCATAGAGGCTTCTGTATTATCTTTAGGGCTTGCTTACAGAATAAAATTGTCTATGAAAGAAAAAGAAGAGGCAGAAATAAAATCTTTAAAACTAAAGCAAGATATGACAGAAAGAGAATTTCAGATAGAATTAAAAAAGTTAGAAAGAAAGGCTCATAAAGCGCAAATAAAAGCGGCGTCAGAAATGCAGAGCAAAATGATAGAAGAGACGACGCATGAAAAAATCTCGGCAATTTACGTTCCAATCGAAGAAATCGGAGGAGATTTTTATAACATAATAGAACTAAAGGGCAAAACTCAAACGGGCATTTTTTTCAGCGATGTTACCGGGCACGGAATTATTTCTTCTTTATATACCGTTATGGTAAAAAGCGTGATTTCAAACGCATTATCAGATCATAAAGAAACCGCGAAAAAGTCAAAGCTATTAAATCCGAAAATATTTTTAAATGATTTGAATATTTTTCTGATGCCTTATCTGCAGAATAATTTAATCAGCGCGATATACGCGGTATATAATCATAAGACAAGAGAGATGCTGTTTTCATCGGCGGCGCATCCGCCTCCTATTATTCTCGGTAGAGACAGAAAAAAGAGGGTTGATTTAAAATTTTTAGATATCTCGCCGCAGGGGCATTCTTTGGGGGTCGGCAATGAATTTGTAAAAAAGAAAAAAGAATATAAAAATAAGAAAATTATTCTGCCGAAAAAATCGCGTATTTTATTTTACAGCGACGGTCTTTTAGATTCTGTCGGTTATCAATATGAAGATATGGAAAAAGGCATAGAATCGTTTAAGAATACTCCGCTTTATGAGGTATTTGATGAATCATTTTCTTTCTCGGCGCAAGAGCTGTCTAATCGTATCAAATCGGTCGTTACAAAAATCGGAATCATGGACGATGTCTGTGTTTTAATTTTAGAAACCTGATGTCTGAAAATTGTAACTTCGTAATAGAGCAAAGGCGAATCGCTTGACTCTATGACTTCATTCTAAAATTAGAAAATAATCATTTTTAAGAAATATTTTATGTCGAAAATCATGTTCAACAGAGCCTCTGCTAAGAGAATATTTATATTATTTATATTGCCTTTTTTGATATTGACAAATTATAAATGCGGTAATCAAAAGAAGCCTCATGTTCAAAACGGATTTATAGACTTATCGGGTCATGACTTTAAAAACGGTAAAAATGTACGCTTAAGCGGGCCATGGGAATTTTACTGGAACGATTTTGTATTTGAAAGAGATATTAACGCAGAAGACCCGCCTCAAAAGAGCGGTTATTTAAACATTTTCGAAAGCTGGAAGAACTTTTTAATTGATGGGAAAGAAATTGAAAACGACGGTTACGCTTCTTTTCGATTAGAGGTTGGCGTTTCAGACGAGGCCCGTATTTTATGCTTATACGCAAACAGTTTAACTGTTCCGTTTGTTGTTTACATAAATAATGAAATTCTGTTAAAGAACGGCGAGGCAGGCAAAACAAAAGAAAATTCTAAGCCGCAAAGAACGTCTATGACCCAGTGCTTTAACGCGCCGCAAAATAAATTTTCAATCATATTGCATGTTTCAAGTTTTCATCATTTGCTCAGCGGTCCTCGTATGAATTTATATATGGGCGACGTAAATTCGATTTCAAAAATGCATTCGCTTTTGCAGGGGCTTGATTTATTTGTTATTGGCGGTTTTTTAATGATGTTTATTTATCATTTAGGTCTTTATTTTTTAAGAAAGAAAGATAAGTCTATTTTTTATTTCGGAGTTTTCTGCGGATTGATCTTGCTTAGAAGTCTTGTTATGGGCGAAGCCGTGTTAACGGCGGTATTTTCTAACCTGAGCTGGGAACTTATAATGAAAATAGAGTATTTTACTTTTTTTGCGTTTCCTGCGGTTATTTTATCGTTTTTTAAAAAACTCTTTCCTGAAGAGATCCCTCGTTTATTTTCTAAAATCATTAACGTTATATTTTTTGTTTCTTTACCTTTTTTAATATTTGAGGCAAAAATTTATACAATTCTTTTGGTTCCTTATCAATATATTTATCTTCTTGGAGGTCCTTTTTGTATTTATTTCTTAATGAAGGCTTTAATAAAAAAGAGAGAAGGCTCAAATATCATAATTTGGGGATTTATTGTTCTTTTTATTACGGTTATTAACGATATATTGCATACAAATGAGGTTATTGATACTTTTCAGTTAACCGGTTTAGGTTCTTTAGCGTTTATTTTTTTTCAGGCTTATTTGCTTTCAAAAAAATTTGTCGGGGCCTTTGAAGAATCTGAAGAGTTAAATATTTCGCTGGCAGAGGTTACAGACGAACTCATTGAAAAGAGCAAAAGGCTAAAAGACGCGTACGATGAGAACAAAAAGTATTTAGAAATTGAAAAAGAGCTTGAGATTTCGTCTCTGGTTCAGAAAAACATTCTTATTGATAAAAAAACTCTCGATGGAATAAAAGAATTTGATATCGATGTTCAATATCTTCCGATGAACCAGAAAGTAGGCGGAGATTATTATCATATAGATCATCCGCGGCAGAATAGACTTTCGATAACGCTGGCCGACGCAATAGGCCACGGTATTTTGGCGGCTCTTTCAACAATGCGCATTGATATTATGAGCAAGCAGGCTTCCTTAGATTTAAATCCGCATGAAAGGTTTTCTTTAATGAATCGGTTTATCTATGAGAAAAAATTTACGAGTGAAGCATGGTTTTCGGCGTTTATTTGCGATTATAACGAGGGAACGCTGTCTTATGCGTCTGCGGGTCATCCGCATCAGATACTTTTGAAGAAAGAGAGCGGGCCCGTCTTATTAAAAGCAAAAGGAACTCTTATAGGCGTTGATAATAAAAGCGAGTATGAAACGAAAGAGATAAAGTTCGATAAAGAAGATATTTTAATTTTATTTACCGACGGCATTTACGAAGAAATTGATCATGATAATAATGAATACGGAGAAAAAAAATTCAATGAATTTATTAAAAAAAACGCCGAGAAATTTTTATCGGCAAAGTCTTCGGCGCAGATAAGCGGTGTTATTATTGACGAGCTTGAATCGTACAGGGCAAAAAAGTTTTCAAACGACGATATCTGCTTGATTGTCGTAAGGCTTGCGCAATAACAGGCAATTATTATTTTTCAAGTATTATTTTTCAAACTCGAGGTTCATTAAAAATAAATCTTCGCCGTCTATAACCTGAATTTCTTTATTCTGGCACAGGGGGCATTTAAAAATATTTTCTTTTAAAACAGATTCTTTTTGACACGCCTCGCAGAAAACCACTATATCTTGCAGAATATATTCAAAAGAGCAATTTTCGGCAAGGGTGCCGGCTTTAACGACATCAAAGGCTTCTTTGAGGTAATGAACTTCAACGCCGCTTAGTTTGCCTATTTTTATTTTGACGTTTATGATTTTCGCGGCGTTATTTTCGGCCGCTTTTTCAAGGCATATGTTTATAAGGCTTGAGGCGATAGAAAGTTCATGCATCAGCAGATTCGCGGCAGAAGAAGTCCCGAGGGAGTCTCAAAAATTCTAACCGTGCCCATGGGGGTTTCTAATAAAACTTTTTCATGATGCCGGTTAGTCGCATAGCCTATGATTGAGGCGTTTTTACCCAAACTTGAGGCGCGGCATATTTCAAGGGTTTTTTCGGCGTCTTCTTTTTTAACGGCCATAATAAAGGCTCCTTCGCAGGCTAAATGGTAGGGTTCAAATCCTAAGAGTTCGCAGATTCCGCGCGTTTCGTCAGATAGAGGGATGTCTTTTTCGTGAATGTAGAGGCCCGTTTTAGATTTTTCGGCCCATTCGTTTAAGACCGCGCTTAAGCCTCCTCTGGTTGCGTCGCGCATTGAATGAATTTTCAGATCTGCCTCTATCAATTGTTGAACAAGGGGCCAAAGACTGGCGCAGTCGCTTTTAAGATCCGATTTTATGTCAATTCCTTCGCGGCTAGCGAAAATTACCGAGCCGTGATCTCCCACGTTTCCTGAAACAATGATAATATCGTCTTCTTGTATGCTTGAGGCAGATATACCGGGCATTTTAATTTCGCCTATTCCGGTTGTGTTTATATAAATGCCGTCGGCGGCGTTTTTAGGAACCACTTTCGTATCGCCCGTTATGACAGTGGCGTTGTTTACAGCCAGTTCGTTTTTCATTGAGATAACAATTTTTTCTAAGTCGTCAATGAGAAATCCTTCTTCTATGATAAAACCCGCGCTTAAGTAAAGCGGCTTTGCGCCCATAACCGCCAGATCGTTGCATGTGCCGCAAACGGCCAGTTTGCCTATATCTCCGCCGTTAAAAAAGATTGGTTTTACGGTAAAATTGTCGGTAGAGACCGCAAGATTTTCAGGGGCCCTGAAGGCCGATGCGTCTTCAAGTTTATTTAAGGTTTCGTTGCCAAGATGGCTTAAGAAGATATCGTTTATCAGTTTAGCGCTTTTGTCGGCTCCGGTTCCGTGTTCTAATAAAATTTTTTTCATGACGATTTACGTTAAAACTTTCTGGTTTGTCAGCCCCCGGCCGTAGCGGTAGTATGCGGCGCAGGCGCCTTCTTCTGAAACCATGCAAGCGCCCATTGGTCTATCGGGCGTGCAGGCTTTGCCGAAAACTTTGCATTCTACGGGCAGGGCTTTGCCGGTTAAGATGTCTCCGCATCGGCAAGATTTGTGATCTTCAATAGATTCATGGGGCAGGTGGTAGATTTTTTCTGCGTTTAGATTGTCATATTTTTCTTTTAGTTTTAGGCTGCTATTTGGTATGTCGCCGATTCCTCTCCATCGAAATTTTTCGGCAATATCGAAAACCTCTTTTATCATTTCTTGCGCTTTTATGTTGCCTTCAAACGTAACCCCGCGGGTATATTGAATTTCAAGATCGCGCCTGTCTTCATTGAACTGTTTTACAATCATCAGGGTCGACTGCATGACGTCGACCGGCTCAAATCCGCTTATTACCACGGGTATTTTATATTTATCGACAATAGGCTTGTAAATTTTTGCGCCGGCGATGACGCTTACATGAGAGGGGCCTATAAAAGCGTCAATTTTTGAGCCTTCTGTCTGCAATACGGCTTCCATCGGCTCTGGTACCGTTACGTGATTAATATGAAAAAGAAGGTTGGTTATGTTTTTTTTCCCGACTTCTTGTATTAAAGAGGCGGTCATCGGCGTTGTCGTTTCAAAGCCGATTGCGAAGAAAATGACTTTTTTATCGGCATTTTCTTTAGCAATTTTTAACGTTTCAAGCGGAGAATAAACGAAACGAACATCGGCGCCATGCGAGCGAGATTCTTGAAGGCTTCTTTGGCTTCCCGGAACTCTCATCATATCGCCCAGGGTTACCAGTATGACGTCGCTTTTTTCGGCTAATATAACGGCGTGATCAATTCTTTCTTTTGGCATGATGCATACGGGGCATCCGGGGCCGTGAATAAATTTTATGTTTTCAGGAATAAGCTGGGTAAGGCCGTATTTCGCGATAATATGGGTGTGGCCCCCGCAGACTTCCATTATATTAACTTCTCTTTGCAGCTTTTCGGCTTCGCGGTTAATTTCTTTTGACAGGGCCCTTACCGTTTCGGGATTTCGAAAGCCCTCAATGATTTGTTTTAGCGTGATTCTTTCAGATTTCATCTTGGTTTAATATCTGCTGGTATAAATCAAGAGATTCCTGCGCCGATTTTTCGTCGAGCTTTCTTATGGCAAAGCCCACATGAATGAGAACATAATCGCCTATAGAGACGGGGTCGGTCAGCATGTTTAAAGACGCTTCTCTTTGGGCGCCCATGGTATCGACAACCACGCTGTTTGTTTCTTCGTTAATTTGAATTATTTTTGAGGGTATGGCAAGACACATGATTATTTAAGTTTATTGAACCTTAAATAAGCGGTCAATAAAATAATTTTTAGGATAAGGGGGATGTACATATTTGTGGAAATATTACTCTTGCTGTGAAAATGCATAGCAAGAGTTTATCATGAGAATATTAAGAAAAATGTGCGAGCAAAAAAACAATTTACGGTATCGGCTTATTTTTAACTTTACAATATGGTTTCTTCAAAAATAGACGAACTTCTGCCTCTGCCTAAGATAAATCTGGCTGAAGCTGAAAGTATTCTTGTACAAAGACTTGCCGAAAAAATAAAAAACTCGGGTAAAGAAAAAGCGGTAATTGGCGTAAGCGGGGGCATTGATTCTGCCTTAACGCTGTTTTTAACGGCAAAGGCGATAGGCCATCAAAATATAACGGCTCTTTTAATGCCGTATAAAACAAGCTCAGAAGCTTCTATTAAAGACGGCATTGAAGCATGCGAAAAAGCGGGCGTAAAGTATATTGTAAAAGAATTAAGCAGGGCAGCCGACGCCTATTTTGAAACAGAGCCCGATATTACGCAGCTTCGCAAAGGAAACGTATTGGCCCGTTTAAGAATGATATTTTTATATGATGCCTCGGCAAAAAATGACGCTATTGTTCTTGGTACGGGCAATAAAACAGAGATTATTTTGGGCTATTGTACATTATGGGGAGATATGGCTTCAGCGATGACTCCCTTAGGAGATTTGTACAAGTGTCATGTTAAGGCTCTTGCCGCTTATATGGGCGTTCCCGATACGATATTAAAGAAACCGCCCTCGGCCGATTTATGGGAGGGGCAAACCGACGAAGGCGAACTGCAGATAACTTACGACCTTGCCGATCGAATTATTTATCACTGGGTAGACGAAAAAAAATCGGCGGCTGAAATTATATTAAGCCTGAAAGAAAGCGGCGAAAATATCGACGCCGTAAACAGAGTTATTTCTCTGGCGGTAAATTCAAATTTTAAAAGAAAAATGCCCGATATCGTATATCTTAAAGATAAGAATATATCATACGAATTTAATCAACCAGCATCTCTTTAATAATTTGTTTTGCCTGTTTAACTTTAGCAGGCTCAAGTCTGCCGAGCTTTTTAATGAATCTTGCCTTGTCAATTGTGCGAATTTGATCTAATACGATAAATCCTTTTTTGTTTAATAATTTGCATGAAATTCTTGTAGGATACATTCGGGATTTTGTCGTCATGGGGGCGATAATTACAGTTTTTATATTCAGGTTCATTTCATCGGGCGATATAACAAGAGCGGGTCTGGTTTTTTTTATTTCATGGCCCATGGCGGGGTCTAAAGAAACCAGCCAGATATCGTATTGGCCTATTACCATTCCCAGTCGTTGTCAAATTTATCTGAAAGATTTTCAACCAGAGAAATATCGTCGTCATTTTTATTCATCTCTTTAAAAGAGTCGCTCCATCGGTTTCTGACATTTGGGGATGATTTTTTTATTACGATAGAATCTTCGACGATATCTATGTCGAGCTCATTTTCTAAACGGCATTTTTCAATAAAAGACTTAGGAATTCGAACGCCTTTAGAGTTGCCTATATCAACCAGTTTTGTTTTCATAATTACAATGTAATTACTTGTTTTCGGCTCGTCAATTATATTTCTACGAGCGCAGAAAATCGCTTACAAAAACTTTTCAAATTGGGCGATTGCTTTTTCGATGCCGTTTCGAACCGCCGTAATAGGGGCGTCCATCATGTAGCAGGGGGTGGTTACAATTTTATTTTCCGCATCGACTATGGCCTCTTCGACGCCCGCCATTTTTGCTTTTGCGCCTAAGCTTTCCATCCCCTGCGAGATGGCGGCGATGTCGTAGGGCGATTTTGCTTCGGTAGTGCCGACGGTTAAAACGGCGCTTGTATCTGAACCCGCGAAAGCCTTAGCTAGAACAACGGGGGCCATACACATGGCCGCGATAGGTTTGTTGGCCTCTTTTGTCTGAAGAATAACCCGTTTTACGTCAAAGTCAATTTCGCCGTCGGGACCGCTAAAGGCCCATTTTGTCAGATTTTTGGCCGCGCCAAAACCTCCGGGTATGACAAGGCCGTCAAAATCGTCTGCCGTTATTTCAGATAAGGGTCTGATGTCGCCTCTAGCTATTCGGGCGGCTTCTTTTAAGACATTTCTTTTTTCTGGCATTTCTTCGCCTTTTGTATGATCGATAACATGATGCTGTTCGGTATCGGGAGCCATACAGAAAGTTTCTAAGTCTCTTTTAGCGAGGGCCAAAAGGGTGAAAACAGATTCGTGTATTTCAGAGCCGTCATAAACTCCGCATCCTGAAAGTAAAACCGCTATTTTTTTCATGATATTCTCCTTTTTAGAAATATATAAGATAAAGAAGGCATTTCGTCAACCCTAAATTCAATTTTCAAAGTAAAAAGAACTGGTACTATCTTGCGCGGCCGCGCAAAACGCTTTTGTCTAAAGAAAAAATATTACAAAAATAAATAAAAAATTGTCAAAAATGACGTCAGGCAGTATATTCATTTTGTAAAAAGATAAGAATTGAATATATGTATAATTGAAATGCGAAATGATGATATGTCTTTGAAAGATAGAAAATTAAATCGCGATTTGTTTTTTAAGATGAATATGAAAACTTATGAAAATAATAAGACAAAATGAAAAAGACGATAACGGCAAATCTGACGTTAAAAAAAATCATAAGAAACGAATATATAGATATGTTTTGTATTTTGTCGTTCCCTCTGTTTTAGGGGCCGCCGCTACCGTATACAGTCTAAGAGAAAACACAAATAATATAAATATGCTTCAAGAAGAAATCAAAGGGGCAAAGTATCTGCAAGAATTGCATGAAATTTCAGAGAGTCTAACTAAAGGCTTTAAGCATGATTTAGAAGAAGATTTATATGGGTCTCATGATTCAAATTTCATAGAAGCAAAAGAAAAGCAAAAAGCGTTGGAGATTATAGATAATTTATTAAAAGTTAAAGAAACAAAATATTATAATGTAACCGAAAATTTAAAATCTATTAAAAATATAATAACTGAAAAATATCCGAACGAAGACGGTTTAGAGGCAAATTATATGCAAACCTACGAGATATTATTTCGCGAAATATTTGCCTGCGCCAATATGGTATCGAAAATATCGACGCTTGTTTTAGATTCGCAGATAGAAACATATTATCTGCAGAGTTTATCGGTAGATACGCTGCCTCAAATAAATCGAAATCTGAATATTATAGCTTATCTATTAAGGCAAAAGACAAAAAATGAAAAACAAGAAAAAGAAGGATTTTACGAATTGCATATTATTACCCTGCAGAGTATGAAAAACGCGCTTGATAACGTAAAGTCTTTTGATAAAGTATTTTTTCATTACAAGACAAATAAAGAGTATATCGCGTCTAATATAAATATTACTAAACTGGTAGCTTCTTTAGAAAATTATGTTTTCTCGGCGTTTAATATTCTTGAGTCGGGTCAAAATATAGAAACTGTTTCATGGCACATGCAAGAAAGCGCGTCTATTATGAACGCCGCTTTGACCATGCAAAGAGAAATAGATTTGTTGTTAATATATTTCTTAGAAAAAAGAATTTCTGATCAATATTTTAATTTTTGGCTGGCTACCGCGCTTATGGCAATAGCGGTATCTGCCTTATTGATTTTTATGGTAAAATTGTATAAGGTAAATCTCTCTCTCGACGAAATGAATAAGAAAAATTATGAAACAAACAACCTTTTAAATGGCATATTAAACGCGGTGCCCGTATGGGTTTACTGGAAAGACAGAGACCTGCAATATATGGGGTGCAATAAAGCTTTTGCCGAAAAAATTGAATTAAAATCTCCGAAAGAAATAACGGGTAAAACCGACGATCAGTTGAAATGGGCGAATAATTATGAAAATTCTATTAAAACCGATAAAAGGGTTTTAGAAAGCGGCAAAGAAAGCACAAACTATGAAGAATCTATTAAATTAAAAAATGACGAAAAAATATGGCTTCAATCGACAAAGACGCCGCTTGTCGATAAAGAAAAAAATATCTACGGAATTTTAGGAACCCATATAGATATTACAAACAGAAAAACGATTGAAAATGAATTGGCGAGGGCCTATCAGCAAATGCAGCGGCGCGCTCAGGAATTAATAGAGGCCAACGAAGAACTTTCGCAGTACGCCTATGTGGTATCTCACGATTTAAAATCGCCCTTAAGAGCCATTCATAATTACGCCGATTTTCTTTCTGAAGATCTCAAAGATTCTTTAGACGGAGATCAAAAGGTATATCTTGAAAAAATGTCAGAAGCGGTGCAGCAAAGCGAAGATTTAGTAAACGATTTGCTTGAGTTCTCGCGCGTAGGAAGAAAAGAAACAGGTATCGAAAAATTAGAGATGAGAACATTTTTTGAAAATCTGATACGCTCTTTAAATTTTCCGAAAGAAGTAGAAATTAAAATAGAAGATAAGCTTCCCGCTTTAGAGGCCGAGCCCTTGCTATTAAAACAGGTCTTTCAGAATTTAATCATAAACGGCGTAAAGTTTAACAAATCAAAAAATAAAATAATTGATATTGGTTTAAAATCAGAAAAGAACGGACACTGCGAAATATTCGTAAAAGACAACGGCATAGGAATCGCGCCTAAATATCAACAACAGATATTTAAGGTTTTTCAGAGACTGCATACCCAAAAAGAATACGAGGGAACAGGAATCGGCCTGGCCATTGTAAAGAAGGCCGTCGAAAAATTAGGGGGCAGCTTATATCTTGAATCGGTTCCCGAAGAGGGCAGTACTTTTTATGTTACATTATTAAAAAAACAAAGAGAAATGGAGAAAACTTATGAACAATAAAACATTTACGGTTCTTATGGCCGAAGACAATGAACACGATATTCTGGCCACAAAAAGAGCCTGGAAGAAGTATAAAATCGCCAACCCGCTGTATGTAGTAAACGACGGAGAAGAATGCCTTGATTTTCTTTTTCATAGAGGAAAGTACAGCGACGAATCTTCGGCTCCGAGGCCCGGCCTGGTTTTGCTTGATATAAATATGCCCAAAATGGACGGTTTGACGGCTTTAAGGCACATAAGGGAAGATAAAAAATTTGAAAAACTGCCCGTGATGATTTTAACCACTTCAAAAGCCGATGAAGATAAACTTAAGGGTTACGATTTAAATATTACGGCCTATATCGTAAAGCCGGTTGGTTTTGATAATTTTGCCGAAGCGGTAAAGACAATCAATATATTTTGGGAGCTGGTAGAACAGCCAGAGTTTAGTTTCGTATGAAAAAGGCTGACGAGAAAATAAAGCTTCTGCTTGTTGAAGATAATGAAAACGACAGAATTGTCTTTAAGCGATTTTTAAAAAGAGCCAAATTTGAGTGCGAAATTGTTGAATGCGAACGAGGCGAAGAGGCTTTAGAGGCGATAGAGGCGATAGAGAAAAATTCGTCGGGCTTTGATTTGCTTGTAACCGATCACGGGCTACCGGGTATTTCGGGCCTTGAGTTATGCAGACAGTTGATAGCTGAAAATATAGACATGCCTAAGATTATATTGACGGGTTCCGATTCAACCGAAGCCGCGGTTGAAGCTTTAAAAATGGGGGTTTCTGATTATCTTGTAAAAGATTTGACCGGCTCTTATCTTAATCTTTTGCCGCTGATTTTTAACGAAGTCTTAAAAAGAGAAAATAACCGAAAAGAAAAAGAACGCGCGATAGAAGCTTTAGCCGAAAGCGAGAAAAATTTAAAAGATATTATTGAAAATTCGACCGATTTGATTTTCGGATTCAACGAAAAAGGAAAAATTCTTTTTTCAAACAAGGCTTTTAAAGAGACTTTCGAATATAACGAAGGCGAAATTAAAAAAATGAGCGTTTTTGATTTTGTGGCAACTCAGGAAAAACCCAAGATTCAACGAATACTGAAAAAAATATATGAAGAAAATTATTCTTTAATTGAAAATTCTTATATTGAAACGTTATGCCTGAAAAAAGACGGTCAGGTTTTTGCGGTAGAAGCAAACGGCAGTTATTTTACGCAGCCAGACGGCTCTATTATCAGCGTAGGCATCATGAGAGACATAACCCGAAGAAAAGAAACCGAAGAGGCTCTAAAAACGGCTAAAGAGAAATCAGAAGAAGCGGCTAAAATGAAATCTGATTTTTTAGCGGCCATGTCGCATGATCTAAGAACGCCTTTAAACGGCATTGTGGGTTTTACAAGACTGCTTCTAAAAGAAGAACATCCGCCCGAACAGAAACAATATCTTGAAATGATAAAGAGAAGCTCTGATCTTTTGATGATGCTGATTAACGATATTCTTGATATTTCAAAAATTGAAGCCGGAGAAATGCAGATAGAAAAAATGCCGTACTCTTTAAGAACGCTCATGGACGATATCTCAGAAATTGCCGAGATGTTTATGAAATCTAAAGGAAAAGACCTTGATTTTAGAATAGAAATAAAAGAAATGCATGAAGATTATATAATAGTCGATCCTTTCAGGTTAAAACAGATACTGAATAATTTAGTCGGTAACGCTATAAAATTTACGCATGAGGGCCATATTGAATTAGGCGCTCGGCTAAAAGATGAAAAGAAAATTGAATTTTACGTAAAAGATACGGGAATAGGCATACCCGAAGAAAGTATCGACGATGTTTTTAAGCCTTTTAAGCAGGCCCAGGGGTCAATTACAAATAAATATGGCGGAACGGGGCTTGGCCTTGCGATTTGCAAAAAACTAGTTCATTTAATGGGCGGCGAGATAAGAGTGAAATCAAAAACCGGCGAAAATCACGGTACGGTTTTTTATTTTGAGATACCATACGAAAAGGCTGAAAAAGAGATATTACAGTCAGAGTTAGAAGATAAAATTTCTATATCTTATAATACTGAAGATGAAGACAACAGCCGTTTTCGTATTTTAGTGGCCGAAGATAATCCTGTAAACCAGCTTTTGGCAAGAAAAGTTATTGAAAGCGCCGGGTACAATGTTGAAATCGTCGAAGACGGAAGCAAAGCCGTCATGAGATATAAAGAGAACGATAATATTGATTTAATTTTAATGGATATGCAAATGCCGGTTTTAGACGGTCTGCATGCGACAGAAGCCATCCGCTTTCTTGAAATTCTGAAAGGCTCCAGAAGAAAAATGCCGATTATTGCGCTTACCGCCGATGTCATGGCGGGCGATATTGAAAAAACAAAAATAGCCGGCTGCAACGACTTTTTGCCAAAACCGATAAATCATGATATTTTATTAAAAACAATTAAAAGATATATTAGCCAGTTGTGTCTTCTCTAGAAGACAAACTCTATTGTAGCTTGAAATTTTTCAATTTGATGAGATTTTTTCCAGAAAAAAGAAGGAAGATAGGCAGAGATTAATGAAATATCGATTTTAAGTTTTTCTTCCCATAGATCAGAGCCTGCAAAACCTCCGAAGCCTAAGGTAAACAGTATCTGCTTCTCGTTTTTTCCCGTATGGTCATAATAATCGTCGGTTAAAAAGCCTGTTCTAAAATGAAGCCCCTTCCAGAAAGAAAGCAAAAAGTCAAAACCGGCGTGCATGTTTATTCGTCCCAAAAAACCTTTTTCAAAATCAGGCGCCAGATTTTGTTCATCTTCGATGAAATATATGTAAGAGTATTCGTTATACTGCAGGTCGAAAGAGAACTTTATAGAGTTCAGTTTTTTTGAAACGCCCGCTCTTATGATGTGCGGCATGCTTTCTTTCAGGTTTTTTCCGTTTGCGAAAGGTTTATATTTCAGTGTCGCGCCGGGTTTTATATGCAAACCGGCGTCAAAAAGGTTATGTCTGAAAAGAAAAGCAGCGCCGTATGAAAATCCGGTTCCAAAATATTCTTTTGCCTGTATGCCCAAAGCGACGCCGCAAGATACGCCTATGCTTAAATTCTCTGATACGGTATGAGCGAAGGCGCCTTCTATATTATACATAAGAAAATCGCCGTCGGGAAAGTATCGCTGAAAAGGGCTGTAAATCATAATACCCGCGCCTGAATTGGTATGTACGGGAAAACCAAGAGCAATAATCGGTAGATATTGCGGTTTTATAGAGAGTTTGGTATTTAGCGAAGTGATTCGGGTTTGAGCGTCAAACCCGAGAGATAAAGCCGAATGGTTAATTTCTGCCAGATAAGCGGTATTGCCGGGCAGCATACCGATTGAATCAATATTGGCCGCGCTTGTGCCGCCCGCGCCGGCGCTTCGCGCCCCCGGAAAATAAACGTCATATGGCCTGTAAATAGTTTCAGCCGAATACAAGGCAGGCGCAATAAAAAATAAAAACGCCCAGAGTGAGATTTTTCTTTTAACGGCCACGGTACATCTAATATGCGCTTTTCTATTTGAAAAGCAAAATAATTATCTATCGGGCGCCAGGTATCAGATAGTTGCATGAAAATATACCATAAAACCTAAACATATCCCCAAGTATAGATATTTATCAGCCGATAATATCAAAAAGATAAAAATTGCTGACTATATGGCTTTATATGTAAAATTGGCTATGATATGCGAAAAATTGAAAAATGCCGGGAAAAAAAATAGGAATTTAAGAGTAAATATCAGACGAAAAAGACAGTTGAATCATTGTGAAAATAATAACTTTAACTAAAGAAAATATCATAAAAGTATGGGAAACATTTTTCCCTCAAAAGCAGCCTATGTCCAGGTTGAAAAAAAAACTTTTATTGTATTTTTTTTTAACCGCAATTGTTTCTATTTCAGTAAGCGCAGAAATTATTCTTGAATTGGGAAGCCCCGCTTTTAAGAATTCATTTTTTTCAAGCCTAAAAAAAGAGCTTATTCGCGAAGTGGGCGAAGAACAGGCAAACGATATTGTAGAGAACAAAATCAAAAAAGCGTCTGTATTTGATACCGTAACAGATTTACAAATTCGCATGATCTTAATGCTTTTAGTTGTATCTGTGGCAATCACCGGTGCCTTCTTTATGTTTATTAAAGATATCGTATCGCCCCTGGAAGAAATGGTTAAAGCGACAAAACAGATTGCCGAGGGAGACCTAAGCGCCTCTGTGCCGGTGAAATCAGAAGATGAAATAGGGCAGATAGGGAATTTAATCAATGAAATGAGCGTAAATCTGCAAGATTTAATTTTACAAATAAGGGGCGAACTGGTACAGTTGAGAAAGAAAATAGAGTATATAAACGTTCAGGTGCAAGAGAATTTTGTTAATCCTGAAATACAAAAAGCGGCATCTGAAAAAAAGATTAACAGAAAAAATATTATTAGAGTGGTAGATACGGGCAAAGAAATTAACGATACTTTAAAAAGTATGCAGACCGACTTAACCGCACTGCAGGCTTTTGTTGATTTGTACAAGGTGTTTCAGATGCCTGATGAAGAAATTTTTCGCTGAGTATGAATTATGACATTTGAATACTGGTACATGTTTCCGATTTCGGTGGTTATTGCCATACTGGCAAACTCTTCGGGTTTTTCGGGGGGGGTTTTATTTCAGCCTATCTATAATATTTTTTTAAACGTACCCCTTCAAAACGCCGTGGCGACGGGCATTGCGACCGAAACCGTCGGTATGACAAGCGGGGCCATTCGGTATTTAATTTATAAAAAAGCGGATCTGGCCATAGGCTTTACAATTATAATGCTTACAATTCCCGGGGTCGTTATAGGAAACCATATATTACTAATCATCAATGAACATTTTCTTAAAATGGTATTAGGATTTATTATTTTAGGGCTCGCCACCCTGCAGCTTTACAGCGCCATAAAAATGAAATTTGGGCAGAGAGAAACCATTCCTGTCGAAGATATTTATAAGTATATGTGGATACCTCCCATAGGGGGATTGTTTTCGGCTTCTACGGGCAGCGGTATATGCGAAATCTCGCAGCCTTTATTAGAGAAGGGGATGGGGCTAAAAACAAAGAAGGCCAACGCTACAGCAATTTTAGTAGAGGCCACCGGCGACTGGATTATCACAATATTAAATTTATACGCGGGAATGATTTTATGGGAGCTTTGGCTTTTTACCGGCACCGGCGTAATTATTGGCGGGCAAATAGGCCCTTATCTTTCGCAATTTCTGCCCGAAAGAATGTTGAAAATCTTTTTTTCGATAAGTATCTTAGTGATTGCCATTTTCTATATCACAAAAGGCTTTCTCTGGGTTCTTGAATAATAATAGGCGATTTGCTACAAATATAATAATATTATAATATAATAAAGAAGCAATTTTGAATGAAAACTCTTAAAGAAAAAGATTATTTAACCGCCGCAAAGGGATTAAAAGCGTTGTCGCATCCGGCTAGACTAAGCATATTATGTCATTTGCAAAATAAAGAATCTACGGTAAACGATCTTGTAAATTATACAAAGATGTCTCAATCGGCGGTATCTCAGCATCTTTCCAAAATGAAAGCGTCTGATATACTTAGAGACAGAAGAGAAGGAAACAAAGTATATTACTTTGTCGCCGATTCAAGATTTGAAAAGCTGGTTACAGCTTTGTGCCATATTTATTCCGAGAAATAAGATTTAAAGTCATGAAACCGCCTATTTATTCTATAAGCGAAGACGACGAAAATTTTGCCGCCGTAGCCGCAGATATTTTAGAAAAAGACGGCGTGATTGCTTTTCCCACCGATTCTATTTACGGGCTTTTAATCAAATATACCGATGAAAACGCAAAAAAACTTCATGCCATCAGAAACAGACCTGTTTCAAAGCCTTTTATTGCGTTAATTTCAAGTTCATATAACTGGAAAGATCTTATCGACGATAAAAAATTAAATGCGTGCGCCGACGCCTATATAGAAACCTATTGGCCGGGAAAGCTCTCTTTAATACTTCCGAAAAATCCTCAATTTAAATATCCCGAAGGCGAAACAATCGCCGTAAGAATGCCCAAAAAAGAAGATAATGTATATCTTACAACGCTTCTTGAAAAAATAAAGTTTCCTGTTTTGGCCCCGTCGGCCAATCTTTCGGGAGACGAGCCCCTTCAAAATCCTGAAGATATTCAGCTTGTATTTCAAGAGAAAATAGACGCTGTTTTTTCTTTAGCCGGCTATAAACCGACGGGGCCGTCAGATATCTGGGATTTAAGCCGCTTTCCTTTCAGGCAGATAAGATAGCCGCAAATCAAGATTTATTTTATAAGATTTCGATAAGCGGGCGGAACTGTCCAGTTTAGCGCCTTATGGGTTTTCGCTAAAATTTCAATGCCCCTGTCAAACAAGTGGGCAGAGTAATCGTATTGCTGATTTCTAAAAGCCTTTTGGGCCCTTGCGAATTCCTGACGGCTTACCTGAAAACGATTCGCATATTTTTCTTTATCAATTGTACCAGAGTTTTCTTCGTCGAGTCTTCGTTGAAAATTTAAGATCAAATCATTGCCGTATGACAAGAGAATGCCGCAAATAGTTTCCAATGATTTATTGACTTTTTTATAGATTTCTTTTAGACGATTTTGGGCCTCTTTTCTTTTTTTTGCCTGGGTTAAATTTAAATCTTTTACCGTTTCATTCCAGTCAGATTTTATCTTTTCAAAATCGCTTTTATGTTTTAAGTTGATCGGATATTTTTTAAAGATTCGTTCAATTATGCGAATATGATTGTTTCCTTTTTCTTTATATCTATCAATTGAGGGCTGAGCGTATATGATTGACGCAAAAAAATATAAAACGAAAAAAAACCCGATTTTTTTTCGTTTTAATATTCTTTCAAGAGAAGTCATCGGTTTTATTCGTTTTTCGGAGTCGTTTGCTTTTTATCTTCGGGCGCGTTTTCTTTGTTTTTTGGGGTTTGCTTTCTTTTCGGCATTGCGCTGTTTTCGGCTTCTCTCTTGTTTGAGATTTTCATGCGGTTTGTGCTTTCTTTTAGAGCCGAGCTTTTGCCCGTAAAATAATATTTAAAATTATCATAATGATGCAGAAAAAAATCGGATTTGTTATCGATTAGTTTTCTGAATATAAAATTTTTCAGTTGATTCTCGACCTTTTCAAAACCGGATATTTGTGGATTTTCTTCATATCCGTAAGTTTCGTTGAAATTTCTCTTTCTGTATGCTTCTTTTTCAAAGATTGTTGTTCTGCTTTCAACAAGCGCTAAAAGACCGTATTTTTTTGCCAGTCTGGCCGTTTCAATGCCTTCTATGAAATATTTTATTTTTTGAGAAAAAAGATATTTATTAAAATTATGACCTTTTACCTGAAGTTGTCTTGCGAGTTCGTAATTTCGGTATCCTAAGTTTAAATAATGTTTTGCCTGAATATCGTTAGAATGAAGAATCGAAACAGCCGTATCGTCGAGCAGTTTTTTAGTATCAACAAGATACTTATTCTTAAGAATATCAGAATAAAGATATTTTAAGATTTCCATGCTTTTGTTAACTTCTGCATAGGCGGGGGAATATTGATTTTGAAGAAAAAATAACGCCCCGTCATAAAAATGTTCGTTAGCTTTATGAAATTTGTCTAATTCTTCTTTAGACCCAAAGTTAGAAATACTTACGTCTAGAAATTTTATATATTCCTGATTATTTTGAATTGTTCTGTTGGTCGTTTCCTGAGTTATAGGAATTGAATATATTACAGCCTGTGCCGACATCAGCAAGAAGAGAAAAACTCTAAAAGAAACGTTTTTGAACACATTAAAGAAATTTCGCATTTCATTTATTATCGGGAAAATAATAAATTTTTCAAGAAAAATTTTCTTAAATTAAGATTCAGAAAGTTATGTTGTTTGAGCTCGCGCGCCTGCGGCGCGCGAGCTCAAACAAAACGACCCAATCTTAACGAAAGAAAAAATTTCTTAAATATCTTTTTCGTTATTGTAGATCTCTTTCATAAGTTCAATGATAGTTTTTAATCCCGAATTGAAAGATTTTGTGGTGTCGCCTAAGATATTCATTGAGTCTACGATGTTCTGCGATTTTAGGTTTTGCGCGGCTAAACCCTGGCTTATTTGTTCGTTGGCGGTTTTAATAATATCAATTCTTTCGGTTAAATTGCCCATATACTTTTTTTCATCGCCGATGTAAGCGTTAACCTGCTGTATTAAATCGGTCATTTCTTGAACGCTTTCGCTTATTTCCTGAAAAGAGGCGTGCGCGCTTTCAGACATCTCGTGGCCTTCGCGGGCGGCTTCGAGGTTGTTTTCAATTAAATCTCCTACCTGTTTTGCCGAAACCGAACTTTTTTCGGCAAGTTTGGCCACTTCGTCTGCGACTACGGCGAATCCCCTTCCGTGGGCTCCGGCTCTGGCCGCCTCAATTGAAGCGTTCAGGGCCAGAAGATTTGTTTTCTCAGATATCCCGTTTATAACTTCGATAATTTCTCCGATTTGCTCGGCGCTTTGTCTTATTCTGGCTATAGACGCGGCGTTTTGCTCCATAATATCGCTGCCCATGTATGATTTTCCCAGCGTTTGCATTGATTGATCGTTTACCGCGCTGATATTCTTAAATAAATCGGCTGTGCTTGAATGAAATGCCGAAAAAGCTTCTTTGGTTTTATCTGAGGCCGATGCCTGTTCAAACAACGACCTGCTGATATTCTCGATAGAAATAGCCAGAGCGTTTAGGGCCTCAGAAACCGCTGTAATTTCTTTTTCTTGATTTTCAGATTCAATATAGAGTCCTTCTGTAAAAGATAATACATCTTTAACGATTTCTTCTGAAAATTGATGTTTTGTCTTGAGTATTTTTATATACTGTTGTTTTTTATCAATTAATTCCGACGCAAAATTCAGCGCTTTAAGCAGAGAAAGCTTCTTTTTAGGCAAAATGAGATCTTTTTGGTTATCAAATAAGAGTAAAAATAATTTCTTGAAACGATTATTTACTAATTTTTTATAAATAAAAAAAGTAACGATAGTTATTGCGGCAAAAGATAGAATTATCAAAGGAACAATATTATATATGATATATTCAGTGTCTTTCTTGAGAAAAAAAGCAGAATAACCGTTTAAAAATAAAAAAGCCGCGCCTGTTATAAAAATAACTAGAAAAATTTCTGTTGAAAATGACGATAGCAGCTTTTTTTTCTTACTCATTATTATTTTTAAGTTTCTATTAATTCTTATCGGATAATTTTATCATTATCTTCCCTGTTATTTGTTATTAAGACGAGAAAATATTGAATTTATGAACAATTTATAGAGTAGCGGCTATTTGCGGGTATACGCCCGCAAATAGCCGCCGGCGTATGGAACCTAAAATTTAAAATAGTTGACAGCCTATCGTCTTGAACGGCTCATCTTTATCTTTAATTTTTAAGATTTTTTTTTGAAAAATCAGATAAGGAATTTATGAGCAAAGAAGAAGCCATAAAAGTAGAAGGGGTCATCATCAAGGCTCTTCCTAACGCCATGTTTTTGGTTAAACTTGAAAACGGGCACGAAGTATTAGGGCACATCTCGGGAAAAATGCGAAAACATTATATTCGCTTAAACCCTGGCGATGTTGTAACTGTTGAGTTGTCTCCATACGATCTTACGCGCGGGCGCATTACATACAGGGCCAAGTAAAGCTGCGTCTATTTATTCTTTTATGATTTTAAGAAATAAACTTGAAAATCATCTTGCGGAATATCTTGAAACAAATAAATTTAACGACTATTCGCCAAACGGCATTCAACTTGAAGGAGCGTTAAACATAAATAAAATCGCTTTTGCCGTAAGCGCTACCCGTTTTGCGATAGAAAAGACAATTGAAATAAAGGCGCAGGCTCTCATTGTTCATCATGGATGGTTCTGGAAGAACGATCCGCCGCAAATAACGGGTATTCTTAAAAACAAAGTCGAACTTTTAATTAAAAATAATATTAATCTATTCGCTTATCATCTTCCTTTAGACGCCCACCAGAAAGCGGGAAACAATTACCCTTTGTTAAAAGAGCTAAAGGCAAAAAATATTTC
This sequence comes from Spirochaetia bacterium, assembly GCA_029880265.1. Lineage (GTDB taxonomy): Bacteria > Spirochaetota > Leptospiria > Turneriellales > JAOUOS01 > JAOUOT01. The sequence goes on along the minus strand of JAOUOT010000017.1, from coordinate 31,254 downwards.
TTCTTTTTCAGGTATCGGATGTATCGGCGACTTAAAAAAACCTTTGTCGCATGACGATTATTTTTCATGGCTTGATAAAAGGTTTTATACTAAAGGCGTTCATATAAGGCCCAAAGGTAAAGATATTGTAAAAAAAGTCGCCGTAGTTTCGGGCAGGGCGGTGGAGTTTTTCAAAGACGCATGCAGTTTAGGCGCCGACGCCTTTGTAAGCGGCGAAGGAACCGAATGGGTTTATTCTTTGGCCCTAGAATCGGGCGTCTGTTTTTCGGCCATGGGTCATTATAAAACAGAAGAAACCGGAATATTGCTTTTGAAAAAGCATATCGAAAAAATCTTTTCTGTAGAATGCGAATTTATTGAAGAAGAAAATCCGTTTTAACTTAAGCGAACAGGTATTTCTCAGTTGGGTTTTGAATCGGTTTTTATGTCGCGGCTTTCGGCCCAGTCGGGCAGGTGAGCCGCATGAAACGGATATTTTCTCTGTTTGTCTTTGAAGATATTTTGTGAATCGACAAAAGAAAGAGAAATAACCTGTCTTATATTTGAAACAAAATGAAATTGTACTTTCTCTTTGACATTATGCGGAATGTCTTCCATGTCTTTTTCGTTATCTGCCGGGCAAATGATATCGGTAATGCCTCCGCGAAAAGCCGCCAGAGTTTTTTCTTTAAGACCGCCAATAGGAAGAACCATTCCCCTGAGGGTAATTTCTCCGGTAAGGGCGACGGTGTTTTTTATGGGCGTCTGCGTTATCGCCGAAAGAAGGCATGTCGCCAAAGCGATGCCGGCCGAAGGGCCGTCTTTAGGAATGGCTCCCTCGGGAATATGAATAAAAATATCGGTTTTATCAAAAAAATCGTCGGCAAGACCAATCAAATGCCCCTGAGATCTGATATATCCGAGAGCTGTCTGGGTCGACTCTTTCATCACGTCGCCAAGGTTGCCGGTAACGCTGATTTTCCCTTTGCCGTGCGCCAAAGCAATTTCTATGTTTAATATATCGCCTCCGGCGGGGGTCCATGCAAGACCGTTGCATTTACCCACCGAAATTTCGTTTTCTTTTTTGCCGTATGAATAAATTGTAGCGCCCAGAAATTTTGTTATATTTTCTTTGTCTAAAAGATATACCGGTTTCTTTGCCGGTTTTTCTTCGGTAGAGTTATTTTGCGCCAAAAATTCCCTTGCAATTTTTCTTCCTATTTTATCAAGCTCGCGTTCAAGCTGTCTTACGCCCGCTTCTTTCGTGTAATGTCTGATAATATAAGATAAAGATTTCTCGGAATACTTTAAAGTTAAATTTCTTATTCCGTTGTTTTCAAGAACTTTTGACAGTAGAAATTTTTGAGAGATCTTAATTTTCTCATGCTCTGTGTAGCCTGAAAGTTTGATAGGTTCAAGTCTGTCTAAAAGAGCGTCGGGTATAGAGTGCATAACGTTTGCTGTCGCTAAAAATAATATCTGCGATAAATCAAAAGGAAGTTCAAGATAATTATCGATAAACTCTTTATTTTGTTCGGGGTCTAAAACTTCTAATAGAGCGGCGGCCGGGTTTCCCCTGTAATCAGATGAAAGCTTGTCAATTTCGTCTAATAAGATTACGGGATTTTTAACTTTTAAACGTTTTAATGTCGATATGATTCTTCCTGGCATGGCGCCGATATAAGTTTTTCGGTGCCCCCTTATCTCTGCCTCGTCGCGAACGCCGCCTAGCGAGATACGCGCGAATTTTCTTCCGAGACATTCGGCCATTGATTTGGCAAGGCTTGTTTTTCCCACCCCAGGAGGTCCTAAAAGACACAGTATAGGGCCGCGCGATTGGGGAGCCAGCTGCCTTACTGCGACAAATTCAAGTATTCTGTCTTTTACTTTTTCTAAGCCGTAATGAGAGTTGTCTAATATCTCCTGCGCCCGGTTTATGTCAGAGTTGTCTTTTGTTATCTCTTTCCATGGGAGATCCAGTATCCAGTCTAAATAATTTCTTACAACAGTCGATTCGGCCGAAAGAGGCGGCATCTTTTCAAGTTTTTTTAATTCTTGTTCGGCTCTTAATTTTGCCTCTTCGGGCATTTTCTTTTCTTTAATTTTTTTCTGATAGTTATCAAATTCGTCATGCTCTCCGTCGCCTAGTTCTTCGCGAATTACTTTAATTTGTTCGTTGAGATAATAGTTCCTCTGCATTTTATCCATTTGTTTTCTAACGCGGTCATGAATAGAATTTTCGAGGCTTGATATTTCAATTTGACCTTCTAGTACGACATTAACCTTTTCGGCCCTTTCAACAAGAGAAAGGGTTTCTAAAATTGTCTGTTTTTCTTCATAGGTGGCCGAAAGGTTATGGGCAAACGAATCGATTATATTTTCATGGCTGTCTTTTTCCCATATCTCTTCAAGAAAACTTTCAGAAAGCTGTCCGCCGGCTTTGCTTAAATTTTCAAAGCCTTCTTTTAATTTTTGCAGAAGCTTTTCTAAAAGTTTTTCTTCTGAGCTTCCTTCTTCAGGATAAATTGTATCGACTTTTTCAGCTTGGGCCTCAATATATAAGTCTTTATCTTCAATATCAATGATTTTAACCCGTTTGATTCCCTCGACGAGTATCTTGTAGGTGCCATCGGGCATTTTTAAGAGCTGCAAGATTTCGCATAAAACGCCATAAGAATAGATATCCGCTTTTTTAGGAATCACCTCGTCGGCGTTTTTTTGCGCGGCCAAAACCATATACCGGTTTGTTTCCATCGCGGTTCGGGTGGCTTCCATTGATTTTTCTCTGCCGACAAATAATGAAGATACATTGCGCGGGAATATTACCGTATCTCGAAGCGCAAGAAGCGGGTATCTTTTTTGGGGTTTTCTAATATCTTTCACAATTTATAAAAGCTGCGCTAAATCAGGCCATCTTTTCGTCTGGCGGTTCAAGAGCGTCTATATCTTTATCGGCGAATTTGTTTTGATTTGACATATGTTTTTTTGCCCGGTTGTCTTTTTCTCCAAAAATGACAATTCTTGGTCTTTCGTTTTTTTCGACAACCCCGTTTGTGATAATAACCTCTTCAACGCCCTTCATTGAGGGTATTTCATACATTAAATCAGACATTAAATCTTCCAGAATAGAACGAAGTCCCCTGGCGCCGATTTCTCTTTTTATGCCCATTTTCGCAATAGATAGAATGCTTTCTTCTTCAAAAGAAAGTTTAACCCCTTCCATTTCAAAAATGGCCTCGTATTGTTTTAGCAGAGAGTTTTTCGGCTCTTTGAGAATACGACAAAGGGCCTCTTCGTCAAGCGGACTTAGAGCTCTTATTACCGGCATTCTGCCGACGAACTCGGGTATTAATCCAAATTTCATCAAATCTTCAGGAGTAACCTGACTTAAAAATTCAGTTTTTCTGTCTTTTTTTCTAATTTTTCCCGAAGCGTCAAATCCCATAGAGTGCTTTTCTATTCGCGAGCCTATGACGTCTTCAAGCCCTTCAAAGGCTCCTCCGAAAATAAATAAAATATTTTTTGTATTTATGGTTAAAAATTCCTGATGCGGATGCTTTCTGCCGCCGACAGGGGGTACGCTTGCGACGGTTCCTTCGATGATTTTTAATAATGCCTGCTGTACGCCCTCGCCTGAAACGTCTCTTGTAATAGACGGGTTGTCGCCTTTTCTGGCAATTTTATCAATTTCATCAATATAGATAATGCCCACTTCGGTTCGCGAGATATCCTGCTCGGCGTTTTGATAAAGTCTTAGCAGAATATTTTCTACGTCTTCGCCTACATACCCCGCTTCGGTTAGAGCGGTAGCGTCTACAATGGCCATAGGCACCTGCAAAATGCGCGCCAATGTTTGAGCAAGAAGAGTTTTTCCCGAGCCAGTCGGCCCAATCAATAAAATATTTGATTTTTCTATTTCAGTCGTATGTCCCGAAGAAATTTTTGTTCTTTTGTTATCGGCAGGCTGCGTGCCCGATTTTTTCTTTTCAAATTGCATTCGTTTATAATGATTATAAACAGCGACAGCCAAAGCCTTTTTGGCGCCATCTTGATCTATTACATATTCGTCTAAGAAGTTTTTTATTTCTTTTGGCTTAGGGAGACTTTTAAATCCCGATACTTCTTCTTTTGAATCTTCGTCGTCCATTAAAATGGCGTTGCAAAGTTGTACGCACTCGTCGCAGATAAAGACTCCCGGACCTGCCACAAGTCTGGCTACTTCGTCTTGTTCTTTACCGCAAAAAGAGCAGTGATAAGTTTCTTTAGCGTTTTTCTTATCTGACATTTTTTACCTTTAATTAATATATATTCTATTCTTTTTTATCGGCAGTTTCTCTTGATTCAATTATATTGTCGATAATGCCGTATTTTACGGCTTCGTCTGCGTCCATATAAAAATCTCTTTGAGTTTCCTGGTCTACTTTTTCATTTGACTGCCCTGTATGCTTTACATAAAGCTTATTTAAAGTATCGCGCACACGCAAAATTTCGCGTGCCTGAATTTCTATATCTGAAGCCTGCCCAGAGGCGCCTCCTAAAGGCTGATGAAGCAAAATTCTGGCGTTAGGCAAAGCGGAACGTTTGCCCTTTGTGCCGCTGGCCAGGATCAAGGCGGCTACGCTTGCCGCCTGCCCAAGGCAAACCGTTCGAATAGGCGGTCTTATAAGCTGCATTGTATCGTAGATGGCCAGGCCAGATGAAATATATCCGCCGGGAGAATTGATGTAAACATAAATATCTTTTTCAGGATCCTCAGATTCTAAAAATAAAAGCTGAGCGATAATAACGTTGGCATAACTGTCGTTTATGGGATATCCCAAAAAAATGATTCTATCTTTTAATAGCCTTGAATATATATCATATTGTCTTTCGCCTCTTCCGGTTTGTTCTATTACAATGGGTGTCAATGACATAAATTCTCCTGTTTTAATCTATGATCTTATAGCCGTTTTCTAAGCGGCCCATAATTTAATTTATGAATTATATTTACAATATACAATTTTTTTTTAAGAATACAACGACAAAAACATAATCATAAACTCACAGTCAAGTGAATTGATACATGCCCCCGCCTTCAGGCAGGATATTCTATTGAAGTTTTCTCATACGAAAGAGAGCCGAGAATTTATAAAAAATAATTACGATCAATGCAGAAATAAAACCGTTGACAATGTATAGATTTTACCTGCAATGTGACATAATGATAAATACGGTCGGTTTAGCTTTTAAAGAAGAGTATAAAGAAGAAAACAATATAAAAGCGCGTCCGTTTTTGAAGTGGGCGGGCGGCAAAAGACAGTTGTTATCAGAAATCATAAATAGTCTTCCTGAAGATTTTAATTATTATTTTGAGCCTTTCTTAGGCGGCGGCGCGGTTTTTTTTGCCCTTGGCGCCAAAAAAAATATTTTAGCCGATTCTAACGAAGATTTAATCAATGTTTATAAAGTTGTTCAAAATAACGTTGAAAATTTAATTCATGAATTAAAAAAACATAAAAACGAAAAAGAATATTATTATGAAATAAGAGATCTAAAACCAGGCGATTTATCGTATATTGAAAGAGCGTCCAGATTTATTTTTCTAAATAAAACCTGTTATAACGGTCTTTACAGGGTAAACAGCAGAGGAATATTCAATGTCCCTTTTGGTTCGTATAAAAACCCGCAGATATGCGACAATGAAAACCTGAGAGCTTCAGCCGTAAAACTGCAGAATGTTGAAATTCTTTGCGCTCAATATGACGAAACGGTAAGGGCGGCCAAAAAAAACGATTTTGTCTATTTTGACCCTCCATATGAACCTGTTTCCGCCTCTTCAAACTTTGTTCAGTATGAAAAAAACGGATTTACGCGAAAAGATCAGATCAGGCTGCATGAAACCTTCAGTATGCTGACAAAAAACGGGGTAAAGTGTATGCTTTCAAATTCAAGCGCTCCTTTTATAAAAAAACTTTATAAAGAATATAATATAAAAAAAGTACAGGCTGCCCGCTTCATAAATTCAGCCGCCGAGAAACGCGGTAAAATAGAAGAGCTTCTTATCACAAACTATTAGCGAGATGAAAGAGTATACGCAGTTAAACGCCGAAGAACTAAAAAGAAAAGTATGCGAAATTTTAGATAATTTAAACCTTTCTTATAAAACCGAAGTAAACTCAAAAATAGGAAGTTCAATTATAGGCAAGGGGCGAAGAGTAGACGTAGTCGTTTATGATAAAAAAGGCGGCGTATTTATGCATATTGAGTGCAAGAGCCAGAATGTGTCAGGCACGACTGAAGATAAGCTTTTTAAGGCGGTAGCCGAGGCCGCTCGCGATAAAACATTGGGCATACCGTCTGTCATTGTTTTTAGCGGTTTCGGATGGAACGCCGCTGATTAAGGCACGCTTTGTTAAATGGGTCGGTTAGAATTGAATTTTTCAAAGAATGGATGACCTTTTACGCCAGATACGACAAGAATAATCCTGTCGAGTTATTTGACGACAACCAAAAGAGCTCAAACAACCTTTTTGAATAAAAAGGTTTAAATCAAGATTTCTTTACTTGTTTTGCTTTCTGCGGGCGCTTTGCGCCCGCAGAAAGCAAAACAAGATCTTAAAGTTTTACAAATACAGAAATTCCGTCGGGATGATTTAGTTTCATCACTGTTTTATCGTCTTGTGAAAGTTCGACGATTTTCATCTTGCCGTTATTTGTCTGCATGTACCATGCTTCTTCTTCGGGCGAGAAGATAAGAACGCTTTGAGTTCCCGCTTTTTTGCCCGTTAACACTTTGACATGAAGCCTCCCTTTAGTTGCGGTTACTTCAAGTTCCTGACCGTCTTTTTTAACAATTTTTGTTTCAGAATCGCCGGGCCCCATAGCCAGCGGGTTTTTGCCCGTCCAGAATTCAATTGTATTTAAAAAAAGAAAATCTATCGTCGCGCATCCTGAATAGATTTGAGTTACTAAAAGAGCCCAGAAAACCGCAGAGTTAATAAACTTATCCCCAGCCGTACCGTTCCAGTTATAGATTTTGTTAGTAAGAACGAACCTTCCATAGCAGTTCATTGAAATTGTCGATATTGCCGTAAACGCCAGAAAAAAACTTATGATTTTTAATCTTGATTTCATTGTATACCCCTACTGTTCAGGAAAAATTTATAATAGAACTAACCAAAATGACTTAAGCGCTTTATTTGTATACTATTTTACTGAAAAGAATACTTTTTTTTATTGACGCAAACTGTTAAAATTTTATAGTGTATCTATAAGATAAACTAATCTGAATTATTATAGATTTGGTTTCAAGTTAAATTTTAATAAGAAATAAAAGTTGAAAAAAGATTGCGTATGAAATTAGGTCAAAGAGAAGTAGAAGGTAACGTCATAATTGATATTGAAGGCGAAATTGACCTGTATAACGCGCCTGAGGTTAAAGAAACAATAAAAAAACTGATTGACGATAAGAAACTAAAAATAATTGTCAACTTAAGCAAGGTTTCGTATATTGATTCATCAGGTATAGGAGCGTTAATCTCAGCCGTTACAGCATTGAAAAAAGAGCAGGGGTATTTGAAACTGGTAAATGTATACGCTTCTGTAAAAAAAGTATTTGAACTTACAAAATTGACCTCATTTTTTGACATATACGACTCAGAAGAGGCCGCAATTAAGGCATAATATTATAAAGAAAGAATTTTATACTATTGAAAAAATAAAAGTCTGGCCATAACTAAAATTAAATAAAGAAAATAATAAATACGGAGGAAACTACCATGAAAAAGAAAATGAAAAATAATAAAATAAAGATGATGCATGTTTTAATTCTATTAATATTTATAATGGGATACTGCAGCGATCCTGTTCCCATAGAAGAAATGTCAAAAGCAAAACATAAGATAACAAAAGCCGAAAGCGTCAAGGCCGATACATACGCGCCTGGATATTATAGAAGCGCTATTGACGAACTGAAAAAAGCGCATAATATGATTAGCGAAGACAACATGGCAGAAGCTAAAAAACATGCCGAAGAAGCGATTAAATTTGCCGATCAGGCTTATTCTAAATCGGCCCCGGCATTAGCTGAAGAAACAAAAAAAGAAGCCGATGAAGCGATAAAGTTCGCAGAAAAAGTTTTTGCCGAAGAATTTGCCGCTTCAGAATTTGAAAACGCGAAGACTTTATTTGCCGAAGGCGATGGGGCCTTAGGGAAGAAAGACTATATTACCGCTTTTCAAAAATTTGAAGCTTCAAGAGAAGAAGCCAGAAAAGCCAGAGATATTGCCGAGTCTCAGGCAGAGATTATGAAGCGAAATATCGCCGAAATTGAAGATACTATTCAAGAGGCCATTAAATATGGGGCGGCAGAATCTGCTCCTGATGCCATAAGAATTGCGCAGGAAAAGCTTGAAACGGCAAAAGAAAAGGTCGATAAACTTGACCTTAAAAACGCGGCAATTGATATCGACGAAGCTGCGGCAAACGCGCGTCAGGCGCTTCTAATCGGTCAGAAAGACTGGGCGGCCAAGAAACTTATTGAGGCCGAAACCTCCGTAAATAACGCCGATAAAAGCATATCGGCTTTAACAAAAAATCTGGAAGAGCCAAATATAAAAAAAATGTTCGCGACAAACGAAGAAGCAAGGGCCGCAATGAATTCAATTCAGGAAACATTGGCCGCGGCCAAAGATTCTTATAATATGGCGGGCCAGTCGATTGAAAATGAAGCCTATGAAGATTCTGTAAATCAATCTGATGAAGCCATTCGATTAGCTACTATCATAAACGATCAAATTCCGCAAATAGAGGTACTTATTGCAAGCGCAGGCACAAAAGGCGCTGCCCCTCCTATTATGCCTACAAAAGAAGGATGGAAGAAATATACGGTTCGATTAATTCCCAAAAAACGAGACTGTCTTTGGAGAATAGCCGAATATGATTTTATTTATAATAATCCGTTGTTATGGCCCAAGATTTATAAGGCAAATAAAGGGCAAATAAAAAATCCTGACCTTATTTTTCCGGGACAAATCTTTGATATCCCTCCTAAAGAAGGTTCAGAAACAAAACCCAAAGAAGAAAAACCTGAAACAAAAGCCGATAAAGGCGTTGAAACAATACAAGATACGACTGTAGAAACCGCAAAGGAAGAGGCCGTCGATGAAAATGAAGAAGCGGTTTCTCAGCCTGAAGAAATGAACGAAGAAACAGCAATAGAGGGTTCAAAAAATACAGAATAAAGACTACAAAGAATAATTCATAAAAATTCTTAATAATAAGCTATAATATATCTATAAATTGATTGCCCCATAAAAAAACGTGGGGCAATTCGGGATAATTAAACTGGAAAATATAAAAAAATAAATAATAAAATAAGGCAGGTATATAATGTCAGATGAAAATATTAATTCTGAACAAACCAATAATACAGATAAAGAAAAAAGTGCGTTAGGCAAAACGGCTAAAACAGGTATGGCTAAAGTCAAACTCAAAAATAAGAAGAAAACGTTTGATGAAGAAAACAATGTTGAATTTAACTCAACAGAAAACCTTCCTCAGTTAGACGAAAATTTAGACACCCTAAAAAACGATAATGCAAATAATAATTCAGGCAAAAAACTTGAAATAAAAGAAATAAAGCAAAAGCCAATGCCGGTATTGCAGCAAATGGCCGAAGACCTTGGCGTTGAAAATCCGGGAGAACTTAAAAAACCGGCTTTAATATTCGCTATTTTACAGGCGCAATCTCAGGAACTAGGCAATGTCTACGGCGAAGGAACTCTTGAAATTCTGCCCGACGGTTACGGATTTTTACGCTCGAGTCATTATAATTATATTTCTGGGCCCGATGATATTTACGTAAGTCCCTCACAAATAAGAATGTTTAATTTAAGAAAAGGAGATACCGTCTATGGACAGATACGATCTCCTAAAGATAGCGAAAGATTTTTCGCTATCTTAAGAATAGAATCTGTAAACGGCGAGCCCGTTATTAACGCGCAGAAGAGAATACATTTTGATAATTTAACTCCGTTATATCCTCAACAAAGAATTCAGCTTGAAACGGAACCTACAAAAGTTACGACAAGAATTGTCGATTTAATGACGCCTATAGGCAAGGGGCAAAGAGCCTTAATTGTGGCTCCGCCAAGAACTGGTAAAACGATGCTTATGCAAGATATCGCAAATGCGATAACGACAAACGAACCCAACGCTGTTTTAATCGTTCTTTTGATTGACGAAAGACCTGAAGAAGTAACCGATATGGCTCGAAATGTTAAGGGCGAGGTAATTTCGTCTACATTTGACGAACCGGCAACCAGACACGTGCAGGTAGCCGAGATGGTAATCGAGAAGGCTAAAAGGCTGGTTGAGCATAAAAAAGACGTGGTAATATTATTAGACTCTATCACGCGATTAGCAAGAGCATACAATCAGGTTATTCCTTCTTCGGGAAAGGTTTTATCTGGCGGGGTAGATTCAAACGCTTTACATAAACCAAAAAGATTTTTTGGAGCGGCCAGAAATATTGAAGAGGGGGGAAGTCTAACCATAATAGCCACAGCATTGGTTGATACCGGTTCAAAAATGGATGAAGTTATTTTTGAAGAATTTAAAGGAACAGGCAATCTTGAAATTGTATTAGACAGAAAACTGGTTGAGAAAAGAATATTCCCGGCTATTGAAGTTAACAAGTCAGGAACCAGAAAAGAAGAGCTTCTTCTTGAAGCCGAAGATTTAAGCCGCATTTGGATACTTCGAAAGGTATTGGCCCCATTGTCGTCAGTAGAAACAATGGAGTTAATTCTAGAGAAGATGAAAGGAACAAAAAACAATAAAGCCTTTCTTGACAGTATGAATGTAGCTAATTCATAATTTAAATGCGCAAAAATTATTCGTTTTTTTTTGCGCTTGCAATATCCATTTTAAGCATTCTATACAAATGCGTTCCCGTAAAAGAAAAATATATAAAAGAGGTTGATCTTAATTATTCAAAAGCAGGGTTTATTTCTGAAGATATTTTTCAGGTAATTTGTAAAAAAAATAAAAAAGTACAAGAAAAATTACGAGAAGAAGAGTTAAGGAATTTATTCAAAATAGAATGCCGCAAAGAAACCGCTTTGAAATTAGCTGCTCATAAAATAAAGTATGACGCATACGAAAAATTGTTCGGTTCAAAAAAGAAAAAAAAACAAATTGAGATTGAATTAAGTCAAGATAATAAAAATATTGATTTACTTATTGATTTTTATGCAGATCTTCTTCCGGGATATCTGGTTAAAGAAGAAGAAACAGGCGATTATCTAAAGGGAGCATACAGAATCGAACGAGAGAATTTAATAGAAATTATTCAAGACAGAAAATTACCCGTTAAAGTCGAGATTGAATACTAAGTTAAGAAGAATCGCTTTATATTCCGATAATACCTTTAGTGACCAGAAAAACTGTTAATTCGAAAAAAAAAAATAAGAACGAACAAAACATCGTTCCCATATTATTTACATTTGGCGTTATCGGCTGGGGATTTTTTGCCATTGACAGGTTAACGGCGCCTTTTTCAAAAAATGAGAATAATAAAGTTACAGAACAACATAATAAAACACAGAGTTTTCGAAGCTACGCCGAAAATAAACAATCGAATCATGTAATTGAAAGCTTAAGAACATGGATATCTGAAGCTATTGAAAGTAAGGTAGAAAAAAACAAAAAAAACAAAAAAAATGAGATTCCGATTGTTTCTGACAAAATTCTTGAAAAAAACATACTTGAAGAAAATACAGACGATATGGCGGTAATTAAGCCGAAGACTTTTCCCAAGACTTTCTCAAAGACTTTCAAAGAAGAACAAAAAACGCCTTCGGTAAAGCTTTATTATTATGAAAATAAAGACGATTTTCTGCAATTTTATTCCTTTAATAAAAAGCTAGACGGCGATGAAAGATTGAATATATTTGAAAAAACATTTTTGGCTCTTATTTCAGGCCCTGAAGAACGAGAAAAATCAACCGGTCACATTGACTCTTTTGTTCAGAAACCCGTATTAAATCATGCCTATAAAAAAGAAAACGTATTGATACTTGATTTTGACGAGAATTTTACCGTCGGATTAAGTTTTGAAATGATTCGATTTCAGATTTCTCAATTCTTAAAGACCGCTCTGCAGTTTCAAGGTATTGATTCTATTCAAATAAAAATAAACGGCAAAGAAAGAAAACATCTTGAAGGCGACGGTCTGGCTCTGCCAACCTTGATAAACGGCGATAATTGGGTCTTATCGGCAAAGTAAAACCTATGGTTATAGATAAAATTGAATCGATAAAAGACGCTTATTCATTTATGATCAGTATGATTGTGCCAAGGCCGGTCGCTTTTATAACTACAACGTCAAAAACAGGGATTGTTAACGCTGCGCCATATAGTTATTTTACGGGTATTTCTTCAAACCCCCCTTTAGTTTGTGTTTCTATTTATAACAAGCCAGATAACAACAAAAAAGATACCTTATTGAATATTATAGAAACGGGGGAGTTTTGTATTAATTTGACGAATGATAAAATGTGCCGAGACGTAACCTTATGCGGCGCAAGTTTTAATAAAGATATATCAGAAATTGATTATACCGATTTTAATACGGTTGCCTGTTCAAAAATTAATACTGTACGAATTAAAGAATCGCCCGCCGCCATGGAACTTAAATTAACAAGAATAATTAACGATTTAGGACCGTTCTCGCTGGTTATCGGCGAGATTATTGCGTATTTTGTAAGCGACGAAATGGTTAATGGTAAAACGGGTTTATTTGATTATCAAAAAGCCAATATCGTAGGAAGACTTGGCGGCAACGATTACGGTACAGTCGGCGAAATTATAAATGTTCCAAGAAAAAAAGCCTCGGAATATAAGATTAAAAAGAAGGTTTGAAATTGATATCAAGATACTTAGGCTATAAACCAAACGAACCGCATAAAAAAACAGTTTTACAAAAGATGTTCAACGGATTTATCGTGATATTTCCGTTAATATTCTTTTTAACGGCCGTCTATCTCATTTTTGTTAAAGTTCAAAAAAATCCTATTCTTGAAATTGAAAATTTATTAAATCAAAAAGAGTATGAAAAGGTATTGGGTCTTATTGAAGATTCGTTAAAAGAAGATTCTATTTCAAGTAAACATCTTTTAGTATACGCCTCTGCCGCCGAATACGGTATTAACGAGTCGTCGGGAGTTGAAAAACGCATAAAGTATTCAATAAAACTTGAAAAAGAAGACAGCACCGGTATTTTTATAGAAGAAAGTTATATGAAGAAAATGAATTTATTTTATGATTCAAAAAACTTTTTTAACTTGCTATGCGACTACGTTAATAGTTTTCCGCAAAAAAGTTTAGATTCGCAAATTTCGTCTGTTCTGGAAAAAGGCTTTGATACAGAAACCTTGTGGCTTAATATTGAAGAAAATTGCGTAAATCAAATTTTTTCTAAAGAAGATAAATTTATTAAGAATAAGATGCGTCAAATTGCCGCGGATAATTTAAATCTGAGGAGTAAGCCTTCTTTAGATTCTGATATAAAAGGCTCTTTATCCGAAAAGTCAAATGTTTTGATTAGAAAGAAGGGAGCGTTAACGACATATAAAGATCAAAAAGCAAACTGGTATTTTATTATTTCTGAAGAAGGTCTTCAGGGATGGGTTTTTGGCTCTTATTTAAAAAATAATCAAGTCTATTAATTTATGGCAATGCAGGCGCCGAATTAGAACCAGATTTAGAACCTGAGCGAGAGCCCTTGGTTTCTTCTTTTTTTTCTAAAAGTTTCCATGGGTCTTTTGAAATTTCATCCACAAATGTATTCAATGTTTTTGTTGTATTTGCCAAATTATACATAATTTCAGCGAGTTTTTCTTCAGATGAAGTCAATAACCTGTTCATACTTATAATGGCCATATTTAAGTTGGTTAAAAGTATTTTTATATCGCTTCCCGCTAAACTTCCGAAATCTGATATTACTTGGCTTACATTGCCAATTAATTGAGAAAGCTGTGAAACCATTTGATCAAGGTTTACTATATTTGTCGCAAAAAGTGTTTCTCCTTTTTTTAATTTTTGAGTTTCTTCATGCGAAGGAAAAAGCTGTATTATTGTATCGCCTATGACATTTTGCGAAGCAATGTTTACTTTTGTGCCCCGATATAAAATCATACTGCTGTCAATTGAAATCACGGCTTTAAAATATATATCTGAACCATAAATGGGAATGACTTCTGTAACTTCGCCGACGCTATAGTTTTTTATTTTAACAGGGGTTCCTTTTTTTATACCCGCTAATTTCTCCATACGTACGATATATTCGGTCTTTTTTTCCATTAAATCATAGCCTAGCATTAAAAGAAGGGTTCCCAGGGCCAGGGCCGATCCTATAATTACAAAGATACCGGTAAAGACATCGTCTTTTTGCATTTTCATGTAGCTGCCTCCAGATTGTAATGGTTCATGGGTCCTTTAAGAGGATGATACAAATATTGTTTTACATAAGCGTTTTGGCTTCTTTTAAAATCGTCTTCAGAACCGTCAAAGAGAATTCTGCCGTCATAGATTAAAATAAAGCGCGCATTTAAACCGTAAAATAAAGAGGGATTATAAGCCGATATTAAAAAAGAAGTGCCGAAGTTTTCCTTTTCGTCTTTAATATGATTTATAATACTAGCCGATGAGATGGGACATTGACCGTCTATTGCGTCTTCAATTAAAACAATTTGCGGTTTTGAGATAACGGCTCTTATAAATGCCGTTTTGAACTTTTCGCTGTAATTAAGCAATTGAGGTCTAAGATTTTCTTTATCTAATAAATGAAATTTTTTTAAATATCTAGAGGCAATAGACTGAAGTCCTTTTTCATTTAAAATTGTATGGTACCTTAAAGGCAGCAGTATATTTTCTTTTGCGCTAAGATTATTTATTAAGCCAAAACTATGCGAAACAACGCCGATACACGAACGCATTTTTTCTATAAACTCTTCCGATTCCAGGGCCAGCGCTCTGTCAAAAAGAAAGACATCGCCTTTATCTGAATATGTCTTTGCTATAATTAAATCTAGAATCAGTTCTTTACCGCTGTTTTCGGGACCTATAAAGACCACGCTTTCGCCCGGATTTATGCTGAAAGTGATATTCTTTAAAGATTTTTTTGTGATGTTATCGGTATAATAAACTTTTTCAAAAGTTATTAAGGGCACTTTTTTACCCTCTTGAACAATAGAAGACATGATTTCATAACATGGCAACCCTTTAAGTTTGAAACCTTTTAGTTTTTTTGATTTTCTAAAAAAATTTAAAATCATTTTTATTTAAACACTTCTTAATGAATTAAACAATATCGCGTTTAAGTTGTCAAGAAATATTGTCTTGCCATAAATAGATTTTGCGTAAGCATTTGTGTGGAATATGAGATTGTCTTAATGATTTAATAAGAAATGTATTTCTTTGTAAACCGCGATATAAGAAATCGCATAAGATCTTTTTTTAGATATGAAATTAAGCCAAGAATAAATAGAAACAAGGCGATTGGCGCTAATATAATGACTGTTTTTCGGCTTAAAAAAGGCTCAATTATAATGGCGGTGTATGCATAGATATCTTCCTTTTGAAGGTTTTTTGAAAAAACCGGCTTGACGGCGAGATAATATGTTCCGGGTTCCAGGTTATAAATATATTCAGGACCTCCTGCCGAGTTGATTTCTCCCGAAGGAATTTCTGGTTTTTTTGTCAGGTGCCAGATGTATCCGTTTAAGATGTCTTTATAATAATCTCCTATTAGAAAATTTATTTCTATAAGGTTGCCCATTTTTTCAATTTCAATTTCGGGAACAAAGCTTCCTCTTTTTTTCGGGGACGGCTTTGCGGCATATCTTTTACCGTCTTTAATTACCAGCATTTTTTTAGGTTTCTTTATGTCTTTAATTCTTTCGAAAAAGAACTCATGAGTTTCGCTTTGCGTACTGTCAGAAAATTCGATTCCTAAAGACGCGACAAAAAGACCTTCTTTAAATTTTGAAATATCATATGAAAAAGAATATCCCTCGTTAGATTTTTGAAACTCCAGTTTTTCGCCTGTCTGGTAAGGGTCTTTTGATTTTGAATCAATTGATAAATAGGCGATTTGCGGAAGTTTCTTTTTCCTGGGAATTACAGTGATTTTTAAATTATTCCCCGTTAATTGACCTGATGAAATATTGTTTATTAAAAAATAATCTTTTTGAGAGGCCGATGTTACTATTACCTCATAAGCCGATATCTCTGAAAAATTTCCCGAGAAATCTTCGGCTTGAACGACAAAAAAATAATTATCAGGTTTTACGTTATCGATAATAATTTCATTTTTAAGGGTCGTTTTTTTGGGTTTTGCGGCTCTGTTCTTTGAAAACGCGTAGCGATATCGTTTTATTCGGTCGTCGTCTTGAGATTCAAATTTTAATAAAACGCCGGTTTTATCGCTTCCCGTATTTTCAGGATGAGATGGCGATTCAATAACAGGGGCGCTTGGCGGAGTTAAATCTATAATAATGGGATAATGCGCCGTTTTTGATTCGTTTCCGGCGTTATCGCGGTATTTGATGTGAAGATAATGCCTTCCGCCTGTAAGTTTATCTAAAGTCAGGCGGTTATTCTGGCTTTCAAGGTTATAAATTACGGGAACTGTATCGGGAGTTTTATCGAGAATATATGCGTATCTGTCGACGCCTGAGGGCTCGTCAAGAACATTCCAATTAAATAGCGCTTTTGTATTGTTAACCGGCGTATCGGTTGGATGCGTCGACGAAGAGACGCTTAATAAATGAGCTTTTGTATCGGCTTTTTTTGAAAAAAGAGCGTTATCGCTTAAATAAAAAAGATATATGCTATGTTGCCATTGATGAAGCCTTGGCTCAGAGGCTCCTGATTTTTCTAAGGTTATTTTATGTTCGTTACCGATAGCTTCATTGTCTTTCTTATTGATAAAAATTCCGTAAATCTGCGCCGGAGATTCGCGAAAATCATGCCAGACGATTACTCTTCCCGCTTCGTTAAGATAAGCTATCTGGGGCAGGTAACAGTTGGCGTTTGTATTTGAAATTTTTTTTTTGCCGCCTTCTTTTTGACCGTAAAAAATGCTCCAGCTTTTTTCGGGATTTGCCTGCCATACCCATTCAAGCTTGTCGTCTATAAGTAAAGCCGAGGGAGAAAAATCGTTATAATTGTTATCTGTAAGTTTTTCAGGTTCGTCAAAACTTTCTGCATAATCTGAAGAAAAAATCAGAAATATATCGTCTTTAACCGATTTTTGAAGTCTGTTTTGATAAAATAAATAAAAATCTTCGTTTTCAATCGCGACCGAAGGGAAAAAAATCCCCCTGCCTATGTAATTAACGTCAGAGACGATGGGTATGCCTTCTGAGAAGTTTGCGTCTGAACTTACCGCATGCATTAAAGTAAAATGCGTCGCCTCTAATTCTTGCTGATAAAATAAATGGAACCGCTCTTTATCGTCTATGAGTAGATACGGCAAAATGGCAGTGTTGCCGTTTTTTGATTTAATTATAGTAGGCGAATTAAATTTAGACGCCCCCGCTGGTTTGAAAATATATTTAATTACGGTACCGCCAATCTTATAATTTGTTTCTTGCCATGCAACGAGAATTCCGTTTTTTGAAGCCGCAATCGCCGGATAAAGGGGAAACAGCACGGGCGCCGCTTCAAGTTTTATCGTTTGAATGATTTCTGAAAAAACCTTATTTTGGCCGTTGTAAAGATGTAATTTTATTTCAAGGCTAGACGGATTTTTTTCGTTAAATTTACCTTTCAGGTGTTCGGTAACCGCGTAGATATTTTCAAGATTCTCGTTTTTAAAAACAGAGTAGTAATTTGTATTGTCGGCTATTTTTATCGGGTTGTGCCATCCTGTAGGGTTTGCGATTAATGAACCCGGCACAGCGCTTATGAAAGCTAAGATTAAGGCGAAAAAAATGGTCATGCAGCGCCTGATAAAATAAGAAGCGCGTGAGAATAAAAAGAAACTCATAAGTATAAAAAAAAATGATAAGAATGTATTTTCTTATTCATTTGACTGCGACATACTAAATGTCTATTTCCATGCCTTCATAGGCGGTTTCAATTTTTAAAAAATGCGAGGGCGCCGTCATGTCTTTGTATTTGAACGCGTTTATGGTAACAAGATCCATTTTTGCATCGTCGTAAAAAGGCTCATGATGAAATAATATAAGTTTTTTTACGTTGCTTTTTATCGCGATATCGGTGGCGATTGCGGCCGAAGAATGCCCCCAGTCGATTTTTTGAAGAGATTCTTCAAACGTATATTGCGTATCAAAAACAAGAACATCGGCGTTTCTAAAATATTCAATATAAGCTTCAATATTATCCATTGTTTCTATGCTGAACTCGGCGTCTGAACAAAAAACAAAAGACTTTCCGTCGGGCTGCGTGAATTTATAAGAAAAGCACCCGCCGGGATGCCTTACGGCTTTGCTGGTAAATTCAAGACCGTATAACTCTTCAGTTACTCCCTCTGGAAAATGATTAAATATCTTATCGGCGGCCATTTCGTCTAAAGTAAGGGGAAAATGAGTTTTTATCTGCTGGTACCTCAAACGTTCCTCTAAATTTTCAACCGATGAATAAAATTTTATTTTATTTCCCTTAAAATAAATCGGTAAAAAAAACATTAATCCTTGTATGTGATCCCAGTGAGAGTGGCTCAAGAATATTGAAATTTCTCCTTTACCGGTCATCTTTCCGTTATCTACCAGAGATTTGCCCAGCTGTCTAAGTCCCGTGCCGGCGTCTATGATTATCGTTTGATCTTCTTCTGTTATAAGCTCTATGCACGTTGTATTGCCGCCATAGGTTCCTTTAAGAGAATAGGGCAAAGTCTGAAGAAAACGGTCTATCGATTCGGGAGATAATATATCCGCAGGAGAAGCAAGTTTTAAGACTTCTCTTATTTTTTGCTCTACCATCTTTCCGTTAATGGGCGAAGCTATTGAACCACGAACGCCCCAAAATTTTATTTTCATGCTTATTTATATTAACGAAGAAAAGTCGATTATTTTTCAGTAATTTTTTTTAAAATCTCCTGTAAAGTGTTCCACCCTAAAAGCGCGCATTTTATTCTTACGGGATATTGTTTTACGCCTTCAAGAGCTCCTAAGTCTTCAAGGTCATAATCGTTTTCAAACGGATTTTCTTTATCTTCAAGCATCATGCCCTTAAATAAATTAAGTATATTTTTAATTTCGGCAATATCTTTGCCAGCGACGATTTCTGTCATCATAGAAATCGAAGCCTGGCTGATAGAGCAGCCGTTGCCTTCATACTTGATTTCTGCGACTTTGTCGTCTTTCATGTTCAAATAAAGCTCTATCGAATCGCCGCATAACGGATTTGAACCGTGTTCGTGAAAATCGCAAGGAGATATTTTACCCTTGTTTCGCGGATTCTCAAAATGGTCTAATATTACTTCTCTGTATAGTTCGTTTACCGACATTTTATATTTTCCTGATTTTCATATTTAATATATTCAATAAGATAAAAAAAGTCAATATATGACGTCAAGCAAGTTAAGAAATGAATACACGGCCCCTTTTAAGTTTTGTGAAAGTTAAAAAAATTATACTTGAAATAGCGAAATGATTTCATTGTTTTCCCTATTGTGCATATTTTTAATAGATATTTTTATATTCTGCGATATTTCTTGTTATTATTCGCGGCATTTTTTACGGAGAACTTGTTTTCTATTTCATGGCCGTTAACCGGCATAACTCCCGTTACCGCCCACTGGGGCTCATGGAAAAAAAGTTTTTTTGCTCTTAAAGACAGCGATCTTTTTCTATATTCGATTGAAAATGACAAGTTAGTTACAAAAGAGATGTACTCATATTCTTCGCGTCCGGGGTTTATAAAACACTTTCCCATAAAAAAAGGAGATCTGCTGACAGCTTTTTCTTATGAAGATAAAGAGCTATACTTTACCGCCTTTAATAAAGAAGGAGAATTAATCTACGAGGCCGACTATTCTTTTGATTATGATATTTTACAGGCCGACGTTCGAATAGACGAAACGGGAAACCCTGTATGCGTTTTTTATTATAAAAATAAAAATAATCATGTTATTTCGTTATTTAAGAACGAAGAATATCAGGAGCTATTATACAGCGAGTTTCCCGTTGAGACGGTTTTTCTTGAGGCGTCGACTGAAAAAATACATGTCGTTTTAAAAACAGCGAGCAGTTATACATGGAAGATTTACCAAAAAGACAAAGTTGAAACATACCAAATGCCTTCTCATATAATGAAGCCTAATTATTTTTTTTGGGAAAATAAGCTTTATCTTACGGGTATTGACGCCACGGGAAATCTCTGGAGATTCTGGATTGATAAAAATTTAAGATCGTCTTCAGATTTTAAAGACGATCGAATTCGATTTGCCGACGAAATTATTCCTATTGTTCATGAAAATAATTTTTTTCTTCTTCTCCCATCTTCAAAAACAAACAGCATTTATCGTATTCAATACATAGATTTTTCTTTCGGCAAGATAAAAGGCAGCCTGCAAGAGAAAAAATTATTCTGGAACAAAAAAATACATCCGATGTGGATGAACAATGAAATTACAATTTTATTAGAAACCGAGTTTTATCATCTGTACAAAGAAGCTTGGAACGAAGAAAAACCCGCTATTTACGATATCAAATGGAGAATAGATGCCCAATCAAAAACCCCTGAACTTCATATTAGCTGGCAAACAAGGCCCGTAAATAAAAAATTTGAAACACGATATCTTCTGGACCAAAAAGAAAAATCAGAGCCTTTGGCCGAAGATAGAATGCTTTCTGAAAATCGTCTGGTTTTTGAAAATTTAAAAGACGGGTTTTACGGTTTTCATCTTCAAATTCGCGATCCTGAAACTAAACAGTCTTCGGCCTTGTATCATTTGCCCATAGAGTGGAAGTACCTTCCTCAGGAGCCTTCTATATTGCTTTTAAATCAGGTGGCAGAAAACGTGGTTCCGGCCGGGCGCCTGCAGTTTGTGTTTACAAATCCCGCTCCGGTAGATTATTACGCCAAAATCAGCTCTCGTTCAAAAGACGACCCTGACATGAAGTTGAATATAAAAAACGGCATAGCTTCTATCGATAAAAATCTTAAACCGGGAAAGTATTATCTTCACGTAAAGGCGAAAGATCCGGGGAGCAACCAGTTTAGCTCGTCGGTACATCATTTGTTTTTCATAGATCCGTTTAATCTCGCAAACGAACCGACTTTAAGAGAAAATACCGATATGCTTTCAGAAATAGAAATTATAAGAAAAAATATTCGGCAGCATAAAGATAATCCCGAAAAACTGATTCAATATAAAAAACAATTAATAGAATTGCAGAAAAAGTTAAACTTCGACGAATGAAAAAAAATTCAATTTCTATTGAAAAAGAAATACTCGATTTTTTTAAGAATAATAATTTCGAAAAATCCAGACGATTTATGCCCAATGCCTATTCTCCGAAACATTTAAGAGAATCTCTTAAAAAGCTTAAAAATCCGCAATTTGACTATAAGACAATACATGTTGCGGGCACATCGGGAAAGGGCAGTCTGGTAAGATATCTTTCAAGATTAATTCAAAAACAAAAGGTCAAAACGGCTTCTTATTTATCGCCTCATCTTATGGCGATAAACGAACGCTTTTTAATAAACGACGCTCCGGTTTCTGATAATTTATTAGAAAAAGCATGGCATGAAATTAGGCCATTGACCGTTAATTTTCAATTGAGTTTTTTTGACGCGCTTACGGCGATGGCGTTTTATATTTTCAAGCACGAGAGCGTCGATTATGCCGTTATTGAAACGGGTTTAGGCGGCAGGCTTGATTCTACGAATAATTTAAAGCCGCTTTTTTGCGTTATTGCCCCTATAGGCTTAGATCACGTAAATATATTGGGTAATTCTCTAAAAAAAATTGCCAGAGAGAAAGCAGGCATTATAAAAAAAAACGGAGTCGTTTATTCTATGCCTCAAGAAGACGAAGCGGCTGAAGTTTTATTCAGGTACGCTAAAAAACAAAACGCAAAATTGTCGTTTGTAAAAATTCCTGAGAAATTAAATTTTATAGAAAAAAACATTTTTGCCGCCGATTATATTTATCAGGATTTTTTTTCAAAACCTCCCCATAAAATCAAAAAAGAGTTGCCGGGAATTTTTGAAATTCTTAATAAAAAACCCCTGTTGATTTTTGATTCGGCTCATAATAGCGTATCGTCTTTTGAGCTTGGTTTGCTGCTTAAAGAGAGATATCCCGACAAAAAAATACAAATATATATCAATATGATGAAAGAAAGAAGTCTTCAGAACTTCTTAACCAGCCTTATTCAAGAAAAACTGAATTTAAATATTTCCAGTATAATACTTCTGCCAGCCGGCGATAATTTTTATTCTAAAGACGAGTTTTATAATATGCAGCATAAGTTGAATATTCCGTTTTCTCATATAAATAAATTCAGTCAAATTATCGATTTCTTAGAAGAACAAAAAGATGCGCTTCATCTTGTTACTGGAAGTCTTTATTTGTACAAAGAAACCGTAGATGTTATAAAACCTATAAATGTACGTTAAGCATTAGAACTCTGTGGGACGCAAAACAAAACAAAATTATATTTTCGCATTGCTATCGGCAATAATTGAGTGACATTGCATTTATGTTTCTTAATTTGACGCCATATTATGTGGATCATTATATCATTTAGTTTATTTTCAGCCGCGGCTTTTTACTGGCTATATCTTAATACAACGCAATTTCTTATTATAAAAAAAGAAAAAAATCTTAAACTTCGGGGTATAGCGAAAAAGTTTGCGCTTGAAAGTATGGACGATAAAACAGAATCTAAACTTCAAAGGTGGCTGATTTCATGCGCTATCGCAAGCGTTGCTCCTTGTTTATGGGTTGGATATTTCTCATGGGGAACAGATTATTCTTTTATGATAGGGCTTTTCCCTTTATTGTGGTACTATTTTTTAACCAGGTATTTGTTGTGGGAAAAACATGATTTATACGATTTGCCGTCAAAAGAGCAAAAACAAAACCAAGATTTATAATAAAGTTTTGTTTAGATTTTTAATTTTATTGAATTAACTAAATATGCTTAAAACGCCATTATTTAACGAACATCAAAAACTAAAGGCAAAAATCTCAGAATTTGCCGGATATCAAATGCCGATATTTTATACCTCTGTAAAAGAAGAGTATTTGGCCGTAAGAAATAATGCGGGTATTTTTGATATTTCGCATATGTGTCCCATTTTTATTAAATCTGAGAATTCAAAAGAAGACATTATAAATTTTTTAGAGCCCGTTACGTGCCGTATGATTTCGTCTATTTTACCGAATCAGGTTCAATACAACGCCTTATTAAACGAAAACGGCGGAATAATAGACGATATTACCGTCTTTTACCTTGCCGAAAATAAATACATGCTGATTGTAAACGCATCAAACAGCTCAAAAGTAATGGAGTTTTTACGCAAAGAAAAAGAAAAAAAGCAATGTAAGGTAGAAATAAAAAAACCGCAAGAATATATTTTGCTTGCCGTTCAGGGGCCCGATTCTGAAAAGCTAACGATTGACTTATTGAAAAAAGAAGGCATTAGTCTTCCCGATATTTTTTATTACGAGTGTTTTGAAAACAGCGCGGCTAATTCAGTTGAAGTAATTTCAAGAACGGGCTATACCGGCGAAGACGGTTTTGAGATTCTTCTTTCTGTTGAAAAAGGTTTATCTTTATGGCAAAACGCCTTGAAGTCGGGAATTAAACCTGCGGGCCTTGCTTCGCGTGATATTTTGAGAATGGAAATGTTTTATCCGTTATACGGCCATGAGATAGACGAGACGACCTCGCCGTATGAAGGCGGTATCGGATGGCTGGTTGACGAGAAAGATATGCCCTTGGCCCCTGTATTACAACAAAGAAAAGAATCATCTCAAAAAGTAGTAAGAGGTTTTCATATGATAAAAGACGGAATCCCAAGATCGGGATTTGAAGTTTATGATGAAAATGATAACCTTATCGGTCAGGTAACCAGCGGGGCTTTTTCTTTCTTAACAAATAAGGGATTCGGTATGGCTTCGATTAAAAAAACTCACGCTAAAACCGGCTCAAGAATTTTCATAAATACAAGGCAAGGAAAAAAAGAAGCTTCTGTTTTAATAAAAAGCTCTCATAAGGGTTCAATCAAACGCCGCAAGTAAATGGAGAACAGCTTTGAAAATCCGGGGGAATTCATAAAGAATATGAATTCTTCGTTTGAAGTTTTTTCAAAAAAGTATCTGCGGCAATTTCACTTAAAAATACCGAAAGACGTAATCAATACGGTAAAATATTACAGAGACGAGTTTTTTCCGTATTTAAAAGATTCTGTCTATAAGTCAAATATGTGTTATCTTTTACAGCTTATCGATTATCAAATTTGGCTTTATCATGTTTTTCGTCCCGTCTTTTCGCTTGAAAACGCTTATTTTTATCAGCTTTTAGTTTCAATGGGTATTATAGCCGAAGCGTTAGCGGCTGTTATATTACTCGATCCTGTTGTTGAATCTGAAGAAAACGATAGATCGTTAGGAGAGACAAAGCCAGAATATAATTATATTGAAGAAAAAATATTCAAAAGCAGTTTTCATAAAAATATAGAAAACCTGGAAAAATTAAAAATTATTGATAACGAGTTAACCTTAAAATACCAGGAGCTAAGAGCGACGATTAGAAACATTGTTCATGTTCAAGCATGGCAAGGCAGGCTTTACAGCTCTTTAAATCTTGAAGATTTTCAAATAAAATTAAAGACATTCAAGGCCTTTTTAGAAGAAATAAAAAAAAATGCGGTTATCAATACAGATATCGGGAATTTAAAAAACCTTTTGTTCCCTTATGATAATATTGATGAAAAAGAATATAGAGAGGGCGTCATTTTAGATTTCTTTCACGATAAAGGGTTTGGTTTTATAAAAGAAAATAAAACCGGAGAACAGCATTTTTTTCATGTTTCATCGTTGAAATTCTCAAAAGAAACCGTTTATGTTGGTAAACGCATAAAGTTTCAGGTATTTAGGGTTAAAAAAGGCATTGAAGCCAAAAACCTGACTATAATCTAAAAAATGTCGTATCACTTAAAGCTATTAAAATCTTTAACTTTTGACGCTCTTGAATGTTCTTATATTGTTGATATATGGGGAAAATCTGACTCTAATACTTCTTCTTCTTCTTCTTCTTCTTCCTCCTCGCATAAGAATAATTTAATAAAGAATGATCACGCCTTTATTTCAAAATATTACCGGTCAAATCAAGTAAAGTTTCTAAACCAGACGCATGGCGTAGATTTTTTGCATTTGCCGGTAAAAAGCGATTCTTTGATATTCTGGGGCGATGCTGATTCGGCTTATACAAGCGAATTAGAACTTCCGGTTATTATACGTACCGCCGATTGCATTCCTATTTTGTTTTGGAGTTTAAAAGAAAAATTTTGCGGAGGCATTCATGCGGGATGGCGCGGTTTGCACAAAGATATACTTAAAAATGTTATTAATGTTCTTGAACGCAGAAATTTAAAAGGTTCCAGAAATGATCTTTTCTTTTTGGTAGGCCCTTTTATTACAAAAGAATCTTATGAAGTAGAAAGAGATACTTTTGAAAAATTCGAAGAAGATTTTTCATATGATTTCGGTAAACCAGGCAAAAAATTTCTTGATATGGAAAAAATTCTCAAGCGCTCTTTTGAAACCATGAATATATCTAAGAAACAAATATTTTGGGAAACAGAAAACACATTTACTTCAAAGCTTTTTTTCAGTCATAGAAAAAAAGACTTCCAAAGAAATCTTTTTTCAATACACATCTTAGATAACGATATCGGCCTATGAAATTGAATCAAAATAAGCTTGAACGTCATTGAGCATATTATTAAGATTTGTTACAGCGGTTTGAAATTCGTCAAATTTATTTTCTTTCGCTTTTTGGTTCAAATCAGATAAATATTCTCCCATAGGCGATAACCCCAAAGATAAAGCCGAGCCTTTCATTGTATGTACCGCAAAACGAATTTTATCCCAATCAGAACCAGCATACGCCTTTTCAATATCAGATATATATCTTTTTCCGTTTTCAATGAATTTCTCTACCAGCTCTACCAAAAGGTCGTCGGTGCCTCCTGAAAGCTCTCTTAATTGATTTATATTTTCTTCTTTAATTACATTCGGTATTTCTGACATAAACTCTCCTCAATATAAGCATTTGTAGCATGTTTATCAATTTATTTTTTGTGTCAATAAAAAAAAACTAAAAACCGCTCATAAAAAATCACCAATCTGGTCTCCAGCATGAAGCCTGAGCCATATTGCCCTCGCAGGAAAACGGAAGATTGTACCAGTTTCCTGTTTTTGTATCAATGATACCCAAAGCAAACGGATTTGCTACGTCTTGAATAAAGGTATCGGTAAATTTGAACACTGCCTGCATTTGCCCGGTCAGGTTCCAGTCGGTTTTTCCTAATATCATTACTTTATATTGATACGAGTCAATCTTTGCTTTTCTAACAAAAATTTCTCCTTCTTTTGAAGAAATTTCAATCTCAAAAGAATCAAATTCCATAACTCTTATTTTATCTTCTAAAGTGCCCAAAACTCCGTTGATAAAGCCTTTTTGAAAAAACATATTTGATACCTTTCCCCTTGTTGAGAATAAACTAATATTGCTGATTATTGAATTTTTGAGTTCTTTGACCGATAACCCTTTCATTTGACCTTCAAAGTTACCGCTGACTTTTGAAAAGATTTCTCCCTCGGTATCAAACATTTTTAACAGGTTATGCATTTTAATTTCTTTTATATTTAATTTATAATCATGAAGCATATTATCTATTTTTAGAGAATAGGCTCCCTTTACGGGGCCCTCGGCCAATAAAAACTGCATTTGATTTAACATTAATATATTATTTGAAAAAATTACGTCAGTTTTAAAGTTTTGGGCAAAGATATTTTCATGCTTAACCTTATTAAATTCAACCTGGCCCTCAATATTGAATTTATTTAATGTCGAGGTTTTAGGGGCATTGTCGTTTTGCGCGTATAGGGTTGAAGACGGCCATGAAAAGGCAATTTTTTCTTTTTGCAAAACTTTTACTAAATCAAGCTCTTCGGCCTTTATGTTAAAAAATAAATTTATTTCGCCGCTATCGCTTATTTTGGAATCTGCAGAGAAATCTACCGTCTGGTTTAACATTGTGACAGAAGATTTTGGAATTTTCCCTTTTTGATCTTTAAATTGAAAATCAAAAGCTGAATCTTCAAGTATATTCATTTGATTCATAGAGAAATCAACCGATTCAAAAGAAGCGTTAATTTCGGGTAATTTCAGATTTTTATCGTAAAATATATCGGCTTTGACTGTGCCGTCTAAATCATAGGAAAGATTAAGAATTTCTTTTATAAAGAGAAGTTCTGATTTTATTTGCCCCTCAATAACGTTTATATTTCCGTTTTTAATTTCTAAGTTTTTGCCTTCAAAAGAATTCTTCTCGTCGTAAGAAAAAGAAAAGTTTTTGCTTTCAACATTTTCTTTTGCGATTTCAACCAGATATTTTCCCGAAATATAGATTGGTTTTTTTGGCAGCCTCTCGTTTATTAAAATCGTTTCAATCTTATTTGTTTGAACTTGCAGCGCGTTTAGGCCTTTTTTATTGTTTCCTAAAAAAACGATATCTGCGTCGCCTTTTATAAAAGACAAGGGAAGATATAAATCAAAGGGCCTTAAGTACTTAGGCGAAAAGTTTTGAAGCGATAGGGAACACGAACCCCTGGGGAAATCAAGTTTAATTATTTTTTCGATAAGATTTTGAAAATATTGAACCATATCTTTTTCTTTTGCGAACTCTAACTTCGCTTTTACAGAGACTTCTTCATTTTCATCGGGAAGGTTTAATCTGCTGTCAGTTTCAAAAAAAGATTCGTCTATATCAATATCTGTATTTAACGTATATTTCCCTTTATAGGGGTAATAATGAGAAGCCTGCCAGTTTAACGAAAAATCTTTCAGCGATATTGAATCGATTGAAATCTCTTCAAGAGTCAAGAATTCTTTTGTTTTTTTTTCAATATCGCTTTCTTTCTCTTGCTTGGTAGAAACGAGGTTTTCAGAAGGTTTCTCGTTTATTAAATTTTTAATAAACGGTATTCTTTCA
This sequence comes from Spirochaetia bacterium, assembly GCA_029880265.1. Taxonomy (GTDB): domain Bacteria; phylum Spirochaetota; class Leptospiria; order Turneriellales; family JAOUOS01; genus JAOUOT01. The sequence continues at coordinate 3,027 of JAOUOT010000017.1, read as the reverse complement.
ATATTCAGTTTTTTGGCGTCTTTTTTATCGCTTAATATGTTTAAGTCGGTCTTATCAAAAACCACAGAAATTATCTGTAGTTTTTTGTCGGGAAGCCCAAGAGGGTTAATAAAAATTTTTATTTTTTCTGTTTTTATAAGATAATCGTTTTTTGATTTGTTTTCATCTTTTTGGGGAACTCTGTCGTAAATAATTAAATTTTCAATTAACAGACTTCCGTCAAAAGAATATGAAATAGATTCAATTTCTACGTCAGAATTCAGTTTTTCTTCAAGAACGCTTAATGCAATTTCTTTCCACTTTTCGGGAGGATATTTCCAGTATGCGTAGCCAAGGGCGCTTAAAATAATCAGCAGAAAAACGCCGACGAATATACTAAACCATTTAAAGATTGTTTTCATATTAATTTAGAGGCTTTATCTCATTAAATAATGAGTCAAGCTTGGTTCTTATATGATTTTGTCTATTTATTTTTAAACTGTTGACGTCGCTGAAATTTATTGTTCTTCATCTCAAACAGTATGCAAAACAGAATATCTACGGGGCAAACGATGATTTACAGTTTGCCGATTATAACGGGAGGCCTGATGAGTTTTCTTACCGCAAATTATCTGATGAAATATTCAACCGATATACTGCAAATCTCGCCCGGGGCAATGGGAGTTATTTTTCTGGTTTCGAGATTCTGGGACGCGATAAACGATCCGCTATGCGGTTATTTAAGCGATCATACGCAAAGCCGCCTCGGGCGCCGAAAAGTCTGGATTTTATTTTCTTCATTGCCTATAGCCGTCTTTTTTGTGATGATGTGGCAATCGCCTGAGTTTTTATCTGAAAGAGGCAAGATATTCTGGATGGCTGTTTCTGTTTTGGTTTTTTTTACGGCGATAACCGCTTTATACATTCCCCATTATTCTTTAGGCGCCGAGCTTTCTGAAGATTTTAATGAGCACAGTAAAATCTTCGGGTGGCGCGCTGTTTTTGAAAATATGGGCAATTTTTTAGGCGTTGCCGTTATGATTTTTTTAACTTCAAGCCTTGATACAAAAAAAGACGCGGTCTATATTATGAGCGTTATTGCGGCAGCCGCTATTTTCTTGCCGGTTTTCATGGTTTATTCATTAAAAGGGGGCGAGACCGTCAAAAATAAAGTAAAATCAAATTTCATGGGGGAATTTAAATCGGTGTTTAAGAATGTACACGCGAAAATCGTTTTGCTAACAGGGTTTTTTACCCAAAGCGCCGCCGTTTTTATTATGGGCTCAAGCCTTTATTACGCTCAGTATGTTTTAAAAAATAAAGAAACAGGCAATTACATAATCGCTGTTTTCATGATTTCGGCTACGATATTTATTCCCTTGTGGGTTAAAATATCCAAAAAATTCGGGAAAAAAAATATCTTTGTGTTTTCTCAGATTATTTTAAGCGTCGGATTTTTTCTGTTATTTTTTTTATCGTTTATGCCGGTAGAATTTATCTTGCTTTTATCTGCCGTTATGGGTTTTTTTGGCGGATGTGTTCTGGTTATTCATCCTTCAATGCTGGCTGATACGATAAATTATGACGCTCATAAAACCGGCGAAAATAAAGAAGGAATTTATTTTTCATTTTTTACTTTTATCAATAAAACAGCAATGGCTTTGGCCGCTTTTTTAATATTAGTTACTCTTGAATTTTCAGGCTTTATACCCAATGTCGAACAAACTGCAGGGGCCGCTTTAGCTATTCGCGCTTTGTTTTGCCTTGCGCCGGCCGTTTTATTTTTAGCAGGCGCGCTTGTTTTAAGGTCTTACAGGCTGGTTAGAGAAGAGTACCAGAATAAGGTTATTGAAACATAAAACAGTAAAGTCGGTTTTAAAAATTGCGCCGTAAAAGTTTTATCTTATTTCAATACTTTAATTTTCTTTCTTAAAACGCCGATTGTTATCGTATTGAATTGCTTCTCTTTCTTGCCGGTCTTTAAGATTTCTCCGTCGACCTGCACAGAAAAACTTCTGTCAGATTTTATCGTAAAAGAATCTCCCGAAATGATTTGAATTTCTTTTTCGTCTATGTGTTTGCCTTTTGCGGCAAGTAGCGCGAGTCTTAAGAGTCTGAAAAAAGAACAATTCTTAAAAAGAACAACCTGAAGTTTTCCGTCTGATAATTTTGCCGAGGGCGCAATCAAAAGACCCGAGGCCCAGTATTTTATTTTAGTAAACAAGGCGATTGTATATTCTGCGCTTAATATTTTGTTGTTTGTTTTGATTTCAAGCTTCAAAGGAATTTCTTTTCTTTTGTAAGCAAGAATGATTCCTGTAAGGCCGGCCAGGGCCTGAAGTCTTCCAAAAAACTTTTTATTCTTTTTTAGAGTTTCAACATAACGATTTACCGAAACTCCTAAACCAATATTGGCCTGCCCCGGAAAATATGAAATGATTTTATTCTTTTCTTTGATATAGCCGATATCGATGGGCGTTGTTTTGTTTTTAGCTATTGCCTCAACCGCTTTTTCAAGACTTATATGACCGAAGTCTCTGACAATATCGTCTGAAGAGCCAAGACCGATAAATCCTAAAATGGGAGAAAGTTTTTTTTGGATTATTGTATTTAGCATAATTAAAAGCGTCGAATCGCCGCCTGCGCATATAATTGTTTTATATTCTTTGGCCAGTTTTTGCGTCAGTGTTATTAAATGTTTTTCGTTTTTTGAAATGTAAAGGTCATGTTCAATATTATGTTTTTTTAAGAGTCTTTTTAGTCTTTCTATATTTTTTTCTGCCCGTTGGCTGCCTGAACTCGGGTTCAATAAAACCGCTCTTTTCTTCATTTGTGCATACCTTTATAAATCATCTCCGTACCCAAAAAAATGGAATTCATAAAAATAATCATTGTTATTGTGTCAAACTTACTTTTTTTTACCAATATTGATGAAGATAATATCGACAATATTTCTGATTTTATTCTCAGCGGTTTTTTGCTATTATGACCCGAATCCGCCGGCTGATGAAGATTTATACGACGAGCATGAAATTCTGATAATCTACT
>JAOUOT010000047.1 GCA_029880265.1 Spirochaetia bacterium | reverse complement strand
AACACTGGGCAGCTCATTGCGTACCTGTATAGAAAAAATGATAGGATTCCGAAGAGGCCTTTTAAGAGGTGTTTTCAGTGGTAAAAGCAGTTTTTGCCTTGACCTGCCCGCGTAAAACTGGTCCAATCTAAATTTTAGACTGAACCAAGATTTACAAGCAGGTTCAATGGCTAATAAAACCTTCTATTATTAGAATAAAGCGCCGCAAAATACAGAATTATGATTTACCGCTGATCATATTCGAGACTAAACCCGGTTGATCTTTGTTTTCAGCTATTAAGACGCCAAAAATATGAGCTGGAACAAAAAAAGCAAAGAAGAACATTAGCAGTTCATGAAACTCTTTAATATTATGCGTTGTATCTTTAGAGAGCCCAAATGCCTCTTTAAAAAAAAGAAGTAAGCCTGTAATAACCATAACCATTACCATAAGATATAGTATCTGATAGCTATAAGCCACTATCTTATCATGGGCCGATTTTGTTTCTATCTCGCTTTTTGTAATGAATGGCCTATCTATAAAATGAAGAACAATTCGAACAACAAATAAGGCCACAAGCAAAAAACCGAAAACATAGTGCCAGTCCCACATTGGTTCGCGGATGGTCTTACCTATGGCTTTTGCCGCATCAAGTGAAATGTCGAGATTGAGTTTCGCTAATTCGGCCTTTATGGTTGCGCCATTTTTTTTGTAGCTTAAAAATGTTTTTCTAAGCAGTACGGTCGACAGAAGTCCCAAAATAGAAACTGCATTAAGCCAGTGCCATATACGATAGATTTTTGAATAGTCTTTATGTTCTTTCATAGTTTTGCCTTTATCTGGTTTTATAAATGAGTATAAGATATAGATTGTCAATTATCCATAAATTTGATATAAATTTAGAGTGCCGCAACAAAAATCCTTGTCTTAATTATAAAGAAATAGATTCAATGGCTGTTTTTGATTCAAACCGAAATCTTAAAAATAATTTAAGAACTGATTTTGAACGTATAAAACCAAAATGGTTTATAGAAGTTAAGCTGTAAAACATGAATTCAAATATTGAAATATCAGAAATCAAGCCAACTGAATATCATGAGCTTTCAACAATGGTCGGTGAACTTCTCGATGAAATAATGAAAAAGATTAATCACAAAGTATTTAATTTTAACAGAGAAGAAACCGAATTACGGGCCAAAGGTGGCGCGGGCCATGCTTGTCGAGGTACTTAACATTGACATAAACCGCTAAAGCGGTTTATGTCATGGGTTACGAGCAAGACGAAAGCCTTCTCCCACACTTTGAGTATATGCTGGATTAGAACTCATCATCGTATTACCAACACTCATCATTGAAGGGGAATAATGAAAGCTTCCGCCGCGTACCATACGACTTTGCCCCTCCGACCCAAGTGCCCAATCAAAAACCCACTCATATACATTTCCACTCATATCATATACATTAAGCGCATTGGCTGCTTTTGTGGCTACATTATGGGTATCAATACCACTATTACTGCTATACCATGCATAATCTCCCAATACTATTGAAGCATCGCAAGTATTGGTTATATCACCGCTTATATGGTTTCCCGGATAATATTCGCCTACATCTAATATATCACCGTCAATGTTAGCGTCATCAATATATCTTGCCGCGAGTTCCCACTCATCACTCGTTGGTAGGCGAAAACCTTTCGCGCTTGGATTTACATAAGGATCGTCAACGCTGCCCAAAATACCATATGTTGCTGAAGTACCATTTGTACTTACTCTTATACATGTCGTATAAGTAGCATCCGATGTATAAACACACTTTAATGAAGTACCTTTATATGCATTAAAATATTCCGTTAAAGCATTTGTAAATACCATCACATCACGCCAGTTTATAGTTGCAACAGGCTCATTTTTAGCTACAGTGGGTATATCGCCAACTGTACCGTCATAACCCTCACTACCCGCATTCGCGAATGTATAGCCATTGCTTATGGCCCATTGATAAACTTCATACCAAAGCTCATAAGTAACTTCGGTTTCGCCAATCCAAAAGTCATTGCTTACTGTGGCTATACCTAAATCATCAGTACCTGTCGGGAATGTTTTGCCTTCAACATAGCGCATGTTAAAATTAACGCCATTTATAGTATTACCATCTCTATGCCCGGCTGATTCATTGCTGCTAACGCAACGGATATAATTATTATCGTATTTACCAAAATCATTGGTTAAGCCACCATGGCCAAAAGAAACAGCCCAAGCCCAATTGTTTGTTGAGATAGTTGTTGACGATGACCAATAATGGAAAACAGATGAATTTGGAAAAAATATATCATCAATTGATGGATAACTGACTGTTCTGTTAACAATACTTTCAAGCTCATTTATATTTGGAAGACGCCAACTTTTACCTGCAAGTGTTAAACTATTACAGAAATTTAAGCTGTTTTGCCATGTATTTATTGTTGCCGTACCTGAACAAGAAGTATCATTATTCTGGCCCATACTACATTTTTGCCAGGTAAGATTGGTCATTTTATCAGTTATAGTACCGTTACCATTATCAAATAAAATAGATCCGTTACTAAGTGATTGAGAAGAAACACACCGAACAAAATTGTTACCTTTTGGTATTGAGGCTATAGACATCCAACTTCCAATACTAAAACCCACACTCCATTCCCAGTCCAAAGGAATATTTTCTGAAGATGAATGGTAAAAGTCACCAATAGTCGAAGGGAAATACAATGAAAAAGTTGAAGGCGTATTAACGCCATAATTAAGAAGAAGCTTAAGCTCATCAATTGTTGGCAAGCGCCATGTTATTATACCCGCGTAACCTATGCCGCTGTTGGCACTATTTAACGCGCTGCAGGTTGTGGTATTGGCAGTATCCCATGTATGTGTTGTTGCCGTACCGGTCAAACAATCAGCTCCTGACAAGCCTTCACTGCATGACTTCCATACCAACCCGGTCACATTGTCTGTTGTGGTATAATCATCAATGTATGTACCATGCTGTATCGGGCCGGTAAAACTGACATCGCGGCCTCTTTGATATTCGCCGTCTTGACCGGTACCAGCGCAATCAATCAATGTACCCGCTTCATCCCAACACTGGGTCTGATATGTTTTTATGGGCGGCATGATTTGTTTTATGACAATATCAAAGGTTTTTGTTTCAGGCGTTGCCGCGCCTTTCGAAATAGTAGCCGTTAATGTAATATTTTCATCGCCGGTTAAAGTTGGCCTTGCAATAGTGCCATCTGCCGCAACCACTGCCGAAGCATCGGCACCGCCTGGAGTATATGTTGCTACCCAGGTTATTATTGTGCCGCTTGGCCCCAAAGTCGCAAGACCTAAATTTTGATACACGGCAAGCGCAGAATCAGTTGATGCATAAGTAATTGTAAGAGAGGCTTTATCATCAACAACCGAGCCCGCATCGGTTAATGCGGTTTCTGTTTTAGACGCACCACTTGAAATATTGCCCACAGTATCAACGGTTTTTACGGTAAAGGTATAACTTGTATTGTGCGTTAATCCTGAAAACGTTTTTGTCTGCGTACCCTTCGCTAATATTTATGGAAATATTTTATATATATCTTTTCGATGTTTTATTCTTAAAAAAATTATCTGGTTATTTTCATATTTTAATCCTAACCTATAATCATTAATTCGAATTCTATAATAACTTTCAAAACCAATCATTTTTCGTATATTTTTTATTTCTGAAATATTTTCAATATTTTTTGTATTCTCTATAATTTTCTTTGCGGCTTCTTTTATTCTTTTTTCATTTATATGTTCAATATCTTTTAAAAACTTTTTCGAGTATAGAATTTTCATTTCACTAATTAAGGACTTTCATAACTGATTCTTCGTTTGAAAACTCTTCATTATCCGCTTCTTTCATTAACTTACCGAAATTCAAATCTTCTATTGTTTCTAAAAGCTCTTTCTTGTTTGTCATCATTTCAGCAATCGTTTCTTTTACGGTTTCTCTCATTAAGTCTTTTAACTCATCTTTAGTTAATGTTACATTTTTCATAATGGTAATATAAATAATAAGAATAATTATGACAAGCAAAAAAGAAGATGAAATTTGAGGGGCCGGTTACTGAGCGAGGCCCACCCCTCAAACAACGGCCGCGCTTTGAGCCTGTGCCGAGTACCTTTCTCTTAATTTGGCATTGCCCAAGAACTTGTGCCGAGTGGCGTTTTGCGTCGCAAAACGATGTATCGAGGCACCATTCAACACTCAACATTCAACATTCATCATTGACATAAACCGCTTTAGCGGTTTATGTCATGGGTTACGAGCAAGGCGAAAACCTATATATGTTTTTTACCAAGAATTTTCTAATTTATAAATAATTGACGTATAGTATAATTTATAAAACGTATATACTAAATATTATATGAAAATTTATCTTGACAATTGTTGTTTTAACAGGCCTTATGATGAGCCAAGTCACGAAACAATTATACTCGAAACGCATGCTAAAATATCTATTCAAAAAATCATTAAGGAAGGTAAAATAGATCTTATTTGGTCATTTATTCTAGAATTTGAAAACAATGAAAATCCATACGAAGATCAATACCTTGCAATCTTAGACTGGAAAAATATAGCTGGCCGTATTATATCCCCTTCAGAAATAATACGTGATCGGGCGAAGACATTTATAAAGACCGGCATTAAGCCAAAAGATTCTTTGCATATCTCATGCGCTATAGAAGGTAAGGCAGATTATCTCGTTACAACTGACCAAAAACTTATTAAAAAATGCGGCCATATGACTGAAATAAAAATACTTAATCCTATTGATTTAATATATATTATTGAAATGGAGGGTATATTATGATTACAGATACCGACCTTCGTAAGCAGGGCATGAATGTATTAATTAAAAATCTTGGTCTTGTTGAAGCAGAAAAATTTATATCGCTTATAAGAAGTGAGCATTTTAATTATACAAAATGGCAGAAAAATCTTTGGGCAGATAAAACAGTAGATGAAATATATGATAAAGCTAAAGAATACTATGATAATCAGAAAAAAAACCAATAGGTAAATTTGTATTACATTCACAAATTACATTAAAATGACAATTTCACTCGATTCAGGCTCATATTTTTCTCTAAATACCCTCATATTCAATTCAGATCAAATAACTAACGTAACGGGACACCACCGGTACAAGCGGGCCAGCTTCGCTTGCGGGGCAGGCTTTTATTTTAAAGGAGTCAGCTTCTTTTGCCGGCAAGCGTTAATATATGTTTAAGATATTTGATATAGAATAGGCTTATATTTAGGTTCAGGGATTGCCTTATTGTCTTTTTTTGCGGTTTCAAGCCATAATTTTTTCGCAATTTCAAC
>JAOUOT010000032.1 GCA_029880265.1 Spirochaetia bacterium | reverse complement strand
CGGTGGTCGCCGTGGCAATCTTTAATTTTGCCTGTTTTCATTCTTTTTTCAAATAATGATTTATTTTTTATAAAGAAATTATCGGTAAAATCTTTTATGGCTCTATATGTTTCGGCAGAAAGAGTTTGATTAATATAATTTATGGCATATTCATAATTTCCGTTAATATTTTTTTTAACGGCGTCAATAGATCCGTATTTTGAAATATTTGAATTTGTTTCGGCTTTTTTATGAAACGAGGCGATTAAATCGGCGATATTATTTATGTCGCTTTCATGCACTTGATTTTTTTTTATAAGATGAATCATCATTTTCTCTTCGGGAATTCGAATCATTTTAACGCAGTAATCAACAGTTTCTCCTTCATTATTAAATGAATATATGCCCTTATTTTTTTTAATTTCTAAAACGCCTAGATAAACATCGGGAGAAAGTCTTTTGTTTAATTCAACCTCTTTTTCGCAGTAATATTTTCTTTTTTCTAATGTTGAAAAGTCTAAGAATTTAAAATTAACGGGTTTTTTTATTTTATAAACATAATCGTCGGTCATTATGACGAATGAAATATGCGTTTGTTTTAAGATTATGTCTTTGTTTTTGATTGAATACAAGTTTTTATCTAACAGCGATTCTATCATTTTATTCATATTATGAATTCCTGATAATAAAGTATGGTCTTTTTAAAGAAATCGTCTATTTTTTTTGTTGCCGTTGAATGTTTATTTTAATTATCAATCTTATATCTTATTGTGTATAAAAAAAATCCGCTAGAAAATGAAAAAAAAGAATAAATTATTAAAATTACTGAATTACTATCCTCCATATTTAGGGGCCGGGGTTAAGGTGGTATATATCTCGCCGGATTTTTTAACATTCAGGGTACAAATGAAATTAAGATGGTTTAATAAAAATTATATGGGTACCCATTTTGGCGGATCTTTATATTCAATGTGCGACCCTTTTTTCATGATCATATTAATTGAAAATTTGGGAGACGAATATATTGTATGGGATAAGGCGGCTAAAATAGATTTTATAAAACCCGGAAAAGGCAAAGTAATCGCTCAATTCTCTATTGATCCCAATACAATCGATATTATAAAAAAAGAGGTCTCTGAAAAAAAGAAAATTTTAAAGATTTTTCACGCTGAAATAATGAATGAAGAAAATCAGGTTATCGCCCGACTTGAAAAAACTTTGTATATTAGAAAAGCGGGCAGGCTAAAAAATAAAAAGTTATTATAAAAGTTATTATAAAATTGGCATTTCAATATTTTTTCCGTCAATGCTGGTATTATTTCTCTCTTCCCAGTATTCTTTAATTTCTGAAGGATCTTTTTTACCTGACCATTCATTTAATGTCTGTCTTTCTTTTACGAAATTATAATGGGGCACCGCCCATCCGCAAGAAGTTTGTACCATTTCAACCTTCATTTCATATATTTGACGTTTGCCGGGCAAATCGGCAAATTCCGCGCTGAATTTATTAAAATTTTCAGACCCGGCGAAATGAATTTTGGCTTTTCCGTATAATCTTAATATTAGAGGTTTTTCGTCAAACGAGCAAAACATGATGGTCATTCTGTTGTTTTCCTGTATGTGACCCATCGTTTCATTGCCGCTACCGGTTAAATTAAGCCAAATAATCGTTGTTTCGTTGATAACGCGAAAAGAATCTAGACCCTTAGGAGAAAGATTTATTCTGCCGTCTGTGCCCGCTGTGGCCGTAAAAAATATTTTTTGCTTTTCAATAAATTCTTTATGAGATTGATTTATCTTTTCAAATTGCTGCGCCATATAAATGGCTTATCAATAAAAAGAAATACACAGTAAATTAAATTTTGTTGGTTTGAAAGAATTTCGCCTATTGCATTTAATCTTAAATTAAAAATAAAAAATGTTTTACCGTTAATAAAACTTTTATAATGCAGTAACTTAACTTATGAAGACAAAACAAAAAACCGAGCTTGAAGAATATTTAATAAAAAGAAAATCAGAGAAAAAATTATTATTCATTCCATATTTAGCGTTTTCATATCCTGATCTTGAATTATGCCATGATATCATTGAGGTTTTGATTGAAGAAGGGGCCGATACAATAGAGCTTGGTCTGCCGTTTACCGATCCTATTGCCGACGGTCCTGTTTTACAGAAGGTATTTAAAAAGGTTCTTGAAAAACCGTTTCATATTTCAGATTTAATTAAGTTTCTGGAAAAAATTAACGCAAAACATCCGCAATATCCATTTTTGCTCATGGGTTACGCTAATATGTTTCTTCAAAAAGAAAATCAAGCGCTAATAAAAAATTTTTATGAACGCAATATCAAAGGAATTATTGTTCCTGATCTGCCTTTTCACGAAAAAATGCGTCTTCATAAAAAAGATAAATCAATATTGATGCACGATACAATTCCCTGGATAGATTTTGCCACTCCGACGACAACAGACGACAGATTAACAGAAATCGCTGAACATGCGGGAGGATTTATTTATGTCGTATCGACAAAGGGCGTTACGGGCCAGAAAGATTTTTCGCTTAAGCCCCTTAAGCCCCTTTTTGAAAAATTAAAGAAACTTACTGACGTTCCTTTGATTGTAGGCTTTGGGGTAAGAAATAACGCCCATGTTCAAGAAGTATCAAAATATGCAGACGGATTTATTATCGGCTCAAAAATTCATGAAATTATTGACGAAAACATTAACCATTTGGGCAAGATTCCCGTGAGAATAAGGCAGATGGTAAGAGAGCTTTTTGAATAACGAAAAAAACTTTACACGATGCATAATTATTTAAAAAAGTCAAGAAAAGATAAGTTATTAAGAGTTTATAAAAATAATATGAAAAAATCTGTTATATTTCCGGGGCAGGGCGCTCAAAGGCCTACAATGGGCAAAGACTATTATGATGAATTTCAAATAGCAAGAGAGATTTACGATAAAGCAAGCGAAGCCATACAAGAAGATATTAAAAAAATTTGCTTTGAAGAAGACGACAGGCTTAATTTAACCGAATATACGCAGCCATGCATTTTAACTACTGAAATTGCAATGCTAGAGGTAATAAAAAAAGAATTTGGCTTTAATCCTGAAATATATGCCGGGCACAGTTTAGGAGAATATACGGCTCTTACAGCGGCAGGCGTAATGCCTTTTGAAAGTGCCGTTAAAATTGTAAAAAAACGCGGTAGCTTAATGCAATCAGCGGTGCCTGAAGGCAAAGGGACAATGGCCGCTTTAATCGCAGATAATATACCTATAGATATCGTGAAAAATTCTTGCGATTCAAACTCAATTACAATGGCCAATATCAATTCAAAAAGCCAAATTGTCATCAGCGGAGGCGTTGAAGAAACAAAAAAAACCTGCGAAGAACTCGAAAAAAAAATAGAGGGACTCGGAGTCATCTATTTAAATGTAAGCGCGCCGTTTCATTCATCTTTAATGCGTGGTATAGAAGATGAATTCAAAAGCGTACTAAATGGTTTTGAAGAGGTTTTTAATAAAGAAAATTCTGTACATGTATTGTCGAATTTTACGGGAACATATCATTTGCCTGACACATTGATTGAAAATCTGGTAAGACAAATTTCAGGGTCGGTAAAATGGCTCGATAATATGAGCGAAATAATGAACGCATCGAATGAAATATATGAGATAGGGCCCAACAAACCATTGGGTAAATTTTTTAAGACGGTTGGTGGCGAGGTCTCTTCAATAATTAATCTCAGAGGCGCTCGTTCGACTTTTGAAAAAAAAGAATAAAAATAAAATAAAGAGGAAGATATGACTTTTAAAGATAATAATTATTGGGCGATAATATTAGGCGGTTCAAGCGGATTTGGTCTTGCAACCGCTAAAAAACTAGCCTCAGAGGGCGTAAATATATGCGTTGCCCATAGAGACAGAAGAGGATCTATGGAAAAAATAGAGCCTCATTTTGAAGAGATAAGAAAAACCGGCGTGAAATTTTTGCCTTTTAATTTAAATGCTCTTACAGAAGAGGGTCGAAATGAGGTTTTAGACAATTTACAAAAAGAATTATCGGGCGGAACCGTAAGATTGTTGCTGCATTCAATTGCGTTAGGAAACCTTAAGTTAATAGCTCCTGAAAAGAAAGATAACAAAAAATCGGCGAGCGATATATTGGCCGAAAAACTTGGAGTTGACGCGAATAAAATAAGAGAAATTTCAAATGAACTGTTTGCAGACGGAAACGACGAATTTATTCATTTGACAGACGCTACAGAATACAATAACGATACTTTTATTGAAGACGAAGACATGGCCAATACCATATACTATATGGGTACAAATTTACTAACATGGACGATGGATGTTTATAAGCGAAAAATGTTTGCCGATAACGCTCGAGTAATCGGTCTGACAAGCGAAGGAAACGAAATTGCATGGAAAGGTTATGCCGCTGTAAGCGCCGCTAAGGTCGCAATGGAATCGGTATCAAGAAGCATAGCGTGCGAACTTGGCCCTCACGGCATAAGATCGAATATACTGCAGCCGGGCGTGACAGATACCCCTGCTTTAAGATTAATTCCCGGCAGCAAGCACATGATAGCCACATCAAGAATGAGAAATCCTCTCGGCAGATTAACGACGCCTGAAGACGTCGCAGACGCCATTTATTTGATGTGCAGAGACGAAGCGTCGTGGATAAACGGAAACATTATTAGGGTTGACGGCGGCGAAAGAATATCCGGTTAAAATAAAATTAAAAAGGATTAAAAAAATGGTAAAAAGCGAAGCTACAAAAGAAGAAAAAGAATTTATCTTAAAAAAAGTTCCCCAACAAAAGCCTTTCAGATTTATTGAAGAAATAAAAGAGCTGACAGAAGAACATATTGTTTCACAATATCGTTATAAAGACGATGAATATTTTTATGAAGGTCATTTTCCCGGTAATCCCGTAACTCCCGGGGTGATTATGATTGAAACAATGGCCCAGGCCGGTCTTGTCGCATTGGGGATTTATTTATTAATGAAAGATGACAAGCTTGACGATTCTATTATGCTTTTTTCAGACAGCGAGGTTGAATTCTCAAATATGGTAAAGCCTGGCGAACTGATTACGGTAAGAGCAGAAAAAATATTTTACAGAAGAAAAAAATTAAAAGCCAAGGTTGAATTAAGAAAAGAAAACGGTGAAGTCGCCGCAGCGGGTGTAATGTCGGGGATATTGCAATGAGAAGAGTAGTGGTAACAGGCCTAGGGGTCATAGCCCCGAACGGACACGGTCTTGAAGAATTTGAAAATGCTTTAAGAAAAAGCGTAAGTGGTATAAGATTTATTGATAAGTTAGCTGAATTAAAATTCGGATGTCAGGTGGGGGGAATACCTGAAAGCGTAGAAAATAAGCTGCCAAATTATTTTACCGAAGAAGAATTATTGGCCATGAATGAGGGCATGATTTATACCGGAATAGCCGGTATTGACGCATGGAAAGACGCCGGTTTAAATGTGCCCGAAAAAAACGGAGACGTAGTAAACTGGGATGCAGGTTGTGCCGTTGGCGTTGGTCTTGGCGGCATGGATACCATTTCTGAAAAGTTAATTCCCAAGATAGCCGCCGGCAAGGTAAGAAGAATGGGTTCAACAATGGTTGAACAATGCATGACAAGCGCGATAACCGCAAAACTCAGTGGACTTTTAGCGCTCGGAAATCAGGTAACCACAAATTCATCGGCCTGTAATACGGGAACAGAGGCGATAGTCGATTCATATAACAGAATCAAGTTTGGTTTAGCAGATAAGATGCTCGCCGGGGGAGCAGAAGGGTCTTCTCCATATACATGGGGGGGGTTTGATGGCATGAAAGTATTATGCAGCGATTTTAATGATACGCCCCAGGAAGCCTCAAGACCCATGAGCGAGTCAGCGGGAGGCTTTATTCCCGGATCAGGATGCGGTATTTTATTGTTAGAAAGTTTAGAATCGGCAGAAAAAAGAGGCGCAAGAATTTATGCCGAAATTATAGGCTCAAGCCTAAACTGCGGCGGCCACAGAATGGGGGGCAGTATGACGGCTCCGAACCCGACCTCTGTTCAAAATTGCATTAAAAACGCGATGAATGAAGCGGGAATAACAGGTGATCAGGTCGACGCCATAAACGGACATTTGACGGCTACCATGGCAGATCCTATTGAGGTTGACAATTGGTCTAAGGGGTTAAATAGAAGCGCGGATAATTTTCCTTATATTAATTCAACAAAATCTTTAATCGGGCACTGTTTAGGGGCCGCTGGCAGTATTGAGTCTGTCGCCTCTGTTTTACAGCTTCATAAGGGTTTTGTTCATAAGTCATTAAACTGTGAAGATCTGCATGAAAAAATTCAACCATACGCAAAAAGCGTTGTTCAAGAGACAAAAGATGTCGATATTAAAATATTGGCGAAAGCCAGTTTTGGTTTTGGCGACGTAAACGGATGTATAATTTATAAGAAATGGGATTAATGAACAGCTAAAAAAACAAAAAATCCTTTACAGTCTATGGTTGAAATCAGAATTATATTTTTATAAAATAGAATGAGGTAAACAAAAATGGAAGATAAAGAAATATTTGATAAAATAGTGGGCATTATTGGCCCTTTTGCTAAGAATAAAGAAAATGTGGCAAATGTATCTGATGGTTCTAATATATTAAAAGATTTTGAGGTAAACTCTTCAAGATTAGTAGATATTATATTGGCATTAGAAGATGAATTTGACATTGAAATTTCTGACGAAGAAGCCGAAAAAATCGAAACAATCGGTGATGCCGTTAATTTAATTAAAGAAAAGGTATAAATTCAAAAAAGGGAATGTTTCAGAGTATAAGCAATCACGCGATACTCTGAAACATAATCGCCAACCCGCTTAATGAACGATGATTTTTTATCTAAGGTTGATAAAAAGAAATATCAATCAGAAATCAAAAAGATAAAAAGACAAAAATTATATGATCATATAATTTTTTACCCCTTGGCTCATATTGTAATTTTTAGTTTGAAATTTATATTTAGATATAAAATTAAAAACGGAAAAGAAATTAAAGAAAAATATAAAAAAATTGTCAAAGAAAATTCGCCCTTATTATTATGCTCAAATCATTTAACGTTAATTGATTCCCTAATCATTCACATGGCATTAGGAAGCGTATCATGGTATTTATTTAATTTTAAACACTTTAACTGGAACGTGCCAGCCATCGAAAATTTTACCGCAGGATGGTTTTGGAGATTCATGTCATATGCGGGTAAATGCATTCATATTGACAGATATGGAACAACTGAACATCATGATATGGTTATTGAAAAAATTAGATACCTGCTTAAAGATGGCGAAATATGTACAATCTTTCCCGAAGGCGGAAGAAGCAGAACATCACGCGTTGAAATTGAAAATACAACGTATGGTATAGGAAAAATAATTCAAGGCGTTGAAGATTGTAAAGTCTTATGCCTCTATCTTCGGGGCGAATCGCAAAATACATATTCTGATTATCCGAAATGGGGCGAGAAATTCTATTTAGACTTAGAAGTAATTAACCCCGAAAGCAAAAACAAAGGGATGAGACAGGTTCGTGATTATTCTATGCAAGTTGTGACAAAATTAAAAGAGATGGAAGATAAATATTTTTCTCTGATAAACGATAAAAAATAATTTGATGATTTCTATTGGCAACGATATTGTCGATTTAAAAGATAACGATTCAGATTTAATAACCTATCATAATCGATTTTTTTCTAGAGTTCTCGCCGATGAAGAATACCGGTTTTTAATCGATAATCGCTCTAACAAAATAGAAAAAAAAATGTTTTGGACAGTATGGGCGATTAAAGAGGCCGCCTATAAAGCTATCAAAAGAATTGACGATAAAGCAATATTTCAACCCAAAAAATATATTGTTTCAGAAAATTTTAACCATGTAAAATATCAGGATAAAAAATTACAATGCATATATGATATTAATGAAGAATTTATTCATGTTATATGCATGAATGAAAATATAAAACAAATGAAAGAAGAAAATAAAATCAGATATTTTACTGAATTCATTGACGAAAAAAAATCCCCCGGCTTAAATGTCAGAGACAGAATAAAAGACGAATTAAAAGCTTTCTATAATTTAGATATTGATCTTCTGTTTAAAAACAGAGTTCCATTTTATGAGTTAAAAAATCAAAAATATCCCGTTTCAATAAGCCATCACGGAAGGTATATTGCCGCGGCATTTCTCGTTGATTAAAGAAAAACGGCCTCAAATATTTTATGCATTTTTTTTGAGATATTTTCTTTTACGATAAGACATCCGTCAAGCGCAATGTCTTTTACCGTACCGGTTAAAATATGCTCATCATGATTAAATTTTACCGGTTTGCCGATAGAATGACTGTTTTCTAATAGTTCAAAGCGTATATTCTCGCTCATGGGATATTGCATATTGTTTAAAAAAGACTCAATTTCTGCGGTCATTTCGCGTAAAAAATGAAATAAATCAAAGGTTTTTCCCGTGATTTGTTTTAAAGACACGGAGGTTTTTTTTAATTCTTCGGGAAAATCAAGCGTATTTATATTTATACCGATTCCGGCGATGATTGCAGATTTATTATCATTAATAAAAACCCGTTCGCATAAAATGCCGCATAATTTTTTATTATCGTATAAAATATCATTGGGCCATTTTATTTTTAATTTATCTTTGTTATTAATATTTTTATAAATAAATTGAAACACCGCAAGCCCTATATAAAGCGTAATTAAGGTAACTTGTTCAAAATTTTCAGGGGGATGGTAAACAAAAGAAAAAGCCAGATCAAGATTTTCGCCGCAGTACCATTGGTTTTCTTTTCTGCCCCGGCCTTTGGTCTGCCTTTTGGCCCAAATGGCGCAAAAATTATGATTTAGCAAATCTTTGTTTTCTTTAAGGTAATCGTTTGTAGAATTTATTTTTTCAAGAATTTGTATATTCATGTTATTAGATTATTTTTAAAGATAAATTTATTATTTCGTAAACGCGGTTTAATTCGTCTTTTGTAATGCAATATGGAGGCAAAATATAAATAACATTGCCGAGAGGTCTAAGCAAAACGCCATTTTTAATATAATAATCATACAAAATATTTTTTATTTGATTTGTATAGCCTTCATTATCTGAGGTATTGATATCAAAAGCCAGAATGGTTCCTTTCTGGCGGATGTTTTTTATTTTATCATTATTTTTTAATATCTGTATAAATTCATTATGGAGGTTCATGATTTGTTCAATGTTGTTTTGGCATTTTTCACTTAAAAGCAAGTCAATACTTGCGTTAGCGGCGGCGCAGCTTATGGGATTGGCCGTATATGAGTGGCCGTGAAAAAATGTCTTTGTAATATCGTCAGAATAAAAGATATCATAAATATATTTTGCGCAAGAGGTGACTCCCATAGGCAGAAATCCGCCGGTTATTCCTTTTGAAAGGCATATGATATCTGGTTTATTGGTTAAATAATCAGAAGCGAAAGTTTTACCCAGACGGCCAAACCCCGTCATTACTTCATCGGCAATTATGATAATATCATTTTTTCGACAAAGTTCAATGATCATATCAAGAAATTTGGGCTCATACATACGCATGCCGCCCGCGCCCAAGACAATAGGCTCAAAAATAAAGCCTGCAGGTTTTTTTTCTTGAATTATATTTTCAAGTTGAGTCATGACAGAATCAATGTTTTCTTCAGAAGGCAGCGGAGCATGATAGCTTTCAAACATGTACCCCGAAAAAGCGTCGGTAAAAACGCTTCTAGAACCGACCGACATGGCTCCAAGAGTATCGCCGTGATATGAATCTTCAAAAGCGATAAAACCATTTCTTTGAATATTCTGGTTTTTCCAATATTGAATCGTCATTTTCAACGCGACTTCTACGGCGGTTGAACCGTTGTCAGAAAAAAATATTTTATTTTGATTTTCAGGAAGTATCGATATTAATTTTTCAGATAAAAGAGCCGCGTTTTCGTGAGTGAATCCGGCAAAGATAACGTGTTCCAGTTTTTGAATCTGTTTAAGAATCGCTTTTTGAATTGTTTCGTTACAATGTCCGTGAATGTTGACCCACCATGACGAGATGGCGTCAATATATTCATTCCCGTTTTCGTCAAAAATTTTAGCGCCTTTGCCCGATACAATATTAATGGGGGCCGGCGAGGTTTTCATCTGCGTAAACGGATGCCAGATATTTTTTTTATCAATTTCTAAAATACTCATAAAATATTCTTTTTTAATTTTTCGGCGTATGACAATATAATATCAGATTTGATTTCTTTCTCGTTGTTAATTCTTAATATCATTTTTAATTTTGTGTAATTGAGTATGAAACTTTCAGATTCATGATTTTCATCGCCGTTAAAAATAATTCCCATAATAGGTATGTTTTTGTTTTTTAACGCCTCAATTGTTAAAATTGTGTGATTGATGCTTCCGAGATAATTTCTTGAGACCACTACGGCGCAACAACTTAATTTCTTAATTAAATCAATCATGCAATCATTTTCATTGAAAGGAACAAAAACTCCGCCTGCGCCTTCGATAATCAGATTATTCTTTGTTTGGGGGCGTTTAATTTGATTTATATCGATTTGTATATTTTCTAATTTTGCCGCAGCATGAGGCGATACAGGTTCTTTTAATAAAAACGATTCTTTATGAAATTTTGAAATATTGTTAGAAACAAGCTCTTGAACCGTTTTTGTATCGCTTGTATCGCCGCCGCCTGTTTGTACTGGCTTCCAGTAGTCATAATTTAGCGCTTCGGTAAAAATTGCCGACGCAATGGTCTTGCCTATATCGGTGTCTATGCCGGTTATGAAAATATCTTGTTTTAAATCTTTTATCATAAGTTTTTTACGATTTCATAAATTGAATTTAATAAATTGATTATTTCTTCTTCTGTATTAAAAGAATGAAGGGTTATGCGAATTCTTTCTTTGCCCTTCGGCACAGAAGGATGCAAAATCGCGTTTACATCAAGGCCCTTGCTATTTAATATTAAGGCAACTTCTTTTATTTTTTGATTATCTGGCAAAATAAACGCATGAATTGCGGATGTACTGTCTAAAAAATAGGGTTTTATATTCTCATTTATATGTTTTCTGAATATTTCAATGTTGCGGTTTAATTTTTCAAGTTCTTCTTTCGATTCTTTTAATAAATCAAGGGCGCAGTCGATGGCCGTTAAATTAAAATAGGGCAAAGCGGTTGTAAATATAAACGATCTGGCGTTATTTATCAAATAATCTCGCAAAATTTCTGAGCCAATAACGCAGGCGCCAAAACATCCGAGGGCCTTGCCGAAAGTATGAACGCGGGCAAATATTATTTTTTCAAGATTCATTGAAACGGCAAGCCCTTTGCCTGAATCGCCGATGATTCCCGTTGAGTGGGCCTCGTCGACAATCAAGGCGGCGTTCAATTTTTCAGAGATTTCGGCAAGTTCTTTTAATTTGCCAAAATCGCCATCCATAGAAAACAAGGCTTCTGTCACGATAAAAATTTGATTTTTGCCAAAATTCTCAATCTTTTTTCGAAGATCAAGGGAATCATTATGCTTAAAAGAATATGATTTTGCCAAAGAAAGTCTTATGCCGTCTCTGATTGAGGCGTGAGAAAGTTCGTCGTAAAAAATGGTATCTGATTTTCTTGCAATGCTTGATAAAAGCCCGATGTTGGCATGATAGCCCGAATTGAAAATTAAAGCCGATTCTGCCTCAAAATATCGCGCCAGTTTTTTTTCAAGAGTTTCAATCTCTTGAGAGTTTCCGCTGATAAGCCTTGAGCCGGTAGAGCCGTAAATATTCTTTTTTGAATTTAAAAGAGTCTGAGAAAATACCGAAGAAAGCTTTGCCGATCTCGAAAATCCCAGATAATCGTTAGAGCAAAAATCGGCTTTAAGACTCTTTGATTTTAAAATACGAATTGATTTTTCATCGATTTTTTTTTCAAGATTATTTTTTAGAATATTTTCAATATTCATTGATTTAAAGATACAGCCTTATCGCCAGAAATTCCCAGTATTTTAAGCATGTCATGATCGTCTGTTTCTGCGATATTCGGCGTTGTTAGAAGTTTGTCGCCTAAGAATATTGAATTTGCGCCGGCTAAAAAACATAGAGCCTGTTCGGCGTGCGAAAAGTTAGCGCGTCCGGCTGATAACCTGACAATGCTTGTCGGCAAAAAGATGCGCAGCGCGGCAATCATGCGAATAACGTCCCATATTAATACAGGGTTCTGGTTTTCAAGCCCGGTGCCTTTGATGGGAACCAGAGCGTTTACGGGAATTGATTCGGGCGGTTGTTCTAAGTTTGAAATTGTATAAATAAATTCAACTCTGTCTTCGTCAGATTCTCCCATGCCGATAATAGCTCCGCAGCAAACTTTGATGCCTGCTTTTTGTATGTTTTTTAGGGTATGAAGTCTGTCTTCATAAGTTCTGGTTGTCACTACCTTATCATAGTATTTTGAACCTGTATCGAGATTATGATTATATGACGTAAGGCCCGCTTCTTTGAGTTTAAGAGCCTGTTCTTCAGTAACCATGCCCAGAGAGACGCATGATTCAAGATTTTCTTTTCTGATGTTTCGTATCATTTCAAGAACGCTGTCAAAATCGTCATTATCTTTTACCTGCCTCCATGCGGCGCCCATACAGAATCTTGAGGCCCCGTTTTGTTTCGCGTTTTTGGCCATATCAAGAACTTCATCCATTGATTTTAAGTCTTCAGGTTTTAACGATGTTTTATGATGGGCCGATTGCGAACAATATGAACAGTTTTCGGGACATCCGCCGGTTTTAATCGAAAGCAGGGAACAAAGCTGTATGGCCTTAGGATCAAAATGATTGCGGTGCACCTCTGCCGCCTGGTGAATCAGCTCAATCAGCGGTTTATGGTATATTTCTTTAATTTCTTCAAGATTAAAATTTTCTTCAGATTGATTAATTTTTTGGGTTTTCGTTTCAAGATTATTCACAATATGATATGCGTTATGCGTTTTTCATCGTGTCAATTCTTTTATGTATTCAAAACCCTGATGCGCTCTAAAACAGGCGGGTGCGAATAATTTAAGAAAACATAAAAAGGATGCGGAGTTAAATTCGACAGATTATCAACCGAGAGTTTCTTAAGGGCGCTGATTAAATCTTTTGACTTTCCCGTGGTCTCTTTCGCGAAATTATCGGCCTCAAATTCATGTTTTCGGCTTAAAATATTCATTAATGGCTCTAAAATCATTTCAAAGGGAGAAAATAAAAGCGCAAAAAAAACCAGACCGGCGTATACCGAAAGCTGTTCAATTCCAAAAGCCGCAAAAAGTTCTTTATTATTAAGTATTATCGAAAATAAAAAAAGCAAAACACCCGTATGTATAACGCTTATCAGCATGCCTTTTAAGAT
Organism: Spirochaetia bacterium; assembly: GCA_029880265.1. Lineage (GTDB taxonomy): Bacteria > Spirochaetota > Leptospiria > Turneriellales > JAOUOS01 > JAOUOT01. Next base: position 3,793 of record JAOUOT010000032.1, on the reverse strand, counting down.
ATGTTTTTTTTTGTAATGCCCAATTTCATGGGCCAAAACCGAAAGAAGCTCTGAATTTGTATGTTTTTCAATAAGCGTATCAAAAAGAGCGATTTTTTTATTTTTACCGAACCCGGTAAAAAAAGCGTTTGATTTGCTTGAACGTTTTGATCCGTCCATAACGCTTATATTGGTAATTGAAAAGTTTACCGATTTTGCGTAATCAAATATTTGTTTTTTGAATTTTTCGTCTTTTAATTCGCTGAATTTATTAAAAATCGGCATAATCCATATAGGGGCTATGTATTGCATAAAAATAGAAAAGAGAACAATGGCAAGCCAGACAACCATCCACCCGTAACCGCCCATATTGTTAAAAAACCATAATATAACATACAAAAGCGGCCCGCCTATTAAACAACTTAAGGTAATCGCTTTTATTCTATCGATAAAAAACAAGCGCCATGTGACGCGGTTAAAACCGAATTTCTCTTCAATAGCAAAAGTTTCATAAATACTAAAAGGAAGCGATAAAATCATCCGGCCCGTTAAAAGAACGGCAAAAAAGATAATTCCTGTAAGTTCAGAAGAATATTGAAATGATCGAGAAATAGAATCTAAAAAAAGAAAACCGCCTAGAAACCAGAATAATAAAAGAATCATTAAATCATAAACAGTAGAAATCATTCCGAATTTTGTTTTTGCGCGGGTATATTTCTGCGATTTTGAGTATTCATCGGGTTTATAAACGCCCTTAAATTCTTCAGGCAGCTTAGGCGAAAGATATTTAATATTTAAAATATTTGAAATCATTTCTATCAAAAACTGAATTATCAAAGCCGATAAAATTATCGCCGCATATATATTTAAATCGATTTTCATAAGTTATAAACATAATCAGAAAGTTCTATGTAAAGTAATATTTGTTTTTTGATTTATTATTATAAAGATATAAACGAATTTCTTCTTTATTTAAAATCTTTTCCTGCGTTCATGGCTTCCTTATAAAATATTTTATAAGAGGCGTATTGAAAAGGGTTTTAGCTGTTTTTCAAACGTTTCATCGTAGACATCAATCATCTTTGACCAGTCAAATCTGAAGACTTCTTTCTGAAGTTTTAAGATCCATTTTTCTTTCAGTGTTTGAATATTGTTTACTGTTTCAATGATTTTTTCAATTCCATTGCTCTCATAATAACAATCAGGAAAACGCGATTTTTTAAACAATTCAGGGTAGGCAACACGATTGGGCAAAAGTGGAAAAGCGCCGCAATAAATTGCTTCTGCAACGCTTATTCCAAAAAAATCGTGATTTGAGGTAACAAAAATGATGTCGCTTTGCCTCAAAAGTCGAATATAATCGCTTTTGTTTTTAACCGTTCCCATATGTAGTATTTCTTTTTTAAATTCTTTTTCTGCTTCGGCAAAACAAGTCGGCGATATCTGGTAGCTTTGGCCGCAAATAATCAAACGAAAATCAATCTCTTTATTTTTTAATATTTTTAGAGCATTAAAAAAATCTTCGGGGTTTTTATCATGCTCCCAGCGGTGGTTCCATAAAATAACCGCCGGATCATTTGTATCGGCATTGCCAAATTTTTCAAACCTCTTAAAATCTATACCCAGTGGCAAAACAGAAGATTTTTTTTGTAATTTATCGATAGTATCCATATTGCGATATTCGGGAAATGATCTCAACATGTTTTCGAGGCCCTCAAAAAAAGTATCTCTGTTATATTTTGAATTAAAAAATATTTTATCGGCGCAAAGAGCCGACGTGTAATTTATAAACTTATAATGATTATCAAAGCGGTTATTGTAATCGGTATTTTGGGGGTAGGCAAACTGGTTTTCGTGAAAATAGAGCAGGGCGGGTATGCCAGAGAACCTGCCTCTGGTAAGGCTTAAAAAGGCCGATAAATCAAGCATATCTGAGGCTAAAATAATATCTGGTGCAAATGAATCTTCAAGGGCCCTTTTCGCAAGGGTTATGGCGCCTGCGTACATTCGATACTTCCACCATCTGGGGGGCATGGTTAAAAGTTTATAATCATGCCGTGAATATTGAACCAGCGAATCAAGCCACGATTTATGCGATCCGCCGTAAAAAGGCTCTAACGCAAGTATTTTCATTGATTAGACAAAATCACAAGATTGGCGAGATTGTCTATGATTTATATTTTTTCAGAATAATATGAAAAAATATAATTTTGAGTTCAACAGATAGAAGTTTATTTTTGAGAGACGCCGCCGCTCAAATTACCCGTGAAGGTGACGATTCGGGTCGTCGGTCTTCACGGGTAAAACTCAACACTTGTACCTAGCTTGTCGAGGTATTCAATATTCAACATTAGCTGAAATGACAACCGCGTTGATTTTCGCTAACTTTATGAAGATATAAAAAAAATATATTCTAGAGTGGAAAAAAGGTCAGGAATTTATGGATAGACAAATCAATTCGGATATTTTTCAGATTGGCAGAGAAAAAGAAAAGTAAATCAAAGTTTATTATAAAGATATTATTTTCAATTTTCTGCTCTTTGAAACTGACCCCTCGATACAATTTTCAAGCAATACCTGAAAATAACCGTCTGTGCTCAACTTTGGAAAAGGCACAGATTTTTTAGAATTAATAATTTATAAAAAATATCTAAATTCGCGGTATAATTCTTAAATTTGGGGGTATTACTTTTATATGAAACATAAAAACTCTCAAAAGCGAATTTATTTCAATGGCGCGGTTTATTTTATTACATTTAACACTTTAAAGAATTTTCCCTATTTTGATGAGGATATTCTTTGCCGGTTATTTATCAAAGAACTCAATTTTTGCCAAAAATATCAACATTTTGAAATAATCGCGTATAAAATAAATCCTGAGCATATTCATTTATTAATTAAACCAAAAGGAAAATATAATTATTCACAAATCATGGGAGCCATAAAACGTAATTTTGCGCGTGACGCCAATCGTTTGATCTCACCGGTAAATTCCCATGATGTTGAAGGCGACGATCCGGATCGTCGCCTTCAACATCATGGGACACGTCACCATCAACCCGAGAATTTCATAAAATACCGAAAACGAATCGACAAATTTATAAAATCACACAAACCACATTTTCAAAAAATAAATTTACCCAAATTCAAATGGCAAAAATCATTTCACGACCATTACATTCGAGATGAAATTGATTTTTTTAATCATGTCGCATATATTAAACGGCAACACATAAAACATAATTTATCCGCGAATAAATGGGTTTATGTTAGTAATTCATTTTTTAGGTAATATCAATTGCGTGTACCGCCCGTGAAGGCGACGATCCAGATCGTCGCCTTCACGGGCGCCATGTATTCAACCATAACAGAAACCCTTAAGGGTTACGAGCAAAGCGAAAACCAAGATCGACCGCCTTATCATACGGATTGTTATAGCGCACATTACCAATTCGCAATACAACCGCTATATTGCCATAGCTACCCCCGCGGCAAACACGTTTAGTTCCAATAAATAAATAATACCAATCAAATACCCACTCGGATACATTACCGCTTATGTCATAAAGCCCAAGAGCATTGGTTGTTTTATCGCCAACTATGTGGGTAGCATTGATGCTGTTATCGAAATACCATGCATAATTACCCAATACAGATGAAAATTCAAAAGTTTCTGTTGTATCGCCGCTTATATGATCTCCGGGATAATATTCGCCTGGGTCTAATATATCGCCATCGCCATTGATATCGTTAATATATCTTGCCGCAAGCTCCCATTCATTATTTGTAGGCAATCTAAAGCCTTTGGCGTTCG
>JAOUOT010000031.1 GCA_029880265.1 Spirochaetia bacterium | reverse complement strand
ATTGATACCGACGATTGTACGAACTCTTGTCAGATTGCGACCTGCGGCGACGGCATTACCTGGTCAGGCGGTACGGGCACAGAGACGTGCGACGACGCAAACGGCATAGATACCGACGATTGTACGAACTCTTGCCAGATTGCAGCCTGCGGCGATGGTATTATATGGTCGGGTGGCACGGGAACAGAGGTCTGCGATGACGCCAACGGCATAGATACAGACGATTGTACGAACTCTTGTCAGATTGCGACCTGCGGCGATGGTGTTATATGGTCGGGTGGCACGGGAACAGAGGTCTGCGATGACGCCAATGGTATTGATACCGACGATTGTACGAACTCTTGTCAGATTGCGACCTGCGGCGACGGCATTACCTGGTCAGGCGGTACGGGCACAGAAACTTGCGACGACGCGGGCTCAAACAGCGATGTGCTTGCCGACGCCTGTAGAACAACCTGCGTATTACCCTCTTGCGGCGATAATGTAACCGATACGGGCGAAGACTGCGATACCGCCGGTCAAAGCGCTACATGCGAAGCTGATTGCCTGGCGCCTTTTTGCGGCGATTCTGTTACAAACACCTTTGCCGGCGAAGACTGCGACGACGGAGGAGTTCAGACCGCTTTATGCGAAGCCAATTGCGCGGCGGCGACCTGTGGAGACGGAATTATAAATACGTTGGCGGGCGAGGCCTGCGATGACGGTAATCTGTTAACCGGCGACGGATGCGACGATTTTTGCGCCATAGAATGGGGAACAAATCCCATAATAACTAATTTAAGTATAACCGGAACCCCTACAGGCGGCGGCGGTAATTACGTCGCAGGCGATAGCGTGACTATTTCATGGAGCGCTTCAGATTCAGACGGCATATTCGGTTATGTTATAATGCTTGCTCCCGATTTTGACGTACAGGGTTCGACAGGAGAGCCGCCGACCATATATAACACCGGTTTTGACCCTTTTAGCATGATACCCGGCGGCGAAACAAGCCATACGTTTACCCTGCCCGACGCATATGGGCAAAGTTATTATCCTATATTAATGGCGGTAGACAATAATTTTCTAACCGGTAATGGAGGCATGAGCATTGCGGTTTATGATTCTCTTATGGCAGTCTCAAGTTTTTCATTATTAATCGGCGACCCTGACGATCCGGCTTCATATTATATACAATCTGGTATACCGGCTTCTTCTATAACTTATGAGCCAAACGGTTATTTTTGTTCAGACGGCGCCACCCAGCTTCCCGAACAATGCGACGACGGCGGATTGCTTGACGGCGACGGATGTTCGGCCTCGTGTGAGTACGAGCCACCGGGAACCGTTTGTTCAGGAACGCATCCTTTACAAAGTATTACGACTGATAATACATTGTTAGACCTTTCTCTTGCTCAAAAGGCAACGGTCACGCTAACCGCCGATTATAGCTGTACAGAATCTGTAACGGTTGAGTTTTATGAACCGGTTTCTATGACTACAAAAATACTGGATCTATCGCAAACCGGCGTGGGGGTTTTTGAGGTTCAGTTTCCTGAAAATATTTATTATCCCGATGGTATATGGGAAGTCACAAAAATTGAAATATATGATCTTAATAAAACAAATCTTTATACTTATATTCCAACTGGTTTAAACTATAAATATGATATAAATGGCGCAGGCGGCGGTCCTTTTAATGGCAGTACGGTTCCTGAAATGAGTACAATAGAAACAATTAATGGTACATCAGATACGATAAAACCGACGTTAAATAGTATTACGGTAACCGGTACTCCTGGCGGTATAAATTACCAGATGGGCGATACATTGAGTATAAGCGCAAATATAACAGATAATTTATCGGGCGTAGATTCTGTAATATTTGCAATTCTTGATCAAAGTTTTAAGAATTATGGCATGTGTCTTCCTATTTTAACCGCCCCCGATACCTATGAGTGCGACGCTGTTTTTACGGGTAATGGCTTTAATACGCCTGCTTATACATATGTATATGTTTACGCTGTAGATATTGCTCAAAATGACGCTGCCTTTTTGGCAAGTTATTTTGAACCTACAAACTATTTTGAATCAGGAATCACAGATACCGGGGTAGCGGCGTCATTTTTTACCCTTGACGTTCCTTTGCCGCCTATTTACGCTTCTCTTACGGTTGGCGATCCGCAGATGCCGGTAGCGGTCATAAAAGATAACGAAATATGGTTTGAATTTGACGTCATATCTGGGGGTAATTACACTGTTTACTGGAACGATACCTCTGACGGAGACGCTTTTCCTACGGCCGATGTTCTCGTTGAGGCGTTTGATTCTCTTGGCAATACAATATTTTTTCAGACAGATGACGGGTTTACTGTTGGCCAAAACTTTTTTCCTTTTTTTGCCCCGCCTTCAACAGGAAAAATATATTTAAGGGTTATGCCTAAATCTGACGGCGATTTTGGCATTTGGGTAACGGGGCCCGTTTGCGGCGACGGCACAATTGATATAAGCGAAACCTGCGACGATACAAATACCGTATCTTATGACGGATGCGCCGCGACCTGTATAGATACTGAAGGCCCGGTTGTTGACTTGACGACTTTAAGTTATAACAGCGTGATTGGTCCAAGCGGTTTGGCTTCTTATGAGGCGGGGGATGTCATTTCGGTATCGGTAGATATAACAGATTTATCGGCCGTAAATACGGTCACGTTTGCCGTTTATGATGAAAATTTAAATAATAGCTATGGAAGCTGCATAGGAGCGATTGTAATAGGCAATACCTACCAGTGCAATATTACATTCGCCGGCTTGACTTCAAACGGCACGGAACATGTTTATGTCTATGCCGATGATATATTTGGAAATCAAACAGAGTATACGATAAATTCTTTATATTCATCAGTAAATTATACTAATAATATAACTTTAGAAGTTGCATCTTCGCCTCTTGTCTTTGTCCCTTATAATAAACAGCCGGTACCCGTTTTTGTTAACAATGGTTATAAAAATATACCGGTTACGCAGTTAAAATACGCTGCATTTAATGCGGTTCTCGGCAATACCTACATCATTTACTGGGATGACATTCTTGATGGAACGGGAACTTATTCGGGAGATATTCAGGTGTCAGCATATTATTTTGACATGAGCCCCATTTTTACAAATATAGATTCTGGCTATACGACAGGGCAGCAGTTTACCGCGATCATGGGCGGCCCTGTTTATATTGAGCTGAGCCCTGTATCGGGCGGTTCTGTGGGGGTTGAGGTTACTTCTGTTGATGAACCTACCACAACCTTGCTGGCAGATTTTGAAAGCGGCTCGTTTGGGGTATCGTCGCCGGTCGTTACATGGACAGCAACCGGACTTTGGCATATCTCAACTTCAAGAACTTCAGAAGGAACTTTTTCGGCCCGATATGCCGACCAAACCCTTGGTACCTATGAAGCATTTGATACTTCTGTGCCGCCGAACTCTATACAAAGCATGGGTACTCTTGATTCAGGAACTTTCACAGCGGGAAGCAGTATCGCTTTTGATTATTTATTGATCAATGAATGTACGGTTGGGACAGTTTGCGGTTTTGATTACGTAAAAGTCTATATTAGTACTGATGGTTTTGCGACAGCGCCTTTTTTGCTTGATAATCTGCCAGGTAACTCATCAGCAGGCGTTTTAGAAACAAGATTTGTCGATACAACAGGATATTTTGGACAAACTGTACAAATCAGATTTGAGTTTAACACATTAGACGGATTCTCAAATAATCATGAAGGGGCCTATATCGACAATATTCGCGTTTATTGATTATTCTTATGAAAAAAGAATATTTTCTTCTAAATTAATATAATCTTCAATATCTTTTTCTAGTATTTCAAGTTGTTGGTATAGAAAGGTCCATGTTCCGCAGGCGCCGGCCGGTGTTTTGTAATCGTTTACAATATGACGAATAGATTTAAGTTGTTCTTTTATATTGGTATAATCATTTTTTGCGCTTTCGATAAATGAATCGGCATTTTCGCTTCTTTCTTTAGAAAGCAAACTGAAAAGATTTTCTTCATCATGTTTTATGTGGTCAATGATAAATAGCGATAAGTTTTGCAAAACGCTGGCCAGCCCGCGCGGACAGTCTTCGTTTTCAGAGTGAACGTTTTCAACTTTATCTGCAAAAAATAAAAGTTTAGGCAGTCGTTCCTTAAAAGATAAATGGAACTGCGATATAATAAAATCTATTAGTTCTTTTTTGGGTTTTTCTTTCCAGTTTTCTGGGTTTCTTGATAATTCTTCTTTCATAAGCGTTTTAATGAGTTTACATCTTCTTTTTATTTACATAGGCGCATAAAGCGTCTTTGTATCTTATATAACTGAAGATAAAAGAATAGACAGACCGACAAGTTGATTTTTTCTCGACAACACGTTTCATTGAATGAGTTTATCGCATGAATTTAGAAGGTACTTTTACAGCCTTAATAACTCCTTTTGAGAAAAACGGCGAAATTGACTGGCGGCGTCTTGAAGAATTAACGCGGTTACAAATTCAAAACGATGTCGAAGGAATCGTTCCGTGCGGTACAACCGGCGAGAGCCCTACTTTAAGCCATAAAGAACACCGCGAGGTAATTGCCCGCGTAATTAAAACGGCCAAAGAAGAAAAATCTGAAGCAATTGTCATAGCCGGCACCGGTTCAAACTCTACCAAAGAAGCTGTAGAGCTTACCAAAGCGGCCGCTGAAGACGGGGCAGATTACTCTCTTTCGGTGAATCCGTATTATAATAAGCCTACTCAAGAAGGTTTATACCGTCATTTTTCAGAAATAGCCGACGCTTCGTCTATTCCCATTGTACTGTATAATATTCCGGGAAGAACCGGCGTTTCGTTGAGTATTGATACTATAAAAAAACTTGCCGCTCACGGCAATATCGCGGCCATTAAAGAGGCAACCGGCGATTTGAACCTTATGATAAGCATAATACAAGAAACTCCCGATAATTTCAACCTTATTTCGGGCGACGATAATCTGCTTTTGCCCATATTATCTGTTGGCGGCAGAGGCGTTATCAGCGTTGTTTCAAACATCTTTCCCAAAGAAGCCTCAGAGATAACCAGAAAATATTTAAATAAAGAATATGAGACGGCAAAAGAAATCTTCATGAAGCTATTTCCGGTTTGCGGGGCCATGTTTCTTGAGACAAACCCTATACCGGTAAAATATGCCGCGTCATATTTGAATTTATGCGAAAATGTTCTGCGTCTTCCTTTGACGCCTGTATCTAAAGAAAATGAAATTAAAATACAAAACGCCGTTAACGCCTTTAAGGGGGCGGCGTGACGCAATTTGCTATTGTCGGCGCTCTTGGGCGAATGGGGCAGGCTATTGCCCGCCTGTCTTTATCAAATCAAAAACTTCAGTTTGTATCGGCAATTGAAAGAAAAGACCATCCGCAAACCGGTAAAACTTACGGCGATTTAATCAATACAGCCGAATTTCAAATGCCGGTTATACAATTAGAGAATGCTCCATTGGGTTTGGGCGGCGTGATAGATTTTTCTTCTCCAGAATCTTCTATGAATACGGTTTCATTCTGTCTTGAAAAGTCGATTCCTCTGGTTATAGGAAGCACCGGATTCTCAAAAGAGCAGAATTTAGCCATAAGAGAAGCAGCGGCAAATATACCTGTTGTTTTAGCTTCAAATATGTCTTTAGGCGTAAATCTTCTTTTTCATTTGACTAAAATAGCGGCAAGAACCTTAAAAAATGCCGGTTTTGCTCCCGAGATAACCGAAATACATCACAAACATAAAAAAGACGCTCCGTCTGGCACCGCAAAAACGCTTGAAGAAATTATAAAAGACGAATATGAATATAGCCAAGATAATGTAATATACGGGCGAGAGGGAATCGTTGGGGAACGCCCCGAAAAAGAACTGGCGGTTTTTGCCCTAAGAGGCGGAGACGTCGTAGGCGAGCATACGGCTTATTTTTTTGGCGAAGGCGAACGCGTTGAATTGACGCACAAGGCGACATCAAGAGAAATTTTTGCTTCGGGAGCCCTGACGGCTGTTCAATTTCTCCAAGGCAAAGAAACCGGTCTTTATAACATGTTAGACGTACTGGGATTATCAGAATCATGACGAATAAATTTATTATTGAGGGCGGTAATTCTCTTCAGGGAAGCATTGTGCCGCAGGGCAACAAGAATGAAGCGTTACCCATTTTATGCGCTTCGGTTTTAAATGCGCAGGGCGTTGTAATTCATAATATTCCTCAAATTGAAGATATTAAAAATCTTATTAAGATCTTAGAGTTTTTAGGGGCAAAAACGTCAAAAATAAACGGCGATTCTTCTTTGAAGATAGAGTTTCCTGAAATTATTACTTCAAAACTTCCCGAAGATTTAACGGCCTCATTGCGCGGGGCGGTTACGTTAATAGGGCCTCTTTTAGCGAGAACCGGCGAAGTGTATATGCCAAGACCCGGCGGCGATAAAATAGGACGCCGCAGAATTGATACGCACCTTTTAGCGATGAAGGCGTTGGGCGCAGAAATAAAAGTAGAGGCCGACGGTTATTTAATCAGGGCCAAAAAACTAAAGGGGGCCTCTATTCTTCTTGACGAGGCCTCGGTTACGGGCACTGAAAACGCTGTAGCCGCCGCCGCCGTCGCCGAGGGAAAAACAATCATTGAAAACGCCGCCTCAGAGCCTCATGTTCAGGGCGTTTGCCGGTTTTTACAGTCAATGGGAGTAAAAATAGAAGGTATCGGCAGCAATGTATTAACAATCGAAGGCATCGGGAGTTTTGAAAACCTTAAAGCCGCCGAGCATACCATTGGCCCCGATTATCTTGAAATAGGCAGTTTTATTTCAATGGCCGCTTTAACAAACGGAGAAATCAAAATAAAAGACGTTAACGAGCGCGATTTAAGAATGATTTTAATGGGATTCTCAAGACTTGGAATTGAAACTAAATATGAGTATGCCGAAGGCAAGACAAACCTTATTGTGCCCAAAAATCAATCGCTTAAAGTTCAGACTGATGTGCATAACCAGATACCTAAAATAGACGACGCGCCATGGCCCGCTTTTCCCGCAGATTTGGTGTCTATTATTTTAGTGACGGCGACGCAATGCAGCGGAGATATTTTAATTCACGAAAAACTTTTTGAAAGCAGGCTATTTTTTACCGATAAGCTTATAAGCATGGGGGCCAGAATCGTTTTATGCGACCCTCACAGAGCCGTAGTTATGGGACCTGCAAAGCTCTATGGGCAAAAGTTGACCTCTCCTGATATACGAGCGGGTATGGCATTAGTGATTGCCGCTTTATGCGCAGAAGGCGAATCAGAAATACAGAATATTATTCAAATTGACAGAGGGTACGAAAGAATTGACGAAAGACTTAGAGAGCTGGGGGCCAAAATAAACAGAGCTTAGGTAAATTGCGGTACAGTAAATTATGAATCTTAATCTTACTAATTTACTTTACCGTAGACGGCTTTAATAAATTTTGTTATATTAGGAATTAAAAATGAACGAAAAAAAATTGCTAGAAATGATCAATAACGAAAAAGAACAAGATAAAGAATCATCAAAAAATCTTCGCGAAAAAATATCGTCAAGATTTCTAAACAACCGCCAGATATTTTTGTGGGGCGCCATTCACGATAAGACATCAGAAGTTATAGTCGAAAAATTATTGTTTCTTGAAATGGAAGATCCGGGCAAGCCGATTTATTTCTTTATTAATTCTCCGGGCGGGGTAATTTCGTCGGGCATGGCGGTTTATGACGTGATGCATATGATAAGTTCTCCTGTTTATACGATTACTATGGGTATGGCCGCTTCTATGGGGGCCATCTTGTTTTCTGCGGGCGAAAAAGGGCATCGTTATTTATTTTCTCACGCTAAAGTTATGATTCACCAGCCCTTGATTTCAGGGCAAATTATCGCGCCGGCTATTGATATAAAAATTCACGCCGATGAAATAAAGAAAACCAGATATGAACTTAATCGTATTTTATCAGAAAAAACGGGTCAATCTCTTGAAAAAATTGAAAAAGATACCGACAGAGATTACTATCTTAGCTCTCCCGAGGCCCTAAAATACGGAATTGCCGATAAGATAGTCGACGATTTTAGCGAATTATGGTCAAAGACTTCAGAGAAGACAAGCCCTTCAAAGACAGAGTCTTCGGCTAAAAAAGCTTCTAAAAAAAATAAAAAATAATTTCTTAAACAATTTTTAGAGAGCTTAGCGATAGCAGCGCCAGAAGTATGCCTACTATCCAAAAGCGAATCACGACCTTGTTTTCGTGCCAACCGCTTAATTCATAGTGGTGATGCAATGGGGCCATCTTAAATATTCTTCTGCCCTTCGATTTAAAAAACGCCACTTGAAGTATAACGCTTAACGCTTCGGCGACAAAAACTCCGCCTAATATTAGTAAAATTAACTCTCTCTTTATTAAAATCGCCGAAATGCCCACGGCGCCGCCAATGGCTAAAGAACCCGTGTCGCCCATAAAAACTTCGGCGGGATAACTATTGTACCATAAAAAGCCGGTAGCCGCCCCCACCAGCGCCGCTAAAAAAACAGCCGTTTCATTCGCTTCTGGATAATAAGGCAAGAGAAGATAGTTTGTAATATTATAAAGGCCCGTGATATAGGCGAATACCCCCAGAGTTGTCAAAACAATAACCGATAGCCCGATTGCCAGGCCGTCTAAACCGTCGGTTAAATTTACCGCGTTTGAGGTACTTACAATAATTAAAATCCAAAACGGCACGGCGAAAAATCCTAAATTTATAAGCGGTTCTTTTAGAAATGGCACAAACAAATCTGTCGTCATTTGCGGATTATCGGCGGGCGCAGAGGGAAAGAAAATAATTAAAAGGGAAATAACAAGAGCGATAATAATTTGCAGTAAAAATTTAATTTTTGCTTTCATGCCGCCGCGTACTTTTAAAATTGATTTTTGGTAGTCGTCCCAGAATCCGACGGCAGACAACAAAAGAGTTCCCATCCATAAAAAAATAAAATACAGGTTTGAAAGGTTCCCCCAGAGCAAAGCTGAAATGCTCATAGCCGTAATAATTAAAACGCCTCCCATAGTAGGCGTACCGGCTTTTAATTTATGAGATTCGGGACCGTCGTCTCTTATTTCTTCGCCGAATTTTAGTTTCTTAAGAAAACGAATAAACCTGGGGCCCAAATAATAGGTTAATAAAAGAGAGGTCACGGCGGCAAAAACCATGCGAAAAGTAACATAGCCAAATACTCTGAAAAACGATAAAGAATCGCTGAACTTATGAAGCGGATATAAAAGCCAGTAGAACATATAACGTCAATTTTTATGATTTGCACTGTAAGGCAATTGAAAAAATAAAATATGACTTGTTTTTATATCTTTAAATTAGAAATTGCAAATATATAAAATGACAATAACATTAAGAATGATAATTATTAAGCTAGGGGCGATAAAATCAACAATATTGCTTACAATGACTCTTTGTATTTTGTCTGTAGCTTTTACCGGCATGATGAGCCTTATTTTTCGGGGAGAGATCATGCTCTATAGTATTATAATTTCTCTTGTGATTCCGGCTGTTTCTGTTCCTCCTGTATCTATGTTATTCATAAGATTAATTATTAAGCTTGACGAAACCGAAAAAAAGATGTATCAAAAGTCTATAACAGACGAGTTAACCGGTTCGTATAACCGCCGGTTCATGATGGAAATTCTTGAAAAAGAAATGCACCGCGCCAGAAGATTTCATCATAAATTATCTCTTATCATGCTCGATCTCGACGATTTTAAAAAAATTAACGACGAGCATGGTCACCTGAAGGGAGATTTAGTTTTAAAAGAACTTTCAAATTTATGCATAAAAAGCATGCGCGAGATAGATTATTTTGCCAGATACGGGGGCGAAGAGTTTTTATTTGTTTTTCCCGAAACATCAAAAGAAGAAGCGACTATTTTTGCCGAGCGTCTGCGAATTTCAATCATGAATATTAAAATTCCCGTAGAAGATAAAACAATAAGTTTTACGGCAAGTATAGGGGTTACAGAGCTTGATTTTGAAAAAGATTTTATCAACAATTTTATTGAAAGAGTAGATATGGCGCTTTATGAAGCGAAAAGAAAAGGAAAAAATATTGTCGTAACCAGATGAAGAATAAAAATGCGATGATAGAAAAACCGAAATTCTTAAAACCAGTTCTTGTTTGTTTTATCTTAACGGTAACTTCAGCTTTATATTCTGCAGACTGGAGCAAAGAAAAAGAAAAAGACGGTATCACTGTTTTTATGCGGGATGTCGCAGGCTCTAATTATCGCGAGTTTCGCGCGCAAATGACAGTTAATTCTTCTTTATCGGCGTTAGTCGCCGTTTTAGACGATACAGAATCATATTGCAATTGGATTTACAAATGCTTAAACGCATCGCTCTTGAATAAAAAACAGACCAGCGAAACAGATATTCGTTACATTCATACGATATTAGATTTTTCTATGCTTTCTTCAAAACGAGATACTATTACGCGCTCTGTTTTAACGCAGAATAAAGAAACAAAGACGATTGATATTTCGCTTTTAGGGGTACCGTCTTTTTTGCCGGTTTCTGACGATATTGTAAGAATAAAAAAATTAACCGGATTCTGGAAAATTGAGCCAAAAGACAGCGATATTGTCGAAGTGACATACCAGTTGCACTTAGAGCCAGGGGGGAATATGACTTCATGGCTGGTGAATTCTACTCTGGAAGATATCGGTTTTGAAACGTTAAAAAAAATGCGCGAGATGATAAAATCTTCAAAATATAAATCGTCAAAATTTGATCATATAAAAGAGCCCTAAGAAAATTATTTTATGGCGTTAAAGATATTTAACATTGCCTTTGATTTGTTTAATGTATAAAAGTGAATGCCGCGTACTTTGTTTTTTAATAAATCATGAACCTGATTAATTGTCCATTCGACGCCAACTTTTTCTTCGTCTTCTTTATTCGCATTTTGCATTGCTTTTAATAATTTTGCCGGAAACCTAGCGCCGCCCGCAAGTTCGGCCATTCGGTTCATGTTCTTTCTTGAAACGACGGGCATGATACCCGCGATAATAGGTATATTAATATTTTCTATCTCGCATCTCTCGCAAAAATCGTAAAAATCGCGGTTATCAAAAAATAGCTGTGTGCATATATAATCGGCCCCCGCGTCTGATTTTTGTTTTAAGTAATCCATTTCAAGTAGTCTGTTTGGAGTTTCAGGGTGGCCCTCAACGAAACCGGCTATTCCTATTCCCATCGATGAAAATTCGTTTTTAATAAAGCTTACAAGTTCAGACGCGTGAGAAAATCCGTCTTTTACGGGTTTAAAGCTTTTCTCCCCTCTAGGGGGGTCTCCGCGAAGGGCCATGATATTTTCAATGCCGCTTTTTGAATATAATTTCAGTATGTCTCTTATCTCGTCTTTTGAAGAACCGACGCATGTAAGGTGCGATACCACCGTTATATTGTTTTCTTTTTGTAGTTTTACGATAAGGTCATGGGTTAAATCGCGCGTCGAACCGCCCGCGCCGTAAGTAACGCTGACATAAGCCGGATCTAAAGGTTTCAGCTCGTGTATAGTTTTAAATAAAGTATCTGAAGCGTCGTCGGTTTTCGGCGGAAAAAACTCAAAACTAAGCGCCGGATTGTTTGAATTTAATATTTTAGAAATATGCATTGTATTAAATATCGGCGCGTTGATTGCGTCTGTTAGCAAAAAAGATTTCCAAAAAAGAAAGATGACTCAAATTGTAAAATATAAAGAATTGAAAATTCTTAAATTTATCGCGGCCTGGCGGTTACTACATTAGACGGTTTTGATTCATGATCGGCGAATTCAATGTCTTCTGTCCAGTCGCTGTCGCAGCTGGTTATCCAGAAATAATAAGGAATATTCTTTTGAAGAAGAGGATATTCCATTCGAAGCTTGGGAATCTTTTTTGTATAATGAAAATTTTTCAATATCATATCGTTTGTTATTTCTATAATAATTCTATTTTGATATCTTAGATCTTCAGTTTCCCATTTATCGTTGTCGCTTATGGTTACGCCCTCATAATTATTTTCATTATTTTTTATAAAGTCTTTATACCTTATAATGCCTAAGGGCTCATAGGGCTTTATGCCGTAATATATATGATACCTGCCGCCCTTTATCACGTCCATTTCTGCGTTTCTTAAAAAGTGCAGTTTCACGCTTTCTTCTTTTGTCTCTTCAGCCATGAGACCGCGGGGCGCGTTCGGCGGAGGGTTTTCGCGGTAGCTGATTTTCACCTGATTTAATTCGGGCGTTTTAATTCCTGACGAGTCAGAATAAAATTCGACTTTCCATTGTATATATTTTGCTTTTTGTTCCCTTAGGTTAATGTTTTCTGTATTTTCAAACGGAAATTCTTTTTCGCTTAGATTTTCGGGGAACGGTCTGTTTGAAAATCGTATGTATGACAGTATCCTTGTATCTCTTTCTTCAGAGCCTTCAAAATTAACGTTGAGTATTTCTGAGGCGCTGTAGGGCAGTTCAATAATCTTGCTTATCGCCGTTGACGGAGTTTGAATAAACTGTCTTCCGTTTCTTTTAAGCATGCCGTAGGTGCCCGTATCGTTGTCTATAGATAATATATAATTTGCAAAAATCAACTCGTCAATTGCGCCTAAGAAATTTCTGCCGATAATTAAAGGCGACTTGTCCCATGGATGAAACGACGGCCTCAATATGGTGCCCGAAGGCGAAAAATTATCGGTAACATAAATTCTATTTTGCTCTATTCCGTTTAAATATAATATCAGTACGCCTCTGTTTTCATGATACTGCAGTATGACCCTTTGAAAGCTGTTTATTTTTATTGTATCTTGCGTAAATATATTGATTTCAGGAACCGGTATGCCGTCTTTTCGAAAAAAATTAATAAACTTAAACACAAGCCGGTCGTTTTCCCATGCCGCGCGTATCCCCTGCTTTTTGCCGCCGAAAAGAGCTACTTTTTTCATTAGCTCCATATTTCGCTTAAGCTGATATGGTCTTATCATAAAAGCAATAGAGAAATTTTCAAGGTCTTCTTCTGAATTAAGAAAGATATATTCGGCCGGAGAAATCCATACTTCATGCTGGGGCTGTTCAAAACTGGCGGCTTCTTTAACAGAATCAGAAAATTCAACGGAATTAAAATTTGACTTTAGAAGGCTGCCCCCGACGATATTAATATATTTTTCGGGAAAGGCCCCTTCGTGAGTTTTGTCAAATGAGACGTAAAGGGCGTTATATCTTTGCATTTCAGATAGCTCATACGATTTTCGGCTCATTTCAATCGTCTGAAATCCGTTTTTATCGGTAATTATTTTAATTCCCTTTTTTTCGAATATATCAAACGCAGCGGATTTTTTTCCCCATGTTAAAACGCCCGCATATATATATTCATGCGAAATTGCGGTAAATAGAAATAGAATTATGAACAGAAAGCCGCGTCTAGAAAGATGATTATATGTTTTTTGAGACTTCTTCGATTTTCTCAAGTCGTCGCATGTGCCTGTCTCCTTCGAATTCATTCTCAAGATATGCGCGTATAATTTGAAAAGCTTTCTCATTTTCTAATACTCTGGCGCCTAAAACCAGTATATTGGCGTTATTGTGTTTTTTAGCCATTTGTGCCGTAAATTCATTATGGCACAAAGCGGCTCTAATTCCTTTAAATCTATTAGCGACAATAGAGGCGCCAATGCCCGTGCCGCATATCGCAATGCCTGTTTCGATTTCTTTTTGCAAAACGGCTTTCGCGAGCGCCGATATATAATCGGGATAATCAACCGATTCTTCAGAAGAACATCCGTAGTCTTTCCATTGAATTTTTGAAAATTCATTTTTTATATCTTCTTTTAATTTATAACCGCCGTGATCTGACGCAATGCCCATTTTCATAGCGGCATTCTTTTTTTTAATTTCAGTTTGACAACTAAAGCAATTATATTTTCTCTCAAATCACAGGGCGCTGTTATATCAACCGCAAATTATAATTACAAGCGGTTCTTTAATAATTTATCGGTTAATATAAAAAAAATGCGTATAAAAAGTTTATAGAAAAATAAGACTTCTCAGGAGATTCGCTCAATAAAAAGAGTCTTAAGACTCATTAAAAATGAAAGATCCCGCATGGATAAAAACTCCGCCGCCTGAGAAATCTTTTCGCTCTATATTAAAATGGGGCAGCCCCGGCGAATACAAGCGCCCAAACAAACGTCTTGTAAAGTTTCTTGCCGATTTTTTCAGTCTAAGAGAAGATTTTTTTCAGAAACCCAAAAGCTCGGGTCTTGACGAGATTTCAGTAAAAACATCCGTCAAACTGAACAAAAAACATCTCGATTATTTTCAAAAACTTTGCGGCAAAGAAAACATTAAAACAGATTCATACGATAGAATTAAGGCGTCATACGGCAAGACCATGGTTGATTTAATGCGGCTTCGCGAAAAGAAAATCGAAAATCTGCCCGACGCGGTTGTCTCGCCTAAGAGCAAAAAAGAAATTGAAGAGATTGTTAAATATTGTTCAAAACATAAAATTCCCTTATATGCAACCGGAATGCGTTCTTCGGTTACGCGCGGTACAGAAGCCGTCAAAGGCGGAATTTCGCTTGATATGACGGTTCATATGAATAAAATTATTTCGTTTAGCGAAACAAACCAGACAATAACCGTTGAAGCCGGCATTACAGGCCCCATGCTTGAAGAGGCCCTGAATAATGCTCATAATAAATTCAAAGCGAAAAGAAGATATACATGCGGTCACTTTCCTCAGTCTTTTGAATATTCTACGGTTGGCGGATGGATTGTAACCCTTGGTTCGGGCCAGCAAAGCACATATTACGGCGACGCAAGAGACCTGGTAATCTCTCAGGAATATGTAACGCCCGCGGGCAATATTTCGACAAAAAACTTTCCCGCCGAGGCGTGCGGACCATCGATAAATTATTTTATGCCCGGCAGCGAAGGCGCTTTTGGAATTTTAGTTTCGGTTGTATTGAAAGTTTTCAGGTATATGCCCGAAAACCGCAGGTATTTTACGTATATTTTTAAGGATTTTAAAAACGCCATATCGGCGGGGCGCGAAATTATGCAAAGCGAAAACGGCATACCCTCGGCGTTTCGAATTTCTGATTCTGAAGAAACAGAAGCGGGTTTTAAGCTTTACGGCATTCCAGATATCGTTATCGATAAAGTGTTACCGTTTTTAGGATTTAAAAAAAATAAGCGCTCTATTTTGCTCGGGTTTACCGACGGGGGCGGGCAATATTCAAAACTTGCCGCAAAGAACATAAAAAAAATATGCGGCCGGTATAAAGCCTTAAGCATAACCGGATACGCCGCCAAAAAGTGGGAAAAGGGCAGGTTTAAAGACCCGTATATGCGCGACGATTTGCAAGATTTCGGAATTATCATGGATACTTTAGAGTGCAGCGTTACATGGGAAAATATATCCGAAGTTTATTCGGCGATACGCGCTTTCGGCAAAAGCAGACCGCAAACCATGGTTATGATGCACATGTCTCATTTTTACTCTCAGGGTACCAATTTGTATATTATTTTCACCGGAATATTTAAAGACATAAGCGAATTCTCAAAGTATCAAATGGGAATAATAAAAACAATAAAAGACAGCGGCGCTTCTTTAAGCCACCATCACGGTATTGGTAAACTAATCGCGCCGTTTTTTGAAGATTATACAGGCAAAACAGAGATGGGCCTTCTAAGGGCGGCTAAGAAATATCTTGATTCAAATAATATATTAAACCCCGGCGGTACGCTGGCGTTAGATATAGAGAAAAAACGGCAAAAGCGTAAGTTATAAGCCATGCGTTTTTCTGAATATTTTTTAATTGATAAAATGAGCATTATTATGTTATAGGTTTTTGTCTTATTGTTTTAGCGCAGTATGAAAAATAAAACTAACCTTGTGGGCCTTATTGAAGACGAAGTTATCTTTCGCGAACATATGGCTAAACTTTTGAAAAAGAGTAAATATGTCAAAGAAGTTACAACGTATAATTCTGCGGAAGATTTTTGGGGCGATATCGATAGAAAAAAATACGATATTCTCTTTATTGATATAAACCTTCCCGGTATAAGCGGCATCGATTTGACGCGAATGATTTCGCAGAAGTATCCGCGTATAAAAATAGTAATTATAACAGTGATTTCGTCTGAAAATATTATTATTCAGGCCTTAAAAGCCGGCGCTAAAAGTTATATTGAAAAATCAGAAGCTCCGCCTGTTGATTTTATCATAGATACGATAACCTCAAAAGGAGCCGTTATTTCGCCGACGATTGCCGCGAAAGTTCTAAATTCGTTTCAAAATATTTCGTCTCGCGAAGATGTCGACGCTTTATCAACGAGAGAAATGCAGATTTTAGAGGTTTTATCTTCGGGCGAATCTATAAAGAAAATTGCCGAGCGTTTGCATATCAGCGAGAAAACGCTTCGAAACCATATTCATAATATTTATAAAAAACTGCATATAAACAGCAGGGCAGAAATGATGATTAAAGCCACAGAAATGGGTTTTTTATAATCTTAAGGCATTTCTATTTTTCCCTTCATGCCCGCTCTTATCAGAAAATCGGGCAGTCTTTTAATAACCGGCATTAAAAGTCTCATTTGCCAAGGGAAAATATAGTTCTTTTTGTTTTTTCGGATGGCCCTGACGATGATTTTAGCCGCTTTTTCGGCAGACATGATAAAGGGCATTTGAAATTTATGTTTTTTTACAAACGGAGTATCGATAAACCCCGGCGCGATATTCGTGAATTTTATGCCGAAGTTATTATAGCGCAGTCTCAGCGAATTCATAAAAAAATGAACGGCCGATTTTGAAGCTGAATAACCAGAATCTGGAAGGGGACGAAATCCGGCGACAGAGCCTATGGCGGCGCAGTGCCCCTTTTTGCTGATTATCATTTCATTTAAAAAAACGCTTATGGTATTTGTTACCCCGATAGTGTTTGTATTGAAAATTTCGGCAATTTCTTCGGGCGTATAATGAAGTTTATGATATTTAGAGCCTATGCCCGCGTTGGCAATAACGAGATCGACCCCTCTGGCTTTTTTAATGAAGTCAAAAGCTGCCTTTTTCACTTCAGATATTTTTGATACGTCGGTTTTATAGATAAAAACATTCGCTTTTGTTTTTTCAAGTTCTTTTTGAATTTTCTTTAATATGTCAAGGCGTCTTGAGGCAAGCCCCAGTATAACGCCTTCTTTTGCGTATTCTTTTGCCAAAGCATGGCCCAGCCCGCTTGAGGCTCCGGTGATAAATATTTTTTTATAGTTTTTCATTTAAGAAATTGAAATAAAATTTCAAGTTACTTTGAAAAGAAAAAAATATTTCAAAAAATATCATATGCCTGTGCATTTTGTTGACAAAAATGTAATACCGTATTAGATTGCATTCAAAGTATCAAAATGGCGCATAAAAAAGGCGTAGGCAGCAAGAAAATTATGCGCCGATACAGCAAGGAGATTTAATGAAAACTAAACATTTTGTGAACAGAATTATTTTGCCGGTTTTAATCATTGCCATAGCGCATCTATTAAACTGTGCAGAAAAACAATATATACCTGAAGAAACCACCAGCAGTACATACTCTATAGGCGGCAGTGTCACGGGCGTCTCTGCGGGAACGCTTGTTCTGCAGAATAACGCGGGCGATAATTTAACCATTACAGCCGACGGCAATTTTACATTTGCCGCACAGCTTACAAGCGGCAGCGCATATGAT
>JAOUOT010000046.1 GCA_029880265.1 Spirochaetia bacterium | reverse complement strand
ATGACGCTTGACCTAATTTTCAATTGCTTTTTGCTTAAACGCTTTGTTGCGCAAAAGAAAGAGCTTTATTGTTGCTTACAAAGCTGACAAAAAGCAATTGAAAACTACTGGTAGCCGTCGACGTTAGCTGAAATGCGGTATAAATAGATTATTACATTTATGTTATATAGAAATATTATAATGAACCCATGAGGTAAGTATGAATATTAAATTAATATCTATATTTATTTTAATTATTCTATGTATAAGTTCATGTAAAAAGGAAAAAACACATGAACCAATAGATTTATCCAATAATCATTTTAACACAATAGATTTGCCAAAAGAAAATACTTTTTCAAAAAAATATATTGTGTTAGCTTCTAAATTAATAATAAGAGAAAAACCTTCAAGAACCTCAAAAGCAATTGGGCTTATAAGGAAAGGAAGAAGAGTAGACTTAATTGAGAAAACAAGCAAATCAGATTCAATTAAGGGGAGAAATGGTTATTGGTTTAAAATTATAACAATGAACTCAATAAGTGGTTATGTTTTTAGTGCATACCTAAAAAAGTTGGAACCAGTAAGATCATATAATGAAAAAAACTCCTTTCATAGAGATGTCGACTGTAAACATATTATGAATAGTTATAATTGTGCTAAAATTATTGAATCTAAATTACTGAAAAAATATAAGAATAAAGTTACACGCAACGATGACAAATTAATTATAAATATAAAAAATAGTAATAATTTAGTTTATAAAAATATTAATACTGACTCTGTAAATGTTAAATTATATTCTTTCATTAATTATTATGAAAAAATAAATTATTTTTTGATTGCGGTACATTATTATGAGGGCGGCAGATTATATTTTATTAACGGGAATAATGGAAATAATATTTCAATACATAATATTCCAGTGTTTTCAAAAAATCATGATAAATTTGTTGTCACCAATATTGACATTGAAATTGGTTATTCTCCTAATATAATCCAAATCTTTCAATTGATGCAAAATGGTAATTATAAAAAACAATTTGAACATAAATCAAAGTGGGGAGTTATGAATCCTGAATGGTTAAATGATAATCATATAATCGTTGACACCGTAAAAAGGGCAGAAGATGAACCCGGTTATATTATTACCCGTGCAGACCTTGAGTATAATAAAATATGGCACTTGATTGAATAAAGAACAAGATCGCTCAATTTGTTGGCAATTCCTAACCGCACTTCAGCTAACTAATTTTACAAGCTGCGCGCCCCTTTCGGGGCTGCTCGGTTTTACGTTATATTTTTTCCAGAGAAAAGCTTTACTGCTAAAAGTTTGCTTGTAAAAATGGTTATGCGCCTTGCCGCAAAACTCATTGCAAATCGTTTTTGCTAAACGGCCTTCTTCGGGCAAGAATTGAGGTTAATTCGCCCTCATCAGGCCTACAAAAACGATTTGCAACGACTTGTAAAATCTCGCGTTAGCTGAAATGACAGCCGCGTTGATTATCATAAAAATATATCAAAATTGTTGAATAAAATATCTTCTAATTTATACCATTTTATATGACTGCTTTGTGATATATCTTAGTTAAAGAACCGATATATGCCAATCTATTTCGCATATATCTTATCATAAAACTGCATATATGCGGTATACCTTCTTTTTCAGCTGTTTCTTTTCGCCACTCACGCAGTTTTTCAAAACAAATCTTACCCGCTTCGGTAAGATTCTTTGTTTCATTACCGTTTTTTTCAAGTATATTTTCATAATCTATAAAAACAGACCAATAATTTTTACCGTGATTACTAAAAAATTCAACTTTTGTCAGGTTCACCTTTTTATTTATACAAAATTCATTCAATACGTCAACATTAAAGGTTTTTGTAGTTTGATTAAACTCAAGTGTTATTATTTCATAAGGCATACTATTTTAGAAAAAAAAATCGATCGGGGTTGCACCCCGATAACCCCGCCAACAAGACCTGCGGGCTTTGCCTATCGGCAGCCCCGCAGGTAATATAAAAAGGTAAAAATGTAAAAACCTAAAATGTTACGGTGTCCTCGAAAGACGGAAGCCAAAGGAGTTGCCCAGGTTATACGGGATGACGAAGTTCACGTAGCCAACCCGCATGTAGCCTGCCGTATTGAAATAGCTGCCGCCACGACTCACACGGTAAGACCCGACATATGATGGATGCCAGTCAAAAGCCCATTCCCATACATTACCACTCATGTCATAAAGTCCAAGCGCGTTAGCTGTTTTGGCCGCCACATTATGGGTAACGTTGCTGCTATTACCGCTATACCATGCCACAAGACCGGTTGCTGTCGCATTAGTATAATCTGCCGTTGCCCCGCTGGCATAGGCACCCGGATAGTATTCGCCAGCATCAAGTGTGCCATTGCTGTTTGTATCGTCAATATATCGCGCCGCTAGTTCCCATTCGTCATTTGTAGGCAGTCTAAAACCCTTTGCGTTTGGGTTTACATAAGGGTCATCTTCACTGCCCAATGTACCGTAAGTTATACCGGTATTGTTTGTACTTGTTCTTATACAAGTTGTATACGCGGCATCAGTTGTATAAACACAATCTAATGAGGTACTATTTTGCGCGTTATAATATTCGGTAAGCGCGTTTGAAAATACCATTGCGTCACGCCAATTAATTGTCGTTACCGGCTCCTGGCTTGTCGTCTCTGTACCTGCTGTACCATCATTACCGGGTCTGCCAGTATTCGCGAAAGAATAACTGTTTGAATCGGCCCATGTTTTAACGGCATACCAAAGCTCATAAGTTACCTCTTTCTCTGCCATTAAATAACCCGCTGAAACCGTTGCTGTGCCGCCAAGATCATTGGTACCGGTCGGGAAGCTTTTTGGCGGCACGTACCGCATATTAAAAGTAATTGTACCTGCTGTATATATTATTTGTTCTCCTGCTATACGATCAGTGACAGCGCTCACTTCTAAACTCGGAGCTCCGACATTTGAAGCCTGATCTTTTGCACGCACTCTGAAGTAGTAGGTAGTAAGCGGGCTTAGCCCTGTCACAATGTCTGTCGTTGTGCCCGGCGGCGTCGTCTGGTTTACGCTGAAACTATTGCAACCGCCACTTGCTGTTGCTTTACATATCTCATAGACAATGTTGTTCTGGGCCGTGGTATCGTCAGTTGCCGCTGTCCAGCTCAAATTAATGCTATATGCCCCGGTCGCGCTACCACCTAAGCCTGTAGGCGCACCAGGCGGCGTTTTATCAACCGTATATGTCGCGCTTGATACAGGCGAGGCAGTCCAGCCGATCAGGCAGCCGATGGCTTTTATCGTCGTGGTCGTGGAGTTGCCGTCTGTGGTAGTTAGCCCGACAGCCGAGCTGTATTCGGTACCTGTCGTACAGCTTGCTGCCGCATCGCAGGCGGGATTCGCGCCGTTTGTCGTATAGCAGATACCCGCGCCTGTGGTCGATGTGCTAAGCGCCACGCTCTGATCTGTACCGTAATTGCCGGCAGAAGGGCTGTATGCGGGACTGCTGACTGTTCCTTCGGGGCTTGTGATTGCCAATGCCTCAGTACTTGCTGTGCCGACATTTGAAAACTCATCTTTAGCGCGCACTCTGAAATAGTAGGTAGTCAGCGGGCTTAGCCCTGTCACACTTGTAGCCGTCGTGCCCGGCGCTGTCGTCTGGCTTACGCTGAAACTATCGCAGCCGCCGCTTGTTGTTGCTTTACATATCTCATAGACAATGTTGCCCTGCGACGTGGTATCGTCAGTTGCCGCTGTCCAGCTCAAATTAATGCTGTATGCCCCTGAAGCGCTACCGCCTAAGCCTGTAGGCGCAACAGGCGGCGTTTTATCAACCGTATATGTCGCGCTTGATACAGGCGAAGCTGTCCAGCCGACTAGGCAGCCGATGGCTTTTATCGTCGTGGTCGTGGTGTTACCGCTTGTGGAAGTTATACCAAAAGCCGAACTGTATATGTTACCTGTCGTACAGCTTGCTGCCGCATCGCAGGCGGGATTCGCGCCGTTTGTCGTATAGCAGATACCCGCGCCTGTAGTTGATGTGCTAAGCGCCACACTCTGATCTGTACCGTAATTGCCGGCAGAAGGGCTGTATGCGGGACTGTTGACTGTACCTACCGGGTTAGTCGTTGCCGTCGCCTCAGAACTTTCCAGACCGATATTTCCCGAGGCATCTGTCGCCCTTACACGAAAATAATAGGTAGTAAGAGGGTTAAGGCCTATCACACTGGTTGCCGTTGTGCCGGGCGCCGTCGTTTGGCTTACGCTGAAACTATTGCAGCCGCCACTTGCTGTTGCTTTACATATCTCATAGACAATGTTGCTCTGGGCCGTCTGGTTGTCATACGATGCCGACCAGACAAGATTGATTTGACTCTCTCCACCCGCCGTCGCAACAAGACCAGTTGTTTGAGCTGGCGGGTTTGTATCTAAAACATCACCACTCACCGGTTCGACATAGTCAGCGCTTTGGGGGTCATTCTCTCCCGATCTTGGTGGTTCAGCCACTGAACAAAATTGTATCATAAGTATTACTGTCACTAAAATCATATATTTTGATATATCTCTTATTTTATTGATTATTTTCATTATATTCTCCTGTTAAATCAATTTTATTGTAAAACCTTATTAAAATTGCTGCATTATAAATAACTTATAACGCATTCCTGAATTACTGAATGAATTCCCTGACAGGTTTATACTTCCATTCTCTACACTTGGCATAAATGAAATTTTCATATCACTTTTACTTGAATAGCCTTTCCCGAAAAATAGAATATCTGTCAGGGCAAAAATATAAGAACCTATCAAAGCATAAGAAGCATAACCCCGAATCTTAAAAGAGCTACTGTAAGCGTTATACTTATTGTCTATTTCACCTAAACTTGTTTCTTTCTCATAAACTTCTTTCTTGGCTGATGTGTCATAGGCAAAGTAACCGAAAGCCCCGGCTGATAAAGCCCATAATCCCAAATAAGCCCATCCGCGCTTTTGCATAGCATAAGTATGCCCCCAACCGGGAATTAAAGCGCTTCGCCAAAGCATACCTCCGTAGGTAATTTTCCCTGTATCCACATATTTTACTCTTTCCTGCACTAAAACTTTTTGTGGTACCGGCGGCAGCTTGTCTTTCATTTCGGCGCTCATATCAAGAGCCAGTTCGTCAATAGCGCCAAACATATTGCTATCTACGTCTGTTCGTTTCGCTCTGTTTACAATAACCCTGCCGCTTGAAACTTCAATGGCCTTAGAAAACATCTGCATCTGCGGGCCAGATACCACAAACATACCAATAACTACCACATCTGCCTGCACAGCTTTTGCAGCTGAAACAGCAGTGTCTTCGTCATATGCATCTTCTTGTTTATACTGGCTGGCTTTAATCATCTTTTGCCATTCATTTCTTTTAAGAAGCTCAAATGATTTTGTTTTATCCAGCGGCTCTAAAAAAGCATCGGGAATACTTACTTCAAGATATGAGTAGTTTTTATTATTTTGGGCATTCGTGAAATCAAGTATCAATACCCGGCGCTTTACCAGATTTTCACCTGCCTTTTTTTCAGGTGTTTCTACAGATTCGCTGCTTTCGTTCTCTTGGGCTTCCTGCCCAATAACCTCTGTAAAATATCCGGTTAATATCAAAGCAATAGACAGTAGTTTGTATTTCATATCAAAAACTCCTTAAATATCAATGAACTACTCCCCAAAAAATAGACCACAGGCTAAGGTGGATTTTTACTCTGGAAAGGAGTAAATATGAAACAGAGAAAAAGATACGATTCAGCGTTTAAGGCACGAGTGGCATTAGAAGCCATAAA
>JAOUOT010000045.1 GCA_029880265.1 Spirochaetia bacterium | reverse complement strand
TGGAACGTATCCTCCGAGAGCTACTCTTCTTTCTCTTAAATATTTTATCTCTGCGCTGTTATCAGGCGGCCTGTAAAAAGGGATTTCTTCAAGCTTATCGTCAGATACGGGAATGCCGAAGCGATCTCTAAATTGCCTGATTTCTGCCAGTTCCATTTTTTTTCTCTGGTGGGTGTGGTTTTTACCCTGCATATTATCGCCAAGACCATAACCTTTGATAGTTTTGGCCAGAATTACCGTGGGCGCGCCTTTATGAGATATGGCCGACTTGTAAGCGGAGTATACTTTTTCAGGGTCGTGGCCGCCGCGCGCAAGTTTTTGAAGGTCGCCGTCTGAAAGATGAGATACCAGCGAAAGAAGCCTTTCATCTTTACCGAAAAAATTCTTTCTTATAAAATCACCCGATTCAATAGAATATTTTTGGTACTCGCCGTCTAAGGTATCTTCCATTTGTTTTACGAGAGAGCCCTCGGTATCTTTTTTCAGCAGATCGTCCCAGTTTGAGCCCCAGATTACTTTTAAGACGTTCCATCCGGCGCCTCTGAAAACTCTTTCAAGTTCCTGTATTATTTTACCGTTGCCCCGAACGGGTCCGTCTAATCTCTGCAGATTGCAGTTTATCACAAAAGTTAAATTATCAAGCTTTTCGCGTCCCGCCAGAGAAAGCGCGCCAAGGGCCTCTGGTTCGTCGGTTTCTCCGTCTCCTAAGAAGGCCCATACTCTGCCCGATTTTTTAATGTGTCCCCTGTCTTCTAAATAACGATTATAACGAGCCTGGTATATAGACATGATAGGGCCAAGGCCCATAGATACCGTAGGGAACTCCCAGAAATCGGGCATCAAATATGGGTGTGGATATGACGATAAACCCTGCTTTTTTCGAAGCTCTTTTCTGAAGTTTTTAAGATGATCTTCAGAAAATCGTCCCTCAAGATAAGCGCGGGCGTAAATGCCGGGCGAAGCGTGCCCCTGAAAATAAATGAGGTCAGAGCCTTCGGGCGAGTTTTTGCCCTTAAAAAAGTGATTGAACGCGACTTCATAGAGGGTTGCCGCCGAAGCGTAGGTAGAGATATGTCCGCCTATGCCTTCATTTTCTCTGTTGGCCCGAACTACCATGGCCATGGCGTTCCATCTGATAATGCTTTTTATTCGCCTTTCTATTTCGCGGTCGCCGCCATAGACAGGCTGCTCTTTTACAGGTATGCTGTTTACATAAGGCGTATTAGCGGCAAAAGGCAGATGAATGCCATGCCCGGCCGCCCTGTTTTGAAGTTCGCGCAAAAGAGAAACGGCGCGTTTTGAGCCTTTTGTTTTTATGACATATTCAAGAGATTCAAGCCACTCTCTTGTTTCAAGAATGTCGTCATCGGCGCTTTCGTCTGCAAGATATCGGTTTTCATTTTCTAAAATTAATGACATTTGTTTTAGTTTAAGCATTCAAACAGAAAGCGACAAATATTTATTTATTTCTAACAGACATGTCGGCTTTTGCCAGGGTAGTATCTTTAAGCGCCTTTCTGAATACCGGTTCTTAAGGCGCCTTCAATGATTGCTCTATTAAAAAAGTAATGACATCATTTTATGAAATATGTCACTTGTGCTGTTTTTATGTTTTTTCTTAAAAAATTATGCATTAAATTGTCCCATACTTCTATGGCATAATTAAAAAAGAATTGACAATCGAAAAGGTATATGTATGGTTGAGAAATGAAATCATTAAAAATATTGCTTATCAATCCCGCTCAGTTATCGAAGCATATGGCCAAGACATCAAGAACCTTTCGGGTGCCCCAAAATACTTTGGCGACATTGGCCGCGTTAACCCCTCATGACGATGTGAAAATTGTCGACGAACTGATTGAAGACGTCAATTATGAAGAAGAGGCCGATGTTGTAGGCGTAACGGCGATGACAGATAATGTCATTCGAGCTTATCAAATTGCCGACGAATTTAGAAAAAGAGGATATCCGGTAGTTTTAGGCGGGCCTCACCCTACCGCGGTTCCTAATGAAAGTCTCAAACACGCTGACGCGGTCGTAAAAGGCGAGGCCGAGGGCCTATGGGAAGATTTGGTAGAAAAAATTAGAAAAGGGAAAAGACCAAAGGGAATTTTTCAACGCTCGACTCTTCCTTCAATGGAAAATATCGCCAGACCGCGGCGCGATCTTTTGAAAAAAGAGCATTATATCGACGTAGATATCGTTCAAACAACGCGCGGATGTCCGCACCAGTGCGAATTTTGTTCGGTCAATAAGTTTTTCGGCAGAAAAGTTCGAAGCCGTCCCGTGCGCGATATCGTCGCAGAAATGGACGAAGACTGCGGAAGACGAATCTTTTTTGTAGACGACAATCTTACGGGCAATATTTCTTTCGCGAAAAAATTGTTTCGCGAGATGGCTCCGCTTAAAAAAGAGTGGATTGCGCAGGTAACGGTAAATACGGGCAGAGATACAGAACTCGTGAAGCTTATTTCAAAAAGCGGATGTACGGGCGTATTTATCGGTATTGAATCGGTTGATCAGGCGACATTGATTCATATGAATAAACGTCAAAATAAAGCCGATAAATTTTTAGAACAGATAAAAAACATGCAAGATCACGGCATTCCGTTATTAGGCGCCTTTGTGTTCGGCTTTGATACCGATGATCACGGCATATTCCAGAAAACTCTCGATTTTCTTGATAAAACCAAGTTAGATCTGGCGCAGTTTACAATTATTACGCCTTTGCCGGGTACCGATTTATACACAAGATGGCAAAAAGAAAAGAAACTGAGATATAAAGACTGGTGGCTCTCGCAGCATTGGACAGAAGTATTGTTTCATCCTGAAAAAATGACTCCTGAAGAATTACAGCGCGGCTGGGTAAACACTTCGGTTGAATATTATAAGCAGCGTCAAATCATGAAACGGGTTTCAAGAAATCTCGTTAAAAACGGCTTAAGAAAATCTTTGCTGATTGCGCAAATGAACTTATCATACCGCGAGTCGGCCATGCATATGGCCGTTGATCTTGATATTAAGCCAGATCAAAAATTTTTCGAAGAAACGGCTGCCGTCACGGTTTGATCATGTCTATAGACACTCAATACCCAAGCGAGTCTTTTTAAACAGCCTCTTGTAATTTCAAAAACGGTTCGCAAATCGATATAAGCGGCTTTGACTGCCGATTTAAATTTGTCTGTACAGCGTCTATTTTTATTGAAATTTGACTTTTAGAAAAAGAAGAGACTTTAACAGCAAAAGGCTGATATCTCAAGGGGAACGGTTGTATTAAATAAATGATAGAATGCAAACTTGACAACGATTACCATGCTATGACAGAAATTATACGTATTTCATCGGTACAATAAAAACTTAAGACCCATCGCTTTTGAGGAGAAACGATTGCGCGAAATAGAAAACTTATTCTTTGAATATGCAGCCGAAATCAGACATCTTTTAATAAAACTGACCAAATCAGAAGATATCGCCGATGATCTTCTTCAGGAAGTTTTTGTACAGGCAATTAAATATTATAAATCAGATATTCAGAAAAAAAGAGCATGGCTATATTCAATTGCGTACAATATATTTAAAAAAAATTATAATACTAGAAAAAAATTACGGATAGTGTCGAGCGAAAGTTTTGAACTGCCTGATAAAAAAAACGCTTATGATGAGATCGATTTTCAGGAAATTAAAAAAGAAATTATAAAAAAACTTCAAGAAAAAAATAAAGCATACGCAGCAATCTTTATACTTAGGCTAGATAATGAACTTACATACGAAGAAATCTCAAGGGCGGTAGGCATATCTACAAGAACAGTATTAAGATATTTTGAAAATATAAGAAAAATAATATATAAAAACTTCAAAAACGATTTAATAGAATTAAATAATTGGCGTAAATAGGCGAAAAATATTATCTATAATATAATGATAGAAAAAAGTATTTATTTATGAAAAATAATGAAAAAAAATTAAACGATGAATTTATTAAACAGCTTTCTGATATGAAAGAAACGCCGCAGCTTTCAGAAGAAAAGAAAAAAGAATTGTGGCAAAAAATATTAATTCGATCAGAGAAAGAAGCCGCAATAAAGCCAGATAAAGGCTATTATAACTATATGACTAAAGCCGCCGGAATAATAGCGGTAATTTCGGCTGTGTTTTTTGTTTTTAACGAAATAACAAAAGAAAAGGAAATTATTTTAAGTTACATACGAGGTAGCGAAAAGAAAGAGATAAACTTGAATAAAGAGGTTTATAATTCAAACAGGTCATTTTTTGAGGGAACTATCGATAATCATATTCGCGTATGGTCGGGTAATATACAAGATTTAACCGCAAATATTGAAGATAAAAACCTTGTTTTAACATTTAAAAGCGGTACAGTCATTTTTAAAAAAAATAACAAAACCCCAAATTATAGTAATTTAGAAATCAATACGCCAACTGCGAAGATTTTTGTTAAAGGCACCGAATTTCTACTCGATGTTTCTGAAAAAAATACATTAGCTGTCGTAAAAGAAGGCGTAATAAAAATAAAAAAAGATGGCGCAGAAAAACAAATAAAAAAAGGAACATTTTGGCAAAGCGTTGATAGCCAGACTGTTCAAGAAACCGATTCCAGCGAACTTGAAAACTTGTTTAGCAGCGTTAAAAATAAAATTCATATAGAAACGGATATTGAAAAACTTCAGAAATTTAGAGCAAAATGGCTGGGAAAACGGGTTACAATAAAGCTAAATAACGGCAAAAGAATTTTTGGCAATATTGTTCAAGAAGATAGAATGAAAATGGTTATAAAATCAGGCATTGGCAATCCGTTATCAATCGATATCGCAAATATTCAAAGTATAAACGAGGGTTTTGTTCAATAAGTTATCTTAAAAAACGTCTCTAATGGTCTATTAAAAGTTCTTGACAATGTTTCTTTTGTTGAAAAAATGATAACAAATACATGTTAGTATTTTGTATTTGACCCAAATATTTGGGTATTACTTCAATAATCGAATATGAAAAAAATCGCGGGAATATTTTTTTATTTTATAGTTACAGCGTCATCTTTTGCCGGTAACTTTTATATTGGCTCAAATATTAATTATTCAAAACAATTAAATTTATTATCAAAATGGTTTGCCAACGGATATGAAACGGGTTTAACCGGTTTTTATGAATTGCCTTATGAAAACTTCCTTTTAAATTTTAACCTGGTTTACGGTCAATATTTTCATAATCAGATAAAAGAAAATAAATTGCAATTTTATTCAGTGAATGCCGGTCCGGAATATGTCTTTTCAGCTAATAATCATTTCAAGCCGTACCTTGGCATATATTTCGGCTCTCAATATATGAGTCTATATTTATTGAGCAATGCATCTAAAGAAAATACTTTTAAACCCTCTTTTTCAATTTCAGGGGGATTTCAGTCTGATTTTAATTTTTTTAGCGCAAGATTTTACGCGTCGTATAAATTACTCGAAATATCTTCAAATCTTCAACAGAATATAAATGTCGGTTTCTCAGCGTTAATAAAAACCGATTTCTCTTCTGACAATAAGCCAGATAATATTATTCCCGTAGATCAGAGTTCCGCGTTTATAAAAATTACGGATGTAAATTTGAATTCTATTTTTTCGTCGAAGTATTCCTTATATACAGAAACCGGTATAGGCAAAATAGTCATCATAAATATAGGTTCTGCAAAACTCTATGATGTATGGGTTGAAACGAATGTTCAGACTATATCGTCTAAACCGTCTTCAACAAAGAAGATAAACAATATAGGGCCCGGCGAGCAGGTTGTACTCGATATTCCGGTTCACTTAAATGAAAAAATATTAGAAAAACAGGAAAAGAGAGACTTGTCGGTAAATTTTAAAATCATTTATAAAACTAAAGAAGGAATATTTTCTTTTGTAAATGAGCAAACGATTTTAATACAAAATAAAAAAAGTCAAAAATAATGGGGCATTCAATGAACTTAATTATCAAAATAAGAAAAATAATTAAATCGTGTACTTTAATTTCTATAGTCGTTTTTCATTTGGGCTGCGC
>JAOUOT010000016.1 GCA_029880265.1 Spirochaetia bacterium | reverse complement strand
TGTTCGTTTCATTTTATAGTTTCCTTTTTACTAAAGTTCTATAACTTTATATAGCAAATTTCATGCCAAGGAGACCGTAGAGAGGGCAGTATAAAGAGTAAGCGTATTGTATAAACAATATGCAGAGTTCTGTTATTAATCAACAAAAATGAATTATAAGTTTGTTGTATAAAATTTAGTTTCGTTTATACAATTGAAAACCGTTATTCCAAGGGCTTTCCCATAGAAGTTGGTAGTTTGATAAAAGATAACGGTGAAATTGATTGTTGATATCAAGAGGCAGTATCAGCAACACATAAGATTCATCGAGTTTTTCAAGAGAGCTGATTAAATCGTTATTAAAATTATCTTTCTTAAAAATCGCCGTAAATTCATAATATGTATGTTCAATAGGAATCATTCGTAAAGTAATAAAATTAAACAGAGAAAGATATCCCGTGCAATAAAGAGTTTTATCTTCAGGTACAAATTTTTCAATTGCATTTATTATTGTTTGTATTTTCTTAACTTCTAAATGTCGTATTGAATAAATCTTACCGGCTCTGCCCTCAAAAGAAGAAGTTTTATTGCCGCTGATTATATGCAAATTGCGTAACGTTAACCCTATAGACGAAAGAGTAATTAAAAATATTAAAATTTTAGACATTATTTGAATATTTTTTGAAAAATTATTGCATCCTTTTTGTAAAGCGATCATTAGAATAATCAAAGAAGGCGGGGCCGCCCAAATCAAATAAGTTATTGACCAACGATGGGCGGCAGAAAACCAAAACGTCAGACCAGTTGCAAGAAGTATACCCCATTCAAATCGGTTAACCCATTTATTTTTATAGGCAAAAAACATAATGAAAGCGAAAAGAACAGGCAGTATTGTCAGCAAACCTTCTAATAGTAGACTATTAATTTTAAAGTCTATCCAGATGTCGGGATGTTCTAACATGGCAATTATCTGCTCCCATCCTCCAAAAAGACGATTCTCGTTACCTTTTACGCTTTTATAAAATTTTAAAGGATATATGAACCATTGGTTTATGATTTCCATCAAATCAACGTAGGGTAAAAGCCAAATAGCAAATAGAAAAAGGCAAAAAACGCCGCCGGCCGCCCAGTATAAAAAATTATTTTTTCTTCTTTTAGAATCAATAAACGGAAAAACTAAAAATAAAGATAGAATTACCAGATATCCGCCTTGATCTTGCTGTGTAAAACAGGCCAAAGACATAAGAAACCCCGAAAAGAAGTAATAAAAAATAGCCTTTGTTGAACCGGCTCCATAAAGCATCGATAATACGGCGGTCAACTGTAAGATTCCGACAAGCCAGTGATGGCTGGGCATGGGCCAGGCAAAAATTCCATATGGTATTAAAAAGGCGATAGCCGCGCTTCTAATATAAAGAGATGATTTAAAATATTTCAATATTTGATCGACTAAGATCATTAAGATAACGCCATAAAAAAGAGTCAGCAGCCGAGCTGCAAAAAAATTGACTCCAAACATCTTAAAAAAAAGCGCCGTAATTAAAAATGAAAAAGGCTGTATATATGAGAAATAATCTTTAACGGGAACTTGCCCCTGCTCAATGCGCCATGCGTCGACCAAAGCAATTCCCTCGTCGCCCATTTGATAGCTGTAATAAAAGTTCTTCAGCATATAAATTACGGCAAAACTAATAATTGAAAAATATGAAAGAAGCGGCCAATTTAGAGAATTTATTATATCTTTATATTTAGAATAATTCATTATTCTTGTTAAATAAATTTAACCGGCTAATAAATTCAATAAATCAAGACCGATAACATAAATTCCCAGAGTGATTAAGAATGCCACGCCTACGCGAACGATTATCTCTATTTTTTTTGCGGGAATCGGCTTGTAGACGGCCTCAATTAAGTAAAAAATAATATGACCCCCGTCTAAAACGGGTATTGGCAATAAATTCATGATACATAAAATAATTGAAATTTGAGCCAATAAGAACCAGTACTTTTCCCATCCCTCTACGACAGAAAGCGCCGCAACTTCGAAAATTTTAATAGGACCTGAAATACTTTTATTAAAAGATAACTTACCCTGAAAAATTCGATATAGGCCCATGATAGTCGACCCGGTAGTAAGAATTGTCTGATTATATGTACGGCTTAAAATGCTTATAAAATCGGAAGGCAGCGCGGCTCTTTCGGGATCAACCGTTTCTGTAAGTTTTATTCCTAAAATACCCCGCTCATGAAATTCTGTATTTGCCTTTACAGCAACGGCTCCCATAGATATTTCAATAGAGGGATTTGCCTGAGCTTTTTCTTTAATGGCCGCTTTAAAACCGGCCCAATTAGAATAACTCTTATTGTCGATAAAAATTTTAGAAAAGACAGAGGGCTGCTGATCGCTTATTTCTATGTCAGGCGTTTTTTTCTCTGTCTGCAGATCTAAAACATTTGAAAATAAAATGTATTCCATTTTTTTTACAGGAGCTTTTATGTTAAGAGAGATTTCTTTTTCGGGTTGAAAAAGCGTTCCCGATTTTCTCATTATCGTAAGATTTACATCTTGATCGATATTTTGCGATAAAAATTCTCTAAGTTCTTCAATTTTTATAATTGGCTTATCGTTTACGCTGATAATCTTATCGTATTTATATAAGTTTTCTTCAGGCAGTTTTTTATCTTCAAGCAGCATTAAATAATTTTTACCGAAAGGCATAATTCCTATGCGGGGCGGAGCTCCCGGATCGGGCGTTTCAGCTTGAACGTTAACGTCGAAAATTTTTCCTGATCTGTCTATTTTTAAGCTCAAATCATTTTTTTCGGTTAATGCTATATGATAATTTAATTCTTCAAAAGAACTGATTTTTTCATTATTTATGGCGACTATCTTATCGCCGTCTTTAAGTCCCGCTTTTTTAGCGGGAGTTTCAACACCGGCTTCTACCAGAGTTATTTTATTTGAAAGAGGCTGCCATCCGGCTAAAATTAAGGTAAAAATTACCAGAACTCCAAGTAAGAGAGAAAAAGCCGGACCCGCAAATGCGACGGCTATTCTTCGCCATGGGCCGGCGGCAAAAAAATCGCCTTTTTTAAGTTTTTTATGTTCTTTTGTGGGGTCGTCGCCGTAAAATTGTACATAACCCCCTATAGGAAAGGCCGTAATCTGATAAATTGTTTTTCCTCTTTTTTTGAACCAGATGCCTTTACCGTACCCGATAGAAAAAATCTTTGCCCTAATGCCTACCCATTTGCCTATAAGATAATGGCCCAATTCATGAATAAATATACATAAACCAAATAAAAAAACAGCCGCAAGAATTTGTGTGATAATTTGCATAATTTAAAGCCTTTATTTAAACTAAAGACATAAGAACAATAAATTACCTATTCCAAGAGATTTTAATATCTCAGGCAAATTATATCGCTTGTAACGCGGTTTTCGCTTATATTCGCGGGGCGTTTTTAAAAAAAGAATTTACATTGTCGAGAGAATTGATATTTTCAAAAAGTCGATAGTTTTTTTAATTAACATGAGAAGTATGAGCGTTAAGAGTTTTTCATTATTACGGATAGTTCTTCTTTTCTTTGCATATTTACACTTCAATAGATGTACAAATTTTGAAGAAATCGAGCCGCCGGTCAAGCATGTCGAACCTTCTTTTGATTTAGCGGCTCAAATGTACAAAGACGAAAAATCTCAGACAATACTGAAAAAATTTGATTCAAGAGAAAAAATATACATACGCAATATTTATATTTTTAACCGGCCCATTAATGAAAAAAACGACGCTATTTCAAAGTCTGTTAAATATTTTCATTGGACAACCGAAAAAAATATCATTCAAAACGAATTGCTAATAAAACAAAACGAGCCTGCCGACAAAAACCTTATTCTTGAATCAGAGCGAATTTTGAGAAATCTCTCTCATCCGGCGGGCGGATTAATTTTTAAAGACGCCTATATTTATCTCGAAAAAAATGAAGACAAAACTTATGATGCATATGTTTATACTCAAGATAATCTTTCTATTGCGCCAGAATTAGGAGGTTCAGCCTCGGGCGGTTATCGATCATTTTTTACCGGTTTAAGTGATATAAATCTTTTTGGCGGTCTTTACGCCGCTTCTTTAATCTATTTGAAAGAAAACTTTATCGATACCGCAAAATTTTCTTTCAGCCGCGCCAGAATCTTAGACGGCAAATTTCAGGCCGGCATAGAAGGCGCGTCTTCTTTCGTAAAAGGAAAGAATAATTATAACATGGCCTCTGTTTTTTTTCAAAAACCTCTATTGCGTCTTGACGATAAATATTCTTTTTTCTTGGGATATACCGTTTCAAAAGGCTCTCGTTATCGTTTTTCAAATTCGGGAATAGAGCAAATAAACGATATTGATTCAAGTAACGAGATTCCTTTTATTGTAAATAAATATTTTCAAAGCTTGAAGACCGGCGCAGGAACAGCATTTGGCAGGCTAGACAGGTTTGAGTTTTATATGTCTTTTGCTTCTTATATTCAAAAAACAAATTTTATAAATTATGAAGATCAATATAATGCATCGGCTTCGTCAAGAAGCGATATTTCTGAGTTTGTTAAAGACGAATATCTGCCCAAAAATATTGACGCCAATGTTTTATCATGTAAATTAACTTTATCTTCGCGCCGATACCTTACCAGAAAAGATTTTCGAAAATTTCTGGTAACTGAAGATTATTTTCGGGGGGCTGGAATTTCTTTTGTCTTATCAAGCGCCGGTTCTTACCTTGGTTCACGCGATAAGTTTTATATACCCAGTATTTTTCTTTATTATTTTTATGATAAAAAAAATATTCGGAATGAATCGTTTTTATATCGAGGCGCCAAAAGAAACTTTATAGATAGTCAATTATGGGAAAATGATATACTCGCCTTTGCAAATAATTTCTTTTATTTTCGCTCTTATGGCGCCATAGCAGCGCGTTTTTTTTACGGTCAGGGCAATAATCTTGAAAATGACAGTCGTTTTTCTATTGGCGGCGGCGGCGGAAAGCTTTCATTTCTTTACGATGATAGATATGAGAAATTTATTTCTTTTCAAAATAATTTTTTAAGAGGGTATCCGTATCGATTTATCGACGGCGAAAGCGCCTATTTAATTAATTTTGAATACAGAAGCCCCGTAATAAAACTGCCGTATCTGGCCTTAAGCGCGGCAGTTTTTTTTGACATGGGTCAGATTAAAGATGAAAAATTCAGTAAATTTAGGGAAATCTCTCCGTTAAAGTCAATTGGTTTTGGCATTCGCGGAGGTCTATTTGAATTTACAAACAGTTTATTTCGAATTGATCTTGGCTTCCCTCTTGACGTTTCAGTTGATAATTTTTTTACTATGATCAATTTTGAAATGTCGCAAACATTCTAATTTTATTATTTTAAGCCTGGCTCATGTAGATTTATTGTTTTTTTCTTTTGTCATCGTCATCGCTTCAGCCGTATCTCTTACCGAACCGGCAGTCTCTTTAGCCGTTTCTTTGATTGATGTCATCGCTTTTTTTGCTTTTTTACTTAGTCGGTTAATATGACTTTCTGTTTCTCGGTGAAACCTAAATACGTTTCTTAAGTAAAGATATAAGAATTCAAAAAAGATTCTGGTAAAAGATAGTATTTCAATTATCCAGTCTTTTGTGCGGCGAATAAAGAATCTAAACACGTTTTCAATCTTAAATTCGGGCCGTCGGTTTTTTCTGTCTTTTAATCTGTGAAAACCGCTTACCATCGGATGATTTTTACATACGACAATAGAATATTTATACCATAAATACGACCAATACATATTTCGTAACGGTTCGCCTTTTAGATTTTTCAGAACAGAATGCATTCTTCTTAGAGAGTAAAGCTTTTTCCATGCGTAATTATAAACATTTAGCCATTCTTTTTCGCTCATGTTCGGATGTTTTACGACAGGGTGAAAAGTATCAAACCAATTTAAATCATGATGCATGAGAATATCGTCTTTTAACATTTTTTCATGGTCTTTTGAGCCGGGCAACGGGGTCATGATAAAAAAAGAGGCCATGTCTACATGAAGGTCGTATGCTAAAAATTTAATATCTTTCTTTATCGATTTAACAGTATCATTCGTAAAACCTAAAATATAAGCCGTATGAGTCATCACGCCATTGCTGCGCCATACTTCTACCATTTCTTTAAAGGTATCTGTCTTGTTTTGGCTTTTGCCTTTTTCTTTAAGATTTTCAGGATTAATAGACTCCATGCCTATAAAAACCTGCGTACAACCCGCTCTTGTCGCTTTTTCAATAAAATGAGGAATTTTATAAGCCATTGTGTCAACTTGCATCATAAAGCTGATTTGAGCCCCTTTTTTTCTGAGGTCATATAATGCGTCAAAAATTTCTGGCCACCTTTTGTTTCTCGCGAAATTGTCGTCAGTAAAAAAATAAAAGTTAACCCCAAGTTTTTCGTTATTATACTGAATATGTTTTTTTAAGTTGTATATAGGGCGGTGTCTCATCTCGTTGCCGTGTACGTTTATTACAGTAC
Organism: Spirochaetia bacterium; assembly: GCA_029880265.1. Taxonomy (GTDB): domain Bacteria; phylum Spirochaetota; class Leptospiria; order Turneriellales; family JAOUOS01; genus JAOUOT01. Next base: position 66,530 of record JAOUOT010000016.1, on the reverse strand, counting down.
AAAAAGAGCATTTAAAGGGACATCCTCTGCCGCAATCTAATGTCGAGAAAGAATCGACAGAGAATTTATCTAAATATTCTCTATTTACTCTTGGAAGGTGCGGCGTTTCTAATATTGGTCTTTTGTTTAGAAAGTTATACAAAGGCTTTAGTTTTTGATTATAGGCGTCTTTTAAAAGCGAACCCCATTGTTCTTCTACCTCTCCTGCGGTTAATGATACGCCTATATCAAGCATCTTTTGAAGCTCTTCAGAAGGTTTTTTTTGCAGAGCGTAAATACCGCTTACGTGAAACCCTCCTATCATAACAAGCTGGTCGAATTTTCTTAAAATTCTGGCGATTTCAGAAGCTCTGGGAAATTGATGACTTTGAACCCCGCATAAGCAAAAAACATGCTTTTCTTTAGATTTTATGGCGTCTTTAGCAAATTTTTCAGGGTCTATATGATCAACGACTTCATCATAGATATGCGGAATAATTTCAATATTTTTACCAAGAGCTTTTTGCTCTATTGCTTCTTTTGTCAAACCGTAAAGACATGCTAAGGTATTTGACGGCAGAACTCCTTTTTTAAATCGTACAACATAACCGTCTTCGTCATAGGCTGATGGTTTTATTAAGTGAACGTGAAATTTATTTTTATTTATTTCTTTCATAATCAATTATATACAAGTAAACCGTATTGTCAAGATATATAACCTGATGATGATATAAAAAATAAAACGCCTCCTGAAATAATGTGGAGCACTGAACGGAAAAATTGCCGCAAATGTGAAACTATAAATACAAAATGCATTCAAATAATTTACATATTTACAGGATGTTTATAGAATTATTTAGTATACTAAATAATTAAAAATCATTAATTTGATGAAACAATATAAAATAAAGTCAAAACTCTCAAGCGACAATCATAATTCAAAAAGAGAACAATATCTTACGGAATTTTTGAAAATACTTTTAGACATTAATCATCTTAAGAGAGAAAAACTTGAAAAAGAAAAGTTTTTATGCCGCGTTACAGGGGTCATTTCGGCTTCAAATCTTTACAGTAAAACATGGATATGCCTTAAAAACGAAGAACAAAATTTATCTCCTTTTGTATGCGGGGGGTTTGCGAACAACAAAGAAAATATAATAAAAGTAAAATCGGTTTGCAATGTTTCAAAAAAAGAATGCCCGGCGGTAAAGTTACAAAAGACAAAAAGAGATGTTCTTTTAGACAATATTTGTTTTCTTGATAAAGAAAACGAAAATATATTATCGATTGCATTTCCCTTGGTGGTTAATAAAGAATTTATCGGGGTAATAAATATTTACTCAGAAAATGAAAATTTCTTAGACGAAGAAATATATTATCTAGATAAGCTAGCCGAAAATATAAGCGAAATTTTAGAAGGCATCGAGACTGAAGATAGAAAAAAAGCCGCCGAGATAGAGCTTGTAGATATAAAAAATAATCTTGAAAAAGAAGTTCAATCGAGAACAAGGCAAGTAAGAGAGAGCAGAAAACATTTCTCTGAGCTTGCCAATCTATTGCCACAGTCGGTTTTTGAGATTAATAAAAACAGAATTTTTACTTTCGTAAATAAGCATGCGCTAAAGTCAACCGGCTATTCTCCTCGAGATACTTTTAAAGAGCGCGATTGTTTGAATATGTTTGTTGAAGAGCAAAAAAATGATATAATTCGTTATATTGATAAAATATTAAACGGCGAAAAATTTGAGCCAAAAGAATTTACAATACTTAAAAAAGACGGAAGTACTTTTCCGGCGGTAGTTTACGCTTCTGCAATTAAAAAAAACGCAGAAATAACAGGCGTTCGCGGCGTCGTCGTTGATATATCTGAGCAAAAGAAAAATGAAGAATCAATAAGAAAAAGCGAAGAAAGATTTCGTATTCTGGTGCATAGTTCTCCTTATGCCATTGTCATACATGACGGTAAAAATGTTTTATATTCAAACGAAATGGCCGTAAAAATCTTAAAGGCAAAAAATATTAATGATCTTATCGGCGGCGAAGTTATTTCTGTCGTTCATCCAGATTCTCTTGAAACCGTTAAAAAAAGAATTGTGTTGATGATGAGAGAGAAACTGCCTCAGCCTCTTGCCGAAGAAAAGTTTATAAGACTTGACGGTAAGGTTATAGACGTCGAAACGGCGGCCGCTCCCGTAATCTTTGACGGTAAACCGGCCATACAAGTGGCGTTTCACGATATTACAGAAAGAAAACAATTTGAAAAAGAGCTTAAAGAGGCTAAAATAACGGCCGAAGGCGCGAATAAAATGAAAAGTATTTTCTTGGCCAATATGAGTCATGAAATACGAACGCCATTAAATACAATTTTGGGTTTTGCGCATATTTTGCATGGCTTAGAAGAAGACAAAGAAAAAAGAAGTCAGTTATCAATAATTAATTCAAGCGGAAAAATGCTTTTAAATTTAATAAATGATATTCTTGATATTTCAAAAATAGAAGCGGGAAAGCTTGCCATTGTAAATTCATCCGTAGACATTAAAAGTATATTTAAAGAAATAGAGGCAATTTTCAGTCATGAGATCATGAAAAAGAAATTAAAATGGTTTCTTGGAATTAATTCGAATGTGCCCGATTCTTTTTTATTAGACGAAACCCGCTTTAGACAAGTATTATTCAACCTTATCGGAAATGCTGTAAAATTTACAGAAAAAGGCCATATTAAAATTAACTGTTCGGTGGCGCCGTCAGTAGAGAACAAAGAACGATATGAACTTGAAATTAGCATTGAAGATACGGGTATCGGTATACCTGCAGATGAACAAGAAAATATTTTTAACGCATTTTCTCAGCAAAAAAATCAAGACGTTAAATACGGCGGTACAGGATTAGGGCTTACAATTACAAAAAGACTCGTAAACATAATGGGCGGAGAAATTCAATTGCAGAGTAAAAAAGATAAGGGTACCGTATTTACAGTAATATTACGAAATCTTGAAAGAGCAGTCATTGAAAAAGCGCAGAGCCGCGAAGGTTATTTATCAAAAACCAAAGATAATTTAGATAATATTAAAGATACTGTGATTCTTGTAGTAGACGACGTAGATATAAACCGGCTGTTAATAAGAAAATATCTAGAGAGTCCCTCTATTAAAATCATAGAGGCGAAAAACGGCAAAGAAGCGTATGAGCTGGCCAATAAAATAAGGCCCGATATTATTTTAATGGATATGAAAATGCCGGTGATGAGCGGTCAGCAGGCAATAAAAAAAATTCAAGGCGATAATAATGTAAAACATATTCCTATTATTGCGGTTACAGCCAGCGTTTCAGATGAAACAATAGAAGAACTCTCAGAAAGCCGCGTTTCTTATCTGGCAAAACCGGTTTCTAAAGACGCGTTAATAAAAGAGATGCGTAAGTTTTTAAAATATTGACGGAAGGAATTTTCTTCTAACCCTGCCCCATGGATAGACATCAAGACGGTCTCACCGCTAATGAGTTACTTATAAACGGCGAGGGATTAACATATAAAGATTATTTAATTTTACCGGGGTATATTGACTTTTTACCCGAAGATGTTTCGTTAGAAACAAAAGTCAGTAGAAATCTTCATATAAAAATTCCTATTTTATCGAGCCCTATGGATACGGTTACCGAAAATCAAATGGCCATAGCCCTGGCCCTATTAGGTGGAATGGGAGTCATTCATTATAATATGCCCATAGAAAAACAGGCTCTTGAAGTTGAAAAAGTCAAGAGATTTGAAAACGGCTTTATCGCCGACCCTATTGTGTTAAGCCCTCATCATACGATAGCCGATGTATTAGAAATTAAAGACCAATATGGTTTTTCGGGAATTCCTATTACAAAAGACGGCTCAAAAAACGGCATCTTAGTGGGAATCGTTACAAACAGAGACATAGACTTTGAAAAAGATACCGATAAACAAGTTTACGAAATAATGACAACCGAATTGATTACGGCGCCCGAAGGTATTTCTCTTGCCGACGCCAATGAAATCTTAAAGCGTTCAAAGAAAGGCAAACTGCCCATTATTAACCGAGAGGGGCATTTGATTTCTTTAATGTGTCGTACCGATTTGAAAAAAAATCAAGATTATCCTCTTGCCAGCAAAGATAAAAGTAAAGGGCTTCTTGTAGCGGCTGCTGTATCGACGCATAAAAGCGATATCGAAAGGGTTGAAGCCTTGGTACAAAGCAAAGTTGATTTGCTGGTTATTGATTCTGCGCAGGGATATTCTTCTTTTCAAATAGAAATGATTAAAGATATTAAGAAAAAATACCCAGACCTTGAAATTATGGCCGGCAACGTGGTAACCATGAACCAGGCCGAAGGTCTCATACAAGTAGGGGCAGATTCGCTTCGAATAGGTATGGGGCCCGGATCTATCTGTATAACGCAAGAAACAATGGCAAGCGGCAGGGCGCAGGCTACGGCTGTTTATAAGGCCTCGCTATATGCGAAAAAATTCGGCATACCCGTTATTGCCGACGGAGGTATTACAAATATAGGAGACATTGTAAAGGCTCTAGCCGTAGGCGGTCATGCGGTTATGATGGGTTCGCTTCTCGCGGGAACGCAAGAGGCTCCCGGCGAATATTTTTATGAAAACGGCGTGCGTCTAAAGAGATACCGCGGTATGGCCTCTATTGAAGCGATGAAAAGCGGCAGCGGAAAACGATATTTTGCCGAAGACGAGAAAATTCGAGTCGCCCAGGGGGTTTCAGGCTCTGTTTTAGACAAAGGCTCTATTTTTGATTTTGTGCCTTATCTTGTTCAAGGCATTAAACATTCATTTCAAGACATCGGCTATAAAGATATATCTTCGCTGCACAGAGCTTTACATGACAGGCATTTAAAATTTGAGAAACGATCTCCCGCCGCTCAAATGCAGGGAGGCGTACACAGCCTTCATTCGTATAAAAAGCCCATTATCGGCGATTAATCGATAAATCTTTTTTTTTAATAAAGTGCGGCATTATCTTAAGTTGAAATATTTTTTCTTTTTTAAAGCTTTTATATTGATCGCGCTTTTACTGCATTTTCAAAATAAAGACAAGCTTCTTGGCGAAAGCAAAGACGTAAAATTTCAAAAAAATCTACACGCTTTTATAATTTCAGATTCGGGTAAAAGGCATAAATTAAACAATAATTTAAAATGGGAAAGTCTCGGTTTATTTGAGCAAATGGCCCTTGAAAATACAGATGATAACGCGTGGCAGCCGCAGATTATCATTAATAATGACAAAACAGAAAACGAATATTTGGTCGCCTTTAAATATCGGTGTCTTTACAGGTCGTCAGATGACGGCAATTTCTGGAAATTAGAAAAAGCCGCCCGCAAAAGAGCGGTTGATTATGATTTAAAAGCGTGCCGAAGCGTAACCTCTATAGACGCCAATTTAAATTTTATTTCTCACAAGCATGAAATATTATATCGTCAAAATAACAGGTGGATAAAATTTTCTCATAATCTTAGAAAATCGCGTTACATAACAGCCGTATATTCCGACAAAAAAAGTCTATATGTCGGCACGGCGGCAAGCGGCCTTTTTGCGGCGCATGATTATAAAAAACAAATTGAAAATAAAAAAAAGCTTGAATTTGAAAATATAAGCGAGGGCCTTCCCTTTATACCGCATGAAAAAGATTTTCGTTTATATGAAGAAATTCGAGCCGTTTTTAAAGATAAAAAAGGAAATTTATTTGCGGGTACCTCTATTCAAGGCGACGTATTTATTCGTCCCCATGAAAAAGAAAAATTCATATCATTAAATGTTATAGACGAGATAGAAAAATCGGCGGATATATACAGCATTTCAGGATCAGAAAAACTGCAAAGTCTATGGATATCTACAGGAGACGCTCTACATGTTATTAAATATCGGGATATTCAAAGTTTCATCGAAAAAAGTAAAAACACATTGCCGCAGAAAATATATTTATGGAAGAATATTTTATTTGAAAAAAACGACAATGTTTTAGCCGCCCATATAGGGCATAAAAAAGACGGCAATCTTACCGCATTTTTTTATAAAAAGTCAACTGCATTGGCGCCAGAAAGGCGTAAAAGAATAAATAAAGCCTCTAATAAAAAATTATTTTACTCGTCGGCCATAAATCTTAAGAAAAATAAAAAAGAGGTTTTTTCTCTTCTTAAGCAAAGCGCTTTTGACGGTTTTGTTTTAGACGTAAAAGACGATAACGGTTATATTCGTTATGATTCAAAGGAGCCTTTTTTAAAAGAAATTGGGGCCGTAAGGCCGCTTGTAAATTTACAAGAGGCAGTTGAATTCGCTCATAAACACGGTAAATATGTCGTCGCAAGAATAGTCGTTTTTAAAGACGCCGTTTTATTTAAACAAAAAGGATTTGCCATTCTTAATAAACGCACAAAAAAACCATGGATAGGCAATGAAAAAGAAAGATGGGTAGATCCGTATAACAAAGAATTGGCCGAAAAATATTATGTTCCTTTTATCAAAGAGCTTACCAGATATGGCGTTGACGAAATTCAATTAGACTATATTCGGTTACCCAGCGACGGCCCGGTATATTTGGCCTATTTTTCGCATAAACAAACCAGCGATATGTACGCTTCAGAAGCTTTAGAAAATTTTATTTATCAGATAAGAAGCTCGACTCATCTGCCTATTAGCGTTGATATTTACGGATATAACGCTTTATATAGAGCTCCCGGCATTATTGGTCAAGATATGGAGGTCTATGGCGATTTAGCCGATGTAGTGTGCCCCATGTTATATAGTTCTCATTTTGGCGATTCTTACCTTACAGGCGGCCCTATAGAAGAAAGAGCCTACCGGCTTTTAAGCCATAGCGCGCTTCGCTCTATGCATATCGCGTCTGACAGATTTTTGCTAAGGCCGTATCTTCAGGCTTTTCCCATGAAAAACAGCATATGGGGCTACGGAAAAAAATATTTTTTAGATCAGGTTCGCGCCTATGAAGATTATAATCTCAAAGGATTTACTTTCTGGGGGGCTTTTGATCATATTTTAAAAGTAAAAAAAGCTCTTGTCGACGGTTAATTATAAAGAAGGCTTTATTCTAACTACGAAGATATTCGCTGACCTTCTTTAAGTCTTCGGGAGTATCTACGCCTATGCTTTCATGCTCAGAATGATGCACATAAATAGAATATCCGTAATATAAGAACCTTAGCTGCTCTAAACCTTCAGCGTCTTCAATGAAACACGGTTTAAGATTTTTTATTGAAAAAAGAGCGTCTTTTGTATAGGCATATAAACCCTGATGTTTTAGAAGGTATTTATTTGTAAAGGCGTCTTGTTTATTTTCTAAGCGAATTAAAGAAGGTATGGCTTCGCGCGAAAAATACAGGGCCCTGTCATTTTCAGTCAAAACAACTTTTACGTTATTTTTATTTTCAAATTCTTCTTCTGTTTCAAAAGGTATGGCCGCTGTTGAAATTTGGCAATCGTCGTATTTATCAAATAAATTTATTGTTCCTTCAATGGTTTTGTCTGAAATCATGGGTTCATCGCCCTGAATATTCACATAGTGGGTGAAATTCTCTTTTTCGGCGGCCTCGATAACTCTGTCTAACCCCGATTTATGTTTATCTGAAGTCATTAAAATATCATTTGTAAATTTTTTTGCATTAGAATAAATTTCGTCAGAATCTGTGGCAATCAATATCTTATCTAATTTTTTACACGAAGCGGCGGCTTCATATACCCACTGTATCATGGGTTTACCGTTGATCTCGGCTAAGGGCTTGCCGTAAAAACGAGTGCTTTTCATACGAGCGGGAATTATAGCCAGAAAAGATTTCTTCATGATTTTATAGATTTAAAATTATGAATTATATTGCTCCAGCGCGATTTTATAATTTTCTCCAAAGATTTGCGCCATTTCTTCGTCGGGTATTTCAATAATGCCGCCAAAAAAATCGCCGGTTGTCAGTCTTTCTTTTAAGGCCGTAGCGAAACAATAGGCAGTCATGATGCATTCGCTGACTGATTTTCCGTTTAGGCGTTTATTGCCTTCAATATCTGACGAGAACTTCAGAGCTTCGTCCATATTCAGAACAATCTGTTTTTTTTCTTTCATATCTGAAATTAAAATCGCAAGATTCTTTGAGGTATCGCTCATATAGGTTCGAATCAGGCCCCTTGTAAGCCTGCCCTGCATTTCAGCATTTGATTTGATCTTAGTTTCAAGTTTTGACTGTTCGATATAATTTGTATGAGTTTTTCTCTCCATAACGTTTTTAAATTCTTTTTTCGCTTCGACATATTTTTCAAATTCTTTTATAATATCGCGAGATTCATTGTAAACGTCGGCTAAAATTCTTTTGTAGTCATTTTTTGCCGTCCCGCTATAGTCGACGTTCATCTGAATTTTATTTGTCGTTAGCACAAAAGAATATTCGGTATCAAATTCAAGAAAATATAAAAATGACAATAGTACCTTATCTTTAAGAGGGGCCGCATTGTATCTTTTTCTGGGGTCATGTTTTTGCGCCAGTTGGGCAAGCGAATACATTTTCATTAAATTCATGCCGTACTGATATTCTTTTGTTTGCAGTACTGGATTTTCTTCTTCTTCGACTTCTTCTTTTTCTTCTTGACCTTCTTCGGTTTTATTCTCGGTCGATTCGCCTTCGGGGTTTTCTTCGCTGTCTTCAATTTCTCCTGAGGCTGAAGATAAAGAACCCAGATCGCCTGATTTTCTTTTTCCTATTTTATCTTCGTTTTTAACCTCAATTGCTTTTTCAAGAAAAGGCGAACCGGCTGCGTAGTCCATACCGTCAATACGGCTAATCAGCAAGAGAAGCTTACCGAAAGTCTGTTGAAATACTAGCCTAAGATCTTTTTGAATTTTCTTTTGTTTAGGGCCCAATGTATCAACGTCTGAATTCTCTTTAAATTCTTTTCTGAAAATATCGTATGCTAGATTGAACGCTCTTCTTAAGGTTTCCTGGTATGGAGAGATATAATACAATCGTAAAAACAATTTTTTTAAGGGCTCTTCAATGAGTTCTAAAGGTGTGTTTGCCTTAGGGTTTTTAGAGTAGAAATCGATAAGTTTGTTATATTCATCGGCGTTATAAAGAGAATGGGCTCTTTCTAGAACTTCCATAAATAAAGTATTTTTCGCGTCTAAAGCCTTTACAATTTTATTGCCTATTGCGGGTTTTCTAAAGAATAAATCATTGCCCAAAAGGTTAAATTCAACCAGAGCCTGCTTGACATCGACGGCAAGCGAAGCCATGAAGTCGGCGTTTACTTCTGCTTTGCCGAAAGGGGCAAGCCCCCCCATCCAGCAGCGAAGCTTTATGAAAAAACGGGCAGAAGGGCCACCCAGTTTCTTTTTTTGCTTTTCCCACCCCTCGCGAATTTGGGCCTTTTTAGCCGCCTCTTCGCGTTTTTTTTCGTAGTACTCGGCGCGGCTTATTTTACCCGACGAGCCTGATTTTAATCCCGCTTTGTTTTTTAAAAGTTTTTCGTCTACTACTTTGCCGCCGCTTGACTGAAATTTCTCAAACATGGCCTTTCTTTCGTCAGGCGTGAGGCCGTCGGCGCCAATGGCGTCTCTCGTTTCGTCAAATTCGTACTTTGATCCCATTCTAAGATATATAATAAAATTTTCTAATAAATTGACAAGCAATAAAAATATTATGATTACGGGCAAATATCAGTTATTGACGTTGACAACGGCTATAAAAAATCAGATATGTTCTTATGAAAAAAAAGCGAAAGTTATTTTTGTTCTTCTTTACGGTAATTTTTAGTTTTTATGTTTTTGCCGTCTACGGCGAAAAAGAGGTAAAATCTTTACAAAATATTTCTTTACAATGGCCCGTGCCGAAAGATAAAATAAAAAAAATAAGCTCTACTTTCGCAGAATCAAGGCTCGATCATTTTCACGCGGGCATCGATATTGTAGGAGAAAATCTTCCCGTTTTGCCGGTTGAAAAAGGACGTCTTTTATGGAAGAAAAATCCCGTGCGTAAAAAAGGCGAAATTCCTTTCGGGGGGGGGATAACCGTCGTTTTAGATCACGGCTCTTTCTGGAGCGGTTATATGCATTTGAAAAAAATATCCGAAAAAATTGAGAACGAAATAAATGGCGCAACAATATTAAAAAAAGAAGATATAATAGGTTTTTCGGGCGACACCGGTCATTCGGGAGGCGCGCACCTTCATTATTTTATTTATGATCAGAAGAAAAGGAAAATATATAATCCTTTAGCTTTAATGCCCGCGGGAATATATAAAAATAAAACGGCTCCAAAAATAGAAAAATTCGCCGTGCTGCTTCCCGAAAATCTTGCCGAAGTCGACTTGAAAAAAGAAATTGTGATGAGTCAAGATTTTCCCGTTTATGCCCAGATCAAAGATTCGGCAGAAAAGCATGAAAGATGGGGCGTTTATTCTTTAAAGGTGTACAGCAAAAAAAACGCGCAGCCCGATGTCGATATAGTTTTTGACCACATTGAATTTAAGAATAACAAATGGCGAACCTCTAACGGAAAAGCCTTTGAAGACGTTTATTATATGAACTGGTATCTTCTGGGCAAGAATTTCAAGAGAACTCGTTTTTTATCGCTTGAAACCGCAGGATATAACGCTCCCGAAAAAATTGAAACTATTGACATGAAAATAAGGGATCAGTAAATTAAATTTCAAAAGAAGAGGCTATCTTAAACAAGATATGATTCTCGTCTTTGTTAGAAAAATAATTTCTAGATTTTAAAGCGGCAAAGAAAAAAGAAAGATTTTGATGATTGAGATAGCCTTCTATTCCTATAGCCGTGTTTTGAAAAAGATAACCCGAATCTTCGCGAAGACCTTCTGAGCCGACAAAAGAAGGCAAAAAAACAGGATCTAAAACAAACGTTCTTTTTTGAAACTTATCGGCATAAACAAGGCCCGTTCGAAAAAACTTGCCGAGGCCAAGCGACGCCGAAATCATGTACCCTTTGCCGCTAAGTTCTTTATAAATATTAAAGGCCGGCGATAATTTTTTTTCTTCGGGTTTTATAAAAAGCCCCAACAGTTTTTGCCCCTTTTTTGAATAGAAATAGGCCCCTAATTGCCTGTAATATGCGATGTGTTTTTGTCTTATTTCTTTTCGGGAAACCAAAATGGCGCTTGAGCCATAGCCGTGTCTTATTTTGCCTGAAACAGCTTTTTTATAATGATCGTATAATTCTGATGCAAAGATATTATCTTTTTTCTGCTGAAAGGCCATTATTTGAAAATATACGTTTTTATAATCGCCCTTTAATTGAATGTATCGGCCGTAAAAAAAATGCCAAAATAATTGAAAATTCAAAGAAAAAAAATCGTTCCCTATTTTATTTTGCATGCGAAGCTCTCCCGAAATTCCGGTATCTTTTACGCTTGTCTTCTTTGAAATGTCTATCGATAAAAGCGATATTCGATAATTAAAAGACTGTGTAATTTTATCTTTATCTTGTTTTCGCCCGATGCCTAGACGAATGAAGTTTTTATAAATTGTTTTTTCGTCAGTATCTTCTGACAATGTTTTAACGTAATTAGCGGCGTCTAAGAAAAAATATTCATGCCATATGCTTACCTGAACTCCCGCCGGACGCTTATATGGCAATGACAGAAAAGCGGCAGAATACCCTCCGTTTGATATGATGAACCCTTCGTCAATAGATTTTGACAGACTTCCCGCTGTTATAGAAAAATTATCGAAGAAGAAAGACCCTTCGCCGTACGCCGAATTATTTTTGCCGAGACGATAAATTCCCGATTCCCATGATTCATTTTTCAAAAAACACCATGAAAAAAGAAGAGGCTTTTCGTCTAATTCAGTTTTCACCGTTCCTATTTGGCTCTTTATATAAATCTCTTTTGCAAAGACTGTATCAAAAAGAAAAGAATATAGCGCAAAAGTATACGCGGCTAAGTATAAATATTTTCTCATCTTTTATTTTCATAGCACATATATTTTTTTGAATTTAATATCTTTCTTGCCCCGTAGCTTACGCCGCAGATATCATTTTTCTGAATTATTGAAATAGCCTCAGCAGGAGAGATTCCCCATTTTATTAATACTTTAAATGGGGGTAGTTTCAGTTTATAAGTTTTTAGTTTTTTCTTCTTAGTTTTATATTTTTGGTTTTGATATTCTTTCTTATAGACAGAAATTTTTGCGTCTTCTTTTTTTTGAGGTATCTTTGTCGGTTTTTCTTCGACCTTAAGAGAGGGTTTGTTCCATGAAGACTGAAAAATAATTTTTGCGGATCTTAAATTCTTTTCAAAATGGCCGTAATCTATTTCAATTTTTATTGAAGCTCTGTTTTTTAAAAAAATCCATCCGCCTGACAATATAGATTCGCTTTGAAAATTATAGCCCGCAAACAAGGCGGCGCCTTTTGCCACATGCAGGCCCGTTGTAACCGCATAATAAAAAGGCTTGCTTTTTTCTTTGCCCGCTTCAATAGAAAATTCGACGGGCAAAAAGCTTTTTGCGATCATTGATGTTTTAATAATAAAGGCGTTAGAAAATTTATATTGAGCGTATAATTTCAGGTTTTTTTTCGCGGCATAAGCGCCAAGAACGGGCGAGAATTTTATGTTATCGCAAAAAAGACAAGCCGCGTTAAGCCCAGTATAAATATAAAATAAATTTGAAATTTTATATCCGCCATATAAAGCCGCTTCGTTTTCAAGAGCCGATTTATTTTGCGGCTTTAAAAAAATATTGGCTTTAAATAAAAGTAATTCGCCAAAACGCAAATATTCAAAATCAGAAGTAAAATATATTTTTCTATTTTCGTCGTTTTGTATTCCCGACGAATTGATTAACCGATCGTAAGCCGTTGTATTAGAAAGGCAAATAAAGAAAATAAAGAAAAAATACGATGCACACCGTAATTTTCTTAATCGAAGATTTATAATTTTCAAGACAGTTCCTTAACACGTTTTTTATTTGCTGCTTAATATAGAAATACCTCAAAAAATCAAAATCATTCCGCTAAAAAGAAACTTTTTTAAAAAATGACGCCGTTAAAACGCTTTATTATATTAAAAAACAACCGATTTTTAAATTATAAGTTTATAATAAGACTATTATTTCTCTCGGGCAAATCACATAAGAATAGATTATGGACGCAAAACAAAAAACACAACTTATTCGGCAGGGTAACGAAGCCTTTAATAAGGGCCAGGTTTTATCGGCGGCAAAGATATTCAAGACGGTAAACTATAAAGACGGTTTAATTCGCGTGGGAGATTATTTTTATTACGATAAACACCAGCCGCTAATGGCCTACGGATATTATCGTCTTGCGAAACATTCTATCATGATTGAAAAAATATTTGACGGCTTTGTTTTTGCCATTCAATGCTGGATGGCAGACGAGACGCCCACCGAGACACAACAGAAAAAAGAAAAAAATATCGGTAAAGAAGATGAAGATAAAAACACGGGTAAACCAGAAAGTCAACATATTCTTTCTAATTTACCCGAAGAACCGTAAACAGAATCTTAAAAAGATTTTTACAAAATTCGTTTAATCGCCTCTACGCATCTTGCGCAAGATTCGGCGCACTCTCTGCAGGCCTCATGTCTTGAAGCGTGTTTTTTACACTCATATTCACAGTGTCCGCAAAGACCTTTACATGCTTTCGCGAAATCTTTTATATGCATAGAATTATAATTTGCCAGTGAAGAAAGCGCCTTGCAGGCCGCGATAACTTCGTTGGCGGTCGCGATGCACTCGGCAATTGACGTATCTCCGTTTTTTACAAGTTCGACGCAGTGAGCTACGCACATTTCGGCATAGGCCACGCATTCAGAAGCGGCGTCTGCCAATACGCTTACATTTTTGCTTGGTTTGTGAGCGCTATGATCATGACGGTTTTCCCTGTCTCTGCCGCGCCCGCGTCCCTGCGCCTGTAGTTCTGCAATAGGCAGCCCGGCGCCAATCATGCCCGCTGCTAATAAGAACTTTTTTCTATCTATTATTTTTTCATTATTATTTTCTTTTTCTGTCATAGAATTTCTCCTTTTTAGTATAATAAAGATTACTATACGTCATTAAATAGTAATTAATAATATTTAATTTCTTTTGGCAAGCTTTTTAATGATTTAATTATCTGCGAAAAAATTGACGGGTTTTTTCAAGAGCGTCTGTAAGTCTGTCAATGTCTTCAAAGTCGTTATACAAATAAAAACTGGCGCGGCAGGTTGCAGAAACCTTCCATGCTTTCATTAATAACTGGCAGCAGTGGTGCCCGACCCTGATGCAGACGTCATATTCGTCGGCCATTGTGCCGACATCATGCGGATGTATTCCCTCCAGGCCAAAAGAGACTACGCCTACTTTTTTGAATTTTTCAGACGCGATATCGGCGGCCGACGGGCCGAAAAATTGAACATTTATGGCGCTAAGTTTTTTCATAGCGTATAGGGTAAGCTTGTTTTCCCATGCGGCAATATTGTTCATGCCGATTTTGTTTAAATAATCGATAGCAGAAGATAAGCCGAAGACGCCGCCAACATTTGGCGTACCTGCCTCAAATTTATAAGGGGGCTCATTATATGTAGAGCCCGCTTTTTCGACTTCTAAGATCATATCTCCGCCGCCGCAAAAAGGGGGCATTTGTTTTAATATCTCTTTTTTGCCTAATAAGACGCCTATGCCTTTAGGGCCCGCCATTTTATGGGCCGAGAACGCAAAAAAATCGCAGCCAAGTTCGGTAAAATTTAATTTCTGATGACAGACGCTTTGTGCCCCGTCTGTGATAAATATGGCGCCTTTTTCTTTGGCAAACTGAGAAAAGGCGGTCAAATCATAAACAATGCCGGTTACGTTAGAGACATGCGCCAGAGAAATAATTTTTACCGGCCTGCCCTCGAGACGATTTTTCATATTTTCAAAGGCGGCCAAATCTAAGGCCCCGCTTTCTTTGATTACGGGTATATATTCTAAAGACGCGCCTGTTTTTTCAGAGACAATTTGCCAGGGAACTATATTTGAATGATGCTCAGATTCGCTTAGCAAAATTACGTCGTCTTTTTTGAGGCCGTCGTTCCATCCGCTGAAAAATTCGTTTAATTCAGATTTAGCCGAAGATAAACTATGAGCGAGCAGGTTTAAAGACTCTGTCGTATTTTTTGTGAAAATAACTTCGACATCAGAAGGCGCCGATACAAAATCTCTTACTTTTTTTCGCGTATTTTCGTATATTTCAGAGGCCTCAGCAGAGGCTTTGTAGACGCCCCTGTGAACATTGGCGCCGTATTTTTCATAATATAAAACAATGTTTTCTATAACGTCTTTGGGAACAAGCGAAGTAGCCGCCGTATCAAGATAGACCGTATTCGGGTTGTTCTGAAAAAATGGAAAGTCTTTTCTTATGTTTTTGCCTAATGATATTAATTGTTCTTCAGTATTCAAAATTCTTCCTTATATCATAATATTATAATGCAATATACAGAGAGATTATCTCGTTGTCAAAAACTTTATGGTGATCTCGATAAAGTGCAATGGAAAATTGTTGACAATCGCAATAAATAAAAATAAACATTTTTTGTGAAAATATATTGGATATTATCATTAATTATTATACTGGTTCTTTTAATATATGCGGTAACCGGAGTTTACAATTATCGGCATATGTTTTTTTTCGGTAAAAAAGGTTCCGGTAAAGTATACAGAGCGCAGCGTCTGCATATTCATAAAACCGGCGAATTAAAAAGGCACGTTTATTATTTAGCCGAAACCATCGGCGAAAGATCAGTTTTTCATTATAAAAATCTTGAGCAGACGGCGCAATATATTGAAACGGAGCTTTCAAAAAACGATATCGATTATCAAATACAAACGTTTAAAATAAAAAATGTTCCTTATAAAAATATTTACGTTAAAAAAGAAGGGTTAAATTCTGACGCCGGAGCTATTATTGTAGGCGCCCATTATGATACAATCATGGGAACGCCGGGCGCCGACGATAACGCTTCGGCGGTCGCCGTTTTATTAGAGCTGATAAAACAGTTTAAATCTGTAAAAACAAACCATCCGATGATATTTGTTTTTTTCACCCTTGAAGAGCCGCCTTCTTTCGGCGATTCAAAAATGGGAAGCCATATTTTTGCCAGGGCATTGCGAAAAAAAAACGAAAAAGTGCACTTTATGATTTCTCTTGAAATGCTCGGATTTTATTCAGAAAGAAAAATTCAGGAATATCCGAGCCCGATTCTTGAGCATACATACCCAAAAAAAGGAAACTTTATAGCGGTTGTCGGCACGCATGAATACGGAGTCGTTACGAATGAGTTTTATGAAAATTTCAGCCGAAACATTTCGTTTAACGCCGAAATTTTAATCGCGCCCGCTTCTTTACCCGGCGTTGATTTTTCTGACCATCGCTCTTTCTGGGCGCATGATTATCCCGCTTTTATGATAACCGATACCGCTTTTTACAGAAACAAAAATTACCATAAAAAAACAGACACCCCCGGTACGCTTAATTATAAGAAAATGAACAACATCTTAAACGGTTTGTATTTGACCTTTAAAGAGATGTGACGATTCTTTTTAAATATGGGTGAACATGAGTTGTTGTTAAGAAATATCGCTTTGCAATAAAAAGATTACGGTATACTAGTCGATACGTATTTGCATAGCGATGGATTTCTGCAGCTATAAGTTCATGTTCAGTAAGCAAATATTGGGGTTTTAATAAAAAACCCCGTTAAATCATGCCTTAAAGTGACAATTTTATAAACTCAAAAAGATTAAAAAATATTGACGCACTGTCCTTATTTTATATCTTTTATCGTTATATATCTTGGAAGCAAGTAATGTTATAGTAAATTTAACGAAAGAGGTTTTTTTATGATTAAAAATTTATTTTTATTAACCGTATTAACAATGACCGCCTTTATATTATCTAATTGCGGTGGTAAAGAAGAAGTCGTTAGCGTACAAAATAATAATCAAGTACCTCCGCCGGTTTTACCAACAGCCGAATTAACCATTAAACCCCCTGAAGTTACCGTGAAAAATGACGCATTATTTGTGGTTGGCGGCACAAATATTGTCGCCTATAAATATAGAGTAGATACTGTCGGATGGAGCGACGAAATGCCTGTTAGTAATCCTATTTATATTGAGAATATAGCCAATGCCAGAACTAAAATTATATATGTTATTGGTAAAGATAATAATGATCTATGGCAGTCTACAGAAACACCAACGATATATTCATGGAGAGTAGATAAGGCTTATCTTGAAGTTGATGAAATGCCGAACAGTATTGAAAATTTACCAGAGGTAAATACGCTTACTTTCAATTATGCTGTTTTAAATAATGGTATCACAGCTTATAAGTTCAATTTAAATAATACCGGGTGGGTTGGCGAATTTGATATCACTACCCCGCTTGAAGCAACTGTAACAGAAGACGGAATGTATTCCTTAAAAATAATTGGTAAAGACGCCAATAATAACTGGCAAAGCGAGGCCACTGCTGAAGAGTATTTGTTGTTGGTAAAAACAAACGCGTATACGGCTGTTTTTGATTTAACCACCATGCCAAAAAAAATAACAAATCAGACTTCAACAGATATTATTATTACGGGCGTAGACGGCTATAAATACAGCATTGACGGCGGGCCATATAGCGCAGAGTTTTTACCAGCTACAATACTTCAGTTAACGGGCCTTTCAGAAGGCGAACACACTATAAGTGTAATAGGCAAAGACGCCTTGGGAAACTGGCAGTCAGAAGCTTCAGCCACCACTTATACATGGAGCATTGACACGAGTCCGCCGATATTTTCGGGAATTATGTCTGCGGTCAGCGTGAATAATACGGCTATTGATGTTTATTGGACCCCAGCTTCAGATAATATAACTGAGTCATCTTCAATTGTTTATGAAATATTTATTGCAAGAACCTCTGGCGGTCAGAATTTCTCAAGCAGAGGTATTGCCTCACAGCCAGGCGCTTTATCTTACAGCTTTACGACGCTGCTACCGAATACAACATATTATTTTGTCGTTAGGGCCAGAGACATTGCCGGAAACATAAGCATAAATACGGTTGAAAAAGCAGCCACTACAAAACGGTCATGTCCTGGTGGCATAAATATAAAGGGCGTTTGTAAATATTATGAGGCATATTATGCTCCTCAACCTTTTAGAATTGTTAATTTGCCTGACGGCATGGGTTTTGCCGTAAGCAATCCGCCACATAAATCGGTCTGGTTATACGATAACAGCGGCAAAGCTTATCGGGCCATAGAAGTTAATTATAACCCATATGGTATTGCCGTAAATTCAGCTAAAGAACTGTTAATCAGCAACAGAGCGTCGCAAAGTGTGGATGTTTATTCTTTAGAGGGTTCATATAAGAGATCTTTTGGCGTGGGCAATATAACCTTTGCGAATGATATTAGCGTTTTTAACGGTAAAATATTTATCGCTGACAGTACTTCAAACATGGTGCGGGTATACAATGAAATTACTGAAACTGAAATGACCGCTTTTGGCGATACAGAGTTGAAGTTTCCCACATGTGTAGAGGTTAACCCCGCTTTAAGCGAGATTGCGGTATGTGATTTTAATAATAACACTGTTCGTATTTATGATTTTAATTATGTTTTAACCGCTAATGAATATCAGGCAGTGGGTTCAACTTATGCCAGCGGTGTAGATTTTAGCTTTTTTGGAGATCCTAACGGTTCGCCTATGGGGGTAACTTTTACTTCGATAGGCGGGGCCTATGTTCTAGATAGTCTCTTTAGTGTCATTCTTGTGTTTGACACAACTCATACTTTTACGTCATACTACGGGTCATATGGTACATTGACAGAACAGTTAAAATTGGCCAACGATGTTATTTTTTCAGATGATGGTGTAAGGTTGCTGGTTACTAATGCGGGCAATAAACGCATTGAAGTTTTTAACATATTTTAATAGAAGGAGTTATAAATGAAATCAATTAAAACTATTATATTATCAAGCGCCTCAACGGTCTTAGCTATTATTATCTACTATGGTTTTTCGTCAGAAATATTCGCGACGCATAGCACTATAAATTATGTATGCGCCGATTGTCATGATGTCACTTCAAGCCCTAGCGTTACTACTGAACCTTTGTTTCCTACAACGTCCGATGCCATAGGTAATTTTTGCATGAACTGCCACGCGGCTGGTAAACCGGGTGATATATTTGGCTTTATTCCCACCAATCATGACGGGCATGCGCCAATAACATACTGCGGCGACTGTCATACACCTCACCTTGCCGACGCAGGCACTAACGCAGCTTTAATAGAAGCGATTCTAAGTACTTATACAGTTAATACTTATACAGATATTACAACCGCTGTTGATAACACGGGAACAGGCGTTTGTCAAGTATGCCATACGGCTACTGCCCAGTATAGAAATCAGTCGGTAGTTCCCTCAAAAGATCAACCTGATTTGGGATCTCATACATCGGGCGATCAGGCGGTGGGAGGCAATTGTAAATCTTGCCATAACCACTATGTTGACGGCGTAGTTAAAGGGTGGTCGCCCGCAGGCGGCGATTGTCTTGGCTGTCACGGTGGCGAAAAGGCGGTTTCAGGAAGCAATCCGCCATTTAATAGAGTAGCTGCCACAAATGAATTTAATACTAACCACCATGTTGTCGGTTCGGGTATAACAATAAAAGATTGCTCGGTATGCCACGTCGAGGGCGATACGAACGGCGATCCGAATCCTACATATCACAAAAATGGCGTTGTTGATTTAAGAGACCCTGATACTCAGGGCAATGTAATTTCATTAACAAACTCTACTGCGACTCAAAGATTTCAAAGAACCAGATCAGTATTGATTGGCAATGATACATATTCAACTGAAATTAACGCATTGCAAAATAATTTTTGCCTTGGTTGTCATGATGTCGACGGCGCTCAAAATAGCGATATTGTTGCGCTTGGTTTTTCTGCTGCTCAGCCTTTTTCTGCAATGACAAGAGGCAGTATACCTAATGTAGACGCACAGCTTAGCACCGCTCATTATTCTTTTCATCCTGTGAAGGGTACAGTCGGCAATCCTTTTGCGTTAGCTACATCTCCCGGGGCGGTTAAGCATTTAGCGTCGCCATATAATACAGGTACGGCAAGTTTAATTACCTGTTTTGACTGTCATGCTAACGGCGCGCACGGCGGGGGGTTCCAGCGCATGATTCGCGAAGATATGCTAGTTGGGCCAGATTATAACGGGTTGACTGAAGCGGCAATTCCTGCAGGCTGGGACGGCGGCGGGGTAGCCGGCACAGGCGGTAACGGCTTCTGCAATAAATGTCATGATCCGGCGGTTTACAGCGGCGGCGATGATAACAATACGGGGGCTATGAACAGGGCGCATGACGCTCAACACTCTATTGGCTCTGACGAATATGGCTGTGCGGGTTGTCATGGCGGGCCGGTTCGTTTTACTATGGTAGACTGGAATAAAAAAATTCCGGGGTATAATTATTGTAACGCAGAAGGAAACGGTTCTGCCTGGGGTAATATTCACGGTAACAGCTATAATTACTGTTCTACGTCTCCCTGGAATCCGGGTGGCGCATCTAAAAGCTTTGTTATGGGGGGGCGAATATATGGTTATATTTCTGAAGGCGGCGGCGCAGGATCCTGCTGGGAAGCCGGCTGTAAACATAATGGAGATGTACGAACAGATTAGTCTGTAATTCTAATAATATAACAGCATACTGAAAATTTTGTATTAATGCAGAAGCTTAGTGTGCCGGTTTTATTTCGAGATCAAAAACATGGTAAGTTATACCTTCAGGCAAATGAACCAGACCCCAGTATGAAAAAATAATCGTAAAAAATATAACCATATAAAGCTTTGCGGCTTTTTTTTCGCGCCAGTTATAAAAAAGTCTTAAATGAATGTAAAGCGCGACTGAAAGCCATGTAATTAGCGAAGTCGATTCGGCCGGGTCCCATTGCCACCATGAACCGAATAAAATAGAAGAATAATAACTTCCCAGCATAAACATCACGGTGTGAGATATAAAACCCAGATTAATGTATTTAAAACTCAATTCGTCAATAATTTCGTGGGCAACAAGCGGTTCTTCATTTTCTGTTATTTTATTATTTTTTCTTTGGCGCCACAGGTATGCGCCCGACAAACAAAAAGCCAGAGTAAAAGGCGCATAGGCAAGCCACGCGAAAAGAGCATGCAGATCTACCCAGATGCTCTGTTCTGACAGCGTTAACGGTTTTCTACCTGTGTCAAAAAAAACCATACCGTAAAGTAAAATTATAATTGTCATGGGCAAAGCGGTTTTTATCATCAGGCTGAAATATTTATGCGCCGAGTATCGCGAAAATGCTACATATAAGGCTAAAAACCATGAGCCCTGCAACGCGGCCTCATAGGTACCAAATACGGGAGGGTGGCCAATATGGGCCCACCGAATAAGCGCAGATAATAAATGCATGCTTAACCCTGTAATTAAAATATAAAAATTGTATTTATAATTTTGTTTTTTTATTTCATAAAGAAAAGAAATAGCGTATAAAATTATCGCCGTTATAATTAAGATATTCTCAAATGTTATCATGATTTTTTCCTGTTAAATTTTAAAGCCAATTCTTGTAACCATTTTTCATTCAGGCTGTTGTAATAATCAAAACTTCCGGTTAAATATATTTTTTTATTTTCTTGCCATATAAATATTTTTTTCTTATAAAAACCAAGTTTTAAAAAAAGGCCCAGCGCCATGATAAAAAAGCCAAACCAAATAACGCTTTCACCAGGGTCGTTAACTACCCTGAAATTTCCCCATTTTGACAAATTGTCAAAAGAAAGTTTTAAGCCGTCAAAATCGGCCGTTTCTCCCTGTTTGATAGTTCCTTCATATACTAAAAACCTGTTTCTAAAAATTCTCAATGAATAAGCCGGGTTTACCGCGTTCATGGTTTTCGTAAAAGGTTTGCCGTTTTTTATCATATAGTCAGGGTATAATCTCACATATATTTTATGAGGATACCCTTGTATTTGAAAAAAATCTTCGCTTTTGGGCGTCAATATCGTTAAAATAACGTGGTTTTTATCTAAAATCTTATATGATTTATCTCTTAAGACATAAAACGGGGCATAGCCAAATCCTATAATATTGACATTGGCCCCGCTTATTTCTGTAGCATGACTTAGTTTTAACTTGCTTTCGCCTTTATCATGCAATACATTTGCCTCAAGATTAATAAAATGCATTTTATCTTCCCAGAATGTTGGTATAATATTCTTTAATTGAAAAGAGGTTTCAGGCAAAGAGCCTAAAATGCCTCGGGAAATATTCTGGTAAGCTGTATTCGGTTTAAATATATAGTTTTCTGGCATGATTGCCGTTCCTTCAAACCTGAATAAAAAACTTGTAATTATGCCCAAAAGAACTAGAAAAAAACTTAAGTGAAAAAGAAGACTGCCAAAGGGAGAAAATCGGTTTCTTACGGCATAAAGTTTAATATTGCCTTCTTTTTCATCAGATTTATGAATAACAATTTTGAAAAATCTTTTTTTCAGGTACTTTATAAAATCTGGGTTATCAAAGCTTGATAAATCTATTTTAAATTTACTTGAAGATTTATCAAGTTCTCTTTGCATATCTTTTTTAGAAGAATTAAAATTTCTAATTATAACAGGCAGAAGTTTTATCATGCATATTGTTAAATTTATAAAAAATATTATATAAAGTAATTGAAGGGGAACTATTTGGGCGACTTTGTTAACTCCCATAACGGGCATTAAAAACGCGAAGATAAAAAGAATAAAGACAAACATAATTGCCGTCGCAAATAAAACCACAGATAAATTCCTTGATCCTAAAAAATCCCAGAATTTTCGCAGTATACTTTTATCTATGTTTTCTTTATTCATTATTGCTTACGTTTTCTGTTTCAATAGAAACCAGTTTGAAACCATCTTTTTGCGGTTCTAAAATATAAGTCATTGTAAATTCTTCTTCTTTATAATCAGATACCGCGCTTTTAGTTGATAATTTAGTATACTGGTATGATATATGCTCTTTTGTTTTTAATCTTATTTGAGAATTGTTCAGTTTAAAAGCTTTAAGTAAATAGATTTCTTTAATTAATATATTCATATTTTTATCATTTTTTCTTAAGAAGTTAAGCTCTTCTATGTAATTATCTAAAAGACTTTTTTCAATTTGATATGACATTAAATTATTATATTTAAGATTTTTGTAACTGTTTGATAATTCATGATTAAACAGTTTAATAAATTCAAGAGCCTTTTGTTTTTCATGACTAGTAATGTTTGTATCTGAATTTGAAGGGCCAAAACCAAACAAGTGCTTAATTACAGCGGTTTTAGTGTAGTCGTCAAAAGCGGCCAAAAGCCAGAAAATCAAAAATGCGCCGCCAAACATCAATAGAATTTTTTTTAATAAGCTCATTGATTGTTACTTAATCTAAAGATGAACTGATCGGGTCAAACAGATTTTTATTTGAGTTAGGTATAAAGCTATGAATATAGACATGGTCAATTATCTTTTTTGTCAAAAGGGGCTGTGTAATAAGTAGGTTATTGAGTGTTTTCCGCTTCATCTCGATACAAAAAAAGCCTTAAAATCGGCATTTTTCACTCGATGAACGGCGGAAAATGTATCGAAATACGACTTATTATACAGCCCCCTAATTGTTGTATGAAAAAATTATTTTTCTTTAATATAAATATAGCAGATTGCCTAAACTAATTCCATTTTCCAATTTTTAACAAAAATATTAAAACAAATTATAAAAACGTAAATGACACATGGCTATAGCAATGGGTCATGAAATAATTAATGTGCTATGTCTCGGCTTAAGATAAAAAGGATATCGCAAAAATTAAATTCTTGACATCGTAATTAAATAAGCAGTCTTTATTAATACTAGAATACTGATGAAAGCAAAAGAAATAATTAAAAAAATATTTTACGCGTTAGGCTCTTATCAATTAGCTCTTATATTAATTGGTTTTGTTCTTTGTTTATTATTTATTAGTATCGCTATACCGCAGAAAGGTTTTTTTACTTTATCAGAAATAAGCTTATGGGAAAAAGAAAACCCGGGTATCGGTTTTATAGCAAATCTTCTCGATTTTTATAATATATTTCAATCGTATTTATTTTTATCAATTGTCGCTTTACTTGCTGTAAATATTTTACTGTGCACGATTATTAAAATTATTCCGTTACAAAATATTCTTAAGTTAAAGGGTTCTCAAAGAATTAGAGTGTATGGTTTCATAACGGTTCATATAAGTTTACTGGTATTATTGACCGCTACTTTTATAAGTTCCGGTTATAAAATGACGGGTTCTCTTGTTTTGACAGAAAATCAAAGTTTTATTGACGAAGAAAAAAACTATCAATATCTTGCAAAAGGCGCTCTTAGAAAAAAAGAGCATTCGGGTATTATGATTAGACAAAAGAAAATTGATTCTTATTATCAAGAAGGAAAATATCATGTAAGAACCGACTCATATTTTGAAATTATAGATAAGAACAATGTTGCTACGAGGGCAATCTCGAAAATAAATGATCCATATGTTTTTGATGATTATGCCTTTACAATTATAGAAGTCGGTTATTCTCCTGAAATCATGATTTATGATACGGTAAACCAGCGTCAGATGGCAAATGCTTTTGTGGCCCTTAAAACTTCAAATATTTCAAATTACAGAAGCTACAGCGATTATCTTGATTTAGATTTCTTGAAAAAAAGATTAAATATATCGGTAATGCCGGCGCATAAAGAAGAAAACGGAAAAATTATCAAAACAGGCGAAAATATTGTAAACCCGATCATGTTTGTAGAGATTGAAGACAATAAGGGCAGTCGCAAAAAACTGGGTTATATAAAATTAGGCGAGAAGATAAAAATAGGCAGCTATGATCTTTACTTTATGAATTTAAGGCGATGGAATTCATTTACGATTATTGATGATCCTGGTTATGTCTTGGCCGCCTGGGCTTTGTATATATTTGTAATAGGTCTTATGATTAGATATTTTCCAGATATAAAAAGCTGGTATAAAGTAGAAAATAGTTAACAGATAAAAAAGGAAGGTTAGAGTATGAAGTACACAGAGGTAATCTTATTTTGGTTTATGGTTTTTTCATATGTGGCGTCGTTTATTTTTCAGTTGTTTGGTTTTATAAAGAAAAAAGAAAATCTAAAAAAATACACTTCTTATTCATTGTATATTGCGTTTTTACTGCACACAGCTGTAGGTATATTTCACTGGATATTAAGCGGTCATTCGCCTGTAACCGATACTTTTGAGCTAAATCTTACCGGTACATGGTTTACCATACTAATTTATTTGATTTTTGACAAAATGGGCAAAATAGAAAAACCGGTAGGTCTCGTTGTAATTCCAGTTACATTCCTGCTTTTGGGCTACGGCTATCTTCATGGTATAAATATAAAACCCATAGGCCCCGCTTATGACAGCCCCTGGCTCGCGGTACATGTTATTTTCGCGTGGATTGCCTTTGGCTGCTATGCCATAGGCACCGGCTATGCCGTTTTTGTTGTATTAAAGCAAAAAAATCCGGAAAATGAAAGATATAAAAAAATGTCTAATATTGAAATTCTTGATGAAAGCAGTTATCGATATATTGTTATAGGTTTCATAAACCATGCCATCATGATAGCGTCAGGCTCGTTATGGGCGAAAAAACTGTGGGGTAATTACTGGCTCTGGGATCCCCTTGAAACATGGTCACTGATTTCTTTTCTGTTTTACGCTTTTTATCTGCATGCCCGCTCATTTCTAAACTGGAAGCTTAGGCGCGCCTCATATTTGGCATTACTGGGAATTTTTATTATGATAATTTCTTACTGGGGCGTCGGATTGTTCGGCCCTACGCCGCATCCCGGCCCTTAATTTATTCATTTGTCATAAAGAGAATGCGAAACTTCTATTATTTTTTATTTTTTTTATCGGGTTTTTCAGGTCTTATCTTTGAACATATATGGACACAGTATCTTAAATTATATCTTGGTCATGCGGCTTATGCACAGGTTCTTGTTATAGGGATATTTTTAGGCGGTCTGGCTATTGGTTCTCATTTAACCGCTATCTACAGCAGGCGTTTAAAAAACCTGTTATTATTATATGCTCTGGCAGAAGCTTTACTTGGTTTATATGCGTTATTTTTTCACCCTCTCTACATTTTTATAACAGATTTTTCTTATAATTCAATATTAAATAATATGAATTCCGGCCAATTCTCTCATCTTATCAAATGGGTCACGGGTGTTATGATGATCTTTCCGCAGACAATATTGCTCGGAACTTCTTTTCCCTTGTTAAGTTCTGCCCTGGTTCGATTATCTAAAGAACATAAAGGAAGAATTATCAGCAATCTTTATTTTGTTAACTGCCTTGGAGGTTCTTTGGGAATTCTTTTTGCAGGCTATTATTTAATAGATAATTATGGCCTGCCCGGTACGGTTATTGCAGGCGGCATTATCAATTTATTTATAGCATTTTCAATCTTTTATTTGCACGTAAAAGAAAAGAAACCGTTGTATTTTTTTGAGAATATCAAAAAACCGTTGTCTTCAAATACTGAAAAGAAAGATAAAATCATATTTCTTGCCTGCGCCGCGCTAACGGGCACAGCGTCTTTCATATATGAAATAGGCTGGCTTCGTATGATTTCTTTGGTTGTGGGTAATTCTGTACATAGCTTTGAATTAATACTATCATCTTTTATATTTGGTTTAGCACTCGGCGGTTTTATTATAAAATTTTATATTGATAAAATACGCAACACCATTGTTTTTCTGTCATTTATACAGATTTTAATGGGTCTTCTTGCGTCAATAACGATATGGTTTTATAATTACAGTTTTGATATAACCGCGTTTCTGATAAAAACATTGCCTAAAACAGATGCAGGTTATTTTGCGTATAATATTTCATCTGTATTAATTTCTGTATTTATCATTGTACCTGTAACAGTATGCGCGGGTATGACGCTGCCGCTTATAACTAAAATTTTACTAAATAAGGGTTATGCTGAACGTTCTATAGGCTCTGTTTATGCGGCAAATACGCTTGGCTCAATCATTGGCACCGGTATTGCGTTTTATCTATTAATGCCGGCTTTGGGTTTAAAAAATATGATTTTGTGCGGCTCGGTCATTGATGTTCTAACCGGTCTTTTCATATTGTTTTATTATTCAAAATTGATCCTTAAAAAAAGAGATTATGCGGCTTTGGCTTTTTCAGGCATTGCATTGATGTTTTCTTTTATTTTTGTTAAATTTGATCAATATAAAATGTCATCCGGAGTTTTTCGCCATGGTAGAATGCAAACAGAAAACGATTATATATTAAATTTTCATAAAGACGGCCGCACTGCAAGTATAGATGTTATTACAACAAAAAATGCAGATACAAGAACAATTATCTCTAATGGTAAACCCGAAGCGGCTGTGGGGGGCATAAATAAAATATCCGGCGATGAACCGACTATGATATTGCTTAGCGCGCTGCCTTATATTTATAAAAGTGATATTGAAAATGCGGCGGTTATAGGTATGGGTTCTGGCTTAACTTCAAGTACTCTATTGCAATTTCCCGGTATCAAAAATGTAGATACTATTGAAATTGAGCCGGCCATGGTCGAAGGCGCTCGTTATATGGGACAAAAAGTTATAAAGATATTTACAGATAAACGTTCTAAAATACATATTGAAGACGCCAGAACATTCTTATCAGTTTCTCAGAAAAAATATGATGTCATCGTCTCAGAGCCGCCAAACCCTTGGGTGAGCGGGGCATCCAGCCTTTTTTCCAAAGAGTTTTATAAATTAATTGAGGCTAAATTAAGCAAAGGCGGTATATTTTCGCAATGGCTTCATATGTATGAAATAAATATGCCCCTCATTGCCTCTATCATGAAATCTTTGTCGGCAAATTTCAAACATTATGCAATATACTATACCGATGCCGATATGATTATACTGGCCTCAAATCAAGGCAGACTTTCTCTTTCTGCAAATGAATTTTTAGAAAAATATTTTAGTAAAAAAAATATTAAGAAAATATTTACATCTATTGGCATTAATAATTATAATGATTTAAGATTTTTATATCTTGGCAATAAAGCATTATTAGATCCATATTTTCAATCTTTTAATATAGATTCTCAATCTGATTATTATCCCGTATTAGATACGCGGGCTGTACGCGCCAGATTTTTAAGGGAGAATGCTTTTTTGCTTAAAAACATTCCGCAAATAACGCCTTCAATGGCAAATATTTTTGAAAAGTATAGATTTGAAGAGCATCATTTAAAATATACGTCTTCTATGAATTTTATAACTGATGTGAAACCTCTTATTGCTTTGACATTTTATGATAATTATAAAAAATTTCTTAGGAAAAAAGATTCGAGTGATTTGCGATGGCACCATATTGACTCTAAACATCGAAGCGCCTTTAATGTTCTTAGTCAAACTTTTACCGAGTGCAGTATTGTAAATAATGAAGAGAATTGGGTTAATTCTTTACAATTATTAATGAATTTATATATTTCATATTTGCCTAAAGAACAAGTAGCAGGCATTATATTTGATATAGAAAATTCAAGATGTTTTTCTAAGTTTTCTGAATATTCTAAATCATGGCTTTATCTCTATAAATCTATATATCTGCGTAATTTTATTGAAATGAACCGTATCTCCGGTTCGCTTATACCGACCGGCAGAATTCCTGATCGCAAGAGCTTTATTTATCCCATATATATTGGTATGCTATCTAATGCAATGTTAAATGAACATGAAAAAGTAATCGATTATTATGACAGACTTTCTTTTCTTGAAATACCGGTTCAATTTGAAATATTAAAAGCTTTTTCGATGAAAAGTTTATATAGAAACATACCCTGAAAATAAAAAAAATATGACAGCACCGATGTATTAATGATGACTTTCAATTTCTATTTTATTTTTTTTTGACATAATATAATATTACAATTATGGAATACGATTCCGTATTTGTATAATTATAGTTATATCCAGAGTTATTGAAACTGAAATGTATAAAAAGTTAATCGAAACTCATAGACTGAAATATTCCATTTTTTACTTGTAAAGCTATATCCTAAGTCGTTTTTAACATCATTAAAACGTAATACTACTATACATTAAGGCAAATCAATGAAAAAAATATTATTTGTAACGGCTCCCTTTCATACTGGCGGGGTTCATATGGCGGGTCAATGGCCGCCTCTTTATATGATATACCTTGCGGGGGCGGCAAGAGACGCGGGGGCCGAAGCGAAAATTTACGACGCCATGACGCTTCATCATGATTATAATGATATTTCTAAAGAAATAAAAAAATATAATCCCGATATTGTCATGACGATGGATTACTTGCCGGTAACGGGTACTTTAAGTACCGCTTCTGTGCCGGCGGCAATAAAAATTCTAGAAACCGCCAAAGAAGTAAATTCTGATATTCTAACCGTTATAAGCGGAACTCATCCCACGTTTATGTATGAAGAGATGTTAAATAATGAACCCTATATTGATTATATAATTCGCGGCGAGGGCGAGGCGGTTCTTCAAAATATAATAAAAGCAGATTCGCGCGAAGAAATAAACGGCTTAAATGGCGTTGTTTATTCGGCCGATGGCGGTATTGTTAAAAATCCCCGGGAAGAGCTTATTGTAGATATTGACAGTTTAAACCCCGCTTGGGATCTTATCGATTGGAACTACTATAAATACAATGTAGATCCTCCCGGCGGCAGACTTGCTTCTGTTTTAACGTCGCGCGGCTGCGATATGAGCTGCAGTTTTTGCAGCCAGCGACTTTTTTGGGACGTTAAATGGCGCCCCAGAAAGGCCGAAAAGGTAGTCGAAGAAATTGAAACGCTTAAAAATAAATACGACGTAAACGTGGTAACATTTATTGACGCCTACCCGACAAAAGACCGCCAAAGGTGGGAGACGATTTTAGATTTGCTCATAGAAAAAGACCTGGGCGTTTATTTCTTGCTTGAAACGCGGGTTGACGATATTTTAAGAGATAAAGATATTCTGCACAAATATAAAAAAGCTAAAATTCTTCATGTTTATATGGGGGCAGAAAGCGGCGACGAAGAAATACTTGAAAAAATAAATAAAGGTATTACTATCGATCAGGTGCATGAGGCGATAAATATTTTACGCGAGGCGCAAATTTTAACAGAAGCCTCATTTATGGTGGGATTTCCCGAAGAGACATGGGATTCTATCAATAAAACAATTGAAATGGCGAAAAAACTGAACCCCGACGTGGCCGTTTTTCCTGTTTATACGCCGTGGCCTTATACGCCTGAATTCAAACAATATAAAGACAGAATAAGAGTTTTTGATTATTCAAAATATAACATTTTAGATCCGGTGATTGAGCCATATGAAATGAGCTTATCTGATGTCGACAAAGCAGTAGGCATGTGCTATAGAGATTTTTATAAAGAGAAGATGAAAGAAGTTATTGTTATGAAAGACGAGCTGAACAAGGAGTATCTATTAAGCGCGTTTAAGATTATGATGAAAGACTTTAAGTCTACTTTCAAAGAAAAAAACATTGACTTAAACCATCCGGTTTAAAGAAAATTAGAAGAAAAGGTACTTCCTGTATTCTTTATAGTACTTTCACAAAATAATCTATTAGATTTGATATAGCGGTGGGTTATTTATAAAGAAGCGATGCTTCGACTCCGCTCAGCACAAGTGCTTCGACTCCGCGGCCTTACGGCCAGCTTCGCTAACAGCACAAGTGCTTCGACAGGCGCGGCCTTGCGGTCAGCTTGCCTCGACTTCGCATGGCTACGCCAACTTCGTAACGGTACAAGTCGCTAATGGTACAGGCGAACGAAGGAGGGTGCGGTTCTTTACTATGTTGATGGTTCTTTTTCAACCCGACAAAGAATAAGCATTGACGCACAAAATTAATTTAGGGAATTCAGTAATTCAAATGGTGCCTCCCTCGCGTATAATTGAAGCCGAAACTCTGCTAAGTTCTCTTGAAGAAGAAAACTGGTTTATCATAGACGTAAGAAGCCAAGACGAATATAAATTAGATCATTTTCCTGAATCGGTTAATCTGCCGGTTCTAAATAATAAAGAACGCGCAGAGGTTGGTTTGCTTTATAAAAAAGATCCGTTTTCGGCCAGATTAATGGGGGCCGACTATATTTTAAAAAATATTCCCGGTATATTAAAAGACTTAAAGAAACCGGCTTCAAGAAGAAAAATATGCGTTTATTGCTGGCGCGGGGGTATGCGCTCAAAATCTCTTTTCTCTGTATTATTTCTCATAGGATATGACGTTTATTTTCTGAAAAAGGGATATAAGGCCTATAGAAAAAGGGTAGTCTCTTTTTTTGAAACTGAAAATTACAATTTAAGGGTAATTTACGGCCCCAGCGGCAGCGGAAAAAGCGATTTAATAAACGCGCTTAAATCAGACGGATTTTACGCCGTCAACCTTGAAGAAATGGCCTCTCATAAAGGATCAATGCTCGGAGGAGATTTTGAAACCCAGCCCGCTCAAAAAATGTTTGAATCAAGGTTGTTTTATGCCCTTTCTTCGTATAAAAAGTTGAACAATGACAAGCCCATAATTGTTGAAGGCGAAAGCAGAAAAATAGGAAAAATTCTACTGCCCGATAAATTTTATCATTCCATGATTGAATCAGAAAAAATATGGGTAGAGCTGCCTTTAAGAGAAAGGGCAAAACGTCTTGCAGAAGAGTATTCGGGTTTGTCAAAAAATATAATTCTCGTGAAAGTTGAAAAAATAAAACAATATTTTTCAAAAGAAGTATTCAGTAAAATAGAAACGTTTATTGCTGAAGATAATAAATTAAAAACCGCCGAACTTCTGCTTGAGCATCATTACGATACCTATTATTTTAAGAGAAAAAAAGATTTGTTTCAAAAAAAATTCATTGTGCCAACATGGAACAAATTATATTCTGACTTGAAAAAATATTTTTCGGTTTTTCAATAAGGCCCGCGTTCAAGAAATATGATTAAGAAGTATTCTTTTTTTATTATAATCGCCATAGGCTTTTTTTGCGGAAATCCGTCTATAAAAAGAGAATTGATTCGATATTCTGTCGTAAATCACAGAGAAAATAACGATTTTAATGATATTTTAGTTTTTCAAAAAAATGGATTGTTTATTTATTTAGAGTCGATTACCGGTTTTGAAATGGAAGATCTAGCTGAAAGACTTAACTTATATTCAAAACAAAAAATATACAGACTTCCCGGATTGTCTTTTTTTAAGTTCAGAGCGGTTAACAAATCAAATAAACCCATAGAGGTAAATTTATTTGAATTGTATTTTATCGACGAATTTCAAAAAAAATACAAGGCGTTATCGTTATCTGAGTATTATGACAGATTTACTTCTGTATCATACGATAAATTCAACTTTGATTTCATGTATTCTTTTTATTTAATAAAGAAAGACGGGGCAGAAAAGTCTGGTAAAGTATTTTACTTTGAAAAAACGCTTCCCGAAAACAAAGTAAAAATACCGCCAGATTCAGAAGGGTTTCAAATCGTTCCTTTTGAATTTTTTTCGTCAGGCAGCAGAAAATATAGACTATTATTTTCAGAAAATAGCCCCTTTAAAGGCGAAATAGAGGTTTTTTACTATGGCCCGATAAGAGAAGATATTAAAAGAAGCGATAAAAAAATAGGTAATAAATATTAGCGTAACCCCATGAATTATCTGTAAAAAAATGCGTTATCGAATAATAGTAATCATTTTAGGGGTCCTGTTAATATTCTCGTTTTGGGATATTTATGACGATTTATATCTTGGTTTTGATTTTTCGCATTTATTTGTTGAGTCTTTATTTTTCATATTTATCGGATGGCTGTTTATATTCTTTTTTAAAACGCTATTAAATCAAACTAGATCAATTGAAAAATTGAAATCTGACAATAAGGCTCTTAAAGAAAAATCAAAATACTGGAAGATAAAAACATCTAAAATTCGATCAAACATACGCAATGATATTGAAAACCAATTAAAAGAATGGGGCCTTACAGAGACAGAAATTACCGTGGCTTTTTTAGTCATAAGAGGGTACAGTTTTATGCAGATAGCAAATCTTCTTAAAAAAAGCGAAAGAACCGCTCGTCAACAGGCTATTGAAATTTATAAAAAAAGTGGTTTTAATTCGCGGGCCGAATTTACGGCGTTTTTTTTAGAATCAATTTTTGAATTAGAAGATGAAGAAGCGTTTTTTGACTAGCGTAAGTCATTTGACGGATTGATTTTTTTATTTAAGTATATTAAAAAGCTTCTTAGAAAAATTCGGGCAGGATAAATGTTGTAACTCTTTTGAGAAATTGTTAAACAAGTATGCTTATGAAAAAAATTCTCATGTACCTATCGTAAAATCCTGTCCGGTTTTTTCTTGCCTTTTTTGCCAGAAATGTTAAAATGGCGCGAGAAAATAAAGAATATAAAAATTCTTTGTTTATAAGGAGACAACATGCTTCATCCAATGGTAATTCACCTGCCCTTAGGGCTTATGTTTTTGGTCCCTATTATATTAATATTAATATGGAGAAAAAATCAGGAAAATTCTGAAATAAATCTGTTTGATAGCGATTTATGGAAGATATTAATTATCGTTTTGGCCCTGATGACCGTCGGTTCAATGTTTTCAATGATGACCGGCGAACATGACGAAGATATTGTTGAAAAAATAATTCAAGAAGATATTATAGAAACTCATGAGGGCTTGGCAAAAGTTTTTACCATATCGGTTGTTTTTCTTTTCGCTGGCTCTATTGTCGTCGCTTTCTTAAAAGGCGCTCTGAGACAGAAATTGACGCTTTTTATATTGGCCCTTAGCGTTCTTGTTATTATTATCGGCGGTTTTACAGGTAAAAAAGGCGGCGAGTTGGTTTATCAACATAAAGCCGCCGACGCTTTTGGCGCGAAGGCTGGCGATTTAGATAGAAGACAAATTAAGATAAAAGACGACGATGATTAAAATTACTTATTTTCGATATAATATTTTAAAATATCTTGACGTCAAAACAGTTTTAATTTTGTTTGACTATATTAAAGGGTTCAGTAGCAAATTGAAGTCGCATTATGCGGCGGCGTGACCGAAAGGGTCATAAAGAAAATTATTGTATCCGAAAATATTGGGTAAAGCAGTCTTTTCTTAAGAATAATTTAATTATTCTTTGAGAAAACAATTTTACTCAATATGAAATAAAAGAAACGGTCTTGAGTATAGTTGAATTAAAAAAATCGAAACGGTTTGATGATTCATTATAAAATGAACGTCTATTTGAAGACAGTTTCAATTAAAAAAGTTATTAATTATAAATGTTTAAAAAAAAGGATTATGTTGTTTACCCCATGCATGGCGTGGGAATAATTGCTGATATTACCGAACAAAAAGTTTTAAAAAAGAAGAAAAAGTATTACATAGTTCAGCTTGCTAACACAAAAATGAAAGTAATGGTGCCTATTGATAATGCTAAAGAAATCGGTCTAAGGCATATTATTGATAAAAACGAAGTTAGAAAAGTTATTAAGTTGCTTAAAGAAGATTACGTAGAGCAAGAAGAAGACTGGAAGATTCGATACCAGAACAACTTGGTAAAAGTAAAATCGGGTTCCATATTTTCAGTGGCTGAAGTTTGTAGAAATTTGTACAAACGGGCGAGAGATAAAGAACTATCCATTATGGAAAGAAAACTTTATGAATCGGCCTATAGCCTTGTTATAAATGAAGTTGCTTTAGCGCAAAACACTGAAACTGAAGAAGCAAGCAGTATGATATCTGAGATTCTTTCTAAATAATATTCGGCATTCAAAAAAAAACAACATTATCTTCTTAAACATAAAAATATTTTAGGAGGATAATATGCAAAAATGGTTTGTTTTTCTTACGGCGGCGTTAACGAGCGCTGTTGTATTTTTGCTTGAACAATCTACGACCGGTATTATAGCCGCTGTTACAACGTTTGTAATTTCGGTTGGTTCGGCGTTTTTGTTAGACGTAGTTAATGAAAAATTTCACATAACAAGAACTGTATCGGCTTTGGTGGGAATATTCGCGGCTATAGCGGTTATGGGGTTGGCCAGCCCTCTTTTTTCGGGGTTTTCGCCTTATATCGTTTGGGCTTTGCTTGGTATATTTGCGTCAATGAGCGGATATGGATTTTATTTATATGAAAAAGAAACTGGTTTCGGTTTAACGTCTTTCAAACCGGCGGCAGATAAGGCGATTGAGCCGGCCGCAGACGTTTCGCCGAAAGTTCTTGATACAAGCATAATAATTGACGGCAGAATAATTGATATAGCGAGCGCGGGCTTTATAGAAGGGCCTATGATTGTGCCAAATTTTGTGCTTCGCGAAATTCAGTTAATCTCTGATTCGCCCGACCCTATAAAAAGAAACCGGGGCCGTCGAGGTTTAGATATGTTAAAATCGCTTCAAAATAAAGACGACTTAGAAGTGAAAATATCTTACAAAGATTACGACGATACCCGCGAAGTCGACGCAAAACTGGTTCGACTTGCTAAAGAAATCAGGGGAAGGCTCGTAACCAACGACTTTAATTTAAATAAAGTCGCCGAATTGCAAGACGTATTGGTTTTAAATATTAATAATCTTGCAAACGCGTTAAAACCTGTTGTTTTACCGGGCGAAGAAATGGATATACAGGTGGTTAAAGAAGGAAAAGACGAAAATCAGGGCATCGGTTATCTAGACGACGGTACCATGGTGGTTATTGAAAATGGCGGCAAGTTGATGGGCAAAAAAGCCAAAGTAAATGTTACAAGCGTTATTCAAACAAACGCCGGAAAAATGATTTTTACAAAAATTGCGGGAAAGTAAAAACGAAAAAGCTTTAATTTTACTGCTGGGAGGCGGCGGAACCCGTTTTGGTTCGTCGCTTCCAAAGCAGTTTTATCGACTTCAAGATTTAACATACGGCAGTCTTCCTTTGTTTGCGATAAGCTGCGAAAGACTTTTAAATTCTATTTCTTTTAATTCCGTGGTTTTTGTGGTAAAAAAAGAGTATGAAAAAGATCCCGTATTTCTTGATGCAAAGTCTGTTATTGAAACCAACCATCCGCTTGTAAAAATATATACGACAGAAGGCGGTAAAACGCGAAATGAAAGCATGAGAAACGGGTGGAAGTCTCTTAAAAAAAACCATCCCCATATAAAAAAAATCGCCGTACATGACGCGAATAGGCCTTTTTTGTCTGAAGATTTCATAGGCCGCATATCTGAAAACCTAGAAAAACTTTCTGAAACACATACATGCTTTATACCGGTTACGCAGGCGACCGATTCATTATGCAAAATAACGAAAGGTAAAGTAGGCGAGTATATTAATCGAAGCTCTACATTTCAAATTCAAACTCCGCAGTTGGTTTGGGCAGACGCCTTAGACAAATGCGTTGAAAAAGAGAGTAATCTTGATTTTTCTGACGAAGGTTCTTTTTTACTTTCGTTAAATTTTGAAGTATATTCTTATTCAGGAGACATTCAAAATAAAAAGATAACATTTAAAGAAGATATAAAATGAAAGTAAGAATAGGACAGGGAATTGACGCCCATAAAATAAAAAAAGGCGATTTTATTATATTAGGCGGCGTAAAAATACCGGCGCCGTTTTCGCTTGAGGGATACTCTGACGCCGATGTATTGCTGCATGCCGTTACAGATGCGCTATTAGGCTCGGTAAGCGACTATGATATCGGTTATTATTTCCCTCCCGGAATAAAAGAAAATAAAAACAGAGACAGCAAAGATTTTATTCTTTTCGCGAAGTCAAAAGTTAAAGAATGCGGATTTTCTATCGGCAATCTTGATTGCACAATCATCTGCGAAAAACCGAAGATAAGCGATTACCGCGAAGACATCCGAAAAAATATTTCTGATCTATTAGAGATAAACTTATCTCAAGTAAGCATCAAAGCGACTACCACAGAAAAACTCGGTTTTACAGGCAGAGAAGAAGGCATTGTCGCGACGGCGGTTGTTCTGGTCAGCTGAATTATCTTTAAGCTTTAGTTTTCTCAAATTTATTAAGCGCATTTAGAAACGCCTTCGCGCAGGCTTCTGTTATATCGGTAGAGGTGCCTTTGCCGTAAAAAACTTTGCTGTCTTTCACCTTTAAGCCGACGCGAGCCTCGCCCAATGCGTCTTTACCTGAGGTTATGGGCGTAATATTAAATACCTCTAACGTAGTTTGTATATTAAGCGCTTTTTCAATGGCTCTAAACAGTGCAGACACAGGGCCGTCTCCTGTAACCGCTTCGACTTCTACTTCATGAGTAATGCCTTTTTGCAAATTGCTTACTTTCACAGTTGCCGTGGGTACAACAGTAGAGCCCGATGTGATTTGAAAATATTCAAGTTTATAAACCTCGTCTCCCGTTTTACCGAATTGCTCGTCTATTAAAGCTATAATATCTTCTTCGTATACTTCTTTTTTCTTGTCGGCGACTGAAAGAAATTGTTCATAGGCGCGGTTTATTTCTTCTTCATTTAACTTAAAGCCAAGCTCGATAATTTTTTGATTAAAACCTGCTCTGCCTGAATGCCTTCCCATTACCAGACGGCTGCCTTCAAGGCCTATTGATTCGGGGGTCATAATTTCATAAGTAAGCCTGTTTTTGATCATGCCGTGCTGGTGAATGCCAGATTCGTGCGCAAAAGCGTTAGCCCCTACAATAGCCTTATTTGGCTGAACAACCATGCCGGTAACTTTGGTTATTAACCTTGAAGCTTTTGATATCTGCTTAGGATCAATGCTTAATTCATAAGGGAAGATTTCTTTTCGGGTTTGAATGGCCATAACGACTTCTTCCATTGCCGTATTTCCCGCTCTTTCTCCTATGCCGTTTATTGTGCATTCAACCTGTCTTGCTCCGCTTTGCAATGCGGTTAACGAATTAGCCACGGCAAGACCTAAGTCATTATGACAATGGGTTGAGAATATAACGTTCTCGCCGTATTTAACGTTTTTTATCAATGATTCAAATATACGGGCATATTCTTTTGGGGTTGTGTATCCGACGGTATCGGGTATATTTATGGTTCGCGCTCCGGCTTCTATAACGGCTTCAACAATTTCTGTTAAAAAATTAATATCGCTTCTTGTGGCGTCTTCAGCAGAAAATTCTACGTTTTCAATTGAATCAACGGCCATTTTAACCGCTTCAACAGCCATTTTAAGCACCTCTGAAGGCTTCTTATTAAGCTTATGCTGCATATGTATTTCGCTGGTGGCGATAAATGTATGAATTCGCTTTTTCTTTGCGGGTTTTAACGCGTCAATGGCCGATTCAATGTCGCCTTTTACCGCTCTGGCCAAGGCCGCGATAACAGGCCCCTCTATTTCGCGGCTTATTCTTTGAACAGCCGAAAATTGCACCGGAGAAGATACAGGAAAACCCGCCTCGATAATATCTATTTTAAGCTTGGCCAATTGTCTGGCGACCATCAATTTTTCGTCTTCTGTCATTGAAGCGCCCGGACACTGTTCGCCGTCTCTTAAGGTCGTATCAAATATGTAAACTCTATTGTTTTTTTCTGGCATTTTATACTCTTATATTCTAATTATATCTCTTGTTCTCTCATTATGTTCATAAATTATATTTACATTTTTATATTATACAATGCATTATAAAGTTCTTATTTGTACGCTTATTATAATTTAACGTACTTATTCGATTTATCGGGCTTTTTTTAAAGATTTTTGCGAAAAAAAGATAAATCTTTTAGCACGTTTTATCTGCGTAAACTTTTAGCGCCGCTTTGAGACCTTTTTTTTGAATGGTTCTGAGAGCGCGCGTTGATAGACTCATAGTTACCCAGCGTTTTTCGTCTTCAAGATAAATTCTCTTTTTATGAACATTTGCCTTAAATGTTCTCTTGGTTTTTCTGTTTGAATGGCTTACGTTATTACCGCTTCTTGTGCCTTTACCTGTTATCTGACATGTTCTCGCCATAAGATTTTCCTTAGGGTTAGTTTTAAAGGTCTTGATATACCGTCAATGTTTTTTAAGTTAAATGCTGCTTGAAATATTAGAATATAAAGACCGTAACGGCATTTCTTTGATTAATTTATCAGAGTTTTCAGTTTATTTTGACGCCTACATACGATTATTTCTTTTTAAAGACTGATCTCCAGCCTGTTGGCTGCTGAAAAGAGGGCCTGAAAATTCTGCTGATATCTATAGCTTGTTCTGTAATATAAAAGGGAACAGGTATTTGTCTTTTAATAATTGAAATAATTTTCTCTGATTCATCTTTCTGACAGGCTATGCAAAGTTCAGTAACAGGGCCTTTCATACCTTCGCCGATAAAAGTTGTAATTGCAAACCCGGCCTCGCGAATTTTATCGGCCAGTTGTTTCTCTGCCAAAGGTATTATGACTCTAATGACCGTGTGTCCAAAAGAAATTTTCTTTTCAATCATAATGCCGACAACATTCCCGGTCGCGTATCCCAGAGAGTAAAAAACGCCTAATATAGGCTCTCTTAAAATATCTTCAAGTACCTTTGATATGATAAAAAGCCAGATGCTTATTTCAACAAAACCAAGTAAAAAAGCCGTTTTCATTTTGCCCGTTACTATACTAAGGGTCCTTAATGTACCAAGCGTTACATCAATCACTCTAGCTAGAAATATTAATATTCCCGTTATTAGAATCGGCATGATATTATTCAGGTAAAAAAATCATCAATTAGTCACTCCCCAGTAAATGAGACTCTTGTCGAGACATATTCCGGTTTTCAGGAATAATTGTTATAAAAAACCTATTTATGAATGATTTATTTCTAGTATCGTTTAAAAAGAAACGGATTTTGAAAGATGAACGCTTTTATCAGAAAAAGAGGTCTGATTTACCCATTGTCTTCTTAAATGGTATGTTAAAAGACCCGACCCTATGCCTATAACGGCGCCGGTTAATACGTCGGTTAAATAATGGGAATCTGAAGCTATTCGCAGATAACCGGTTATAGACGCCAGTAAATAGGCAGCCGTAAATATCGGGATAGAATATTTTTTATATTTTTCAGACAAAATGAAAGAGCCGGTTGTAGCCGCCGCGAAAGCGATAGAGGTATGTCCGCTGAAAAAAGAATAGTTTGCGTCTACGTCGCCGTTTGTTTCGCGCGTCTGGTAATAACTGTAAGGGCGCTGTCTTCCCGCTGTAAATTTTACAAGTTGGGCCAAAAGACCGGTATATACGATAGATTCAGACATTAAATGAAAGTTTGAATAATAAGACGCGCTGCCCAAAGCAGGCGCCCAAAATGCGCTTGAGACAAGCGTTAAGGCTAAAATATCGCTCGTTATAGCGGCTTTATTGTATGAGCTGCCCCAGTAAAAGCTCTCGCGGGCCCCAACATCTACAGAGGTTGGGTTTACAATGCGGGGATTTTCGGGCCCAATATAGTTTCTAAAAAAGTGTAACCCGGCTAAAACGGCGACACCCGCGCCTAAAGATATTTTATCGTAAAGACCGG
Organism: Spirochaetia bacterium; assembly: GCA_029880265.1. Taxonomy (GTDB): domain Bacteria; phylum Spirochaetota; class Leptospiria; order Turneriellales; family JAOUOS01; genus JAOUOT01. Next base: position 25,924 of record JAOUOT010000016.1, on the reverse strand, counting down.
GTTTGTCATACGTTATTTGCTCAGAATAAACGCTTTTATAGCCTGAAAATATCAATATAAAAAAAATAGTTATAATTCTTGATTTCATGGTCTATTTATTAAAAAATACAATTAACTCTATACCGGCAGTTTATATAAAACCTCTTATTCAATATATACGAAATAGTTCGGTCATTTGTCGAGTTTTTTTATAGAATGCCCGCTTTCATTGCAAATCTGGTTAAACCCGCTAAATTATGTATATCGAGTTTTTTCATTATATTTATTCTGTGTTTTTTTGCCGTCAGCGCCGAAATGCCGAGTCTTTGCCCAATGTCGGCGTTTGAATGACCCTCGGCCAATAGTTTTAATATTTCATTTTCGCGGTGAGTTAAAATATTAAAAAGAGAATCTGTCTCATTCTCGCTTTTAAATTTATGGCCCATGACAAGCTTTTTTGTAACCTCGGGGCTTATAAAGATATCGTCTTTTTGAGCCGAACGTATGGCTCTTAAGATATCGGCGAAAGTGTTATTTTTCACGAGAAAACCGTCAATGCCGCTTTTAAGCAAATCTTGAAGGTGGGCGTCGTTATCAAGGCGCGTGAGTATGATTATTTTTATATTAGGATTGTTTTTCTTTATACGGTGAACCAGCTCTACGCCCGGTATATCTGAAAGCGTAGGATCTAACAAAAGCAAGTCGCATTTTTTTTTATCAATAATTTTAATAGTTTCATGGCCGTTGTCAGATTCTCCGCAGAACTCATATTTACCGGTTTTGCGAAAAAGCTCTTTTAGGCCCTCGCGCATAACGGCATGTTCGTCGGTTAAAAATATTTTTATTTTATCTTTGCTCATGAACTCAAGCGGATTTTTTTTGCCACATGATTTGCAGCGCCGAGCCTGTTGCGGCCGCTAATATGACGGCGCTTAAAAGCCATCCGACAATGGGTATGAAGCTTATAAAAAGCAGAAGTAAAAAAATGCCAAAACTTATAAAAAGCATTTCTGTTTTGGACCATTCTTTATTCAACTTTTTTTGCAGCCATTGAGCAAGCATGATAGCCGTAATCGGGCGGGCAAAAATAAGCAAGATTATAAATAAACACGCAAACACAACCGCAAAAGGAATCGTAATAAACGCGATGGTCAAAATAAATATCAAAGCGGGTATCAAGAGAAAACAAAGAACGCCTGTTCCGAAGCCAGTGATAAAATTTTCTTGCATATACTCTGCGCTTTCTTCGAGAAAGTCTTCGAAAAAACGATTTAATATATATATGGTAAAAAGACCCGATAAAAATGTCAATAAAGTAAAAAAGATCATAAACTTCCATGGGGTATGAAATTCGGGCTCTAATTTAGCGCTATAGACGGCCTTCCCTTTTAAAACGCTTTTGCCAAAATCAGTCTGTTCATCGCTCCAATATTCAACAGAAGAATGAAACCGTGCGTCTTTATTGATTTGCAGCTCTTCTGACGAAATAATGGCTTTGCCCGCAATCTTTCCCGATATCTCAGTTTCTGCTGCGCTTAGTTTTAGACTGTTTTTTAAATTGCCCGCGATAAGAATTTTTCCGCCGCTTATTTGAACCGGCCCGTCAATATCGCCGTAAATTTTAATATTGCCGCCGCCTATATAAACGCTGCCCGCGATTCTTGCCGTTTTATCTATAAAAATATCGCCCGCGCCTATAAATACATCGCCCCCAATTCTCTCGGCAATGGTAACCTGGCCGCCCGCAATATGTATATCGTCGCTTACATTCGCTAAAACTTTTACATTACCGCCCGCGATATTCAAATCGCCGCCGATATTTGAATAGACGCTAATTTCGCCGCCCGCGAGATTAGCGTCTTCTTTGACGGCGCCTTTGACGCTTATTTGTCCGCCGGCGGCGTAGATATCGTCAGAAACATAATTGTCTATCGTTACATTTTCGCCGGCTTCTATTTGAGCGGCCGCAAGAGATGAAGACATATACAATGACAAAAACGCTAATATAAACGCTGAATAATTATAAATACGTTTAACTTTCTTATTCATTTATTTCTCCTGAATATATGAAGTAAAAGACCATACTAAACTATATTTATAATAATTTTTCTCTGTGTAGGCGTCAAACTTTTTTAACCTGCAGAAAAAGAATTTCTTTTTAGGCCCAATGTTTATGCGCCTTGTATAGCCGATAATTAGCTTATATACCAGAATGAGCAAAAATCAAGAGCTAAAAAATACGACCTTTGATTCGTCTAAATATTTTTTAAATAGAGAACTTTCATGGATACAGTTCAATGAAAGAGTGCTTGAAGAGGCCAAAGATAAAAATAATCCTTTGATGGAGAGACTTAGATTTTTAACGATTTTTGAAAATAATTTAGACGAGTATTTTATGGTTCGCGTCGCGGGCATAAAACAAAAAATTGCCAACAATATAGAAGCCTTAACCCCCGATAAGGTTTCGCCTAAAGAGCAATTCGATTTAATTCACGAAAGACTCACCATATTGAACGCCGAAGTATACGAGGTTTTAAATAAAGATTTGCTTAAAGACCTTGAAAAAGCGGGCATAAATATTGCTTCTGTAAATTCATTAGAAGAAAAAAATATTCAATATTTAAATAAATTATTTGAAGAGAAAATATATCCTATTTTAACGCCGCTTGCCGTAGATACGGGAAGGCCCTTCCCGTGGTTGGCCAACCGAAGCTTAAATCTTGCCGTAATATTAAAAGACAACAATGATAACTTTTCAAAAAAAGATTTATTTGCGGTCGTACAAATTCCGCAAATGCTGCCAAGACTGTTTTTGCTGCCCGACCATGAAAAAGAAAGCAGAAGATATGTGTTAAAAGAAGATATCATTGCTTATTTTGCCGAAAAGCTTTTTTACGGATATACTGTCAAAAACTCTATACCTTTTAAGATTACCCGCGATTCAGATTTAATTATTGAAGAAGACGAAGTCGATGATTTACTGGCCGCTATTCAAAAAGAGCTTCGAAGAAGAGAAAAAGGCTCTCCCGTAAGACTTGAAATACCCTTAAATACCCCGGAATTTATTGTTACAAAAATAAAGAATTCCCTAAAACTTGAAAAAAAAGATATTTATTATTGCGACGGAATAATTTTCTTAGAAGAATTGCGGGAACTTTTTAATGATCCTTTATTAAATAAAGAATCATTTAATCCGTTTACTCCCGTATCTGTTTATGATTATAATAAACCCGAAGAAATTTTTGAGTTAATTAAAAAAAACGATATCTTTATACATCTTCCGTATGAGTCTTTTTCAATTGTTGAAGATTTCTTAAACGCCGCCGCCGACGATCCTAATGTTCTGGCGATTAAACAAACGCTTTATAGAACAGGGCCAAAATCGGATATTTTAGACGCTTTGATTCGGGCCGCAAGAAACGGAAAGCAGGTAACCGCCCTTGTTGAGGTTAAAGCAAGATTTGACGAAGAAACAAATATTCAATGGGCGAAACTTCTTGAAAAAGAGGGAATTCACGTGGTTTACGGCATAGCTGGAATTAAAATTCACGCGAAAATGGCCCTGGTTTTAAGAAAAGAAGGCGATACTCTGCAGCGATATATTCACTTATCAACAGGAAATTATAATTCTTCAACGGCTCGCGTTTATACAGATATGGGATATTTTACCACCGACAGAGAAATTGCCGAAGACATAAACAACCTTTTTAACCGAATAACGGGCTATACAAAACTGACGCAAATGAAAAAGATATTTGCCTCTCCCGTGGGCATTAAACAGAAAGTTATAGAATTAATTCAAGAAGAAATTAAGAATAAAAAAGAAAATAAGAAAGCCGGCATAACGTTAAAAATGAACGCTTTAGTAGACGAAGACATTATCAGAGAATTATATAATGCCTCAAAAAGCGGTATAGAAATAAAGCTTTTAATTCGAGGTATTTGCTGTCTTGTTCCGGGGGTTAAAAATATTTCAGAGAATATTAAGGTATATTCAATAGTCGGCAGACTTTTAGAGCACAGCAGACTTTTTATTTTTGAAAACGCGGGAGACCCCCTGGTATTTTTATCGAGCGCAGACTGGCGTCCGAGAAATTTTCAAAGAAGAATTGAAATAATGTTTCCTATATTAGACGAAAATATAAAGAAAAGAATATTAAGCGAAATTGTTCCCGTTTATTTTAGCGATAATGAAAAGACGAGAATATTAAATTCAGAAGGCAAATACATCCGCAAAAAAATCGTCGAAAAAGAAGAAATTCTAAACGCTCAGGAAATATTTATCAAAAAAAGCCGCGCAAAGCTGGCAAAAGAAACTCAAAAGACCAAATAACAGCCATTATTCAGGTATCTCTAATTTTTCAATACTCTTAAGCCAGGGGATGTCTTTCATCGCGTCTTGATTTGAAAAAAGGTTTTCTGGCCCTACGACAATTAAAAAGAAATCATCGCTTTTATAATGTTTTTTGGCTATTGACAAAAGGTCATTAACGTTTGTTTTTTCAAGATTCGATATGAAGTTTTTCAAATAATCGGGTTTAAGACCGTCCCACATTAAAGAAAGTTGGGTTGATACAAGATCTTCGGGAGTTTCATAGAGAAAAATAAATTTATTTCTTAAAGACTGTAAAGCGTCGCTCAGATTATTTTCATCAATAAAATCTGACGGCTTTGATAATATAGAATCGACTGTTTTAAGTAAATCAAAAACATTTTGATTGCCCGTTTGGGCAAAAATCTTTATTGTTCCATAGCGCAATCCGCTGGAATAGTGCGAATAAACCGAATAGGCCCATCCCTTTTTTGTTCTGATTTCTCTTGTAAGCATTGAGTTAAACGAGCTGCCCCCTAAGATAAAATCGTAAATTTTTAACGCGTAATAATCGTCGCTTGCATGATTTATGCCTTTAGCCGTTAAAAGCACAGTCGTCTGGGGGATGTCTTTTACAATATGAAATGTTTTAAATTGAATATTTTTTGGCGGTTTATCTAAAGGCGTATTATTCGGAAGGTTTTCATTCTTAAATGGTAACGACCCGATAGTTTCGTTTAATAAGTTTTCAATTTGTTCTTTTTTATAGTCTCCCGCGAGTAAAATCGTCATTCTTTCTGCAGAGTTCATCTTCTTTTGCCACGCTAAAAAGTCTTCGTTTTTTATAGATTCAATGGTTTTTTTAGTCGTTATCGCACCTCTTGTCGTGTTTTCCCATAACTTAAGAGACGAACCTATATATGCCATTCCCCCAGGATTTTCTTTTCTTTTCTCTATGCCTTTTAAGGTTTTTTTCTTTAACAGAGAAAAATCTTCTTCAAAGAAACGAGGGGCGTTAAGAATGCTTAAAAAGATATTTAAATCGTCTTTAAAAAAATGCGATAATGAAGAGACAGAAAAAGAGGCTCTCTCTAAACCCGACGAAAAAGAAAATGAAGATGCCCTTTTTTCAAGATATTCGGCCAGTTTTTCGCGCGGATATTCTTGCGATCCTGAATAGACCACCAGATCTCCCCATAAAGAAGTCAGCCCGGTCTTATCGGCAGATTCTTCAAATTCGCCGCCTTCAATATAGAGCTTTAGAAAAGTTCTCGGCAGCATAGTGTTTTCGGCAAAATAAACCTTGATTCCGTTTTTTAGCGTAAAAAACTGCATATCGGGAATTTCTAATTTCAAAGTCTCGTTTTTAAGATACTTCTCCCATGGTCGTTTGCCGTTATCAGAATAATTTATTTTTGAGAAAATTAACGGCAGAATCGGCAATAATAGAATGATTAATAATTTTTTCATTACTAAATAGTAAATTAGAATTAAAATATGGCGTCAATCGTTATATGGGTAAAAATTCAAATCATAATAAGATTGATAAACGGTGATTTTTTTATAACAGACTGATTTAGTTTGAAAATCTTTTCTTTTATTTTCTTCTCTTTTTGTTTAGAGTCAGAGTTTATATTATTTTTTAAGATGTCATTTACCTGAGAATATAATAAGTCATAATGTTTATCTAAAAAGGAACTTGAAATACTGCCAATGTAATTCAATGATTTTAAATCGTATGTTTTTGCATCAACGACAATATTACAAATTCCTTCTTTGCCAAGCTCTTTTCTTCTCTTACATAACGCGTAATCTTTATGAATATCGTCGTTTTCAACCATGAAAAATTCGCTTTCTATAGACTGAATTTTATTCATTTCTGAATTTAAGTCATAAAGCGTATTGACCTCTGGAATATAGAGTTTCGCGTCAAAATTTTCGTCTTCTAATATATTGCGAAAAGCGTGAAAATGAACCGCGTCTCCGTGAACGGGTAAAACTCGTTTTGGTTTAAGCCATTTTAGTAATTGCGATATGTCTTTTTTTCTGCCGTGACCGCTGGCATGCAGGTATGAATTTCCGAGTCCCAAAAGGTTGACGCCACTTTCGGCAAATTCGTTTAATACATTGTAAATCGACTCTTCGTTTCCCGGAATCATGCTGCCTGAATATATCAGCAAATCGTGTTCATCGAGATGAAAACGACGGGTTTCTTTGTTTGAAAGCTTAAAAAATGAAGAATTGTCTTCTGCCTGGCATCCCGCGATTATCCATAAAGATTTTTGATCTTTGCCTGAAGGATTCTTAATTGAATGAAGCGGAAAATCAATTTCACCCGACTCATAGGCCGCCCTAAGCTGGGCTCTTATTGAAAAGCCGAGTATTCCGAAAGAGCGCCCTGTTTTTTTTGCTATTTGATAAAGTCCGCTAATTCTCTGAATGTGAGAGGCAAACGTTGTTATGAAAACGCGGCCCTTCCATTCTTTTATTGTAGTAGATAAATTATTAATGATAATATTTTCATCTTCGGAATATCCGTCAATTAACGATCCTGTAGAATCACAAAAAAGATAATCAACGCCTGAAAATTTCTCGAGATCTTTTGAATTAAATCTCTTTTCGGCTCCTTTGGTTTTGAAATCGCCCGAGAAAAAAATCTTCATATTAAGATCTTTGATTGTCAAACCTATCGAAAAACTTTGCGGTATAGAGTGGGGCATAAAGAAAGAGTTTATTTCAAAGTCAAAATGCTGAAAAAGTATGTTATCTTCAATGCTACGAAATTCAAATTTTTCGTTTTTTATTCCGTAATCTTTAAGTTTATGTTTTATTAACGCTATTGAAAAAGGACTGGCAAATATAGGAGTCTTGTCTTCTATCATTTCATAAAGGTAAGGCAGCGCCCCGACATGGTCTTCATGGGCGTGAGTAATAATTATCGCGCTTAAAGGAAAGCTGTGCAATAACTCGATATTTGGCAGAGTTTTTGAAATTCCGGGAGTATTTTGATTAGGGAACCCAATGCCGGCGTCTATTAAAATATTTTTTTGATTATATGAAAAAATTGTAAAGTTTGCCCCGAATTTTCCTATACCTCCCCCGAAAATTACATATAATCGATTATTTTCCCTTTTCAATTTTTGTTTACCATGTTTCTAAAATTCTAAGATTTATTTAATTAATACCCGTTGAACCGAAACCGCCTTCGCCTCTGATTGTATGCGATAATTCGCGCTCTGTTTTTTCTTGCCAGTTTATACCGAGAGCTTTCTCAAGAATAAGCTGCGCTATTCTCTCGTCGTTTTTTATTTCTACCGGCTTATCGCTTAAATTAACAAGCAATACCTTGATTTCGCCTCTATAGTCAGAATCAATTGTGCCGGGAGAATTGATCAACGTTATGCCTTCTTTTATTGCCAAGCCTGATCGGGGTCTTACTGACAAAAGGTATCCTTCGGGAATTTCTACTTTAAGGCCCGTAGGAACAGCGCGTCTTTCCATCGGTTTTAGCAAAATAGTTTCTGAAAGATGGGCCCGCAAATCATAGCAGGCCGCCTCTTGACTTGATCTTTCTGGTATTTTAACATCAGAGTGTAATTTCGCAATTTTTACCGAAATTTCATTCATTGAACATTAGTTTAAAAACAAGAATTGTGACGACAAGCCTTTTTGTCATCTAAAAATAGCAGCTGCGCCACCGGCGCCCCCGCTAAATGATTTTAAGAACTGTTTTCAATATGATTTTTAAGTCAAAAAAGAATGACCGGCGGCTTATATATTCTAAATTAAGTGTTAATTTTTTTGGCATAATATTTTCAATATAGTATTTTTCTGTATTTTGTACGCCCTTTAATAATTCTTCTTCGTTTCGAAATTCTAAAGAAGCCAGATCGGTTATTCCCGGTTTTACCGATAAAACTTTTTTTTGCACGCGATCGTAAAGTTTTACGTATTTTTCTACTTCAGGTCTCGGCCCTACCAGAGACATTTTGCCAGATAAAACGTTAAATAACTGGGGCAGTTCGTCAATTTTTGTTTTTCTTAAGAATTTGCCTAATCTGGTGATGCGCATATCGTCGCTTCCCTGTGTTATTAAAGAAGACTTCTTTAAGGGTTCGTGCCTCATGCTTCTGAATTTAATAATCTTAAAAACTTTTCCGTTTAGGCCCACTCTGTTTTGAAGAAAAAAAACAGGCCCTTTCGACGTAATCTTAATAAGAAATGAAAAAAGTAAAAAAACAGGCGATAAAATCAGTATCCCCAAAAAACTCATCGTGAAATCAAAGATTCTTTTTATCATAATTTCAATATTTAGAATAAGTATTCTTAACTTATGACGCTTTTTGCCGCGTCGATAACGCGGTTTGTATCTGAATCGGTCATTTTTGTATAAATAGGAAGACTAACCGAACATAAAAAATTTTCATAGGCTATGGGAAAATCATGTTCTTTATATGCATATTTATCTTTATAATAAGGCTGTATATGCAGCGGAATAAAATGTACCGAACATCCAACGCCTTTTTCTTTCATCTTTATGATAAACTCGTCCCTCATCTCTTGGGGCACTTTAATTACATAAAGATGATAAGAGTGGATGTCATCTTTTTTTCCTTTATAAGGAACTATAATTTTCTCTTCATTTTCAAACGCTTGATCATACATTTGCGCGATCTTCAATCTTTTTTCATAAAAAAGGCCGCATTTTTTTAGCTGATGAATGCCTAACGAAGCGGCAATATCGGTCATATTATATTTATATCCGGGAGCTATTACTTCGTAGTACCAGGGCGCTTTTACGCTTGAATATCTATCCCATGCGTCGCGGCTAAACCCATGCAGCCTCATTACGCTCATTCTTCTTGCGAAATCGGCATTATCGGTGGTTATCATGCCGCCTTCGGCTGTGGTTATTGTTTTGGTTGCGTAAAAGCTAAATACCGTAATGTCGCCTATGGTTCCTATCTTTTTTTTATCGTATGTAGCGGGCAGCGCATGGGCCGCGTCTTCAATCACATAAAGATTATGTTTTTTTGCAATAAGCATAATCTTGTTCATATCGCAGGCCTGACCCGCAAAATGCACCGGCATAATCGCTTTGACTTTTCCGGGGAATTCATTGCATAGTTTATCGCAAAGCTTTGATAATTTTTCACAATCTATGTTATATGTATCTTTATCTATATCGCAAAATACGGGGTCGGCGTCAAAATAGCGTATGACTTCAGCTGTCGCCGTAAATGTATAAGAAGACGTAATTACTTTATCGCCTCTTTGAACGCCCACTGCCTCAAGGGCCAAATGCAGCCCGGCCGTGGCCGAATTCACCGCTAACGCGTTTTTTGAACCGATATATTCGGCAAATTGCTCTTCAAAAACCTTTGTCTTAGGTCCGGTGGTTATCCATCCAGATTTCAGGGTTTCGACAACTTCATTAATTTCGTCGTCGCCAATATCAGGTAGAGCAAAAGGAAGATTGTTCATAAGCAAAGTAAAATTTTAATCTTAAGACCTTTTTAAATTGAGAATACAAGAGTTCAACATCTTTTACGGATGTTTATTGGTTTTTTAATTTAAATAGTATTTGATAATGCTTTGGCTTGCCGAGGCCCGTATGCGAATATTGACGGGCCGTCTTTTTTATGATTGAGTCTAAAGTCGGTTATTTTTCATTGGACTGTCTGGTTTAAGAAATATTTTATGGTCAAACGATGAAGAAACTAATCTTATGTATTGTTATAAGTCTTATTGTTTTTACAAACAAAGCTTTTACAGATTCAAAAAGCGCTCTTTTTGAACTTCAAAACCAAATAACGTCTATTGCCGATAAAATTATGCCGAGCGTTGTGCATATAAAAGTAGTGGCTCAAAGAAAACATAAAAAATACGAAGCTTTCGGTTCGGGATTTTTTATAGATGAAAAGGGCCATATTTTTACCAACCATCACGTTGTCGACGACGCAATTTCTATAAAGGTGAAAATATACGACGACCCTGTTGAGTATGAAGCCGAAAATCTTGGCTCAGATGAAACTACCGACGTAGCCTTTTTAAGAATTAAAAATTATAAGCCGATTTCAAAGAAGATTAAACCTTTAAAATTAGGGGACAGTAAAAAAACAAAAGTGGGCCAGTGGGTATTGGCCATAGGGAATCCATACGGCTTTGATCACACCATTAGTTTTGGCATTATTTCGGCCAAAGGACGCAACCTTCCTAACGCTCCGGTGATAAACGAGTTTATTCAAACAGACGCCATGATAGCCCCCGGTTCTTCTGGCGGGCCCCTTTTAGATTTAAACGGCAGCGTAATAGGAATTAACTCAAGGGCGAATGGACGCGGTATAGGGTTTACCATACCAATTGAAGTGGCTCTTGACGTTAAAAGAAAAATAGAAAAAGAAGGCAAAATGAAGCGGGCCTGGCTTGGGATGACTTTTGAACAAATTGAACCGGAAGTCAGAGAAAATTTAAGAATTTCAAAAGATTCAGGCGCTTTAGTGTCATATATTTCGCAAAATTCAGACGCTCAAAAAAAAATAGAGCCTTTAGATATTATTCTTTCTATTGACGGTAAAAAAATATCGGCGGTCGAAGGCAAAGACATCCCCGGCATAGAAATGGAAATTTCAAAATTCACGATAGGTAAAAAAGTTATAGTTGAAGTTTTAAAAAAAGATAAAAAAGAAAAATCTTTTATCAAGAATTATTCTATTCTTGTTATCGAAAAACCTCCCGTTCAGGGAGAACTATACCAGTCAAAACTGGGCTTTATCGCGCGAAATATTACCGAACATGTATATAGTCATTATCTGCTTCAAAAAAGATACGGCGTTTATGTTGAACATATCGAATCAGGCAGTCTTGCGGGGCAGGCAAAACTATCTACAGGAGACACTATTTTGTCTGTAAATGGCATTGAAATAAGATCTGTTTCTAAATTAAAAAAATTATTCGAAACTTCGTCAAAAGAAAAAGAATTTTTATTTGTAATTCTTCGGGGCAGGCAAAAGCTTTATATACTGTTAAAAAATAAAAAAGACGCTAATTAAACATCTATTTTACATATGTTTTAATTGCGCTTTGCAGATCTTCGGCGCGAAAAGGCTTTCCTATATGATCTTTCATACCGGCTCTAATACATTTTTGTTTATCTTCTTCAAAAACATTGGCTGTTACGGCGATGATAGGCGGCGCGGTACCAAGCTTTTTCAAGATTTCTTCGGTCGCTTCTATACCGTTTAAAACGGGCATTTGTATATCCATAAAGATAATATCATAATTATTTTTCAGGGCCGCGTCGACAGCTTCTTGACCGTTTTTTACAATATTCACGTCATGCCCCATCTTTTCGAGCATTTTTCGAATTAATAGTTGATTCACGTCATTATCTTCGGCAACAAGAATTTTCATATCATTATCAAACACAATTTATTTAAAAGAATGTAAGCGAATCTTCCTTATCTTCCAATTTTTTTTCGCCTTTTATGCCGTCTAAAGCAAAAATTTCAACTTCTTTTTCTTTTCCTCTTATATTTTTAACCCTGACTCTTCTTAATATTAAATTATCGCTCGCTTTTTTTTGGGTTTCTCCGTCAATAATAATGTCTACGCCGGCCTTTTTTGTCAGGTTTTGAAGCCTGCTGGCCGTATTTACGACGTCGCCTATAACTGTATATTCCATTCTTCTATAAGATCCTATATTTCCCGCGAAAACCTGTCCGGTGGCGATGCCAATGCCCACGCTGAGTTCATGCTCTAAGTATTTGGGCTTAACTTTATTAAAAAACTCAATGGTTTTTCTTATATCAAGAGCGCAGTTTACGGCGTTTAACGCGTCTTGTTTTGTGTTATACGGACATCCGAAAGTAGCTAAAATGGCGTCTCCTATAAGCTTATTTATGGAACCGTTATGACTAAAAACCAGATCCATAATATCAGAAAAAAGTAAATTTAATAAATCGGCGACAAGATCAGGGCTTAACTTTTCGCTTATGCTTGTAAAATTTCTAATATCAAAAAATAAAATTGTGGCAGTAAGATTTTCGCCTTTAAGATGTGAGCTTGCGTTTTCATCGTCGCTTAATATCTTGCTGACCACGTCTTCAGAAAAATATTGCGACAACATTTTTCTTTCTCTTGTTAGCTGCACATTCAGCTCTTCAAGTTCTTCTCTGTTTCTCTTTCTTTCGAGCCAAGCGTTCATTTTGACGGCCAACTCTCCCGAACGTACGGGCTTATATATAAATTCATCCGCCTGATTTGCCAACCCCATTAGAGTTGTATCTTCAGACGTATCTGTCGACATCATCACAATAATCGTGTTTTTCAGCGATTTCTCTTGTTTAAGGCTATTTAAAACCTCAATACCGCTTTGCCCGGGAAGATAAACATCAAGTAAGATTACGTCGGGCAGAAATTCTTTTGCAATTTCAATGCCTTCTTCGCCTGTTTCGGCCGTTTTTACCGTATAACCTAAATTTGAAAAAAGCTCTTGAATAAGGCGCCGCTGAACAGAATCGTCTTCTACAGCTAATACTTTTGCCTCTTTTTTCTCTTTTTCTTTTTTATTGCCTTTTGACATCTTTATTGCGTAATTTTATATTTATTTCTTCTATTTATCAATATTTATTTATATAGTCAAGATATAATTTAATTAACTATATTCAAATTTGTTAAGTTACAATTAGACCTTACTCATCTTAAAGTATCGTCATATTTTATACATGACAAAACAGCTAAAATATAAAAAATGACTCAATATTTAAGGAGGAGCGTTTATGCCTTTAGTAAAAAGCCAGCAAGATGTAACAAATTCAATTATAGGCGAAAACTCATTTTTTACCGGCAGATTCTTTATCAACGGAAGTTTGAAGATTGACGGTAAATTTGAAGGCAAATCTCTTCAGGCAGAGCAATTGTATATAGGCGCTACGGGCAAAATAAAAACAAATGTTTCGGCGACCTCGGTCATTGTTGAAGGCATTATAATCGGCAATATTACGGCGAAAAGCAGAGTGATGCTTTTGCCGACGGCAAAAATATTCGGCGATATCAGAACCCCTGAACTTATAATACAAAACGGCGTTATTCTTGAAGGAAGATGCATGATCGCCAACGATTTAAGAGTATCCGCAAAAAATATAATTGAAACAGAATACGCTAAAGACAATCTTAAAGAAGAAACTGTATTTTCGGTCGGCGATAAATCAAAAAAATAATCTAAATCTGAAAAATAAATTTTATACTATTATCTCTTTAGGCGACCCTGCCGGCGTTGGCAGAGAAATACTGAATAAACTTGTCGAAAGAAAAGAAGAGTATTTTGCTCCCAAAGAACAAAGTTTTTTAAAAAACTGTATTATCATAGGCGATTTATATTCAAATGATAAAAAAATAGAACGATTGTATAATATCATACCTTTTCATGAATATAAAAATATTGAAGAAATACTTGAAAATATTGAAAGCACAAATAATGAGAAACCTGTTTATCTTTATCTTAAGAAAGATATAAAGACAAGAGCCGGCAAACCTTCGACTGCAACAGGCAAGAGAGCCCTTGAATATTTGAAAAAAGCGCTTGGTCTTTGCAAAGATTTGCCTTGCTCGGCCCTTGTGACGCTGCCTGTTTCAAAAGAATACATCATAAAATCGGGAATCAATTTCAGCGGACATACTGAATTCTTGCAAGATTTTTGGCAAAGACAGACTTTTATGCTTATGTATCATCCGCAGTTATCGGTTTTGCCGTTGACCACGCATATTCCCATTTCTGACGTTCCCGAAAAGATAAAAAAAGTAAACTTTGCCGAGATGGCAAATGCTTTGCTACTTTTTAAGCAAATAATTGCCGATAAAAAACCTGTAGCCTTAATGGGATTAAATCCGCATGCCGGCGAAAACGGTAAAATAGGCACAGAAGAGAAATTTTTAATAGAAAAGATGAAATTTTTAACTAAAAAAGGAATAAAAGTTGAAGGACCGTATGCTGCGGATGGTTTTTTTTCAACCCCTGAAAGAAAAAACTATTCAATTTCTATTGTAAGTTATCATGATCAGGGTCTGATTCCTTTTAAGATGCTTAGTCAATTTGACGGCGTCAATATTACGCTTAATTTACCCAAGCTAAGAATTTCTCCGGCGCACGGCACGGCTTATTCAATAGCCGGAAAAAATAAAGCAGACGTTAATAGTATATTAAAAAGTCTAAAATTCGCATTTAAATGGGGGAAACCATGGATTCAATATTCTTCATACCAGCCGTTTTATGGTTGATTTTTTGGGTTTTTCTTTTACTTAGGGGCCAGATATCTCCCGGAATATTCTTGATCGTATCGGTTGTTTTTTGCTTGTACGCTTTGTTCTGGTATGAAGAAAGCAAAACTACGATCTTAAATCTCGGTAAAAGTATTTCTTACAAAAAAGTAGCGTTTCAAACATTTGAAATGGCTTTTATTTCATTGCCCTGGGTATGGGCCGCGGCCGGATATATTTTAACAAAAGTTTCTATTCCGTCTGACAGTAAAAAGATAATAGTTACTCTCTCAATTTTCACCTTAATTGTATGGATATCTTACGCTTTGCTGATTTTCGCCAACACTCCTTCTAATTGAGACGAGTTAATAACCTTTACCTTGTACTTTTCTGCATAATTTTTTGCAGTACCGGTAAATTCTCCTGTTGTTACAAAGATGCCATGAGACGCGCCCGAAGATTGAACATATTTTACCAGCATCATGATTTGGTCTTCGCTTATTAAGTCATAATTTCGTTTTACAAAACAGGCGGCATGTCTGTGACTTATGCCTTTTTCAAGAGCAATTAAATTAATGCTTCCGTCTTCAGCCGTATACATATTTTCAATTTCATATCCAAGATAGTTTAGTATGTTCTCAGAAAGCATATTAAAAATATCTTTTTTTGCGGTAATAAAATCTTTTATAAGATCGCTGTTATCTTCAACTATAATATTCTGTAGTTTATGGGCAATATCTTTAAAATCAGGTTTATATTTTTGAATATGCTCGTAGGTCTCTACCGCAGATTTTGCATCGTATAAATTTTCATAATTTAGCCCGCTTAAATAATAGGCTTCCCATTCTAAATCTTCGTCTTCTAAAAAAGATTTTGGCATTTTTACGGCCTGCTCAAGCCAATTTAAAGACGTTTCCCATTCTCCTTTTTGAAAATATATTTTACCCAGTAAAAAAAGAATACTCTTGCCAAAGAGTTCGCTATTTTGAGCCTCTATCAGATACTCTTCTGCCGTATCGGGAATATTGCTTTTATAAAAATATTCTCCCATAATATATTTTGCTTCGTTCGACGCCGGTTGTAAAGAAAGCGCTTTTTCGGCATATTCTTTTGCTTTTTCGTAACTGTTTTGTTTAAAATAAACATAGGCGATAAGGTTAAAAACCTCCAGATTTTGAGTTGAAATATTCATCGCCTGCTTAAGATATTTAATTGTTCTTTCTGAATATTCCTTTTTGCTAATCAGCATTTTAGCAATGGCCATGGGATGCTGAGCATTATCGGGCTCCATTTTCATTAAAATTTGAAGCTGGGTAAAAAGCTTATCGTGCATTCGGCTCTGTTCATAAATATCTCTTAACAGATACTGTACGCCGAGCTCTGAAAAATTTCCTATATCGGGAGATTCTTCAATTACCGAATAATTGTTTATTTGAAGAACTTTTTTTAATTCGGCAATAGCTCTTGAAATTGATTTGTTTTTTATATTTGCCCTCGCCATATACCAGTAGAGCAGACTATTTTGCGGCTCTCTTTCAGAGATGTCTTCAAACATAGAAACAGCCATGATATATTTTTTTTCGGCAAAAGCTTTAACGGCGTCTTTAAATTTAAGTTTTTGAAAAAACTCAAGATATTTAATAGCCATAAAAATAAGTATGGCCGCCGCAAAAGATACAGATACTATATAATTAAAACCCGAATTCATAACAATTTAATTCTTATGACAGAATAATCATTGAGACGAATTAAAGCAAATTTTATCGTCTTTATTCGGGATTTTTTATGCCTTTTTTACTGAATTGTAAAAACAGGTAATAAGAGAGAAAATAAATCGGAGCCGATATAACAACGAGAATTAAAACCCATCCTATAATCATGTGCCAAATAGAATGGCTATAGATATTTAAAACATGAAAAAAATTATCCCAATTCTCGACCATAATCAAAAAATTTGAATAAAATTCGTTCCATCTTAGTTTTTCAGAAAACGTAATAAATTCGCCTACTCTTAAAAAAGGCAGAAGCAGCGCAACAAAAGCGGGAAAAGAGATCCAGATACCCGCATAAACAGCCGCTTGATTTAATCGCAGTAAAAAGGCAAAGATAATTCCCAATATAGTATGGGTACCCAAAATAGGAAAGGTACCTGCGGCAAAACCTACTGTAATTCCTAAAGCCAGACGAGATGGCGTAAGACCCGTTGTGAGAAGATTTATTATTGTCTTTTTGAAGATTAAGTATTTATGCTTAATCCATCCGGCTTTTTCTTCTGAAGAAAAGTCGTTTTCTGCAGGCTCATCTTTCATAAAAATATTAAAGCTTCATATACTCTTCAACAATCTGAGGAAGCAGTTCGCCGGCTTTTCCCGTTAAGCCTAAATCGACATTAACAGGCTGTTCTATATTTATCTCAATGCTTTTGCCCCCTTTTGATTGAACAACCGAGGCAAAACCGGCAGCCGGATAAACCTGGCCCGAGGTTCCTACAACCAAAATCAGATCAGCTTTTTGAAGTTCAATGCTTATTTGCTGCATTGCGTTGACCGGCAGCGCTTCGCCAAACCAGACGACCCCTGGCCGCAAAAGACCCGATTTACATACGCCGCATTTTTGTACTTCTTCTGTCGTCGTATCGGCATCAGAATATGCGCGGCATGAAAAACAGAATGTTTCAAAAATATTGCCGTGCATCTCTATAACATTTTTGGCCCCGGCCTTTTTATGAAAACCGTCTACATTTTGGGTGATTATTGGCATCTGGGGTATTAATTTTTGCAGTTTTACGACCCCATAGTGCGCCGCATTTGGTTTTTTTTCTGATATTATCTGTCTTCGCCAGTTATACCATTGCCAGACAAGTTTAGGATCTCTTTGAAATGCATGGGCCGTAGCCAGCTCTTCGGCGCGGTAGTTCTTCCACAAGCCGTCTTCGCCCCTAAAAGTAGGAATGCCGCTTTCTGCTGAAATACCAGCGCCGCTTAAAAAAACAGGATGCCTTGACGCCTTTAACAGCTTTGCGGCTTCAGATGTTTTTTCTTGCATTATGACGATTTATTGTTTGCCGTCAATATATTCAATTAAGTCTACAACTCTTGAAGAATATCCCCATTCATTATCATACCATGATAAAATTTTTACCATATTTTCGCCGATAACGTTTGTTGTCAGCCCGTCAACAATTGAAGATAATGAATTTTGAACATAATCGCGAGATACCAGAGGAAGTTCGTTGTAACCCAAAATACCTTTTAACGAGCTTTCTGAAGCTTCTTTTAACGCGGCATTAACCGTTTCTTTTGAAGTTTTTTCTTTTGTTTCTACTACCAAATCAATCATAGAAACATTCGGCGTAGGCACGCGAATCGCAAGCCCGTCAAGCTTTCCTTTTAATTCGGGTAATACCAGCGAAACAGCTTTTGCGGCGCCTGTAGATGTGGGCACCATTGAAAGAGCTGCTGCTCTTGCGCGTCTTAAATCTTTATGAGGCAAGTCAAGAAGCCTTTGGTCGTTTGTATAACTGTGTATGGTTGTCATCAAGCCTTTTTCAATGCCGAATTTATCCATAAGAACTTTGGCTACGGGCGCAAGACAGTTTGTTGTGCACGAAGCGTTTGAAATAACATGATGCGAAGACGCGTCGTATTTGTCATGATTTACACCTAAAACTATCGTGATGTCTTCATTTTTAGCGGGAGCCGAGATAATAACTTTTTTTGCGCCCCCTTTTTCTATGTGAAGCCTTGCCCGGTCATCAGTAAAGATACCCGTAGATTCTACAACATAATCGACGTCATAATCGGCCCATTTTATTTCTTCATGATTTTTTATCGCCGACACCGGTATCTTTTGATTTTCAACCAGTATTGAACCGTCTTCTGCTTCAACCTGTTTATTCCATACGCCAAAAACCGAGTCGTATTTTAACAAATGCGCCAGAGTTTTGCTGTCGGTAAGGTCATTGATAAGTTTTACTTCAAAATTTGAATTTTCTATTGCTAATTTAAAAAGATTGCGCCCTATGCGTCCGAACCCGTTTATTCCAATTTTTATCTTTGCCATGCTAATAAACTCCCTTTAATGTTTTTATTTTTTGGAGGCGAGGGGAATCGAACCCCTGACCTTTACAATGCCATTGTAACGCTCTCCCAACTGAGCTACGCCCCCCATAGCGCAATTCTCTTTTTAGATTTTGAAACGCATTGGCAATCACTTTTTGAGAATGGCCCCTCGATACGATTTTCAGGCAATAGCTGAAAGCTTAGGCTTGCGGGCAGCTTCGATTACGCGAAAGGCCTCATTCATACCCCGCCATACCCCGCATTTCATTAAAAATTTCTTGCCTAAATAAAATATGATTGTCTATATGCATCAATAACAATTATTTTCCTTGAAAATGAAAATAAAAAAACTGGGGATTATTGCAGGGTCGGGAATTCTTCCGGCTTTAACGGCAGACAGTGCGATAAAACAAAACGTAGAAACCGTTATTTACGCAGTTGAAGAAGAAGATTTTTCAAATAAAAAACATAATTTGCATTTAAGAACAATTTCAAAACCGGTAACCATTACGCAGGTGGGCAAAGCTATTAAACAATTTAAAAAAGACGGCATAACTCATCTTGTAATGATTGGCAAGATTACAAAAGAACATTTATTTAAAGATTTAAAATTTGATTTAAAAACCCTCTGGATGCTTCGAAAATTAATAAATCGCAACGACGATACAATATTTTTTGCCCTGGCCGACGAGTTAAAGAAAAACGGCGTCGATATTCTGCCCCAAGACTATTTTTTAAAAGATTTATTCTTGCCCGAAGGCGTATATTCAAAGAAAAAACCGTCGGCTCAAGATCTAAAAGATATTAAATACGGCATGTATTACGCCAAGAAAATGGGCCAGCTTGATATCGGGCAAACCGTTGTCGTTCGGTTTGAATCGGTTCTGGCGGTTGAAGCTATTGAAGGCACCGACGAATGCATTAAACGAGGCGGCAGGCTCTCGCGAAACAAAGGAGCGGTTGTCTGTAAGGCAGAGAAAGCGAAACAAGACGCGAGATTTGACGTGCCGGCGATTGGCGTTCAGACTCTTGAAACCATTAAAAAAAACGGAGCCCACGCATTGGCCTTTGAAGCGGGAAAAACCCTTATTGTAACCCCTGAAAGCGTCATAAAAAAAGCAAACGAACTTCAACTAATTTTGGCCGGAACGTCTGCGCCTAGTAAATTATAAATAGATTTTAACAAATGGAAACGCAAAATTACTATAATTTAATATTCGCGGTTTTTATTGGGGCGGCCGTAGGCATTGAAAGAGAGCATGAAACCAGAAAAGAAGAAGCCGAAAATAAAGACCAAAATAGAAAAAGAACTTTTGGCGGAGCGCGAACCTTTCCCCTTGCCTCGGTATTGGGATTTTTATCGGTTAGTTTTTATAGCAAAGGGTATAATTGGGTTTTTCCTGTTTCGTTGCTGGTTGTCGGCTTATTGATTTTAGTAAGCCACTATAAAGAAAAAAACTCGCTGGGAATAACCACCGAAATTGCCTTTATCATTACTTTCTTGCTGGGCGGCCTATGCGCCATAGGAGAAGTACTCGCTTCGGCTTTTATAATGGTCATTACAGTTACCCTGCTTTCGGCAAAGCCTGCGGTAAGAAGCTGGGTAAGGCAGGTCAAAGAAGAAGAACTTGTTATTGCCACGAAATTTGCGGTAATCTCGCTTGTGGTATTGCCTCTTTTGCCGTCAAAACTCCCCATACCCGAGAAAATTTGGGATTTAGCGCCAGATTTTCCCAAGACTTTGATTAATCCCTATGAAATTTGGCTGGTTGTGGTTCTTGTCGCGGGAATCGGTTTTTTTGGTTATGTAATTAATCGATTAATGGGAACCAGCAGGGGTACTCTGTTTACAGCCTTCGCGGGAGGGCTGGTCAGCAGTACGGCCGTCGCGATGGATTACGCCAGACGCTCGCAAAAAATAACAAAATCAATATTTTTAGCGATGGGCATTATTATCGCCAGCATGATCATGATACCCCGTATGCTGTTAGAGGCCGCTATATTTCATATGCCCCTGGCAAAAGTATTATTTTGGCCGTTATCGGGTTTTTTTGCAGGCGGATTTTTTTATATCGTCTATCTGTACTTCAAAGTAAAAAAACAGCCAGATAAGAGTCCGCAGCCCATAATCACTGAAAACCCGATGAAACTTAAAGACGGCATACTTTTTGGGTCTTTATACCTGGCTATTCGAATTCTTTCTTATTTAGGTCATGCTACTTTCGGCGATTGGGGAGCTTACGCGGTGGGTTTTTTATCGGGCTTAACCGACGTTGACGCCATTACGATAAGTATGGCAAAATCGGCGGCCGAAAATATGCCGTTAAATACGGCTGCAATTGCCGCTTATTTAGCGGGAGCCGCCAATACTCTCGCTAAAGGAATACTGGTTGTGGTTCTGGCCCCGCGCCAGTTTTCAATGCTTGTCTTTCCCGGGTTTTTATGCATGTTGATTTTAGGTTTTATTACCCTTGCGATTGCGTTATAAAATATCGATTTCTAATAAAACGGGACAATGATCAGAGCCCATCTGGTTTTCAAGATGATTTATTGCTTTAAGTTTTTTAAGTAAAGCTGCGTCTGTCATAAAATAATCAATGCGCCAGCCAATATTTCTCTCTCTGGCGCGGGTCTGAAGGGACCACCATGTATAGCTTATTTTATCGGGATAAGTTTTTCTGAAAATATCAATCCATCCGCTAGATTCGACCTTATCTACCCATGCTCTTTCTTCGGGTCTAAACCCGATATTGCCCTCGTTTTCTTTGGGCCGCGCCAGGTCTAATTCATTATGCGCCACATTCAAATCGCCGGTCCAAATGATGTTTCTTCCCGATTTTTTTTTCGTATTGACATGTTTTAAAAAATGGTCGTAAAATTTTAGCTTATCAAGCCACGCGTCTTGGCTTTTCCCTCCGTTGGGAAAATAAATTCCAAAAAAATCTAAGTTATTGTATTCGACCTGAAGAACTCTTCCTTCGTTGTCGTTCCACCCGGGCATACCGGTATGAATTTTATAATTTTCAGAAAATGTTTTTTTAGAAAGCCAGACCCCCGTTCCCGAATAACCCGCGCGCTCAGCCGAATGATAATGCTGAAAATAATCTTCGTTTTCGGTTAAATAACTTGAAAGCTGCTCTGGCTTTGCCTTTGTCTCTTGAATAAAAAATAAATCGGGATTTTCATTTTTTATGAAACTTTGCAGATCTTTTTTTCTTTCGACCGCCCTGATTCCGTTTACGTTCCAGCTTATGATTTTCATACGTATTTGGTTTGATATAAGTTATTCGGCAATTCGCTCGTAAAGAATCTTTTTTAGGGGGTAGAGTCGCCTATACATAGCCAGCAAAAGGGCACAGAGCGCACAGAGGTCACACAGATTTCATAATAACTTCAAAACTCTGAGTTCTCTGTGGCTTCAGTAGAAAACATCTGCTCGTGCATAGACTTATATTTTTTCTAGATTCAAAAGATATTCTTTTTTTTCAATGCCTGCGGCATAACCGGCCAGACCGCCGTTTTTAGCGATGACTCTATGGCAGGGTATAATAATGCCAATTTTATTGGCGGCGTTCGCGTTAGCGGCGGCTCTTACGGCTTTCGGGTTTTTCATTAGCGCCGCCTGCTTTTCATAAGAGATGGTTTCGCCGTAAGGAACTCTTAAAAGCGTATGCCATGCCCGCATCTGAAATTCTGTGCCGTTTAAGACCAAAGGCAGGCTGAACTTTTTTCTTTTGCCGTTAAAATATTCTGAAAGCTGAGAGCCTAAAGCTTCAAAATGGGCGCTTATTTTTTCATCATTGATCTTTTCGCCGATTAGACATCCGTCTGTTTTTTCTTTTTCAAATTCTTCGGCAAATTCAAGCAGACAGACGCCCTCTTTTACGGCCCCGGCCGTCATAATGCCCAGAGGAGTTTTTATTTTTCTAATCGTATAATATCTTATTTTTTGTTTTGATATATTTATCATTAATGGACAATTTATTTTAAGACGGTGACATGAAAGCATCTCTGGTTTTTTTCAATAATCGCGTAAATCTTGCCTTCGGCTTGAAGTTCTATCAATGTTTCCATCAGCATGCTTTTTAACTGCCGCCTTAAAGCGTCGCCAGCAAGAAAACCGAAACGATAATTCAGGCGATCGATAATTTCATTTGAGAAGCCGTCTTCTGTTTTTTGGGGCTCGGGAAAATTTATAAAATAATCGTCGTAAAACAAGTCAAAACTTACGCCGTAGCTGTGGCTTGAAATATAGGCGGCGTTTTCGTTCGATGTTTTTAATTTTGAATGATATTCTTTGGTGCGAAGCATTGAAGAGACGGCCAGTTTGACTTCGGGTAGATCGGCCTTTTTTCTCAAAATTTCCTGAAAATGATAGGCAATCATTTTTAAACCGTCAGCCGCTTTCAGGGTCAAATATTTGCCGCTGTCGGGAACGTTATAAAAGAAAAAAAGAGCATCTTTATCGGCTTCAATTTTTGCCAGTTTATTTTCGCCGACAAGTTTTTTGATATGCTCGACGTCATTTACCGGGCCGAAAGCCGATTTTTTCGCCGCTTGTATGTGATGGGGTAACAGATATTTTCTAAGCTCTTTTTCTTTTTTTGCCGTGCCGTAATCTTCATAAATAGGCAGATTTGCTATAAAGTCTTTTTCAATATGATAAATTTTATCTAAGTGAGAATTGATTTCTTTCGAATAACTCTTCTTTTTCTCTTGTAAATCATAATTATGATACCAATGGCCCGCCGCCAGCGATAAGACAAGTAAAATCGCAAGCGTAATTCTCATTTGCCTTCCCTTGATTTTTCTTGCATTATATTTCTCAGCCCCCCAAAACTTCCGTTGCTCATTAAAAGAACAATGTCTTTTGGCTTTGTCAACGTCATGATTTTAGAAGCAATATTGTTTATGTTTTCAATATGATATGCCTCTTTGCCGTTAAGGCTGAGTTTTTTTATGAGAGACCTCACATCAATTCTTTCTTTCGGATGTATTTTTTCTTTGCGATAGATCTCTCCTATGATAATTACATCGGCCTTTTGAAGCGCCGCGTATAAATCATTCTGCATGATTTTTTTTACCATCGTATTGCTTCTTGGCTCTAAAACGGCGACTACTCTTGAATTTTTATGACGGTTTTTAAGCGACTCAATAACAGCTTTTATCGAAGTAGGATGATGCGCGAAATCGTCATAAAAAATAATTTCATTTTTTTGCGCAAATTTTTCAAGCCGTCTTTTTAAACCCTTAAACGACTGAAAAGCCTCAAATATAGCGGATGGTTTTAGGCCGAGAGTTTGACCCGCGGCAAAAGTCGCCAGCGCGTTTAGCGCGTTTTTCTCGCCTGCAAGGGGCAGAAAAATGTCGGTATATGTTTTGCCGGCATGCTCAATGTTAAAAACGGTTCCATCGGATTTTTCAAAATATTTTGAAAGTCTAAAATCTGACTTTTTTGATTTGCCGAACGTCAATAAGCGGCATCGCGCGTTTTTTACAACGTTTCTTACGTTTTTATCGTCGGCGTTGGCGAGAATAAATCCGTTTTCGGGAACCAATGCCGCGAGGCGCCTGAAGCTTAAAAGTATTTCGTCAATAGAATTAAAAATATCGCTGTGATCATATTCAATATTGTTTATGATTAAATAATGCGGCATATACTGTAAAAACTTGGAACGCTTGTCAAAAAAGGCGTTGTCATATTCGTCGCCTTCTATAATAAAAATACCGTCTTTATGGGCCATGCGTCCGCTGTCTTTAAAATTATTTGAAATAGCGGCAAACAGATATCCAGGTTTTTGGCCGCAATAATTAAAAACCCAGCTTGCAAGCGCCGTTGTCGTGCTTTTGCCGTGCGTACCCGATACCACAAGCGTTCTTGCGTCTTTTAAAAAAAAGAAGCGTATAAGCTCGGCAAGCGAAAGAAAAAATATATTTTCCTTGAGAATAACTTCTGCCTCTACGTTATCTCTTGAAAGCGCGTTGCCGATAACCGCGAGATCGGGCTTTCTTTTCAAATTTTCGGCCGAGTAACCCTTAAAAGTCTTTATGTTATTTTCTTTCAAGTAATCTCCCATAGGAGGGTAAAAATTCACGTCTGAACCGGTAACCGTATGACCTGCTTTTTTAAGCATTACCGCGGCAGAAGCCATTGCCGTACCGCAAATGCCAGCAAAATGAATATGTATTTTGTCAGATTTCTTTATAAACATGATTGATATTAAAATAAAGTGAAGAAAACCCGCTTACAGGGTAAAGATTTTTTTATCATATAGCAGGGGGTACCTTGTTATTATGAATAAAGCATTATTTGAAGAAGCAATGCAAATGCCGCCCCAACTTGAAGTCACAATTTGTGACTTCAAGTTTTCAAACTCTTCTTCATTGAGCTGAAACATAAAATCTTCAGGAAACCTTTCAATATTTCTCTTAACCGACTGGTTTAATACCTTTGTCTCAACCTCATAAAGCACGGCTAAATCTCGATCAAGCATCACCCGCCTGCCGCGAAGTGTCAAAATCTTCTTCGCGATAATATTTTCTGCCTGAGGCAGGTTTTCTTTTACTTGACACCCAATATTAATTTTATGATTGTTTATAAGCTATTATGCCAGGTGGTGAAGATAAAAATTCTCCTCTTGAAAATAATGTAAAAATATTCAAGAATATAATTGAAGATTTTCAAAAAATTGAAAATGATGACTCAATTACAGAAGCTAAGTTTAATAGAAGCATTGATAAACTGCGCGGTTCTGTATTAAATATGAAAATGAATACTTTAGTTACAGCTTCATATTGTTATTATTTTCACGGTAAAAAAAGATATAAGAATAAGTATCGATCACTAGACGATTTCATTAAGAATGAAAATATTGGTTTGAGCCGCTCATTTTTTATTGATCTTTCAAATATGTTTGAATTCATCCTGGATAATATAAAATATATTAAATCAGATACAATAATCAAACTTGGCTATAGAAACTTTAAGACATTGGCTGAAAAAACAAAAAAATTGCCGTTGCAAGTTCGAGTTAATTATCTCAAAAAATTAGAGTTTAAATATGACGATGAACTTCGAGAAGAACTCAATAAGCTAATTAAATCTAATAGTAAAACCTAATATTGTCGTGCATGCACGACAATTTGCGAATGAATCTTTAACGGTGAAACCGACCCGTAACAGAATCATTGACCGCCCATCCCGTAGAACTTACTTTTTTTCTTTTTTCACCCTTCGGGTACGCGGTGTAAAAAAGAAAAAAAGTAACAAAAAAAGCGCCGCCTCATGCGCATCCATGCGCCCGGCGGCATTAGC
>JAOUOT010000015.1 GCA_029880265.1 Spirochaetia bacterium | reverse complement strand
AAGAGCTTGAAGTAAAAAAAGAAGAGCTTTTAGAAGATTTTTTCGATGTGAAAAACCCTACTTCTATTAAAAAAATATCTGTTCTTCTTAAAGTGGCGGTTTCGGTTGTTCACCGCCGCTTAAGCAAGGCGCGGAAAAAAATAAAAAACTATTTATTTCAAAATTTCTCAGAGTTAAAATCTGTATTGAAAAATTATGATTACGCATTTTTTAAAAATTAACCGGTATGAGCCATTTAACTGAACACGAATTAATGACGCTGCTTCAAGAATCAGAGCGAAAAAATATTTTTGCCAATTCAAAAGTAAAAGATAGACTGGAACATATCGAGAACTGCCCTGTATGTTTCGCCGATTTCTGGGAATCTTATACCGATTTAGATTTCTTAAAAAACGAAAAGGTTTCATTTTTAGCTAAATTCAGTATAAAACTTGCCTCTATAAAAAGCGCTTTTACGGTTTTTGACGCCGAAGCTTTCTTGCCTCTTACGGTTTCTCCCATGGCGGCGGTAAGAGACGCCTCAGCCGAAGATAACTCTGAAGGATTATATTCGCAGGCTGAAGCGTGGTTTATCAGCAGGGTATTTAAGGGTTCTATCTTGAAATTATTAATAATTAGAAAACTAGGCTCTGTTTATTTTCGATGGAAAATCAAAGAAAAAACCGACGGCGTTATAAGTTTTTTCATAAATCAAAAGCTTGAAGAAAGACAGAATTTTATGGGAGACGATATTGAGTTTATGCTAGACGCCGAAAATCTAAAAAAAAATGAAATAAAGACGGTATCGTTTACGGCAGAGACGTCCGAAAAATCGTTAATAGAAGATCTGGTTGAGGTTCGGGTTTCATAAAGCAAACCGTTAATTTAGCTGCCTCATAAAATAAGATTCAATTTCATCTCTGTCTCTGTCAAGCCTTTCAGGAAGCATTTTTAATCCTTTTATGATATGCAGCCTTGCTTTTTCTTTATCGCCTTTTTTTAATTCTTTTTGTCCGGCAAAAAGTTCATTTCGGGCGCGTACATATTTTTGACATTCAAGACAAACCGGATATCCTTTTAATAGCTGGTTATATCCGTCGCCTATTTCAAGGTTTTCTATTTTTGTATCCATAAGACATCCGGCGGGATGATTATATACATCTGGAATCCAGAATATCTGGTGACCAAGTTCATGCGCCATTAGATATCCGCCTATCGCTTTATTCATGAACTCTTTTGTTAAAGATGCGATGTTCGCCGTTTTTTCTCCCAAAAAATAGGGTTCCTGGCTGTATAATTCAAAAACGCTGCTAAATGAGCTTACGCCGGCAAGAAAGCCTTCTCTATACGGAGACTCAAAACTGCCCCCCGATACTTTTGCGTGTTTAAATACTACATGCGGGTACGGCTTTAAAAAGTCGTCATAGACAAGTATGGTATTTGTAAGAATGATATCGTAAGAATCTTGATATTCCATAAGTTTTTCCCATGCCTTGTAGCTGTGCAAATAAGGATTTTTTGAAAAAAGGTTTTCTTGATTCTTCATTTTATAAGTTTTTAATTTTTTGAGTTTTTCGATATAGGTTTCAATGAGCTTGTCTGTAAAATGTTCATAATTTTTCGCTTTATAGTAATTATTTAAATCTTGAAGTTCCCAGTTTTCTTTTAAAAAACGAATAATCTGCGGCTTTCTTTTTTCAAAAGTCTTTTGCCAGCTTTCTTCGTTTGAGTTCATTAAAAGATATGTTTTCGATATCCATCCGTTAAAGCGCGGGTACTTTTGGCGCGCCTCGGTAAAAAAATCTTCAAGGTTGCCTTCTTTTATGATTTCAAAAGAAATTGAAATATGCCCGAATTTTTTTTCAAGCATATTTAGAGATTCCTGAAGAATCTCTCTTACGTCGTCTGAATTTAGCTTTTCTATGCGCTCGTCTTGAAAGACACCTACAGTAAGCTTCATTGAATGGTTCAATTCGTCAGAACCTGTTATGATATTCGATTTAGAGGCGCAATTGTGCAGACTGAAAAAGTAGGCTATGCAAAATATGAAGCAGGCAAATGTTTTTTTATGCAAAATGGTTCTCATTTTCGCCCGCGCTTATTATTTCTTTTTCTCTTTATTTTTATTTTTTTCTTTCCATCGATTTTCAAGATGTTTTTTAAAATTATCGCCAAGTTGAAAAGCCCCGCGGCCCCCTTTCTGGGGCTTGTTGTTAAACTGTTTAGGCTTTTTTTGCTTGTTTTTCATGTCGCGTAAAGGCGATATCGCAGAAAGAGCTGCGTTTATTGTGCCAGTTGAAGATATGGCATATTCGCTGGCGTCATGATTATAAAACATAAATTCCGTATTGGCGGTATTATAAAGCTGCGTAAAATTAAGGCCTGTCATTGTAGGGGTAGAGCCTGAAATTTTGCCAAAAATTTTCATTGTGTACGGTTCTAAAGTAATAGTTCCCGGCATGACATCGACCGGCGGTACCCAGAAGTATGCGTTATTATTTTGACTAAATTCGAACTTTGGAAGTAAGGGCGTCATATTTAAAGCGGTTGTCGAGGTTGTAGCATTTGATTCAATATCTAAAGAGGCAGAAATTCCATATTCGTTTTGATAAATAGAAGTGTATAAATATCGATACACGCAGTCAAAATAGGGGTATTGAAAATGCCGAACATCGCCGCAGTTTGGCAAGACCTCGCCGGCTGTATCATGGTCAATGATAGCCGAGTTTACGCCGGGGATGCCTTTCGTTTGAAACCCCATCGTGATATTATAAAAAATTTGCGCACCGAAAACGTCGTATAGATAGCGAAAGAAAACATAGACATTGGCATAATCGATAAGATCGCCTTTCCATGTAACTAGAGAATCGATATCGGTATAATCAAAATAAAAAAGTCTGTCGTTTTGCGGGCCGTAACCTACGACATCGGGGGCGATTTCAGATAACCCTTCATTGACCCATACTTCTTCTTCAATAATAACGCCGGTATTTTCAAATTCTTTATAATCCTGGCTGAAATTTAACAAGTGCTGGTATTCATGGGCCAAAGTGGCGTAGGCGTCTATTGTGGTAATATCCAGAGGGTTGGTGTCAATATAAATCATTTCAAGCTCGTTTGAACGCTTCTCTTCGCCCGCCATTATTGAGTATTCATAGACCTCTTCGTCAGAAAAAACGTTCCATGGTAAAAAGTATCCCGCCAGATAAGAGCCGTTATTATCAAAGCCGTCTTTGATATCTAAAAAAAGAAGGGTAACTTTATTGTCGCCGCTGATATCTAAAGGTTCGCCAAAATAAGGCGCCATTTTAGCCCTGATGTTATTTTCAAATTCTTCTAAAATTGGCTGAATATCTTCAGCCGTTACGCCCGAGTCAATCTCAACATAAGCTTTCGCATGTTCGGTTTCGCCGGCAAAAATAGCCTGTGTTTGATATGGTTTTGCAGGGTAATATGTAACATCAATGGCCCAAAATGATCTTGTTCCAAATGGCTCAATGAGAGGGTCGGCGTCAAAATCTGCGCATGAAAGAAAAACAGCTAAAGGCAGAAAGAGAGCATAGAGTGTATTGCGGCTAATCATTTTTTATTTTCCCTTATTGTTCTATCAATAATATTTGCGGCAGCGGGCGCTTGACCTCTGCCGCAAATATTATACAAACATTATATAGTTTAGAAATGTCTCATAAAGAAAAGCATTTTTTTATAATTGTTTAACTATCGGTTACGTTTTGTCGTTTCTATTGCAGCTGTGCATTTGCATAGCTTTGCCAAGAAAACCATGGATTTCTATTTCGAAAAAAGGTTTGACAAAATTTCTAAAAGACTTAATTTGACATTATGTCACATTGTAGGCGGGGTTTAAGGTTGTTTTTTTAACCAGATTAAGAAATTATGCATTTTTCAAAGAAAATCTTATTGTTTTCAGTCGTTTTATTAGCCGCCTTAGGGTTTACCTATGCCGTTTTTTATCCGCAGATAAGCCCCAAGCAGAATAAATCGAGAGAAGAATTCAAAAGAGGCCTTGTGTTATTTAATAATTATCAGTATTCGGCTTCTTCTGACTTCTTTTTGAAATCGCTTTCTTATGATCATGATTTTTTTCTGGCAAGGCGTTTTCTGGGACAGTCGCTTTATTTAGCGGGTCGGGTAGACGAAGCGGTCGAAGAATGGAAGATTATTTTAGAAGCGGGCGGTTATGACCCTGCGCTTAAACTTCATCTGCAAAATTTAAATTCTGTTAAGGTAAGTACCGAAAATAAACTTGTTTATTCAGGCGAGATACCCCCTGAAAGGGGATACAATTACAGTTATCCTACTTTTGTCAGCTCTCTGCCCGATAAAAAATTATTTTTGCTTTCTTTGGGTCAGCTTGACGTAGGCAATATGCTTGTTATCAATTCAAACGGAAAATTTTCGCAAAATTTAAGAAGAATATCTGAAAAGCTTCAAATGCCCGTAGCTGCCGCCGTTGGCAACGATGAATTATGGGTAAGCGACATGAAGGCCGATAAAATACATCGGTTAGACCTTAAAGCATCAGAAAAACTTAGAGTATTTAACGCGCTTGGGGCCATTGGCGCTTCGGGTTCGGGCGAGCTTGAATTTCACGGGCCGGCGGGAATTTGTTTTTTAGACAACGCGTTTTTTGTCGTTGACAGTTCAAACAATAGGGTGCAGAAAATTTCAACCGACGGAAAGTTCATTGTTTCTTTCAGCAAAGTAAAAGCGGGTTTTGAACTGAATCGTCCTTTTGGCATTGCCTGCGGCGAAGACGGCAGTATTTATGTTTCAGAGCCCCTTGAAAAAAGAATTTCAAAATTTGACAGATACGGAAATTTTATAGATTACTGGGGTCTAAATATTTTAAAAAAACCCAGACATTTGCAGATTGATCCTACCGGTAAATATTTAACGGTCGCTGACGAAGAAGAAGGCGTATTTATTATCAAATTGAACACAGAAGAAGTCAGGCATATAAAACAATATTCGCGAAAGGCCAATAAGCCGGTCTCTTTTGTTAGACCCTATTCGGCTGCTCTTGATCATTTTGGCAACTTGATTGTAGCCGATCACGGCGCTCATAATGTATTATTGTTCACGCCCGAGCATTTTTTATACAGTAATTTAGAAGTATGGATAGAAAGAATCTATTCGTCTTCGTTCCCTTTAGTCGGCGTTTATGTTTCGGTAAAAGATCAATACGGCAAGATGGTTACGGTATTAGATTCAGATAATTTTAAAATTTCTGAAAATAACGCCGACGTGGGCCGGTTAGGCGCAGGCTATTTAAAAAAGTTCGATCTTCAGGGAAGCTGGACAATATGCTTGTCAAAAAGTTTAATGATGAAAGACTCTCAAGACGCTTTAAACTGGATAACCGATTTTATTACGCTGAAGCTAAGAGAAAAAGACGAGATAAAAGTTATAAGTTATTCCGACGCTTTTAGAGAAGACAGCGAATGGACAAGTTCAAGATTACAGATTCAAAAAGCTCTGCATGTAAATCAACCTGAAGATTTTACAAATAATAATTTAACGGGTTTAGGCAGGGCGCTATACCATTCAGTTTCCAAGCTTTTAGACAAAAGAGGAAAGCGGGCCATGATATGGGTTACAGAAGGTCTTTTGTCATATGACGGCTTGTCTGAAATAAATTTATCGCGGCTTGAAAACTATGCCGTAAATAATCACATACCAATTTATGTCATTAGTTTTGAAAATCCACAGAACAGCTTGTATAAAGACCATCGTGAAAAAATTAAAAACTTTGCCGAGAAAACAGGCGGCTATTATTTTTCGGCTTATTCGTCAGAACTTAAAAATATCCAAAAACTGCTTCGTAAACAAAGCGAAGACAGGTATGTTTTAAGTTATGAAAGCCCCGCTTTGAAAGAATGGAAGGGGCAGTTTGTAGATATGCAGCTTGAAGTGAATTTTCAGAATAGAACAGGGGTTGAAACGTCGGGTTATTTTATTCCCGAAGATCGCTAAAATAAAGAGAGATTATATTTAATGTTTATTGATAATTGCAAAAGATTTAACGTTTTATCCATAATTTTTTTTTTAATAGCGTTGATTTCTTTTCGTCAGCCTCTTTACGCAGAAAAAAACGCGGCTTATTATAAGCAAAAAGGAGACGAAGAAAGAATACAAAAAAACTATCTTTCGTCTATTGAGTTTTACAAGAAAAGTCTTAAAAAAAATTCAAATTACGCGCCTGCGTTATTAGCGTTGGGCTCTTTAATGAGAGAAACAGGCTCGGCTAAAAGCTCCGTTGAATACCTGAATAAAGCTTTAGTTATCAGACCAGAAAGCCAGGAAGGTCTTTTTGAAATATCTCTTTCTTATCTTGATTTAAATGATTTCAAAAATTGCGATAAGTTTCTCTCAGAGGGGCTCAAACTGTATAAGCAGAATCCAGATTTTCACTACTTGTCGTCTTTATTGTTTATGAAAAGCGGAAACATTTACCTTGCCCAAAAAAAAGTAAACAGAACTTTAAAAATGAATCCGGCGCATTACAGGTCATGGCTTCTTCTCGGTCAAATATACATGCTTCAGAAAAGATACGACGCGGCCGAAGATTCGTTAAAAAAAGCTTTGTTAATAAAACCCGAAAATCCCGAGATTTTTGTGGAATTGGGGAAAATACACTTGATAAAATCGTTAAATGAAAACAGCGATTTATTTTCTGACAGACCCGTCAGCGTCGATATGTTTCAAGATTCTGTAGATTATCTTTTAAATGCGAAAGGCTACGATAATTTTTTCGTTCCGTCTAATTTTTTGTTGGGTCAAATTTACGCTCTTTCAGGAGACTGCTTACAGGCGTTATCTTTTTTTAATACCGTTTTAAGCGTAAATGAAAATCATTATCCTTCTTTATATTATATAGGATACTGCTATCCCGAAAAAAGTTTGTCTATTTTCCCCCAGATGCTTGATATGAGTTATAACGACGAAATCACCAGACATCATTTTGAGAAAAATCAGATAAAGTTTAACCCTGAAAGAAAACATCCGGTTAACATCGCAAACGCCATGCTGCATTTTGATCAGGGCAAAAGCCTGATGGCGGCCAATTATTATTTAAAAGGATTATATGAAATCAGGTGGTCGTTATTTTTGTTCCCCGAAAATATTGAGGCAAGAAAAATAATTGCGTCGGCGCATAGAAGCAAAAACGATTTGGCGCGT
Source organism: Spirochaetia bacterium (assembly GCA_029880265.1). Taxonomy (GTDB): domain Bacteria; phylum Spirochaetota; class Leptospiria; order Turneriellales; family JAOUOS01; genus JAOUOT01. The sequence continues at coordinate 71,265 of JAOUOT010000015.1, read as the reverse complement.
CTAGGCGAAGAGCTTAAGTTTCTTCGCAAAAAAACCAAAAAAAAAGAATATCATGATATGTATGAGCAGTTAATTTCTGCAAGACAAAATAAGCTGTATTATACAGAAGGCATTAACGAGCCCGATAAAGAAAGAAGTCCTACGCCTTTATTTATATTTAATTTTTCTCCTAAAAACCCTTTAGGAACTTATCCCGACGCTGGTTCTGCCATCGCCGAGAAATTAGATTTTGCGCTATTAGAAATGGGAAGACTTACGACAATCGACGGAAACAATTTCAAAGAAATGAACAAAGAGCAGTTTGCCGATACGGCCTTTGCCTTATGGGGAAACTACAGCGGCGGAATAGGAAAAAAAGTTAAACAAATTTATAATAAAAAACTAAGAGGCGGTTTGCCGATAGGCGATTTAAAGAAAAAAAAACTGCGTTATGCCGTTGCGGGCAGTTATGAAGAAATACAAGAGGGTCTTTCTATAAGCGCCTTTTTGGTCGATTTAGAAACGGGCATTGAATTCGCACAGTTTTCGTTAAAAGAAACCGGCAGAGGATACTTAAGAAACCTTTCAATTTCGCTGGCCAAACATATATTTGAAAATATTCCTTTTTCGGGTCAAATATTAAAAATAAACAAGGGCCATTTGATTATTAATTTAGGAGAGCGCGACGAGATAAGAAAAAATACGCCTCTGATGGCTATGCGTAACGGCCGCGAAATATCTGAGCTTGAAATACAAGCATTAGATATGGATATTTTATCGGCAAGGCCCAAAAATCCCGAAGACATCTATAAGATTCAAAAGGGCGATAATATTGTCGTTTATAAAAGGCCAGAACCCAAGAAAAAATCAGAAGTGCCCGAATAAATTAAAATCGTCTTCATTAATTTCAATTTTATTTTCTTTGTAATAAAATAAAATTTCGGGTTTTTTTATCGAGTAAACTTCGCCGATAATTTGCATTTTATTTTTTACGCATTTTTCCTTTGTCTTTTGCGAAACAACGCTGAGCATCGCAAAATCTTCTCCCGAGCCTAAAAGATAAGATAATATTTTTTCAAATTTATATTCTCTTAGAAAAGACGGAACTCTTATTTTATCAAGATTTATTTTTAAGGAGATCTTGTTTTCTTTTGATAAAATCATCAGTGATTCGTAAAGGCTGTCAGATGTGTCGATATTAGCCAAAACGCCCGATTTACATAGGCACTCTTGCGTCTTCCATTGTGCCTGCGGAGCTGTATATAGTCTTCTTATTTTTAACGGAAGATTATTCTCTTGAGATTTTAACTTTTCAAGAGCGTATTTTGATCCGCCTATGCCGCCGGTTAATACAAGCAAGTCTCCCTTTTTAATTGAAGAGTTTCTGCGCGGGATGAACTTGTCGACTTCTCCCATCAATGTCATTGTAAAAACGCATGCGGGCGAAGAAGTAACGTCGCCCCCGATTAAAAAAACCTGTTTGTTTTTCATTTCTTTGCCCAGAGATTTAATGAAGCTAAGAACAAAATTGGTATTTAGAGCGAAATTTTTCGATAAATTAAGATTCAACAGAGCAAAAAGAGGCGAGCCGCCTTTTGCAAGTATATCAGAAGCGTTCATTTGAAAAAGTTTTACGGCAACTTCTTTTGGCGTCGAAAGCTTCCAGTTAAAATGAACATCTTCGGCTAAAGAGTCGGTCGTTATAACCAGTTGTTTTTTGCTTAATTTTTGAAGATTAAGAAGAGCCGTATCGTCGCCAATGCCGACGCCCCAGCTTTCAGGCAGCATGGGAACATGTTTTCTTATGGCGCCGATGATTTTTTCTTCATGAGCGCGGGCCTTAATCATAATGTTTTTTTGCGGCTTTCTTTTTCAAGATGAACAGAGCGTTTTACGGCGCTTTTAATCGCTTTATAAACCGCGTTTTCAAAACCGTGTTTTTTTAAGGCCTTTAAGCCGTAGATGGTTGTTCCCCCGGGAGACGTAACGTCTAAGATGTGATCTTGAGGAGATCTGTTTTCGTTTTCAACAAGACTTACCGTTCCCGCCGCGGTTTTTAAGACAAGGCTTCGGCTTATATCTCTGGGCAAGCCGCTTAAAACGCCGGCGTCTTCTAAAGCTTGAAGAAAAAGCTCGACAAAAGCCGGCCCCGAGCCTGAAAGCGCGGTTACGGCGTGCATCCAGTTTTCGTTTTCGATAAAAAAAGCGTCGCCGCCTTTTGAAAAAATATCTAAGGCTGTTTTCTTGTCGTCTTCTGAGCAGTTTTTATCGGCATATAATACGCTGGTTCCCTTTTGAATTAAAAATGGAGTGTTGGGCATTACTCTTATTACGGGTCCCGGTACTTTTCTATGATACTGCATGACCGATGTGTTAACACCCGCCGCGATAGAAATTAAAAGTCTTTCGTCGGCAATTTGCGATATGATTTTTGAGATAAACGCGGGCTTAACGGCTAAGATGACGGGAATTTTCGATTTCAGTATATCTTTGATTTCGGTAGAAAAATTTATTTTATTTTGCAGCGAATTTGCGGCCTCTTTATTTACGTCAAAAGCCGTGATTTTGTAATCATGCTTTATCAGAAGACCGGCTATTACGCCGCCCATTTTGCCCAGACCTATAACGCCTATTTCTTTTGACATAATTAAGTTGTTTCTCTTTTGGTTTTTGTTATATTATCGGCAGACACGCTTTCTATTTTGCCGGGTTGAAATAAAGCGAACGGCTGGCCGAATAAAAGCTTTTGTTTTTCTTCTATTTCAAGAAACTCAGAAATTTCTTTTTCTATAATCATGATGACGGTTGAACCCATCTCAAAACGTCCGATTTCTTCTCCTTTTTTTATTTCAATGCCTTTTTCGTAAAATTCTTCTTTCGGATGTCTTTTCCATCGGTTGGTGGCGATGTTTTCGTCATAGGTTACCTTGATTCTGCCTACCGATGTGGCTCCCACTTTTATTAAGGCAATTAATCCGAATTCTGTTTGAATATAAGTTATCAGCCTTTCGTTTTTTGAGAAGAGTCCGTCTATGCTGTTTACGGCAAGAAGATTAACGGGGTATAGTTTTCCGGGCTTGTAGTAGTAGCCCGTAATTTTGCCAGAACATGGCGAATGAATTCTGTGATAATCTTGCGGCGATAGATAAATAGTCGCATATTTGCCGCCTAAAAAACGATCGAGATAACGATTTGAACCTAATAGCTCTTCTAAGCTCATTGAAATGCCTTTTGTCTGCATTAGTTTGCCTTTCTCGATGGTTCCGAAATGAATGATTCTGCCGTCAACCGGAGAAACAATAGACGCGGCGTCAGGCTCTACAATTCTTGAGCCCGTTTTAAGGGCTCGGGTGAAAAACTTATTTAAAGATCGATAATCTGAGATTTCAAGCTCCGCTTCATTAACATTTATTCTGTATATTCTGGCGAAAGCCAAAAGAATGGGAATCATCATAAAACGCGGCAGATGTAAACCGGCCGCAAATCCAAAGATTTTAGATAAAGTATTTTTGGGCAGGATGCCAAGAAAATACAGATAAATTCTAACGGTTAAATCGTGTTTATGCGGGTATTTTTGAAAGAAAATTTTTGTCTCTTTGAATACCTGTTTAGACAAAAATAAAATAGCCGTAAGGTTTATAATGGCGACAATTGAAACCAGTAAACCGGCCGTGTTCCATAATAACCGGTATGGAATAAACGCCGCCGGTATGATAAGAAGCAAATAAGTCGTCTTAAAAAGGTTTTTCTTTTTAATCTTTAGAAAAGTTAAGATTCTATCGGCGTAAAAATACCAGCCTACAATGGTCGATAAAGCAAAAATAAATAGAATGAGAGTAAAAAAGAAAAGATTATAAGATTTTACGGTCGTAGGAAAAAACTCAAAAAAAACCGACATTAAAATTACAGGATCCACAAAGGCCGCGTTTTCAGAGTTTAATTTCAGGGAAGAAAATATATCATATTTTTCAACGGCCACCATGATTGAAATTCCGGTAATGGTGCAGACAAATAAGGTATCAAAAAAAGGAACCAGCATAGAAACAAGCCCCTGTTTTACCGTATAATCGGTTTTAGCCGAAGCCGCTGAAATTGAGGCCGAACCCAGGCCCGCTTCGCTTGAAAAAACCCCAAGCGAGATGCCCGATTTAACGGCTAAAAGAAAGGCTCCCGAAGTCATGCCCATGAAAGCAGGCGCGGGATGAAAAGCATGATCAATTATATTTTGAAATATTTTTGGCAGATATGAATGGTTATAAAATAGAATATATATTCCCAGACACAAATAGATGAACAGCATAAAGGGGGTAAAAAAACGAGAGAAATAAGCGATTCTTTTTAAGTCGCTAAGCACAATAAAGGCCGCCAACAAACCAAGGGCAATAAATACGGTTTCCCACGGAACGTTTAAGTTGTTTTCCTTAAAAATTAAGGCGGCCGTATTAACCTGTATTAAATTGCCTAAAATGACGGTGGTGAAAAGCATCAGTATCGCGTAGAAAATCCCCAGTTTTTTTGATTTTAACCCTTTTTGCATATAGTACATAGGGCCGCCTGCGTATCCGCTTTCGGTTTCTACCCTGTATTTTACAGAAAGAACGGCTTCTGTATATTTTATAGCCATGCCCAAAAGACCGGTCATCCACATCCAAAATAAGGCTCCCGGGCCGCCGCTGATTATGGCAAACATGACCCCTATAATGCTGCCGACGCCAAGAGACGCGCTTAACGCTATGCTTAAAGAATCAAAATGGGAGATATCACCTTTTCTGGTTTTATCGATATCTTTATCTTTGATAATATGCAGTATTTCGTCTTCTTCTTTTTCGGCAAGGCCGAGAGCCAGACGTATTGCATAGGCAAAATATCTTATTTGAGGCAGAAAAAGACGTAAAGTTAAATATATTCCCGTAATTGCAAACAAACCCGCTAAAACCAATTCGACATAGACGCTGCTGATTCTATTGATTACTTCTGTCATTATACTCTCAATTATATTAATATTCTTTTTATTTTAATAAAAATCAGCGGTTAATAATTTCTTTTATTTTCTCTAATAAAATATTATTTTCTTCTTTTGAGCCTATGCTGATTCTTAAATAATCTGATATGTAACTTGTATTGAAGTATCTTGTCAAGATTTTCTTTTCTTTAAGGTCTTCATAGAGTTCTTCGGCTTTTATTTTTTCAGGAGGCTTAGTTAATATGAAATTTGCCTTTGAGGGAAGAGTAAAAAATCCCAGTTTTTCAAGCTCTTTTGTTAAAAGCTCCCGTTCTTCGGCGATATAAGCGACGCATTTTTTAAGATAACCCTCGTCGGTAAACGCAGCAGACGCTAAACGAAGCGAGATAATGTCTTCGTTGTAAGAATCTTTCATTGCATATAAAGCGTTCATGATTTCTTCGTTACAAGATACCGCGTATCCGGCTCTTAGACCAGCAAGAGAGTGACTTTTTGAAAATGTGCGGGTTACAATGACGTTTTCATACTTTTTTATGCAGTTTAAAAAAGACGCGCTTTTTTCGACAAAGTCGTTATAGGCCTCGTCGATAATCCATAATTTGTCAGATTTCATGACGACAGATTCGAGCTCTTCAAGTTGAATAAATTCTCCCGTTGGCGCGTTAGGGTTCGGTAAAAAGACTATTTTGCCATAGGCCCTGTCAAGGGCTTCTAGATCAACGCAAAAAGGCGTTGGTTGATTTTTCTTCATAGGTATGATAGATGAATTTGCGCCGGTCATTTGTATTAAGGTTTCATATAATGTGTAAGTTACTTCAGGATAAACGGCAAAATTTCCGTGATCTAAAAAGGTTCGGCATATTAAAGACAGGGCTTCGTCAGAACCGTTTGTAATTAAAACATTTTCGGGTTTTAATTTCCATTTGTTGGCAATCTCTGTTCGCAAAGATTCGCCTTTGGGTGAAGGATATTTTTTAAGCAGTTCAGGGTTCTTGATTATTTTCTTTAATTCTTCGACAACGGCGGGCGAGGGGGGCATAGGATTTTCATTAGTGTTTAATTTAATATAATCGCCGCCTTGGGGTTGTTCTCCGGGAACATAAGGCTTGATCTTTTTGGCGTTTTCATTTCTAAAATCGGGAGTTTTTTTCATAATATAAGCCTTTTATATTAAAATTTGAAATGTGGATTTTCTTCGCTGTCAGTATTTAGGCTTAAAGTCAAAATGATGAACAGATTTTATCCATCGTATGGTTCTGGTGCGAGCTCTCATTACAATTGAATACGTAACGGCTCCGTTGCCGGTAAAAGAAACCCCTTTTAGCATTTCTCCGTCGGTAACTCCCGTGGCGCAAAATAATACCGATTCGCCCTTGGCAAGCTCTTCAAGGGTATATGTTTTATTGAGGTCTTTGACTCCCATTTTTTTAGCTCGTTCTTTTTCGTCGTCGTTTCGAAAATGCAGACTGCCCTGAAAATCTCCGCCAAGGCACTTCAGGGCTGCGGCAGAAAGCACTCCCTCGGGCGCCCCGCCAATGCCGAGCAGTATATCTACGGGAGAATCGGGCATGCATGTGGCAATGGCCCCCGATACGTCGCCGTCTGATATCAGTTTTATTCTGCTGCCGCAGTCTCTTACCTGTTTTATAAGTTCGTCGTGTCTTGGTCTGTCAAGTATGCATACCGTCAAATCTTCAAGATGTTTTTTCATGGCCTGCGCCACCTTTTTAAGCGTTTCAGGAATCGGATCGTCTAAATTTACGAGCCCCCTTGCTTCGGGGCCCACGGCAATTTTATTCATATAAGTATCGGGAGCGTGCAGAAAACATCCTCTTTCTGCGACGGCAATTACTGAAGTGGCGTTATAACCGCCCTTTGCCGTAATGGTTGTGCCTTCTAAGGGATCAAGGGCAATGTCAATAGACGGGCCTTTTTTTGTGCCTACATTTTCGCCAATATACAGCATAGGGGCTTCGTCTCTTTCGCCTTCGCCGATTACAATCATGCCGTCTATGTCAATGTCATCAAAAGCTCTTCGCATGGCGTCTACAGCGGCCTGATCGGCTGCTTTTTCGTCGCCTCTGCCCATTAACCTTGCCGAGGCAAGAGCCGCCGCCTCGGTAACGCGTACCAATTCTAAACCAAGATTTCTATCCATAATTAAAAGAAATTATAAAATATGTTCTTTCAAGGCGGTCAAGTAGATTTTTTTATTAAAAGACTAAAGCTAAAAATGTTTGAGAAAAATATTTAAGTGCTCAGCGACTCGTATTCTATAAGTAAAATATTAAAGTTTGTTTCCTGTTTTCATGGCTTCCTTATTTTAAATATTAAAAATTAATTTATAAAGAAACCATGAAGGCAGGAAATTGATTTCTAAAGAAATTATGGGTTTTACGGCGCCCACATCTTGACCCACAAGTCGTGCCTGCTGCATTTGGCGTAAACTTTTAATTCTTTGCCCTTATAATCAGAGAGGTTCATGGTAAACCATGCGTTATAGCTGTTTTGGCGGCCCCTGCCGAAAGATTTTTCATGCAGTATTTTGTTGTCGGCGTCGATGACGCCTATTTTTTCTATATAATGAGTATCGCTTGCGTCTTTTAAGATAACGTAAATTAGAACATTATCTCTTTGTTTCTGTAAAATTTCTATTTTCGGCAAGTGATCCGAAACCTTGTCTGCCCACTTGCCGGGGTTTTCTTCGGTATATTCTGCTTGCGTTTCGCTAAAGTCGGGCTTGTCTTGACCGCCGCAGGCGGCTGCATAAAGGCTTACCAAAACGATAAGCAAATATACAGCCTTTTTTTTAATGTTCAACATCATAAAATTATAAATCATATTTTAATCGTTGGTCGAGCGGTAAACCTTTACGGGATTTACCCCGTCGCCGGCGGTAAATACCAGATAGTCGACTCCCGCGTCGGTAACTTCAGTTTTGTCAAACAGACGTTTAATGTCGTTTGTAGAGCTCGCGTCGCCTATGGTGCCGAATCCGAATTGCTTGGCCATATCTGAGCAGGCCAGATTGGTATCGCAGATAGCTTCAAAGTCAGATTCTCCGGCGGGGCTTGTAATGCCGTTTTTGCTTCGCCATATATTAACGCCGTTTACCGCGTTGTCAAAGCCGACATAAAGTCTGTCGCCTACCACCGCTAAAAGTGTGATTTCAGTATTATTGTCGGCATATGACGGATGGTTTATCGTATCTGACCAGTCGGCCCCTGCCATGGTTGTTTTGCCGTTTGTAACATTGCCTATAAAGGCCCAGTCAGAAGACCCTTTAGGAGACGCTGTCGTTCCGGCGGGAAGCTTCCATAATTGCGGAACTTCGTTGCCGGCGGTGCAGGTTTTTCGGCCGTTAGAGATAAAATCTCCCGTCGCGACAGTGTGGGTATATACGCTCGAGCAGGCGTTTCGAATGATATACATATCGCCGTTAAAAGAAACCATATAGGGTATGGCCTTAATAGCGGGCGTGATTGTATTGGCGGGTACAAGAGCGTCCCAGTCGCCCCCCGCTGTCGCGTCATCGGGCAGAGCTATTGACATAAATTTAAGCCAGTTTGAGTGATTCGGCGTTACGTCGTCCCACATGCTGTCGCAATGAGCTGTCGATGTGCATGTAAGGGGCGGGTTGGCAAAAGTCGAATAGGTTAAATTTGTTCGCAAGATGCCTCCGTCTGAATCTGTTGTACCGTTTCTTACCTGATCGGTTAAGCAGTCGTCAGAGCCTCCGGGAAGGCCGCCGCCCGCTTCAAGGCATGAGCCGCCGTTGGCGATATAAAGCTGAGATTCGTTTGAACCCGCTCCGTCATTGTCATATTCATACATGCTGTCTATAGATATTAGGCCTATAATCTTGGCTCCCTGCCCGTTTGGTATTGTGCCGCCTTCTCCTATTCTGTTTAGACGGTCTCCTCTTAAATCGGGTTTGCTTGACCCGTCGGGCAGAAAGCGGTTCCATCTTACGGCGCGAGTGCCCGCCTGATGCTGCGAGGCCTGGTAGATCCATCCTTTGAAGATGACAATGCTCATTGCTCTGAAGGTTCTGGTTACGTTGCTTGATAAGCCTGTGATGTGGTTAAAAACAAAAGGCGACGTGATATTTGTGGTGTTCCAGTTTGAATTATAACCGACAGAACCGCCCGCGTTATCGGTATTGTAGCCAAGGGTAAACAAGTATTCTGATCCGCCTGCCGTTGAACAATCTGTTCCCGTAAGGGTTGAATCAAGGTTCAATGTGTCGCTGTAGCATCCCGCGTAAAAGTAATCGATGCCGGCCAGAATGTTGCCAGTAGGGTCTTCTAGAAGAGGCGGCGCGAAGGCTTGGTTGCCCGCTGTAACATTATCGGCGTCAAGAGTGATTGTCTGCGAGTTAAGCATATCGACGTCTACCTGAAAAATTCCCGAATCGGTATCGTTTGGCCCTATCATTAGCTTGCCGTTATAGGTAAATACCAGACCCGAAAGCGTAACGCCGTCGTTAAAAGGGTCAGAGTAAACCGGGCCGTCGCCGGGGTTGGTGGGCAAAGCGCCAAATTCTACACTGGCGCGATCGTTAGGGTTTGACTGCAGACAATCGCCGTATTCGGCCCCGCCGTTAGGAAGAATACAGCCCGGGGCGCCTGCTACAGTGTAAGCGGCTCCGTCCCAGCCCGAGGCGACAAAGGTATATGCGCCTTGAACCGGAGGGGATCCTAAACCGTCGTCTACCTTAAAGTAAATTATTGTATTGCCGTTTGAATAACCGCTTACCGGGCAGGCGGTATCGTCTACCGATGTACAGACGCCCAGTATATTCGCGCCGGCGGGGGCTTTCCAGTTTAACAGATTATTTACTGCGTTTGCGCCGCCGTCGGTTATGAATTCTTTTGAAAAGGTAGTTTCTAAGATTCTAAAGGTTGTCGCCGTATTTGCGATAATTTCTGCCATGCTTAAAACCTTTATATTTTCAAGCCCCAGAAATGTCGCCGTATTTGCCGCGGGGTTTATTGTGTTGCCCGTTGTATCGGTTATATTCGAGACGGTAACGGTATACAAAGTTGAGGCTGTCTGCGACAAAGTGGTTAGCTGAACAACCGTTGTAGGAGTTTGCGACGTAGACGATGATACTGTTAAGCCGTTGTCTATCGCGTAATTTGTTTCAAGAAGAGCCCCCGTTGCGCTTGCATCCCAGGTGACGGGTTCTGAAAATGTAACATTTACATGCGTTGCGTCAATAGACGAGGCCGAAATTATAGAAGGCAGTTTATCTCCCGTGAAAGAAGCGGTATTATCGGGGCCGTCGCAGGTAACTGTGCCTGTGGCTGAATCTCTTATTATTCCGCCTGTTACCGTAATGGTATATCCGTTAACGGCGCTGTTTAACTGCTGCGACGTGGTCAAGACGACTGTTGTTCCGTCAATGCCCGGGCCGCCTGCCATGGCCGCGTTTTGTACCGTTAAACCGGCTATAGAGTAAATTACCCCGTCGCAGGCGACTGCGCTTGAGCATTCGGCGTCTGGGGCCTTTACTGCCGCAGAAAATGTTATGTATACGGTTGTGTTATTTATGCCCGAAGCCGAAGAAAGACGAAGTACTTCAGGCTGTCCCGAAAATAACGCGCTGCTAAAGCCTGTTAAAACGCCGTTATTCGCTAAATCTTTAACGGCCCCCTCTGTTACGGTTACGGTATAGTTGTTTATGCCCACCGTCTGCGAAAATGTTGTAAGAACGACTTTCTTGCCGTCAACGCCGGATCCTCCCGACATGACAGCGTTAGAGACGGTTAATCCTCCGTCGCCCGTAACGGTATAATTAACGGCAATTTCGGCGTCAGCCGCCTGAACAGGTTCAGAAAATGTAACCTCGACCGATGTATTGCTTGTACCTTCGGCAAATGCTACAACCGGTATCGCGCCGTCGGTTTCTGTAACGCTGACTGTCGTTAATTGAGAGATACTATTGCCGGCGATATCTTGTAAGCCGGGTAGCGCGCTTGTCGTTAAATCGGGTTTTAAGCCGGTGTCTTCTGATGCGGCTTCGGTAAAAATAATATAAATGACATTGTCGTCTGTATTATCAACCTCAGGGGCGGCTGTTCCATGGGCCAGTTTTACGTTTGTATAACCGGCTATAAGCCAGTCGGTTGTAATGGTTCCCTGCGCGTTGGCGATATATCCGGGGAATGTTGAATCTTGAACATTTTCAGAAAAAGTAATTTTGTAATGATCGACAAAGCCGTTATGATCGGCGTCTAATGTCTGCGCTGAAATAATCGCCGGGGCAGATGTATCAATGACAATAGCGCTTGTTGTTGCGATTGTTGTCGCGGGCATTGTTAAATTAGCGTTGTTTCCGAGGCTGTCTTTTAAGGTGCCCCCGTTTAATGAAATTGTGGTAGAATCTAAAGCTAGAGAGGTATCGCCTGCGCCAACAATATAGCTTCCGGTTAATATATCGGCGGGATAGCTTCCTGAAACAGAGATCACGTCGCCTGTATCTAGCGTCACGTCAAGAGTTCCTCCTGATAAGATAACCTGTGCGCTCATGGTAACCGTAACATTTACTGATGCGCCTTCTTTATAAGACCCGTCTGCCGTTGACGAAGTTACCGAAAGAACAGAAGGCGAAGCGGTATCTATAACGATAAAACTGTTTGAGGCTATTGTAATAGACGGCATTGTTAAATCGGCGTTGTTTCCCGTATCGTCTTCAAGAGACGCGCCGTTTGAAAGGCCAACGCTTACAGCGTCTAAGGCGGTCGAAAAATCAGACAAGCCCACGATATAAGTTCCCGTTAAGATATCTGTAGGGTAGGTTCCCGAAACAGAGACGATATCGCCGGTATCTAGGGTCGCCTCAAGAGTTCCGTTTGATAGCGTAACCGGTTCATTCATGGTTACCGTAATATTTATAACGGCGCCTAAACCGTATGTTCCGTCTGGCGTTGACGTTGTTATCGATATAATTGAAGGGATGTTATCAGCCGTTTTTACGATTTGACCGCTTGATAAAAGCTCAAACGTATTGTTGTTGCAATTAAGCAATATGAAAGTCGCCGAGATTATTAAAAAAGTCTTAAGTTTAGAATTCTGTTTCATGAGAAACTCCTTTTTTCTTTACTATTCATTTGACGCAAGCCGAATGGGTTTTAAAAACATGTTCGATTAAAAACTGAAAGAGAGAGAAAAAAATAATTCAGGGTGGTTAATAAAAAAAACTTTGCACAATGTCTTTTAATATAGGTTAAGTTCTTTAGGTAAATCTACAGGAAAATGATTTATGGATATACAAGAAAAAATTGTTCAATTAGTTAAAGAAATTGTTATGCGAAATGTTAATGCTGATCAGCCATTATTATCGAATAATCTTCTTAGCTCAATTGATATGGTTGAACTTGCTGTTAATATCGAAGAAGCTTTTAAGATAAAAATAGACGCTACCGAGATAACAGTTGAAAGTTTTGATACAATTGAAAAAATTTCTGATTTTATTTCAAAACGATTAAATGAAAAAAACTAATTTTATGCTGCATGTTGTTGCATTGGCAATAGCTGTAATATTTTCTGCCGGCATAAATAAATTTTTAGAAAAATACAATTTTGCATATATAAATATTTATTCTAAAGAAAAAAATACTTATGAAGATATAGGAAAAATCTCCGATTTTCAATATTTGTATGATTTATCAGATAAGAAAAGATCATATTTAAAACTCGAAAAGGCCTTGTTGTCCGGTAAGATTACTATATTCGGGTCTTCTGAACTGGCAAGTTCTCTCGGTAATAATCCACATATTTTTTTCAATAAAGAATTAGGAATTCCCGTAAACGCTATAGGAGGCGGAGGGCACCAAAGTCTGATAATGCTCGCAGAATTGTCTTCTCTCTATAATGAGATATTGCTGAATAATGCGCGGTTGGTATTTTTAATATCGCCGGGATGGTTTAATACAGAAGGTACGAATATAAAAAGATTTACTGATTATATTAATGCAGAATTGTTTTACCGTTTGTACTATCAAAGTTCAGCGCCAAAAGAATTTAAAAATTATATTATTTCTAATATTAACCGACGTTATGACACAATAATGGATATTACTCCCTTGTCAATGGCGTATTCTTTTAAAAAGAATATTGGTTCAATAAATTTAGCTTATTTTTTTAAGTATTTAAAAAAAAATCATGATATTGAAACCCATGACTACTCTGTTTACGAGGGAAAAAAAATAGACTGGGAAAAGATTTTAGAAAATGCAAAAATAGCAGAGATAAATAAATATACAAATAATGATTACTATATATATGACGACTATTTTACAAAATACATGAAGTATGAAAGATTACCAAAGCATGTAAGGCGATTACCCTTGTTTAATCAAGAATATGATGACTTTGAAATGCTTATCAACTTATTAAAGAATTTTAAGAATAGACCTCTTTTTGTTCTATGGCCCATACATCCGACTGCGCACGCAAAACTGAATCGATATGATGAGGTATTGAATAAAATTCGAAAAAAATTAAAACAAGAAAATTTTGAGCTGTTAGATTTATGGATGAATGAGGGAGAAATCGAAATAGGAGTTTTAACTGACCTTATGCATCCCGGAGAATATGGATGGGCTAAAGTGAATAAAGAAATATATAAACGCTTTATACATAATAATTAGATAAATAAAAACGTAATATGAGAAACAAAATCTTAGTATTTATACTTGATATTATTTTATATCTGATCTTACTCTTGTTTATGCCAATGCTATATGGAGGTAAAATCATTGACTCTTCTGAAATTAATAGAACAGTTCAGTTTATATATCAACAATTTTGAGAATAATCTTTCAAATAAGATTTCCCGAAATATTTTACCTTTTACTGAATTGAAATATTTTATCATAATAATTCTAGTAACTGTTGGCGTAGTTTTGATTAAAAAATATTTCAAGAAATTTATTTCATATAGTAAATTAATATTTTTTTTAACCCTTTTGTATATCATTATATTATTTCCTCAGCCGATTCATGCTTTATTATTTATAGTCTATATTTATTTTATTTATAAGTATTTAGTTTTACCTAAGAAAATAATAAATATTTTGGGGATACTTTTAGTCGCTCTGCCAATGGTATTAGTAAAGTTCTATATATTAATTCCATTAATCACATTTATAGGTTTGTCATATATTACTTTTCGTACGGTTCAATTGATTATTGACAGCCAGCATAATCCCGAGATGAATATTATAGATTTTGTTTCTTTTCTGCTTTTCCCGCCTACTTTGTTAGCGGGGCCAATTGATCGGTCATATCGGTTTGCGAATAATATTGAAAATGGATACGACCAGATATCTACAGATAACATTTTATCAGGCTGGCGTATTTTATTGATTGGCGTGCTGCAAAAATTTATTATTGCTAAAATGATTGATGATTTTTGGATAAAAAATATTGATGAGAACAGTACAAATTTAAAAGATATGATTTCGATGATGTATGGATATTCTATATATTTTTATTTTGATTTTGCCGGTTATTCATCAATGGCAATCGGGTCGGCGAAAATGATAGGAATAAATATACCTGAAAATTTTAATTATCCTTTTCTTTCGAAAAATCCCCAGGAATTTTGGCGAAGGTTTCATATAACATTAGGTTCGTGGCTTAAAGATTATTTCTTTAAACCCATTTATATGTATTTGTATAAATTTAAAAAACTTAGAAAATATCGATTGTCATTACAAAATATATCTTTGATAATAACATTTTTATTGATGGGAATGTGGAATGGTATAAAATTTCATTTTATTTTAAGTGGTTTTATGTTTGGAATTTATTCTGCGGTTCATAACAGCTATCGTTATTATTTAGGGATAAAAGGCAAAGACAGTTTATTTAATTCACCTAAGATAACCGGAGTATTATCTGCTTTTATATTAATAAATTTTGTTGTTCTGGCTCTCTATGTTTTCAGCGCCAAGGTTCCATATCTTAAAGATATAGATAATAAAATATTAATGAATTTAGGATTTTAATAAATTATGAGATATAATTTTTTAACAAATAACTTTGAAGAAATAATAAACTATAATAACGAACGAATATCAATTTCGGGCTCAGATATTGACTTAAGCTGGAAGTTTTTAAAAGAAAATGTTGAAAGTTTATGCAAAAGATTAGAAGAGATGAATTTACCGAAAGGGCATCCGGTAATCATATATGGCCATAAAGAGTCGTTCTATGTTGTTGCGATTATTGCGTGTATTCGCTTAGAATTGCCTTATGTTCCTCTCGATACCAATGTTCCGTTAGAGAGAATCGAAAAAATAAGAAAAATAACCGGTTCTGAGATATTAATATCAACTTTAGAAATTGAAAATTCAAATTTCTCGGTTATTGTTTATCAAGAGGGAATTAAGATACAACAATCGTCAGTTTTTGCTGAAAAATACTATTATAGTGATGACCCTATTGTTTATATAATATTCACTTCGGGCAGTACAGGCGAACCGAAGGGGGTTCAAATCACCAGAAAATCAATTATTAACTTCTTATCCTGGATTGAAAAAGATTATAATTTGCCTTCAAAACCGGTTTTTATGAATCAGGCGCCATTTAGTTTTGATTTGTCAGTATTTGAACTTATGAGTTTTTTGCATTTTGGCGGCTCATTAGTTATGGTTGATAGGAATACTGCAGAAAAAGCTGATATGTTTATTGAAAGAGTAAAGGCATATGATTGTTCAATATGGGTTTCAACGCCATCCTTTATTTCTAAAATGCTTTTAAGTAGAGATTTTAATGAAAGGGAATTGCCAGTATTGCAAATTTTCTTTTTTTGCGGAGAGATTCTTCCGAATAAAATAACTCAAAATATAAAAAATAATTTTTCTAATAGTAGAATAATAAATGCATACGGACCTACAGAAGCTACCGTATGTACGACTATGATCGAAATTACTCAAGATATCATCAATAATGAACCCTCTTTGCCAATCGGTATGATAGATAAAGAAAAGAAAATAAACTTAATTAATGTTCAAAATGAAAATGGCAAAGAGATAGGAGAAATTGAAATTATAGGAGATCATGTCAGTATTGGATATTTTAATAACGAGAAATTAAATAAAGAAAAATTTTATATAAAAGAAAATAAGCGTTGCTTTAAGACCGGAGACTTTGGGTTTTTAAAAGGTAATATTTTATATTTTGTTGGCAGAAAAGATGAGCAAATAAAGCTGAATGGTTTTCGAATAGAGGTTGGCGATATAAATAATTCTATGCTGCAAATTGAAGAAATAAAGGATGCTATTGCCGTTCCTTTGTGCAGAAATATGAAAGTGACTAAAATTGTTGCATTTATAATTTTACGAAATAATATTAATGAAGAATATAAAGAAATTCTTAATATAATTAAAATGAAACTGGGTAAAAAATTACCTGAATATATGATACCGACAGATATTGTCATAGTTGAGAAGTTCCCGTATAGCAATAATCATAAAATTGATAAAAAAGCATTAACAGAGTTTTATATGAACTTATAAAATTAGTAATATTATAAAGAGAACCTAGTTTCTAAACAGTAGCGTCTCTTGAACCGCCTTCCCTATGCTGTTCCCGATATAGTCGATGTTGAAATAAGTGAAGTCGTCGGTACGCAAGCGTTCAACAAAACCGTTTTAAGGCATTGACCTGCAGAAAAGCATAATAATTTCAGGAATAGCCCCGGTTAAAAATTATTGACCTAGAGATTCTTCTTTATAGATATGCCGCCATTATGAAAAAGTTTACAAGTATATTAGCGATTGTTTTTTTAGCCTTCTCAATGCCTCTTTTTTCGCAAGACGCGGCTGAAGAGACGATATCTGAAGAAGCAAAAGAAACAGAATCTTCTGAAGAAAAAGACGGGCATGCGATTCATTCAAATCATGCGGCGATTTTTCTTGGAGCGACCACTTTTTACGATAAAAGCACCAGCTTTACAGCCGGAGCCGATTATGAATATCGTTTTTCTGCCATGCACGGCTTGTTGGGCCTTGGCCTGATACTTGATTTTGCGTTTCGCGATCATATGCAGACAATAGTAGCGGGCGCGTTGTTTATACATCCGGCGGGAGGTTTTAAGATTGCTTTGGCCCCCGGCGTTGAAATGCACAGCGGCGAAAAGGCGTTTGTATTCAGAGGCGGTCTGGCCTATGATATTCACGTAGGAAGTCTTTCTTTAACCCCTACCGTAAATTTTGACTATGCACATCATCATGTGGCGTATGTTTATGGTCTTGGCATAGGTTATGGGTTTTAATAGAGTTTCTTAATTTACGGGGTCTTTTTGGCCCCATAAATTTATTACATCTTTCTTACAATAGAGTTTTAATATATTATTATTTTGCCTTTTAAATACAAAAAAATCGTAGTATATAAAATATTCAATAGTATTAGATTGTTTTTTTTGAGTATTGTTGAATAAATATAAAGCAAATTCTTTGAAGGTTTTTTCCAGGCTTTATTCAGGCGCCGTTTAGATTTGCGTACAAATCACAGTTCTTGAATTCGGCAGAAGAAAGAGCATAAAAGACTTGTCAAAGTGTTTCAATAAGGGAGTATAACTTATGAAAGTAAAATTAGCGGCAGTCATTGTCTCGCTGGTGGCAGGGGCCATCTTTTTAGTCGTATCTTCAAGCGGAGACGCGGGGCACCCTCATTATCAGCTTACAGAATTTCATGAAATCTTAAAAGAAAGCCCCCATAAATTAAATAACCGATTTATGACAGTGTATGGCAAGGTCAAAGAAGGCACCATTACGCGTCAGGGGGTAAAAGCCAATTTTGTGATAGAGCAGGAAGGCAAAGAACTTGCAATTTTTTTTACCGGAAAAACGCTTCTTCCCGATACTTTTAAAGAAGGGGCAGACGCCACAATTGACGGTACATATGACGGTCAGAAAAGACTATTTGTGGCAGATAAGGTAATGGCCAAATGCGCTTCAAAGTATAAAGCTATTGCAGAAGATCAATCTTAAATATTTTATTTGTTTTAATAAGGAGCACTTATGTTAGCTGAATTAGGCGCGGCCTTCTATGCATTTTCGCTGGCAACCTGTATATTTGCCATAGCATCGGGAATGTGGGGTATTTCAAAAAAAAATGAAAAAATGCTTAGCTTCTCGAGGCAGTCCGCATTTTTGCATTTTTATGTTTTACTGGCGTCTACCGTAATTTTGCTAATATTATTGATTATTCCCGATTATTCGGTCGTTTATGTTCAAAGCAACGTAAACAATCGCCTTCCCTTGTTTTATAAAATAACGTCGGTTTGGGCGGGGCAGGCCGGTTCTTTGCTGTTCTGGAACTTCCTGCTGGTATTCTTTTCTGTTTTAGGAATTAAAAATGTAGAAAAAAGAGAGCCCATACTTGTGCCTTATATGACGGTAATCTTAATGGCTATCAGTTTATTTTTCTCTGCTCTGGGAAATTTTGAGCCCGGTTCAGACCCTTTCAGGGTTTTTATGGCTAACGGAGTTCCTTATGCGATGCCTGACGGCAGGGGGTTGAATCCTCTTTTGCAGCATTGGGCGATGGTGATACATCCGCCTACTTTGTATTTTGGTTACGTCGCTTTTACCGTGCCATACGCTATCGCGATGGCGGCGCTTCTGGCCAACCGCATGAACTTAAATTGGACGCGCTTGATTCGACGATGGACCCTTTTCTCATGGTATTTTTTAGGCGTGGGAATGCTTCTTGGCGGTAAATGGGCCTATGAAGAACTTGGCTGGGGCGGTTACTGGGCATGGGATCCGGTTGAAAACGCTTCGCTGTTCCCGTGGCTTACAGGTACGGCCTTTTTGCATTCTATCTTGGTGCAGGAAAAACGAGGGATGTTGAAAGTCTGGAACATGTCGCTCGTAAGTATTTCTTTTTTAATGTGTATTTTTGGAACCTTTTTAACGCGCTCGGGGGTCGTAAGTTCGGTTCACGCTTTCGGGGGCTCTAACTTAGGCGTGTTTTTCCTGGTCTTTATGGTTTTTATTATTTTTGGCAGCGCCTATGTGATTTTAACAAGACTGCATTTGTTGAAATCAGATAACGCTTTTAATTCGTTCTTAAGCAGAGAAGCCGGGTTTTTATTTAATAACGTTGTTCTTTTAATCGCTCTTTTTACGACCGTATGGGGCACCATGTATCCCGCCTTAACCGAACTTTTTTCGGGGCAAAAAATATCGCTTACGGGAATTTGGTTTAATAAGTGGATGGTTCCCGTCGGTCTTTTGGTTCTTTTTTTAACGGGCACGGGCCCTCTTTTAGCGTGGCGCAAGACCGCTAAAAAAACATTAATCAAAAATTTCAGACTGCCTTTCTCTGCCATGTTCCTAACGCTTGGTATTTATTTTGTCGTTATGTACAACAGAGCTCATAGTTTTTCTCTTGAGGCTTTAAAGCCTGCGGCGGGTTTGGGTTTTGCGTTATCTGTTTTGGTTATCGCGGGAGTTCTTGAAGAATTTTATAAGGCGGCCAGAACAAGAGTAAATTATACGAAAGAAAACTTTATCTTAGGCTTTATACTGGTATTATTTCAAAACAAGAGACGTTATTTAGGATATATGGTGCATCTTGGTTTCGCTTTTTTATGCATCGGCTTTACCGGAAACGCTTTTTCAAAAGAAATTAAAATTGATCTAAGAAAAGGCGAAACGGTTTATTTTGACGGCTATAATTTTGAGCTCGCAAATTTTGAAAGAACAACCTATCCGCCTGATTTGCCCAAAGATACAATGCCCCTTTATTATACCGATAAGGTCACGATGAATGTTTATAAAAACAATAAACTCTGGAAAAGCGACACAACCGAACTTCGTAAATATCCTATGTACAATAGAATGACCAACGAGTATGACGATGAACAAACGACGTCTGAACCGGGAATTATGCCCTCAATTCTTGAAGATGTGTATGTGCAATATGGCGGTATTGGCGAAGATAATAGAGTTATAATTCAGGTATGGGTCAACTCGCTTGTTTTTTGGGTATGGTTCGGGTTTATCTTTTTTACGGTATCGGGCATTGTGCTTTTACTGCCTATAGGCGAGGGCCGTTTCATCAAAATAGGCAGCTGGCACGCCAGTGTAATGCCCGTTGCTCCTTCGTCGGCGAAAAGTTGATAAAAAAAGCATAATATTGGCAAGTTCAAGCCCTCTTTATTATCTTTATTTTAAAGAAGAGAATATTCAAAAAAATAATTCCGGTAAAATCTAATTTAAGGAGGGTAATATGGGAATAAAATGGATAATGGCGGCAAATGCGGCTGAGGCAAAGCTTTACAAATATAATCGAATTCAAAAAGATCTAGATTTAATAGAGATTTTTAAAAATGACGACATGAGAAAAAAAGGACGCGATATAGAAACCGATAGACAAGGTTCGTCGCAAGATAGCCATGGTTTTGCCAAGCACGGATACTCTAAAGAAAAGAGCTTTAATGATATTTTCGAAGAAACTTTTGCCCAAAATATTATTCAGACGCTTGAAAAACATTTGGCTGCCAATGAATTTGAAGAAATAATAATAGCGATGTCGCCGCATTTTTTAGGTAAATTTAGAAAGAAAATTTCTGCAAATCTCTCGAAGGCCGTTAAGCAGGAAATCGCAAAAGATTTGACCCATTTTACTCAAAAGGAATTGGCCGAATATATGCAGAAATCTTATAACTTGATATAAGCCGCATATTAAATTACTTTATTTTCTTGGCGATATCGCAAATTTCGTTTACAGTATAAGACGATTGTTCATCATTAAATGATTTGCCGTATGAAAACCGCAAGACATTTAAAGCGTCTTTTTCAGAAATGCCCATTGAAACAAGACCCTTTGAAACTTTTTTAGCTTTAGATTTGCATGAACTTCCGGTTGAGACGGTTATTTCTTTTTGATCGAGACCCAGAAGCAAAAAGTCTACGTTGATATCCTTAAAAATTATGCCGCTTACTCCGGGCATTCTGTGAGAGTTTGCGCCTATAATTTCAACATTTAATTCTTTAGAAAGCTCCTCTTCAAAAAAAGATGTGTTTTCAAAAAGTTTCTCAAGAAGCTTATCGTCGTTCATTCTTTTGGTTAAAACCATATCAAAAGCTAAAATAGAGGGCAGGTTGTGCGTACCCGAACGAATTTTGAACTCCTGACCTCCGCCTTTTGCAAAAACATAATGTTCGAGGTTTTTTCCTATCGGTAAATCAGGTCTTATTAAAATGCCTGTTCCAAAGCCCGCTCCTATTTTATGGCCCGAAGCCGAAAAAAAGACAGGTAAATCTTTTGAGGGAAGAAATATATTTTCTTTTTTTAAATAAAGCTTGTTTAATTTAGGCAAAGTCTGCGTCGCGTCGACTAACGTTACAACCGGATATTCTCGCAGAATTTTAACAATTTCGTCAAATGGTTGAAAAATTCCTGTTTCATTATGAGTATGCGAAATGCATAAAAAATCGGCCTGTTTATTTTTTAAGATAATTTCCAGGTTTTCTAAGTCGAGAGCTCCGTTTTTATTGACGTTTAAATATTTCGTTTCAATATCGGGTTCGGCTTCAAGAGTATCAATAACCGACGGATGATCCAGTGGGCTTGCGTAGACTTGCAGTTTTTTTTTATTTTGAAGCCTGTTATAATTAAGCATGCTTTGTATAAATAAGGCGTTTGATTCAGAAGCAGAAGACGTAAAGATAATTTGTTTAGAATCAATATCTAAATTTGTAGAAATATTTCGTCTTGCTTCTTCGAGCAAATAGGCGGCCTTTTGAGACAATCTGGATATGCCTGAAGTATTGGCGTAATTTATTGAATAAATTTCAATCGCTTTTTGAAGACTCGGCATATCGGGTGGATGCGTCGCGTTGTAATCAAGATACAGGGGGGGCATTTTAATAGCCTTTGAGTTCAAGCATAAAAGAAAGACGCTGAACTTTTTTTAAGTCTAACCGGGTTTTATAGTAATTATTTTTTATGATATTTTTTATAAGCGCCTTTGATTTTTTATATTCGCCGGCCCGAAGCGCGGTTTCTGATAGAGCGTAAAGATAATCAAAGTCAGATTCTATAGAAGGGTATTTTATTTCATAAAGCGTCTGAAAAATCTTTTTGTTTTCTATGACTCCCGATATTCTCGATTTTTCAAGAAGCGACAAGATATAAGATTTTAAGTAACTTTTATCTTTATAACTGCGGTATAAATCTTCGCTTTTTTTGAGTTTCCAGTCTAGATTTGAAGTATTTGAGAATGACGAAAGATAAAATTCTTTTAAAAATGAAGGATAGTATGGGTCAGTTCTAATCGTGATGGCGGCTTTTCGCGCTACTTCTTCTGTATTGATTTCGCTTTCGCTTTGGTCTTTCAGGTAAGATTCATATACTTTTTTCTCGTTAAGATATTCGCGGTATTCAAGAGCTTTCTGCCAGAAGTGATTTTTTTTCTCGGGTTCGCATAAGGCGTCGTATAATGAACTTCGAAAGGTCAAATACAGACGGGCATCGGGTTTTTTTTGAGCCGCTTTTAAGAAATATTCGTTATCAAGCTCGAACAAAAAATTTCTAATTTCAAAGATTTTATCTGTTCTAATCGCGTAATCAAAAGGAGAATAGTTTTTACCCTTTTGATTACGAAGTCTTCTTTTTTTTAATTTTTCGTCTCTTTGCCATTTTGTGCCGACGGTATTAAATTCTGTTGTGGGCATACAAAATAAATTTAAATCGGTAAAAAAATAATAAGCTTTCTCAATAGAGTCTTTCACAAGACTTTTCTGCCAATTATCGTGTATGTCAATATCTTTTACAAAAATTTCTTCAGGAATTTCATAGTTATAAATATCATAGATTTCTTCTAGCATTTTCTCTATGCCTTTTTTATAGGCCTTTAAAGCCGCTAAGCGATCTTCTTCAAAATCATAGAGTTTTCCTTTGTATGTGGCAGGGTCGTCAAAAGAGGGCTCTTTGAAAAAACTTTCTATGACATTGTGAATTTCAAAACGAATTTTGATAATATTTCCGAAAACGAGAAGAAAAATAAATAAAAATAAGCCAATGCGGGTATATTTATTGGCCCATATTCCTTGAAAAATTGTTTTTATTGCTTCGAACATATTTGTATTTTTTTAATTTAACGCCAAAATATACCGTATGGCTGCATTTAAACAAGTTAGTAATTTAAGTTTCAATGTCAATCATATTAACTGAAATCCCGATAAAAAAACATTGACAGATGGTGAAAAAATAAAGAATTTACCTATGCTGGGAAGCTTGTTAGAAGGAGGCTTATGAAAAAAGTATTTCGTAACGCCGGTAAACTAAAAAAACAGAAAAAAAAGCCGACAATAAGTCAAGAAGTATATACTATTGAAGATACTTATATTGAATCAAAAACCGATCTCAAGAAAAACTTTTTATTAAAAATGTTCAACGTTATTTTTAACAAGATTAAGAATATATATAGAAATATTATTTCTGTAATATGGCGCAAGAAAAATGAAAAGCTTACGCTGATGTTTATTCCCCATAATGATAAAAAAACAAGAAATTTTCATATATCAAACTTGACAATGACCATAGCAAGCGCAATTGTTATTGTTATTGTGCTTGTAAGCTCTGTTTTAATTATTAATCATACAAGCACCATTCAAGAGGTCGATAAGCTTAAGATTTCTCAAGAAGAAGCTAAAATTCAATTTGAAAAAATAAAAGATGAAATAAAGTCTATTACCGGTATCTATGAAGAGATAAGACAGAATATAGGCGTTTTATACTCTATGGCCAAAGGCAAAGATATTGAAGAGGCTGATAATATAATTTTTGCCCATGGCGGGGCCTCTATACCTATTAATGAAAACGGCGAAAACGCTCAGCATCTTCAATCGGTAAACGAATTGCCTCTCGAGATATCGGTATTAAATAGAATTCTTGAAGATATGAAAATATCAAAACAACCCTTAGACGAAATTGAAGAATTTATTAAAAAAAGAAAAAAAATAATAAGCAACACGCCTACTTTGTGGCCGGTTAAGGGATATATTATAAACCCATACGGCTTTATACGAGATTCAGAAAAAATGAACGTGTTTTTTAATAAAGGAATTGATATCGCGGCCGTTCCCGGGGCGGAGGTTTTAAGCGCCGCTCCCGGAATTGTGACGTCTGTAAAAAAAGATTCTGAATGGATGTGGGAAGTCAGAGTTCGACATAACTTCGGGTATGAAACGGTTTATAAAGGTTTAGAACGCATTGTTCTTTCAAAAGACGATAAAATCAACAAAGGCGAGCGAATAGGGTTTATGGGACATTCTAAAAATAGAATGGAGCCCGTTTTGAAATACCAGATTATTGTAGGCGTTGAACCGCAAAATCCAATGCCTTATTTGACGCTTTTAGGCGCTGAATAAAGAGCCAATGAGCGGTTCAAACGAAGTTACTTATGAACCTATCGACACCATAATCGGTGAAAAAGCAAAATTTAACGGCGACTTTATATTAGAAGGTTCTCTTCGAATAGACGGTACTTTTTCGGGAAAAATAATGTCTCATGGCAAAGTAATTGTGGGCAAAACCGGGCATGTTCAAACCAATATTCAGGCTAAAAGCGTAATAGTGGCGGGTATTGTCGACGGCAATATCTATGCTCTTGAAAATGTTCATTTGTTAGAATCGGCAAAAGTACATGGAGATATTATAAGCGCAAATCTTTCGATTGAAGAAGGGGTTATTTTTGAAGGCAGGGCAAAAATCAACAAGCTTTTAAAGTCTGAAGATTTTTTTTCGACCGTCATATGAGAATTTCCCGATAATAAAACAAATGTTTTCGCCTAAAATTACGGGTTCGCATTTAAAGTCAGATCGAAAGCTTGAATCTAAATCTGATAAAAATCTTAAAAAAAAAGTTTCAAAAGGCGGAATTTTTCAGCGCATGATGACGCATCGCGTAGAAGAAGTTTCAAGGCCTTTGTCTAAAGAAAATTATCGGCTTGAAGATATGATTGAAGAACTTGAAATTTATGAAGAAAAACTTTTAAGTCTACCCGATATTGAAAATTTTAATTCTTACAAAAATCATGTAAAAGAAATCGCCAGAAAGATTGTTGACAAGGCATTCTTATATAAAAGTTTTAGAGACAAAAAACAAAAGAGATATGAATTTATAAAAGTTATAGATGAAAATCTAAACGATTTATTAAAGACAATTACAAGGCGCAATAAAGAAGTCGTAATCATGCTTCATCTCATGGGACAAATAAAGGGTTTGATTTTAGATGTCTCTGCTTAAGATAGATGTCATTGAAAAGAAAAAATAGAATATCGTTAAATCTAGGCGGCGGCGCCGCGCGGGGCTTTGCGCATATAGGCGTTATAAGAGCGCTTAATGAAGAAAAAATCCCATATGATATGATAATCGGGGTTTCTATGGGCGCCGTTGTAGGCTCTATTTATTGCGAGAACCCCGATATTGAAAATCTTGAAAAGGTCGGCCTGAAAATCGTAGAGGCCGAAAAATTTAAAGAATCAATTTTAGGAAGCTGGCACAAAGATTCAAGTCAAAGCGCCCGTAATATATTAAAGATTTTAAATAGCCTATACAAAAAAACAGGCATTATCGGCAAGATACTTTTAAGCACAGGAATCTTAAACGACGAAGACATTGAAGAGCTTTTAGGATGTTTTATACCCGATATTTCTTTTGAAAAGATGAAATTTCCCTTTGCCTGCGTTGGGGTTTGCCTAGAAGAGGGTGAGACAAGAATCTTTAATAAAGGGTCGGTTAAAGACGCTGTTTTGGCTTCGGCAAGCCTGCCTTTGGTGTTCCCTCCGAAAGAAATTGACGGCTTAAACTATATTGACGGCGGCGTTATCGATAAGGTCGCGATAGACGCTTCAGAAGAGCTGAATATTGATTTTACGATAGTTTCAGACGTATCTAATGAAAACATAAAGAAACCAATTATTCGAAACGGTCTGGATATTATGTTTTTTATAGAAGAAACGGCCTCAAAATACCGTAAAAAAAGACAGTTAGAAAAAGCGACGGTTATTATAAAACCGGTTCATAAAGATATACACTGGTCAGACTATTCTTCGAGTAAAGAGTTAATTGAATCGGGCTATGAAACTACTAGAAAACAAATTGAAGAGATAAGACATAAATTAAATTTAAAAAATCCTTTTAAAAAATGGTTCTTTTTAGAAAGAAGAAAATTAAAGTCTTAAATGAAAATAATATTTTTAGGAAGCGGAACATCTTCAGGGGTTCCCGTTATCAAGTGTAGTTGCCTCGTTTGCTCTTCTAAAGATGAAAAAGACCGCAGAATGAGGGCCTCTATACTTGTTGAAAAAAGAAAACGAATTGTTATCGATACAGGGCCCGACTTTCGTTTTCAAATGCTTGAACATTCTATACAAAACCTCGACGCGGCGTTATATACCCATTTGCATTACGATCATATTGGCGGCATGGACGATCTGCGTCCTTTTTCGCTTAATGATAAACAGGCTTTTCCCGTTTGGGCAGATAAAAAATGCAGAGATGAAATCATAAATAAATATTCTTACGTAGAACAAACCGCGGGTAAAATTTCAAATAGGCTGCCAAATTTGCAGATTAATATTTTAAAATCTGATAAAGAAGGCGAGTTTGCGCCTTTTAATATCGGCGATATTGAAATTCAACCGGTGAGACTTGTTCACGCGCCGCAGATATCTTTAGACAGCGTCGGATTTATTTTTGATAAAAAATTCGGTTATCTAACAGATTTTAAGACAATTAATGCCGAAGACGAAAAATATTTATATAATCTTAAACTGCTTGTTTTAGGGGCTCCCCTGCCGTTTGAAACGTCTACGCATATTTCAATGGAACAGGCCAAGGCATTAATTCATAAATTTAGACCTGAAAGAGCCTTTATTACGCATATAAGTCATGATGTTTTACATCGAAATTTAGAAAAAAACCTTTCTTCTGATGCTCCGCCCATATATCCGGCGTATGACGGCCTTTCTCTGTTTCTTTAATTTATCTGTTTTTTTAATTATTTTTTGTTCATCTGGCTTTAAGTACGCAGTTTTGAAATGCGATAATATATATACTTTATATGCTCGAGATTCCTGAAAATAATATTTCTGAACGATATAAAATCAAGCTTATTGTAGCCGTCGAAAAAAATTCGACAATAGGTACCAGAAACGAAATATTAATACCAAGGGTTTATCATAGTCTTGAAGAGGCCCGAGAGAATATCGAAATGGATATAAAAAGCAGGCTTAAAAATAATATGTATTTTCGCTCGCAAAAACTAGGCTATGAACTCGTCAGATACAGTCAAACCGCTTCTGTAAATACATATATTACTTACCGCGTAATGCCGGTTTCAGATAAAACATTTAAACCGATAGATATACAAAGAATCTCATAATTATTTTCCCAAGAGCTTTAATCGGATTTTTTATCGACAGATCTCTGTAAAAATACGGAAAAACAAAAGCAAGAAAAAGCAAGAGAAAGTAAGCGGCTTTTTCTTGCTCAAAAAATACAGAATAAAGCATTATAATCTGGGTTAACTGTATCACTGGCATTAAAAAATGAAGCCTGCTTAAAGATGGAACCCGGCGCTTAATATAAAAGGACTGTCTCAGCAAAGTCAGAATTTGACGGTATAAAAAAAAATGAGGGAAACCCTTAAAATATATTCTGCTTTTTTTTGAATTAACCGACGCTATTTTCATTGAATTATTTTCGGCTAAATAGTTAAATAAAAACTTATAATCAAGCGCCGATTTCTTAAAATATCGATGAATGAGTTTCGCGAATATTTTTTTTTCTGTAAAAGACATATTCTTAAAAAGAAAAACGAAAATTCGAATATTTACGGCAAACATGTCAGAGCTTAAATAAAAACTGTTTTTATAGAATATGTTATAAAGTCTTTCTTTCTCGTTTATCCATACGCGGCGAAAAGAATATAAGATTCTTGAATTTTTCGCCGGGCCCATGTTTGTAAAATCTTTTTTTTGGTATTTAATAACGGGTTTTAAAAAAGCGGCGGGCTTATTTTCGGCGTTGACGGTATTGGCCAAATGAAGAATATCTTTCGGAAAAATAAGAATATTTTCAGGCAAGAAGACAAGAATATTATCGTTTGATTTTGAACGAATCGTCTTTAATAGCCGAAAAGAGCTTTTATAAGAAAAGGGCGTAACGCGCCAGAATTGTAAAAAGGGAAAGCGGGAAGCTTCATTTTTTAACTGAAAAGGCTTGTCGTAAAAAATCAGGTATTTTATTTTTAGATTCTTGTTTTTTTTTAGCCAGTTTGAAATAACAGACAGATTTTTTCTTAATATCAGATTTTCGCGGGAAAAAACAGAAATAAGCGTAATTCTTTCTGCGTAATTTTCTTTATCTGACATATCTATTTTATCATAAGAAGCGTTATATCGTCTTCAAATTCGTTATTAGGCCCTTTATACGATTCTACATCTTTAATAATATCGTCGACAACGTTCTGGTTTCTGAAAGATTTCTGTATTTTATTTTTTAACTTGTTTATACCGTACATATCGTTTTTTTTACCGGCAGATCTGGTTTCGAGTATGCCGTCAGTATACAAGAATAAACGAGAATCTTTTGAAAATTTTACCTCTTTATTTTTCCAGAAATTTCCTATAAATGGGCCTATCAGCTTGCCCGGGTTATCTAATTCTTTTATCTTGTCATTTTGTATAAGCAGAGCGGGGGGGTGCCCCGCGTTTGAAAAAGTAATCTTAGATTTATCGGCCGATATGTGAAACGCAAATGCGGTTAAAAAATAATTTATAACGGTTTTGTGAATATGCTCGTTTAAAATCTCTAATAATCTGGCGGGATTTTTCCCTTCATTGAAGATGATGTGTTCTAAAAGCGCTCTTGATAAAATGGTCAAAATAGCGGGCCCTATGCCGTGACCCGATACGTCTAAAATCATGCCCGCTAGCGAATTGTCTTCAAGTTTTTCAAGGTAAAAAAAATCTCCTCCGAGCTTGCTGATAGGGTTAAAGTGGTAGCCGATGTTCCACTCGGGTTTCAAAAGTCGTATATCAGGAAGAAGACTTTCCTGTATTTTTTTTGCCAGTTCAAGTTCGCTGTTTAGCTGAAGATATTTTTCTTTTAATTCAAGTCTTATGCCTTTTTGATTGATTAGATTTTGCATCTTTAAGATTAGCTCTTCGGGATGAAAAGGATGCGCAATGTAATCGTCTATGCCCATAGATAAGATTTCTTTTTTTGACAGAGCGTCGGTTTCAGCCGAAAGAACGACGACGGGAATATACTTTACGTTTACATTATTTTTTATTAGATTTAAGCGCGAAACAATTTCTGAATTAATTTTTTTATAATAAAAAATTAAAAATTCGGGAACGTTTCTGCCGGCATAGTCGCTCATCGATTTTTCATCGCGAAAGAATATGACCGAAAAATAATCTTTTAAGGCGTCTGATAAAAGTTCTTTTATCGAGTTATCTTCAGAAAAAGCGAGAAGCCTCGGCAGATGCTCAATGGTTATATTCGCGCCTTCATTTAACGAGTGATTTTGCTTGTTAATATCAGATTGAAATTTCGCTTTTTGCTGATGAGAAAGATAAAAGTTGTCAGACGCCTGATTTAAAATTAATTTTTTTTGCTTTAAAATAGGCATTTTTAATATGAATTTTGTATATTTATTTTCAACGCTGTTTGCTTCAATCGTTCCTTTATGCATTTTTACAAATTCATTGACAATAGCAAGACCTAAACCTGTGCCGGTTTGAGAAATTCCTTTATTGTCAAGATGCTGCCAGAATTTTCTGAAGATATGCTTTAGTCGGGTTTTAGGAATGCCTCTGCCGTGATCGGTCACTTCAATTTCATATAGTTTATCGTTTTTCTTTTCGACGCGAATTAAAATCTCTTTATTTTGAATATTATATTTAAGAGCGTTTTCCAGTAAATTATTTAATGTTTTTTCTATTTTTTCGGGATCAAACAGGGTCAAAATGGGAGAATTAATGATTTTAATATTAAATAACATTTTCTTTTGCAGAGCTATGTCTTTAAATAATTCGGATATTTTTTTGATAAAAGCGGCGATATCGTCGTAAACAAAATTTGCCGAAGCTTTTTTTGATTCAATTTTTGCGGCGTCAAGAAGGCTGTTTACCATGGTTATAATTTTATATGTGTTGTGCTTGATGTGCTCGATTGATTTTTTTTGAAGATTATTTAAATTATCTGATTGGGTCAAAAGCTTGTCTAAAGGTATGGTAATAAGAGAAAGCGGCGTTCTAATATCATGCGTCATGTTGGTATAAAAGCTTGTTTTCATTTCATTTAAGCGTTTTAGTTCAAGATTTTTTAATTGAATTTCTTTTGTTCTATCGCGAACTTTTTTTTCAAGTTCTGTGTTTAATATCTCGAGGTCGGTTTTATAGTCGATTCGCAGTATGTGCGATTCAATTTCGGTTTTCAATATTCTTAAAACATTAATAATATGTTCGTTATCTTCAGTAAATTTGTGAGCGACGGCCAGAGTTCCCCTCGTTTCGTCGTTTAGCCGAAAATTCATTGTTAACATTTTTTCTTTCGGGGCAAGAAACCCGGCAAATTTATTTTTAACGACGTCTTCTTTAAGAAAAAAATCAGCTTCGTCAATAGATTCTATCTCAGAAGATTCGCATATTTTGTTCCATTTTTGATTAGAGCAAAAAGAAAATCGATTCTTGTTATGGTCAAATATAGATATGCAAAAATTATCAAGATCTAGGCGCGTCATTAAATATTCGTAATAATTTCTCGCCAGAGAGTAATAATCGTAAATTTCTACGGGATTTTCGGTTAAATATATCAGGCTTTTATACTGGTTTGTGATAATATTATCCATTCTTTTCAGCCTGAGATTTAGAAAAAAAGTTATCATTATCGTATAGCCGGTTACCCCGTAGGCCAGAAATTTTGGCAAATCATGAACATTAAATACGGCCGCCGCGTCGATAAATCCGAAAATAACCATAAAGAGGTTTCCGATTAATAGATAAAACGACTCTTTTTTATTTTGATTAAAAAACCTTACATGGCCCCATAATCCGTATAAGAGCGAGAAAAAAAGATAAGGCTGAAAGGCCCAAAGAGATCTTAGCATATAATATGAAGAAGGCGCCGCCATTGCCAGAGTTAATAAAACATAACCTAACGTCAAAAATATTTTCAGAAAACGTTCATGCTTAAACTGGAATAAGTGATATATAAACTGTATGTAAAATATGGGAATCATGTATAAGAAGGCGTATTCTATTTTTTTTAATAAGAAGAAATTAAAAAAATTCAAATCAAAGAAAATGTACTTGGTATTTTCATAGAAAAATAAATATACCCCCAAAACGCTTGATACCAGACCAAAGTATAAAACCTCTTTGTAACGCGAGAAGCTTTTATAAAGTATTAGAAAGTAAAAGCCTAATATCATGCAGGCGGCGGCGACCATGGCCGCCAGAAAATTTTTATAATTGTCTTCTTTGTGAAGCTTTTTAAGACTTGCTATTTTAATTTTCTGGGCCTCTATGCCCGATCTATTTTGAGGCGGAGGTTCATAGATTCGAATAGATATCGAGTTGACGCCTTTTTTTAGAATGGTCAGGGGAACGTCATAAATTCGTCTTACGTCATAAGCCTGATTCATATGAGGCGGCATTGACCCTGTTTTGCCAATCAAGAGGCCATTTAAATAGCATTCGTCGATTGATTTTACTTCTCCTAAAAAAATTCCCAGACTTTGATTGGGAATTTTATCGATCATAAATTTTTTTCTAACCCACGAATATCCCGTCAAATTTTTATAGCCTTGTTTATGGTATCTGCCGGGCATAATGATTTTTTTCATTGCGCCCTGGGGCGCGTAATCTATATTTTTGATGTTTATATCGTCGCCTATATAAAGTTCCCATTCTCCGTTTAATATAAGCTCAAAGGGATGTTCATTTTCTGTAGGCTCGGCTTTTAGCCCCCCGGTTTGAAAAAGCAAAAAAATGCCTAAAAAAATTACAAAGAATAAGAATATTTTTTTCATTTATTGTTTCTAATCTAAAGAAGTATAGCGGCAAAAATATAAATTTCTGCCGCTATTTAAGAATCTTATTCTAAAATGACTCGATTTGTCAAAGCGTTTTCTTTAGTTTTGAGAAGAGAAGAGTTGGGCCACAGAGACTTGTGCCGAACAAGGTCGATGTGACACAGAGTACAGAGGAAGAGTGTACGGGGCCGGCTGGGTTGCCCCACGCCGACGGGTGAACACAGGAAGGGTACAAGCTACTGATGCCTTCGCCTCTGTATCGAAGCTAACCGCAGGTAGATATGGATTATTTATAACACCCGTAACTCTTGCGATTATCTTTTGTTAAGAATGTCAACGGGCCGCGCTGCTTGAGATGTTATTTAAGTAGAAACCCCAGCTTGTTTTAAAGTTTTATCGTCAATGTGATAATTGGGCCATATTTGCCTGTAGATTTTTCAATTCTCAAGTATGATATATGTTATAATATATTAAATGGCCAAAAAAAAACCGAATGCGATAAATTCGCATTCGGTTTTGAACTTTATTAGAAAATAAATTGTTTTTGTAATTTTATTTAATAATAAATATATCCGCCACTTACATTATTTGATTCATTAAATTCAATTATGTTATCAAACTTATCAATCACATACCCAAAATAACCTGTAGCCGGACATGTGCTAGATACAAAAATGGAACCTGAAAAGGACGTAGAAGTACCTGCCGGAACATTTGCAATTGTTACCCAGCCCAAGTATGTATCTACGCCAACAGTTATGATTGAATCTGTTGAGCAATAGATATCAACATCTACATCTGTAGCATCAACAGAACCGTCATTATAAACGTATCCCGAAAATGTATTATATGCGCTAAATGTAGGATACAAGGGCGGTGAAAAAGAGCTGGGCTGTAAATCAGGGGCTTCATATATATCCAGCACATAAGACCCGGTATTTGATAAATATCCGGCAACTTCAATATAAACATAACGCGAAGTCGCGAATGAGTAAGTTATCTTTGAGCAATTACCCGAGCCCCCGTCGTCGTTTGATGTGAGCATTGTAGTACCGTCAGAGTCGTATAGATAAAGTTGTGTATCGGTTAAACAACTTCCTGCGCCGTCTGAGGTTTCAAACGTTATAGTTTCACCGGCATACACATAAAGATAATAATAATCAACATCGTTGCTAACGTCAATAGCATTGCCGCTAATTGTACTGCCAAGTGATGTAAAGTTTGCGCTTGAGTATGAATCATCTGCGTCTGTGC
Source organism: Spirochaetia bacterium (assembly GCA_029880265.1). GTDB lineage: Bacteria > Spirochaetota > Leptospiria > Turneriellales > JAOUOS01 > JAOUOT01. The sequence continues at coordinate 37,986 of JAOUOT010000015.1, read as the reverse complement.
TGCAGTCTATTCCGCATGAAGACCATGTTTCTGAGCCGTTACATGCGCCGTCGCCGCAGCTTGTTCCGCAGTCTGAAGGACAAGTAGATGTATATTCGCCTGCGTCACACCAGCCGTCGCCGCAGACAGGCGCCGCGCCGCAGTCAGTAGAGCATGTTACAGAAGATTCTGAACCGTTACAAGCGCCGTCGCCGCAGCTTGTTCCGCAGTCAGAAGGACATGTAGATGTATATTCGCCTGCGTCACACCAGCCGTCGCCGCAATAAGCTGACGTACCACAGTCAGAACACCATGAACTGTCTTCATTTGAAGCGCAATAATAGTCGCCGCAGTATCCGCAGTCTTCAGCGCAACTATAGACGTCTTCATCAGAGTCGCATACCCAGTCGCCGCATACGCTGGCTGTAATGTTTGTCGTACAAGATTGTGTACCCATGCTTAAAAACGCAAGCGTCAATAGCATGATTATGTATTTTATTGTTTTTTTCATGTTATTTTCTCCATAATTAATTATTTTCTTAAATAGATAAGTTTGCGATTTCGTTTAATTATAAAATAATTTTTATTTACTGACACACTAAAGTGAGCATTTATTATGTCAACTTATTTCTGCATATATTTTTTGAGAATCACTTGTAAAAAAGGGATTATGTTACCCCATTTTTCTGGGGGTGTATAAAGTGATTTGGTTCATGAAATAGTTTCTTTATGTTAGAGAGACATTCTTTAAGGTCTTCTTTATTAAAAGAGATAAACACAATACAGCCGATAATAAGCTTGTCTTTATGTCTGTTTAATCAAAAATGGAAAAAATAAAAATTTACGAGAAAAAAACGGTTTAGATAACATATAAAATTAAGACTGTTTTAATAAACCAATTAATATAAAAAAAGTATGATGAACATAGTCAAAAAAAAGAACTTTATAATAAAAACATCCGCCATATTTTTAATCTTGCTATCGGCTTTTTCCTTTTCAAAACCGGCGTTTAGCCAGAAAAAAGACGAAGAGAAAGAAGGGGCGGTTAAACCCAAAGAAGAAAAAAAAGAGCTTGAGATCACCAAAAAAAACAGCTTCAGACCCGATTTCAGAGATACAGAGATCACAGATTTTATAAAGGCTATGTCGAAATTGATAGATAAAAATATTATAGCCGACGAAAAATTAAAGGGCAAAATAACGGTCATATCGCCCAAGAGAATTCATAAAAGCATGGCCTATAACTATTTTACCACGGTACTGACGGTGAAAGGTTTCAGCGTCGTAGAAGAAGGCGATATCTTAAAAATATCCCCTTTAAAAGACGCTTTGGCCATAGAGCAAGATGTTCATTTCGGCAGAGAGCCTCTTTTGCCTGGGTGGGTAAAAGAAAATAAGGCGATAACGGCCATTTTTTCGGTTCTCAGCGGCAAGCCGTCAAGACTCGCGGGCATCTTAAAAAGACTGACGAGCGCCAATACGAATCTTGTCGATTATGACGAATTAAACATGCTTGTGATAATGGGCGACGCTGTAGAAGTAAACAGGCTCTTAACGTTAATTCCTACGCTTGACCCTAAAGATAAGGTCATAGAAGAAGATTTAGGCGAAGATTTTGATTTCGTTCATTTGTACACGGTTCAAAATATGGAGGCCGATAAAATAGAGGCTACTTTAAGAAAAATGCGCATTCCTGAAATGAAACAGCAGACTCCAGCCGCCCAGCCGCAGCAGCAGAATAATGATCCGCGAAGACAAGGGCAGCCGCAAAGAAGACCGGCGCCTCCTGCCCCTGTTCACAAGCCGGGGCAAAGCAATACGTCAAAGCAAATTGATATAGTATCTCATAAAGAATCAAATAACCTTATATACATTGGCAGCCGCGAAGAATTTAAAGAAATAAAAAGACTTATAAAAAAGCTCGACATAAAAAGAGATCAGGTTCTTCTTGAAGTATTAATTGTCGAGGTTTCAGAAGACGACGCGAATTCATTCGGTATCGACTGGAGTTTTGGCAGCGGGCAGTTTAACAGCGGCCTTACCGCAGAAAGCGGCATTCTGAATATAGATTCAGAAAGCGGAGCTATATCAAAAAATCCTATTAACACGCTCTTAGGCTTTTCTTTAGGCTATCTTAGCGACAACGGCGGCGGCCCCAACTTGATGTCGCTGTTAAACGCCAATATTAACAAAGAAAATTTTGCCATTTTATCGGCCCCTCAAATTTTAACCCTCTCAAATCAAGAGGCCGAAATTAACGTGGGCGAAGACGTTCCCGTAGCCACGGGCATGAGACTTTCAGACGCCAGCGGCGACAGCAATTTTTCTTATGAATATAAATCGGTGGGCGTTCGTCTTAAATTTACGCCGCAGGTGAACAGCAACAAAGAAATCACTATCGATCTGTACCAGGAAGTAAAAGCCAAAACCGGATCTGACGATTTTACCAAAAACCCTACTTTTAAAAAACGCGATATTAAAACCGTTGTGAGAGTAAAAGACAATCAAACCATCGTTATAGGCGGGCTCATATCTACCGATAAGACAAGAACCGAAAGAAAAGTTCCTCTGCTCGGCGATATCCCCGTATTGGGATATCTTTTCAAGAGAACCAGTATGCAAGTTAAAAAAACCAATCTTCTTGTTTTTATCACGCCCCATATTTTATCAAGTCGAAAAATTGCCGATTCTATAACAAATCAGGCCATTGAAATGCAAAAATCAACGAACTAATTAAAACCCGTTATGTACAAACCTATCGGAAAAATATTAATAGAAAAGAATATAATTGATGATGAAGACCTTGATAAAGCCTTAAAACTTCAAAAAAAATCGTCGGTAGAAGTTAAACTGGGGCAAATTCTTTTAAAAAAGGGAACCATCTCAGAAGAAGATTTGCAAGACGCCCTTGCGGCTCAATATAATTTTGAATATATATCTAAGATTGACGTAAAAAATATCGACGTCATCAAACAGAGAACTTCTTTGAAGTTTGTGCAAAAATACAGAATCATACCGTACCATCTTGATAAATTAAATTTAAAAGTGGCGCTGTCTGATCCTTTACAGCTGCATCCTTTAGACGAATTGAGACTGTTGTGGATAGGCTATAAAATTACTCCGGTTATAACGCTTGAATCTGAAATCTTAAGGGTTATCAATAATTATTACGAGGTCAAAGAAAGCTCGGCCACTGAAATGGAATCTGAAGAAGGTTTTGAGTTCTTAGAAGACATTCAAGACTTGCGAGATTCCGTCGATTTGGCGAACGAGGCCCCCATCATAAAGATGGTTAACGTTATTTTATCAAACGCGGTTAACCAGAGAGCTTCAGACATTCACATAGAGCCGCAAGAAAAAGAGCTTCTTGTCAGATACCGAATTGACGGCATGCTGCATAAAATATTAAATCCGCCAAAGTCGATTCAAAGCGGAATCATATCGCGCGTAAAAATCATGTCAAATTTAAACATCGCCGAAACGCGTCTGCCGCAAGACGGCCGAATTAAAATTCGCTTTGGGGGCAAAGATATAGACATCAGGGTTTCTACCCTGCCCACCCAGTTCGGAGAGCGCATCGTGATGCGTCTTTTAAATAAATCTGAAAGCAATTTTGATATTGACAGTATAGGTTTTGAAAAACAAGTGCGGGTTGATTATGAAAAGTTAATTAAAAACCCAAACGGCATTATTTTAATAACCGGCCCCACCGGTTCGGGCAAGACAAGCACGCTTTACGCTTCACTTGAAAGAATCAATAACGAAAACACGAATATTATCACTGTAGAAGATCCGGTTGAGTATCAGATATCGGGCATAGGTCAAATTCAGGCGCGGCCCAAGATAGGCCTGACCTTTGCCGAGGGTTTGCGATCTATTTTAAGGCAAGACCCCGATATCATCATGGTGGGCGAGATAAGAGACGAAGAAACGGCCCGCGTTGCGATACAATCGGCCCTGACGGGACACCTTGTCTTTTCTACGCTTCATACAAACGACGCTCCTTCGGCCATAAGCAGGCTTCTTGACATGAACATTGAGCCTTATTTAATTTCGGCCACGTGCCGCGGATTTATGGCCCAAAGGCTGGTGCGCCGTTTGTGTCCAAAATGTAAAAAGAAAAATTCAATCAGCATGCCCGAATTAAAAAAATTAGGGTTAATTTCGCCGGCGGCCATAACGGCAAAAACCGCCGGAAAAATTTCTATATATAAAGCCGAAGGCTGCGACGATTGCATGGGCACGGGATACAAAGGCAGAGTCGGCATTTACGAACTTCTTTTTGTAAACGATAAAATACGCGAACTTATAGTGAAAAACGCGAGTATTGACGAGTTAAAAACCGCCGCTATAAAATCGGGTATGATGACGCTTCGCGAGGCCGCTCTTAGAAAAGTGGTAGACGGTCAAACATGCCTTGAAGAAGCCCTAAGAGTTACTTAAAATGGCTATTTTTGTTTATAAAGCTTTTGATCGTCAGGGTAAAATATCTGAGGGTCATGTCGACGCCGTGAATACGCAGATGGCGCAGAAAAAGCTGCGCCAGCAGGGTCTTTACGTCAAAGAAATCAGAGAAGATATCGCCAAAAGAGACAGAGAGCTCTTTCCTTTTTTAAGCAAGTTATTATACAGAATACCCAGAAAAGAAATCGGGCTTTTTGCCAGACAGCTTGGCACGCTTCTAGGGGCGGGAATTTCTCTTGACGAGGCCATAAGCGATATATGGGAACAGTGCCAAAACAGACACTTAAAAAAAATTATAGCGCAAATTAAAGAAGATATCATACAGGGAAAGTCTCTTTCAGAGGCCCTCGGCGCCCATAAAGATATATTTCCTGTTGTTTACGAAAGCATGGTAAAAGTAGGCGAGGCGACGGGCTCTTACGAGCCGACGCTGGTAAGTCTTTCTGATCTAGAAGAAAAAAACGCCGAACTGAAAAATAAGGCTCTTACGGCTATGATATATCCGGCTTTTATGGGCGGATTTTCTTTGCTGGTAATTCTCTTTTTATTGACGTCGGTAATACCGCAAATAGAAAATGTTTTCGCGTCTTTTCAATCTGAGCTGCCGCTGCCCACAAGAATTGTTTTAGGCGTCTCTAAATTTGTAAGAAGCACATGGTGGCTGATAATACCGGCGGGCATAGGTGGGGCATACGGCATTCACATGTTTCGAAAAACAATAGAGGGTAGAAAAAAATGGGATACCATGACCATGAAAATACCCCTATTCGGAAATTTAATAAAAAAAGTGCAGGTAAACCGGTTTGCCAGAAACCTTGGTGTTCTTTTAAAATCAAACGTTTCTCTGCTTACCGCTCTTGAAATTATGGCGGGGGCCTCTAGCAATGAAATTTTCAAACAGGAACTCTTGAAGGCTCATCAAGATTTGCGCGAGGGAAGCAGTCTGCATATGGCCATTAAAAATTCAAAAATACTGCCCGACATGGTCAAAGGCATGATTTCTGCAGGCGAAGCGAGCGATAGAATGGCCGAACTTTTAATTAAGGTGGCCGAGGTCATGGATAACGAAATTGATACGGCGGTAAAAAGTCTGACAAATTCTCTCGAGCCCCTCATGATTATTGTCATGGGTTTTATTGTCGGCGGAATTATGGGCTCTATCATGCTTCCGTTTTCAAAAATGACAGAATTTATTAAATGAAGAAACTTAAACTGTCTGAAAATCCTAAAATATTAATTGTTAGAAACGACGGGCTTGGCGATTTTATTTTAACCCTGCCCTTGATATCTGCCCTGAAAAATAATTTCAGGAAATCTAAAATTTACGTTCTTGTAAATAAAAATATTGAGAACCTTGTTCCCGTTTTATCTGATATCGACGGATGTATCATCGACGAAGGAATTTTATTAAAAAGACATCGAAATTTATTTAATAAATCAGAGCAAGAAAGAAAGAAAAAAGAGCTTTTAGAAATCATCAAAAAGCATAATTTTAATCTTGCCGTTTTGCCTTATGCAGAAAAAGAATCGGCAAAAATTATTTATCAGGCAAAAATTCCTTTTCGAGCGGGTACGGGGCGTCGCGTTTTTTCATGGCGATTTAACGTGAAATTATGGCAGGGCAGAAAAAAATCAAATCTTCCCGAATATAAATTAAACATGGCATATTTGAAAAAAATAAATATAAAAGAAAACTATGCCGCTCCCAAGATAAAGTTAATCTCAGATAAAAAGATCAAGGCGAATAAAAAAACAATAATTATGCACCCTTATAAAAGAAATTCTACGGCGCTAAGCTGGCCCGTTGAAAGTTTTAAAAACCTTGCCGAAATTCTTATAAAATCTGGATATAAAATAACCATAATAGGCGATAAAGAAGACGAAATTTTTCTAAAGAAACAGTTTAAGCCGGGTAAAAATCTGTCGATTCATACTAGTCTTAGTCTGCAGGGCTTATCTTATCTTATTTCTCAATCAAGATTATTTATAGGCAATTCGTCGGGACCTCTGCATTTAAGCGCGCTGGTTAAGATTGCTCATATCGGGTTTTTTCCGCAGAATAAGGCCTCTTCAAGGGTCAGGTGGCAAACGCTGCCTCTATCTAAAAAAGACGATTATCAAAAATTTTTGTTGTCTTCGGCTTTCGATAAAAACTGCGTAAACTGCGAAAGAGAAAAATGCCGCTACTTTAACTGCACGGCGTCTATTTCTGTTGAAGACGCTTTAGCCGCCTGCAGGCACCAGAAAATTTCTTTTAAAAACAGTAAAAAACAGAGTTAAAAATTTCTTTTTTCGGCCTCTCCCGTCATGGGAACAAAACGAACGGGCAGAAGTTTTTCTTTTTTGATTTTGCCGGTTTCATCTTTTACTAAAAGAATAAGTTCCTGATAAAAAGAACCCACCGGAGCAATCAGCCTGCCTTCAGGGGCAAGCTGATCAATTAATGGCTGGGGTATATGCGAAGGGGCCGCCGTTAAAATAATCAAATCAAACGGAGCCGCTTCGGGCCAGCCCTTATAACCGTCGCCGCATTTTACTTTAATGTTTTCATACTTTTCTTTTTTAAGTAATTCTTTTGTTTTCTCGCATAGCGGTTCGACAATTTCAATGGTGTAGACCTCTTTAACAAGAACAGATAAGACGGCGGCCTGGTATCCTGAGCCTGTTCCTATTTCAAGTACCCTGTCTTTTTTTTGCGGATTTAACGCCTGCGTCATATAAGCTACAATGTAAGGTTGAGAAATGGTCTGCCTATACCCGATAGGCAGGGGCCCGTCGTCGTATGCGCTTCTCTGGTATTCTTCGGGAACAAACTTGTGCCGCTCTACGGTTTGCATGGCTTTTAACACGTCTTCATTAACGATATCACGCGCCTGAAGCTGGCGTTTTACCATAATATCTCTTTTGAGTTCCATCGTTTCTTGCGTTGTTTTAACGTTTTCTTTTTTATTTATATTATTTATTTTGGTTGCATTTTTATTTTCAGAGCCTATTCGGCAATTCAATAAATGAGGCACGCAGATAAAAAATATCGTCCATTGAACAAGCCGAGTTAAAATCATTTCACAATACGCCCCTATATTAAATTATATCCGAAATTAAAAAAAACTGCTATATTTTTTATGACAAAAGAAGAGCCTGAAGAGACAAAAAAAGAAAATTCTCAAACTTACTGCCAGAGAAAAAACGTTTCTTGCAGCGCATGCTGCGGAATTAATAATTTAGATTTCGACGAAAACAGGCTAAGAGAATATCTTACAAAAAACACGACTGAATTTATAAATATAAATTTATTAAACGATAAAGAAGCCGTTCGTTATCGTATGCGAAAAGAAAAAGAAAATCAAAAACTGATATTAAAGCAAGAGGTTTATGTTTGTCCGTTTGTCGGATGGATTGACGAAACTCGCAAAAAAACCGGGTGCCTTCTTCACTCGACGGGAAGCCCCCATAAAGATATAGGCCGCTTAAAAAACCCGCAAAACTATTCTTTCTACGGGCATTCTATATGCCAGTCATATGACTGCCCGGCAAAGAGTAAGAATCTTCTTTCAGAAAGAATAAAAATAAACAGCAGTTTTCTATATTCTCAAATTGCGCCAAATTATAATCTGCTTTCTGCGTTGAGATTTTTATTTAAAGACAATGAAAAAGATATTGAAGATTTTATAAAAAAGAATTCAAAAAAATTAAGCAAAAATCGTCTTCCCGTAGACAGCTTTGAAGAAATTATAAATATAAAGAATAAAACAAAAGAAGAAATTGAAAGCTTAATTAATTCGTTGCTTAAAAAAGAAAGTTATTTAGACGACGAAATATGCTTATAAATCGCGCTTAAAAAAAGAGGCAATTTATAAGCATTTCAAGTCTTATTCACTTGTTTCTTTTTTAATTTTTTTAAGGTCGGCCCCGGTATAGTAAGCGCATTTGCCTTTTGTTGAATGCGGCTTTAAGCCCAGGCTTTCAATGGCCTTTTTTACTTTTCCCGCTGATATGCCCGCTTCTTCGGCAATTTTTCCCGTAGAGTACAGTTTTTCTTCTTTAGACATGAGATTCTCCTTTGTATTTTTTGTTGAATAAGTTTTTAATTACCAGATAAACTGAAAAATGTTTTTTGCCTGATTTTTATGATATTTCATTTCAGATACAATAATAATATATCAATATCAGATGGGTCAACGCCGCTTATTCTTGCGGCTTGGCCGATGGTTTCGGGTTGAATTTTTTTGAGTTTCTGTTTTGCTTCAAATTTTATGCCTTCAAGTTTGTCGTAATTAATATTAGCGGGAATTTTTCTCGTTAAGGCTTCAAGGCGTCTTTTAGTTTTCATTTTTTCGCGGCGTATGTAGCCCTCATATTTGATTTCCATGGCGATTAGTTCACGCTCTTTTTGATCTAAAAAAGGCAGATTATTTTTATGCGGCAGATGTTCATACAAAAGAGAAATGATTTCTGAATTAATTTGCGGTCTTTTAAAAACAGCGTCAAAAAAAACGCCTTTTTGAACTTCAATACCTTTTTCTTTTAAAGTATTGATAGCAGAGACTGTAAGTTTTTCTCTTTTAATCGCCTTTTTAACATGAAAATATTTTCGATAGCGCTCTATCATCTGCCCGTACAGCTCTTCGCGCAAACCGAGTCTTCTGGCATATTTCATCAGTCTTCTGTCGGCGTTATCTTGCCGCAGTAAAAGCCGGTATTCGGCGCGCGATGTAAACATGCGGTAAGGCTCGTCGACGCCTTTTGTAACCAAATCGTCAATTAAAACGCCTGTGTATGCCTCGTCTCTTCGAAGCGTAAACGGCTTTAGTTTTCGCTTGCTGTGAATGACATTGTATCCGGCGACAATACCCTGGGCGGCGGCCTCTTCGTAACCTGTAGTTCCGTTGATTTGACCCGCGAAATAAAGACCTTTAACTTTTTTGGTTTCAAGGTGCGGATTAAGTTCCGTAGGCGGCACAAAGTCATATTCAATGGCATATCCCGCTCTTACAATGACGGCCTCTTCAAGCCCCTTGATGCTTCTTAAAAATTTCCATTGAACGTCTTCGGGAAGGCTGGTTGAAATTCCGTTGCAGTATACTTCATTTGTGGTCAGGCCCTCGGGCTCTAAAAAAATCTGGTGCCTTTCTTTCTCGGCAAAGCGAATGACCTTATCTTCAATTGAAGGGCAGTACCTTGGCCCTGTCGATTGAATTTTTCCCGAATAAAGAGGCGAGCGGTTGATATTCTTACGGATGGTTTCATGCGTATCTTTGCCGGTATAAGTTATATGACAGTCTATTTGTTTGATGGGCGCAGATTTCTGCGAATATTCAGATTCATAAGAAAAGGGCTGCCAGAATTCATCGGGCGGTTGGGGCGTCGTCTGCGTAAAATCAATTGTCTTGGCGTCAATTCTTGGCGGCGTACCCGTTTTCAGCCTGCCAAGAGGAAAGCCTATTTTAGCGATTGAATGAGAAAGCTCTTCAGAGCTTTTATCGCCAAAACGTCCGGCGGCTGTTTCATAATCGCCTATATGAATTAAACCGCGAAGAAAAGTGCCCGTGGTTACAATTACGTTATCGGCCATAAATTCATAACCGCGCTGGGTTTGAACCCCTGCGGCTTTATTTTTTGCGATAAGAATGTCAGCGGCGGTATCTTGAAAAAGAGTTAAATTTTGAGTGTTTTCAAGAATCTCTTTAATTTTTTGCTGGTATAGTTTTTTGTCGGCCTGCGCGCGCGGCGAATAAACAGCCGGCCCTTTTGAGAGGTTCAGCATTTTAAAATGAATTCCGGTTTCGTCAATGGCCCTTCCCATGATGCCGCCGAGAGCGTCTACCTCGCGAACAATATGACCTTTCGCCACGCCGCCAATGGCCGGGTTGCAGCTCATTTGCGCGATGGTATCAAGATTCATGGTTATAAGAAGAGTTTCAAGACCGGCAAGGGCGGTAATGTGGGCCGCCTCGCATCCGGCGTGGCCAGCGCCTACGACAATGACGTCAAATTTTTTCTGAAATTTGAAATTGCCGGTCTTAGGGTTCTTTTTTAGTATTTCAATTGCCATAATTAAAAATAAAAGCCACAGAGCGCACAGAGACTTAAAAAGAAAAGAACTTTCAGTAAATTTTGGCATCCAAAGTTTAGTTTGTTACAAAGCTGCCATAGACATACCTGTTGAAGCATGGTATAACCTTTGTCTTGATACAATTTTATGCGTGATCGCTCTGCAATATTTGCATTCTTCTCAATTTTCAAACAGATCTGATTAAAAAACACTTTATCCCTCCTTAAGAAAATCATGTAAAATTCTATTAATCTTGTCAAACCTTTTCTAATGAGAACTGTCTGGATTTGTTGTGCTGGGGCTGCGCAGAAAATGCCCTTCTACTCCGCTTAGTGTTCTCTGTGGCCATAATTAAAATATAATTTCTTTTCAAGAATATAATAAAGCGCCTCTTCAGGTATAATTTTTTTAAGCTCTGAAAGTATCTCGTCAGCCTTGACGCCGCTCTTTTTGTCTACGGCTTTATAGTATTCCGCGAGAAGTTCTCTTGCGCCGGTCGAAGATACATCCGCATGCTTATGATCTAAAGAAGAGACGCCTTTTTTAAATTCAAGACTGGCCCCAGGCTTTTTTTGTTCTTCTCTTTCTGCGACAATAAAATGAAAATTTTCGGCGAGAAATTCGCTGTCGCGCCATTTATCAAAAGTCATATACATATCATAGCCGATAATAAGCGAAAACTCTGTTTCAGGAAAGCAGGTCAAAAACTTTTTCATCGTATTTACGGTATAACTCGGCGCTGGAAGTTTTTTTTCAATAATTGAAAGCTTTACCTTGCCGCTTTTAATTAATTCTAAGAAGGCCGCTCTTAAAAGCTTGAACCGGTATCTGAAAGAAAGAAGAGAAACATCGGCTTTATGGGGAGGCTCATATGCCGGAACAATAAAAATCTTTTCAATGTTGAATTTTTTGATGATTTCTTTTACGATTTCTACATGCGCCTTTTGAACCGGGTTAAAGCTGCCGCCGAATATGGCATATTTTTCAGGGGCATGCATCAGGTTCGAATCTGGCCGTTGCCCGAAACGACAAATTTTGTCGTGGTCAAATCGCGAAGCCCCATGGGACCCCTTGCGTGAAGTTTTCCCGTGGCAATGCCCACTTCGGCGCCCATGCCAAACTGTCCGCCGTCATGAAAACGGGTCGAGCAGTTGATGAAGATAGCGGCCGAATCAAGTTGTTTTTCAAATTCGTTTACGACGCTGATATCTTCGGCAATTATGGCCTCTGAGTGCGCCGAATTATAAATCTGAATATGATCAATGGCCTCTTGATAACCGTTCACCGTTTTTACCGAAATATTCATGCTTAAATATTCTGTATGATAGCCCTCTTCATTTAAATCTTTTATGTCAAATTCTGAAAGTTCTTTTTTTGTTTCAATATCGCCGTGAAGAGTTACCCCCGCTTTTGTTAAAGCGTTTAGCGTTTCGTCTAAAAAGGGTAAATCTTTATCTAGTAAAACCGTCTCGGCTGCGTTGCATACGCCCGGTCTCTGGGTTTTGGCGTTTAATAAAATAGAGAGGGCCTTTTCTTTGTCGGCCGATTTGTGAATGTATACATGGCAGACGCCCGCGTCATGTTTGACGACTGGTATAAGCGAGTTTTCGGCCACAAAGTTAATAAGCGCCGAACCGCCTCTCGGAACAATTAAATCGATATCGTTTTTTAATCTTAAAAGGCCGCGCAATAAATTTCGATCGGGATTTTCCATAAACGTAATAGCCGCAGGCGGAAGGTTTGCCTTTTCAAGAGCCTTTTGAAATAAAGAAGCAAGATATTTATTGCTGAATACGGCCTCTTTGCCGCCTCTTAAAATAACGGCGTTTGAAGATTTTAAACCCAATGCCCCTACGTCGACAGTGACATTCGGGCGCGATTCATAAATAATGGCGACAACCCCTATGGGTATTCTTTTTTTCACAAGCCTTAAGCCGTTTGGCAGAGTTTTGCCCTCGGCAATTTCGCCTACGGGGTCGGTTAAGGCAGAAATTTCATGAAGCGATTGTATCATTGAATTTATGACCTTATCGTTTAATAAAAGTCTGTCAATCATGGCCCGCGATAAACCGGCCGATTTTGCCGCTTCAATGTCTTTTGAATTTTCTTGTTGAATTTCTACGCGGTTTGCATCAAGTAAATCGGCTAGAATTACTAAGGCTTCGTTTTTCTGCCATGTATCAACGGCCCTTAAGTTTATCGACGCTTTTTTAGCGTCTTTTGCGAGAGATTCAATGTAATTTTTTTCTTCTTCGTTTAATTGCGTTTGATTTGTTTGGCTCACGATTCAAAATCGCTTTTTAAAGATAAGATGTAAAGGAAAATACCATTTACATATCGACGCTCTGTTGATTTGTGCCTAAAAAATTAAAAGAGGGCTATATTATATGGAACGTTTAATACCTATTAACAAACAAGAAGATATTCTTTCTCAGTATAAAGATACGCCCATTGGCAGGCTTTTAGAATATCATAATTTAAACAGAGATTTTGAAGAACTTGAAAACGCTCAGTTGTTAATCGGTATGTGTATGGACCACAGAAAAATGTTAAACATACCTCCTCAGTTTGCCTATGTTTTAAGAACCGGCGGAGCAAATATGAAATACAGCGAGTTTAAAATTTCTTTCGCCATTGCTATAGGGAAAATAAAATCGATTGCCATTATAGGTCATACTCAATGCGGGATGTCAGATTTAACGTCAAAAAAAGACGAGTTTATTAAAACGTTAAGCGAAAGCGCGGGAATAAACCGGCAAGAAGCTGAAGAACATTTTGGGCAGTACTCTAAGTATGAAATAGGCAATGAAGCCGAATTTGTTATCAATCAGGTAAATACGTTACGAAAAATATATCCTAAAATTTTAATAGCGCCGCTTATTTATAAAGTAGAAGATAATCGCTTGTATTTAATTAAAGAATAATTTAATTATTCTTTAATTAAACTATCTAGATTCTTCAATCGTATTGATGGGTTCTTCAGATGAGTCGCTTTGCGCGTCTTCTGAAGAGTCTTCGGGCTGGTCTTCTTCGGGTTCAGATTGTTCACCCGAAGAATCTGGTACGGCGCCGCCTTCAATTTCGGCAAGTTTTTGAGTAGCTAATGTTGAAATAAGCTCTGAAGATCCGCTGGTTAAATCTTGCAGCTTTGTCAAGGCTTCTTCTCTTTTATTTTCAGACAAGAGCTCTAAAGCTGATTCATATTCTCTCGATTCATAAACTGAATTTTTTTCGGTACTATAAGAAGCGCTTTCAACCCAATGTTTCGTATACCATTTTCCTTTAACTTTTCCTATGTAAACCTGCGACCATCCGCCTTTTTGTTCGAGAATAAAGCCAAGTTTTCCTTTTGGGGCGGTTACGCGAACCCGGCTCGCTATTGTGGGTCTATCGTATACTTTTGTATCTTCATTAAATACAATAGGCGTTCCCGCAAGATATTTCAATTTTAAGTAGCCTTCTTTACCGTCTACAAGACGAATCTTCGCAAGAGTCGGCTTTTGGCCTTCTTTGGGTTTTACTTCTTCTAGTAAACCGACTTCTTCGGCTTTTTCGACTGTCGCCACATATTTATCTTTGTTAAACGAAGAATCTTTAAAGATTGCAACCCTGGTAGTGGCATATTTTTTCTCTAGTATTTCGCCTGCGCCTTCCTGTTTTTTATCTTTACAGTTTATAATATTTATTGTTAAAAAAATTACTAAACCCAAACCTGCAAATTTTCTTTTTCTCATATTCGTACCTTGTATTAAAAAAATAATTTATTCTTAATTTTATTTATTATTTAGCTGATCAAAGTTAACTTTTGTCTTAATTTGTAAAGGAAATTAATAGAAACCGCCTAAAAATGAAGGGAGATGCTGTCGGCGCGGCTTATGTCAGCCATTCTTCAAAATTACTTTAATTGACACGGCATGTAAAAATACCAAACTGGATTTAAATCACTCTGCCCACATAGCTCAGTTGGTAGAGCATTTCCATGGTAAGGAAAAGGTCACCGGTTCGAATCCGGTTGTGGGCTCAGGAGTTAAAATGAGAGATATAATACTGTTAGAATGCTCAGGGTGCGGCAATCGTTTGTATAGCACGACGAAGAACAAAAAGACGCAAACAGAGAAATTCGCGCAAAAAAAGTTTTGCAAAGTGTGTAGACAACACAAAGAACATAAAGAGAAAAAGGCTTAAGTACTAAAAAAGAGGGTGGTAGTTCAATGGTAGAACAGCGGTCTCCAAAACCGTTAATGAGGGTTCAATTCCTTCTCACCCTGAGTTAACCCGCGGATTTTAAGCGGTTATATACACAGGATGTCATATGAAAAAGATGTTTAGATTCATTAAAGAAGCGAGAGGCGAGTTGAAAAAAGTAAGCTGGCCCACATGGGAAGACGTAAGCCGCTCTACGGTTGTGGTTTTTATTACAGTGATCATTTTTACTGTGCTTATATATTTTTCAGACGAAGCAATCAGCTATGTTGTAACCAAGGTTTTAGGCTAATGGAACTAAAATGGTATGTTATACACACTCTCTCGTCTCATGAGGGTAAGGTAAAAAAGCTTATCGAAAGAGAAAAGACAAGGTGGGAAGAAAAAGACAGAATTGGTCAAATAAAAATCCCTACCCTTGAAATGGCGGAACTCAGAGGAGGCAAGAAGCAGGTCGTAAAAAAGAAGTTTATGCCCGGTTATTTGTTTATAGAGCTTGCCATGACCGACGAGCTTTACCGTAAGGTTCGCGCAATACCGGGTGTGATGGGCTTTGTAGGAACGGGAAACGAGCCCCAAATATTAACCGAAGAAGAAATGCAGAGCCTGTTTGCAGAGATGGGCGAACTCCCCGCAGAAGAAAAGGCCGCTCCCCGAATTTTATTTTCAGAAGGCGAAACAGTTCGCATTATTGACGGGCCGTTTGCTAATTTTCAGGGCGTTATAGACGAAGTGAACCCCGAAAAAGGAAAGGTTCGCGTTCGTGTAGAAATTTTCGGAAGATCTACCCCCGTTGAGCTAGATTATCTGCAGGTCGGCAAAATATAGACTCCCTAAAAGGCTTGCCGTCTTGTCTATAAAAAAAAAAATGGTAATTGAAAAAAACAGTCAAGTTTAAAGCTTCTTAGAAATTGAAAGAGGCAAGATAAGCTTGAAACAAAAATTTAGAAAGAAATAAGAATATATGGCAAAAAAAATTAAAGCGCAGGTTAAAATTCAAATTCAGGCAGGCAAGGCTAATCCGGCGCCGCCTGTAGGTACCGCTTTAGGGCCGCATGGCATTAATATTATGGATTTTTGCAAGGCCTTTAACGCGAAAACTCAATCAATGGAAGGCAGCGTAGTTCCCGCAGTAATCACTATATTTCAAGATAAGTCATTTACTTTTATTACGAAAGTTCCTCCTGTAAGCGATCTGATTAAAAAATCTTTGAACCTTCAGAAGGGCTCTCCGGTGCCGCATAAAGATAAGGTGGCAAAGCTTACGCAAGAGCAGTTAGAGGCAATTGCGAAACAAAAGATGCCTGACTTAAACGCTTATGATATAGAGATGGCGAAAAATATTGTGGCCGGCACGGCGCGCTCAATGGGAGTAGATGTCGCTTCGTCTTAATCGGCGTAAGAGGTTTTATTATTATGGCAAAGCACGGTAAGCAGTACAGGGCCGCATTAAAAGAAGTTGAGAAAGATAAAGAGTACTCAATTCAAGAGGCCGTAGAAATTATAAAAAAAATGAATTATGTTAAGTTTGACGCTTCAGTAGAAGGGCATTTTAACATAAAATATAAAAGCCTTCAAAACGTTCGAGGCGTAATACAGTTGCCGCACGGTACGGGCAAGCAGACAAAAGTTCTGGTTTTTGCCAAAGGCGACAAGGCAGAGGCCGCTAAAAAGGCGGGAGCCGATTATGTAGGCGACGCAGAGCTGCTTAAGAAGGTTCAAGAAGGTTGGACAGATTTTGACGCCGTTGTCAGTACTCCCGATATGATGAAAGACGTGGGCAAGCTCGGCCCCGTTCTCGGCAGAAAGGGCCTCATGCCAAAGCCTAAGGCCGGCACTGTTACAACCGAAGTTGAGCAAATTATAAAACAGCTAAAATCGGGTAGAATTGAGTATAAGGCCGACAAGACAGGCGTTGTTCACTTTGGTTTAGGTAAGCTTTCTTTTGAAGACGATAAGATTTGCGAAAATATAACGTCTGCTTTTAATGTAATAATGAGAGATAAGCCTTCAGACGCGAAAGGCGATTTTGTGGTGGGGATGTTTGTCGGTTCGACAATGACCCCGTCTCTAAGAATCAGTACAAAAGAATTAAGAAAATAACAGGAATTTAAAATGCCGTCAGCGAAAAATGTAAAATTAGAAGAAGAATATACAAAAAATATTGAAGAAAGCTCTGATTTTATCTTGACTCGATTTAAAGGTTTAGACGTGGCTCAAATCACCGAGCTTCGCCAAAAGCTGCGAGAAAAAGAAATTTCATTTCGCGTTATAAAGAATAATATCTTTAAATTAGCGGCCAAGAAAAACGAAATATATAAAGACGTACCGCTCGATGAAATGTTTACTGGGCCAATCGGCGTCGCTTTTACGAGAGACGATACGCCCGCCGCGGCCAAGGTTTTAAAGAATTTTAGCGGCGAATATGAGAGCTTTGAAATTCACTCAGGCGTGATGGAGTCAAAGTATTACGATAAGCAGGGGATTGAAGAGATAGCGACCCTGCCGTCAAGAGACGAATCGCTGGCAAGAGTCGCCTCGGTGTTAAATGGGCCTGCCAGACAAACTGCTTCTTTGGTAAACCAGATTATATCTTCTTTGGCCAGAGCAATTAAGGCAGTCGGTGAAAAAAACGGATAATATAGAATTATCAAAAAACAAGTTAACGAAAGTATAATAAAGAACAAATAATATAAAGGAGACCATACAATGCTTGATGAATTGCTAGATAAAATAGGAGGCCTTACTTTAGTACAGGCTGCCGAACTGGTAAAAAAGATGGAAGACAAGTTTGGTATTTCAGCCGCAGCCCCTGTGGCAGTAGCCGCAGCAGCCCCCGCAGCGGGCGCCGCCGCCGGCGAAGAAGCCAAATCAGAATATACGGTTGTTTTGGATTCTTTTTCAGGAGATAAAAAAGTGGACGCTATCAAAAAGGTTCGCGAGATAACTAGCCTGCCCCTAATGGACGCCAAGAAAATGGTAGAAGGCGGCGGTACGTTAAAAGAGGGAGTTCCTAAAGAAGAAGCTGAAAAAATCAAATCTGAATTAGAGGCCATCGGCGGTAAAGTAACGCTTAAATAAAACGGGAAGTCCGAAAAATTACAGATAGTAAATTGAGAATACCGCCAATTTTAATTGGCGATAAAATCGCGTAGGCGAGAAACGCAAAATCTCCATTTTCGACATGGAGATTATTTGCGTATATAGTAAAAAACAAGCGAAAAATATATAGCTTATTTTTTTATAAAATTTCCGGAGAATAAATATGGGAAAAAACAAAAGTAACGTCATCAATCTGCAAAGCCAAGAAGAGAACTTTAATGTCATAAATATGGGTAAAATAAAAAAAGCCTTAGAGCTTCCCCATCTTGTGCAGATACAGCTTGAATCTTACAATGAATTTCTTCAAACGACTACCTCCCCCTCAAAAAGGCAAAATGTCGGTTTGCATTCGGTTTTTGAAGAATATTTTCCCATTGAAAGTTCAAACGGCGACGTTGTTTTAGAATTTGTTGAATATATTTTAGGCGAACCAAAGAAAGACATATGGAACTGTAAAATAAATAGCGTATCTTATGCCGCTCCGTTAAAGGCGGTTATTCGCCTTATCATAATGGAAACCGGAGAAGTGCGTGAGCAGGAAGTCTATATCGGCGATTTGCCTTTAATGACGCCAACGGGTACTTTTGTTATTAACGGCGCCGAAAGGGTCGTTGTAAATCAGTTGCATCGTTCTCCGGGGATCTTTGTTTTTTACGATGAAATAAAAAATGTATATTCCGCCCGAATTATTCCCGATCACAAGGGTTCATGGTTAGAGTTTGAAACTGACGCAAAAGGCCTTTTGGTAGCGCGAATTGACAGAAGAAAAAAATTCCCGTTTAGTTTATTGGTCAGAGCCCTTGGGTATGGTACAAACGAAGAAATTCTCAGGCTTTTTTACGAAAAAGAAGAGGTTTCTATTAAGGGAGCTCAGCCCAAAACTGTACAAGGTATACTTGGCAGACGCGTTATAGCCGATATTGTAAACCCAGAAACCGGAGAGATCATTGTCGAGGCCGGGGCGGCATTAAATGAAGATAACTTAGATATTATTAAAGAAGCTAAAATTGCCAAAATAGAATTAATTATAAACGAAGGTCACGCAGACGATATGATTGTGATTCGCGCTCTTGAAAAAGACGGGTTAAACAGTCACGAAGACGCGTTGGTAGAGTTCTTAAAAATTCAAAAACCTTTAGATTATTCGTCAGAACAAGGCTCTCCTGAGAAAAGAGAAAAAAACGTCGAAAGAGCAAACGCCGAACTTGACCGTTTGTTTTTCAACAAAAAAACATATAACATGGGGCCGGTAGGTCGCTATAAAATAAACGCAAAATTCAACCATATTAATAAAAGCGAGTTTGACGATAAGGTAAAAACGCAGACTCTAAGACCGATAGATATCATTGAAACTTTAAAATACATGGTAAACGTTATCAACGAGGTAGACGGATATAAGGTCGACGATATTGATCATCTAGGCAATAGACGAATTCGAACCGTAGGCGAATTGTTGACACTTCAGCTAAAAACCGGCTTCGCCAGAATGGAGAGAGTCGTTAAAGAAAGAATGAGCATGAACGATCTTGACGTAATGACTCCTCAACTTTTAATTTCAATTAAACCTATAACGGCTGTAGTCAACGAGTTTTTTGGCACCAGCCAACTTTCGCAATTTATGGATCAAACCAATCCTCTTTCTGAACTTACTCATAAAAGAAGGTTAAACGCGCTAGGGCCCGGAGGTCTTACGCGAGAAAGAGCGGGCTTTGAAGTACGAGACGTGCATTACACGCACTACGGAAGGTTGTGCCCCATTGAAACTCCTGAGGGCCCGAATATCGGGCTAATTACTTCTTTGGCCGCATATGGAAGGCTAAACCCATACGGGTTTGTTGAAACTCCCTATAGAGTTGTTAAAAAAGGTAAAGATACCGGAGATGTACAGTATTTATCGGCCAATGAAGAGGACCATTATGTTGTCGCTCAGGCAAACGCCCGCTTAAGCGATAAGGGAGAATTTATTGATAAACTGGTGAGCTGCCGCTATAGGGACGATTTTCCTTTGAGAAATCCCGAAGAAATTGATTTGATGGATGTAGCTCCGCTTCAGGTTGTATCGTTATCAACGGGTCTAATTCCGTTCTTAGAGCATGACGACGCCAACCGCGCGTTAATGGGTTCAAATATGCAGAGACAGGCAGTGCCGTTGTTAAACCCCGAGGCGCCTATCGTAGGAACAGGGCTTGAATATGCCATCGCTTATGACGCAGGGGTTTCTGTGGCGGCCAAAAGAAGCGGCGTGGCGGTTAAGGTTGACTCTGAACAAATACATGTAAAAACCGATAAAGGCGACATAGACGTTTATAATCTTATTAAATTTAGAAGAACAAATCAAAGCACTTGCATAAACCAGGTTCCTCTGGTGCACGTGTTTAACGCTCCTGAAGACGGTAAATTGAAAAAAATTACCGCAAATGAAATACTTTTTGAAGGCGAAAGCGGCAAAGAATACAACTTTACAGCAAAAACATGGCAAAGTAAAATGAAACTTCTTGTTTCAGAAAATAAAAAAATCGCAAGAGGAGATCTTATCGCGGGCGAGATAATCGTGGGCGAAGATAAAGAAGGCGCAGACAAAAGAAAAGCCACAATTTTAGCCGACGGTCAGGCCACAAACAAAGGCAGACTGGCCTTAGGCAGAAATATTACTGTAGCTTTTATGCCCTGGGAAGGTTATAATTTTGAAGACGCCATTGTCGTTTCAGAAAAAGTAGTTAAAGAAGACTGTTATACATCAATTCAGGTCGAAGTATTTGAAATACAAGCTCGTGAAACAAAGCTGGGCAGAGAAGCAATTACTCGAGATATTCCTAATATCGGCGAACGGGCGTTTAGAGATTTAGACGAAGAAGGCATCATTCGAATAGGGGCAGAGGTCAGAGCGGGAGATATTCTCGTTGGAATGGTTACTCCTAAGGGCGAAACCGATCTTACCCCTGAATATAGACTATTGCACAGTATCTTTGGAGAAAAAGCCAAAGAAGTCAGAGACAACTCATTGCGCGTGCCAAACGGTCATGGCGGTATTGTTGTCGACGTAAAAAGATTTAATAGAGACGAGGGCGATGAACTTTCGCCGGGTATCAGCGAGGTTGTTAAGGTTTTTGTGGCCCAAAAAAGAAAACTTCAGGTAGGCGATAAAATGGCGGGACGTCACGGTAATAAAGGCGTTATTTCAATCATTCTGCCCGAAGAAGATATGCCGTTTCTGCCCGACGGTACGCCGGTTGATATTGTATTAAACCCGTTGGGGGTTCCTTCAAGAATGAATTTGGGGCAGGTATTTGAAACCCAATTAGGCTGGGCGGGTAAAATATTGAATACCCTGTTTGAAACGCCGGTTTTTGACGGCGCAAAATGGGAAGATATCGAACGGTTTATGAAAGAGGCCAATCTTCCCGTTGATTCAAAAATTCGACTACGCGACGGCAGAACGGGCGATTATTTTAAGCAGTCTGTTTTTGTGGGCGTAATTTATATGTTGAAATTACATCATATGGTTGAAGATAAAATGCATGCTCGTTCTACGGGGCCGTATTCTCTTGTCACTCAACAACCGCTTGGGGGCAAGGCCCAGTTTGGCGGTCAAAGACTCGGAGAAATGGAGGTATGGGCGCTTGAAGCTTACGGCGCGGCTCATACTCTTCAAGAACTTTTAACGGTAAAATCAGACGATATGCTGGGCAGAGCCAGGGTTTATGAATCAATTGTAAAAGGAATTCACGCCATTAAACCGGGAATTCCTGAATCGTTTAACGTTTTAATAAAAGAAATTAGGTCTTTAGGGCTAGATATTACGGTACTAGACTCAGATGAACAGGCTATAGAAGTATCTGACATCGAAAATGAATACGGAAAGGCCAGAAAAAAAATTAAAATAGATTCTCTAGAAAACGCTTAAGAAAGACAAGGAGCCAGAAATGCGCGAATTTCATGATTTTAATAAAATACGTATAAGATTATCGTCTCCCGAGAAGGTGCGCGACTGGTCATACGGTGAAGTTAAAAAACCGGAAACCATAAATTATAGAACATTGAAACCCGAAAGAGATGGTCTTTTCTGCGAGAAAATTTTTGGCACAACCAAAGAATGGGAGTGTTACTGCGGAAAATTCAAGTCGGTAAGATACAAAGGCGTCGTCTGCGATAAGTGCGGCGTCGAAGTGACTCACTATAAGGTGCGCCGCGAAAGAATGGGGCATATTGAGCTTTCTTATCCGGTGGCGCATATATGGTATTACAGAACTGTTCCCAGTAGAATCGCGTTGGTTCTTGATATGTCGGCAAATGACGTTAAAAGCGTATTGTATTTTGAGCGTTATGTTGTTATTGAACCCGGCGATTCAGGATTAGAAACAAAACAGCTTATTACAACGGACGAATACCATCGCTTGGCCGAACAATATGGCGATAAAGTTTACGCTTCAATAGGGGCAGAGGGAATAAAAGAACTTTTGGCTCTTGTGAATTTAGAAGACGCGATAAGAGCAATACGCGCCAGAATTGAAGAGAAGAAAAAAATATCAGACAAGAGACTGCTAAAAAGACTCGAGATATTAGAATCATTTAGAGACAGCGCAAATCGACCCGAGTGGATGATTTTAGACGTTGTTCCGGTACTGCCCCCCGAGTTAAGACCTATGGTACAGCTAGAAGGCGGGCGTTTCGCTACATCAGATTTAAATGATCTTTACCGAAGGGTGATTAACCGAAATAACCGTTTGAAAAGACTCTTAGCCTTAAAGGCTCCCGATATTATCGTAAGTAATGAAAAACGAATGCTTCAGGAATCTGTAGACGCGCTTTTTGACAATTCAAGAAGAAAAAAATCGATAAAAGGCAAAGGCAACAGACCTTTAAAATCTCTTTCAGATATGCTAAAAGGCAAACAAGGAAGATTCAGACAAAATCTACTTGGTAAAAGGGTTGATTATTCGGGAAGAACGGTAATTGTTGTAGGACCTGAACTGAAAATATACCAATGCGGGTTGCCAAAAAAAATGGCTCTTGAGCTTTTTAAGCCGTTTGTCATGAAATGGCTGGTAGAGCATGAATATACACAGAATATAAAATCAGCCAAGAGAATGATTGAAAATGAAGAAAGAGAGGTTTTTGAAGGCCTTGAAGAGGTTATTCATGAACATCCGGTATTATTAAACCGCGCTCCTACGCTTCACAGGCTTGGTATACAGGCATTCTTGCCGGTACTTGTCGAAGGCAAGGCGATACATCTTCATCCTTTGGTTTGTCACGCTTTTAACGCAGACTTTGACGGAGATCAAATGGCGATTCATATGCCTTTATCTCCCCGAGCTCAGCTAGAAGCATGGTTGCTTATTCTTTCTGCTCATAATCTGCTAAACCCCGCCAATGGACATCCGATTGTAGGGCCAACGCAAGATATGATTTTGGGTCTGTATTATTTAACCGCTGAAATGGAAAAAGGAAAAGGCGAGGGGCTTTTGTTTGATAATATGGCAGAAATCGAATATGCATTAGACAGGGGCGTAATTGAGCATAGAACAAAGATTCAGTATTTATACCAGGACAGATTAATAGAAACGACCCCGGGAAAGCTTTTGTTTAACGAACTTTTACCGGCAGATTATTCATATGTTAACCGTCCTCTTACGAATAAAACTATAAACGAGATTATTCAGGATATTTATAAGACAAGAGGCGGTTCGGTAACCGTTAAATTTTTAGATTCTCTTAAAAAACTCGGATTTTCTTCGGCGACGCTATTTGCGCCTACAATATCTATTGATGACGTAAAAATTCCTGATAGCAAAACTAAGCTGATTGCTCAAGCGAATAAAGAAGTTGAAAGAATTGAAAACGAGCACAGAAAAGGCGTTATTACCAACGACGAGCGTTATAAAAAAGTCATTGAAGTTTGGACAAATACCAACGAGCAAATTACTGAAAGCTTATTTGAGCTTTTAAGTAAAGATCAAAATGGATTTAACCCCATATATGCCATGGCGGTATCGGGCGCGAGAGGGTCAAGATCACAGATAAGACAGCTTGCCGGCATGCGGGGTCTTATGGCAAAACCCTCAGGCGACATTATCGAGCTTCCTATACGCTCTAATTTTAAAGAGGGTCTAGGCGTATTAGAATTTTATATTTCAACTCACGGCGCAAGAAAAGGTCTGGCCGATACAGCCTTAAAAACGGCTGACGCGGGTTATTTAACAAGACGTCTTGTAGACGTGGCGCAGGATGTTATCATTCGAGAAGACGATTGCGGGACACAAGGAGGATATCTTCTAAAGGCCGATATGGAAGGCGATAAGGTTATTGTCAGTTTAAAAAATAAATTATACGGAAGACATCTGGCCGAAGAAATTTATGATCCGAATACCGACGAAGTAATATATGAAAAGAATCAGTTAGTCGACGAAGAGGTTGCCCAGCAAATTGAGAACATGGGTTATGAAGAAGTCAAGGCGCGTTCTATTTTAACATGCGAATCGGAGACCGGCGTCTGTAAAAAATGCTATGGTTTAGACCTCTCGACGCTTGGAGAAGTTGAAAAAGGCGAAGCGGTTGGAATTATTGCCGCCCAATCAATTGGACAGCCGGGAACCCAGCTTACGATGAGAACATTTCATATAGGCGGTACCGCTACTACAAAATCGATAGAAAGCAAAATAAAGGCTCCTTATGACGCTATTGTAAAAAAAGTTCAGGGACGAATTATCGTAAATAAAGAAAATAAAAAAATTATGGCCAAAAGAGGCACTGCAATTATTGCGCAAATCATTATGAGCCATAAAAAATCTGACTTGATCGAATATACTTTAAAACCCGATACAAGGGTTATTAGAGGCGAAGTTATAGGAAAGCTAACGGGAAAAGATAAAAAAGTAACGCCGGTGTACACGCCTTCAGCCGGTATTATTCATGAAGACGATAAAAATGTTTATTTGTTGGGTCCCGATTATCCGGTGCATTTGCATTCAGGGGCTATTTTACATGTTGAAGAGAACTCTATGATAAACGAAGGGAAAATTATCACAGAGTATGACCCTTTTAATACGATTATCTTAACCTCTCATAGCGGTAGAGTCGAATACGGCGATATTGAAGAGGGAAAAAACCTGAAAATGGAAGAGTCAGAAGACAAAAAAGGCAAGATTAAAAAGCTGGTGCCGCACAGGGGTAAAAAGTTGACTCCCTATATTAATATTTATGAAAAAGGAAAACTGGTAGAAGAAATAATGCTTCCTATGGGGGCCATTCTCGTTGTTGAAAACGGCGACTTGGTAAAAGGCGGCGATACGATTGCTAAAATAGAAACGCTGGCCGAAAAAACAAGAGATATTACTGGAGGTCTGCCTAGGGTTGACGAGCTTTTTGAAGCCAGGCATCCGAAAGATCCATGTCATATGGCCGAAATTGACGGAACAATTTCAGACAGAGGCGAAATTTTAAGGGAAAAAAGACTGATACATATTATTCCCGACGACCTTCCCGAAGATGAAATTGAAGACGCTAAAGTTACTATTGCTATACCCATGCACAAACAGCTTCTTGTTCAAGATAAAGAAAGAGTACAAAAAGGCGATTCGCTAGATGACGGAGTTATGGATTGCCATGATATTTTGAGAATTTTAGGAGAAGAGGTTTTGCAGAGGTATTTGATCCGCGAAATTCAGGAAGTTTATCGACTTCAGGGCGTGTTTATTCACGATAAGCATATTGAAATTATAATCAGACAAATGCTTCGAAAAGTTGAGATTGTCGACGCAGGCGATACGTCTTTTGTTCCAATGACGACTGTTGATAAAGATATTTTTAGAGCAGAAAACGAGAGAGTAATTAAAGAGGGCGGGGCTCCCGCAACTGCAAGTTTTGTTTTAATGGGTCTTACGAAAGCCTCTTTAAATTCAGAAAGCTTTTTATCGGCTGCCTCTTTTCAAGAAACTACAAGAGTTCTTACCGACGCCGCCATCAAGGGAAAGCAAGATCCGCTCAACGGTTTGAAAGAAAATATCATTATAGGAAACTTGATTCCCGCCGGTACGGGATTACGAGATTATCTTAAAGTAAGAGCCTATAAGAATATATTAGGCGATTTGTATTATACCGAAGAAGAGATAGAAGAACTATATCATCCGCAAATTCAATCGACCGACGGTTCCGTTCCTGACCCGGCAGAAATGGCGATGCGCGAAGAAGAATAAAGAAGGCCGGTAAATTATTGACGCTGTGAATAAGTTTTAGTTTCTGACTATGAAAAAGAGTAAACAAAAATGCCTACAATTAACCAATTAATCAGAGAAGGCCGAGAGAGCCTTGTAAAGAAAACAAAGTCGCCCGCATTATCTGCATGTCCCCAGAAAAGAGGGGTATGTACAAGGGTTATGACTTTTACGCCTAAAAAGCCAAATTCGGCCCTAAGAAAGGTCGCAAGGGTAAGGCTTACAAATGGCATTGAAATAACTGCGTATATTCCTGGTGAAGGCCATAATCTGCAAGAGCACTCTGTTGTTCTTGTTCGCGGCGGCAGGGTGAAAGATTTACCCGGCGTTAGATATCATATTATTCGCGGGGCGTTAGATACTCTTGGGGTTGAAAAAAGAAGAAAAAGACGCTCAAAATACGGGGCGAAAAGACCTAAAGCATAATTTAATAAGAGAGAAGAAAACATGGCGAGAAGAAGAGGAAAAAGTCTAATAAGAGACGTAAAACCAGACAGCGTGCATAACAGCGTTCTTGTCTCAAAATTTATCAATTCAATGATGTGGGACGGTAAACGGTCTACGGCTGAAAAAATATTTTATTCCGCTTTGGGCATCGTTAAAGAAAAAATGGGTGAAGACGGCTTTATCATCTTTGAAAAAGCCGTAGAGAATGTCAAGCCTGCCGTTCAGGTAAAAAGCAGACGAGTAGGCGGGGCCACCTATCAGGTTCCTGTAGAAGTATATCCCGCTCGAAAACAAGCATTGGGTATAAAATGGATTATTAAAGAAGCTAGAATTCGAAGCGGTAAAAGCATGCAACAAAAGCTGGCCGCTGAATTAATGGACGCCTATAATAATACCGGCGGAGCAGTTAAAAAGAAAGAAGAAGTAAAAAGAATGGCCGAAGCAAACAAGGCCTTTTCACACTATGCATGGTAATTTGACTGATTAAAATGCAACCCTTTAAAAAATCAAAAAACATCTGTAATTAATTAATAAGGAAAGATCATGGCACGTAAAGTTGATTTAAATAGTTTTAGAAATATTGGCATCATGGCGCATATTGACGCCGGTAAAACAACAACAACTGAAAGAATACTATACTATACAGGTAAAACCTATAAAATCGGCGAAGTTCATGACGGCGCCGCAGAAATGGACTGGATGGAACAAGAAAAAGAAAGAGGAATTACAATAACATCGGCCGCTACAACATGTTTTTGGAAAGATTGTCAAATTAACATTATTGATACTCCTGGTCACGTAGACTTTACGGTTGAAGTAGAAAGGTCACTTCGCGTATTAGACGGCGCGGTTGCCGTATATGACGGAGTCGCGGGTGTTGAACCCCAGACAGAGACTGTTTGGCGCCAGGCTGACAAGTATAGAGTTCCCAGAATGTGTTTTGTCAATAAACTGGATAGAATGGGGGCCGATTTCTATAACGCGGTTGATATGATGATAGACAGGCTTGGGGCAAATGCTGTTCCAATTCAGTTGCCTATTGGCGCGGAGGCCGATTTTGCAGGCGTTATAGACTTAATTTCGCAAACAGCGTTTGTTTGGCAAAATGAAGAATTAGGCGCAAAATTTGACGAAGTTGAAATTCCCGATGAATATAAAGAAAAAGCGCAACAATATCGCCAGAAGATGATTGACGCCGTTGCCGAAGCGAATGAAGATCTTCTTGAAAAATATTTAGAAACGGGCGATCTTACGCAAGAAGAGTTGAAAAAAGGCATTAGAAATGCAGTTATAAATATGAAAATTTTTCCCGTAATATGCGGTTCTGCTTTTAAAAATAAGGGTGTTCAAAAACTTTTAGACGCCGTAGTTGATTTTTTACCTTCGCCTATGGATGTTCCGCCTGTAAATGGCTTTGACGTAAAAGACGAAGAAATGATAGAGCCTACATTGACAAGAAAATCTGACGATAATGAGCCTTTTTCTGCTTTAGCTTTTAAGATAGTATCAGACCCCTTTATAGGAAAACTGACTTATTTTAGAGTATATTCAGGCGTTTTAGAAAAAGGATCATATGTATTAAACAGCGTAAACGGTAAAAAAGAACGAATAGGGCGTCTCTTGCAAATGCACGCAAATAATCGTTCAGAAATTGACGAAGTAAGAGCAGGAGATATTGCCGCCGCAGTCGGGCTAAAAGAAACCAGCACCGGCGATACGTTGTGCGATGAAAATAATGCTGTAATTCTTGAAAAAATGACATTTCCTGAGCCCGTTATATCGGTAGCCGTTGAGCCTAAAACAAAAGCAGACCAAGAAAAAATGAGCACGGCTTTGCAGAAACTCGCCGAAGAAGATCCTACATTCCAGGTTAAATCTGACGAAGAAACCGCTCAAACTATTATTTCAGGTATGGGCGAACTTCATCTTGAAATTCTTGTAGATAGAATGAAAAGAGAATTTAAAGTCGAAGCAAACGTGGGCAAACCCCAGGTAGCTTATCGAGAAACAATTCGAAAGGGAGTTCAGCAAGAAGGCAAGTATATCAAACAAACCGGCGGGCGCGGACAATATGGGCATGTTTGGATAGAAGTCGAGCCTCATGAGCCGGGCAAGGGTTTTACTTTTGAAAATAAAATTGTTGGCGGCGTGGTACCAAGAGAATATATTCCCGCTGTAGAAAAAGGCATTATAGAGGCCATGAAAACCGGCGTAATAGCAGGTTATCCGATGGTTGATATTGGCGCAAAATTATATGACGGTTCGTATCATGATGTAGACTCGTCAGAGATGGCTTTTAAGATAGCGGGCTCAATGGCTTTTAAAGAGGCATGTAGAAAAGCGAACCCGGTTTTATTAGAACCAATCATGAAGGTTGAAGTTGTGACTCCTGAAGATTATATGGGCGACGTAGTTGGCGATTTAAACCGAAGAAGAGGCAAAGTGAACTCTATGAATCAAAGAGGGAACGCACGCGTAGTGAATTCCCATGTTCCTCTTTCTGAAATGTTTGGTTATGCGACAGAATTAAGAAGTTTAACGCAAGGCAGGGCCGCATATACAATGCAATTTGAATTTTATGAAGAAGTTCCGTCAAATATTGCCAAAGAAATAGCCGAAAAAGCCTCAGTTAAAGCTTGAATTTGATTTTTAATTATTCCTGCATATGTTCAGCATTTTAGAATAAGAAATTTCTTGATTTAGAAATATTTGCCTTTTTTCTACATCACAATCTTTTAATTTTTCTAATTTCTTGAAAAAGCATATTATGTCATCATTGCATTCTAAAAGAAGGGGCTTAAATCCCGTTAGATGCGGTCTGTATCTTTTGAATTGAATTAAAAAGGCGTTATTTAATTCGGGAACGTCAAGAATGGGTTGTGTAAAGGGTTCATATTTTTTATTTTCATTTAGTTCGGTTAATTTTTGGCGCAATTCAGTAAAATATTTCTTTTTTAAGGTTAATTTATTTTCGTCGGATATCTTTTCAGAATAAAGATTTTCTAATTTATGCTTATATTCATCAATAAGGGCATGAACCGTTAAAATATATTTAGAATATTTATTCCTTGAAAGTAAAAAATCAGAGCCTATTTGGCCGGGATATTTTTCTTTTAGAAACATTTTTAACATCACAATCTCAATAAAAGACGCGAGACTTTCAGAGAAATTAGTATCGTCGGTAAAATAAAGTTTTTCATGAGCGATTTCGTGAAAAATTAACCGTATTAAGAAAAAGTCAGAAAATTCAAGATAGGTTGAGAAAACGGGATCGTTTAAAATACCTAATGTTGAATAAGCGGCTATTGTAGTTTCATAAACGTCAAAATTTTCTTTTAATAAAGATTGCTTCCATTTGTCTTTTAATTGATTATCAAAAAAACCCAGGTAGCTAAAACTGCCGATAAAAGGAAAATAAAATTCTTTTGCTTTCATCTCTAAAGAATAAGCCGCGGTTATGTTCCAGCCCAGTTCGTTTCGCGGCAGCTGAACAAAGGTCAAATAGGCCTTTGATTCGTTTAATTGATATTCTTTTAAAGCAAAATCTTTGACTTCAATTAACAAATTCAGTTTTTTACGCGTTTTTTCATCCAGAGTCGAATTGTTTAATATATTTGAAATTTCAACTGTAGAGCCGAGAATAGATATCTGATGTTTGGCCAAATGATATAAATAGTGTATCCACTTAAAAAAAAACAACGATATTAATAGAGAGAAAACGAAAAAATAAAAGAGTATTTTATTCTTTTTAAGATTTATAAATATTTTCACAAAGTTACGCCTTATTTTTAGTTAAAAATTTATAATCGACAATTGCTCTGTAAATAAAATATAAAGAAAGCAATACCGTTACAGGAGTCAAAATAAACTCTAGCTCTTTAGTTTTTTCATTATAAAAAAATATGTAAATAAATACAATTAAAACGCCCAATATATTTATTACGATAGATTTAAGTTCGCCTCGGTTAATAAAAATTTTGTATTTTATTAAATATTTATGAAAAAATATCGAAGATACAAAGCCTAGCCATCCGCCTACCCATATATCTAAGGGAAAGTGAACCCCTATGTAAACTCTTGATAAGCATGATAACGCTCCAAAAGAAAAAAATAAATATTTAAATAACGTTTTATCGGTACGCGTTAAATACCAAGCCAAAACCATGGCCGATGTAGAATGGCCCGAAGGAAAGCTTCTTGTTCTGATTTGCATCCCGAGTATGAAAATATCTTCTTCGGGAAAAACCGAAAGGGGCCGCGGCATAGGAAAATAATATTTAATAAGTTGCACGAAAATACCGGTAACGATAAAGGCTATCAGGGCCGAAAAATATTCATTTTTTCTGTAAGGGTATAGAAGAGTTAAAAATATCAAAACAAAAAATCCGTCTGCAAAAGAAGTTAAAAACAGCATGGGATATGAAAAAATATCGGGCCAAAAGCCGTTAATCAGATTAAATATTGAATGGTTATAGATATGTATTATTAGACCGGCGAAAATAAATATTATAAGATAAATAAAAACATTATTTTTATTTTTGCTTAAAAAATCCATTTGTCATAGTAGAGAAAAAATCCCTGCTGAAAACAAAAATTCTTGTCATGATAACAAACAAATAAGGGGTGTGATAGCGATTATAAAAAACAAAAGAGCACGCAAACCGCGCCTAAAAATATGGGCGCAGGGTTAAATAATGGATATAAGCGAAATATTAAGTAAAATACCCGAAAGCATTTATTGGCTGTTTGTTTTTATCAGTTCTGTAATTGAAAATATATTTCCGCCGTATCCCGGCGATTCTGTAACCGTTTTTGGCGGTTATCTGGCCGGAACGGGGCGTATCTCATTGTATTCGCTGGTATTTTCTGTTTATTCAGGCTCTTTGGCCGGAGCTATTTTTATGTACTATATGGGCGAAAAAGTGATGCGCTATTTTCGCAAAAAAACAAAACTTCATTCATTACAAGAGCTTTTGAATCCTAAAAATCTGCTTAAAACTCACCATTGGTTTAAAAGATACGGAATTTCAGCGGTTATTGTATCGAGATTCTCGGCGGGAATTCGCTTTTTTGTGGCCATTGTAGCTGGTATGGCTAAAATGAATATCTGGCTTTTTATTTTGTCATTTAGCATAGCGACTTTTATTTGGAATTTCTTATTAATTTTTGGCGGATACAAGCTAGGCGAAAACTGGTCTTTGGTAATGAAATATTTAAAAATTTACAATTCTGTTGTGGGCGCAATATTAGTAATATTCGTTATTGTTATCATTATTATTCTCAAAAAGAAAAAGAACAAGCAAAAAAAAGAGAAAGCAAATATTAATTAAAATCAATTCAGAATACTTTTATTGATTTGGGCCTTTTTTCCTATAGTAAGCAGAGTTTTAAGCCGATATAATAACAAAGCTATGTGAATATTGACGCTAAAGGTCTTTATTTAAAATAGATTTATTAAAATAGGGAGAATTTAATGAAACCATCAGCAAATCCGTATCTACAATATAAAAATAACAGCATAGAGACTGCCGAACCTAAAGAATTAATTGTAATGCTATATGAAGGTGCGGTAAAATTTTTAACTACCGCGATAGAAAATATGCAGAGTTTTAAGACATACGATATCGCAAACGAGAATATTATAAAAACTCAAAATATTATAACAGAGCTTATGTTGTCCCTTGATATGGATAAAGGCGGTCAGATTTCTGAAAGCTTATTTAATATTTACGCGTACATGAAAAAAGAGCTGTTAGAGGCGAATGTCGAAAAAAATTCAGATAAGGCAAAGCGTATATTAAATTACTTAACCGATCTTAAAAACACATGGCAAGAGGTAGATCCGAATAAAAGCGCCGCATCACAAAATAAGGCGCCAATTCATAATTCAAACGGCGAATATGGCGGATTTGCCGCCGAGGGTTAAGTTTGTTTATCTTATACAAGCTTCTTTTGTATAAGATAAAGCAGTTGAATATTCTGCAAAATGAAAATCAAAATTACGATAAAATCTTTAATAATCTCGAAAAACAGATCATATTTGAAAAAAAATACGTTAAAAAAACGCTTTTGAAATTAAATAACGACTCTAATAAAAACATACTTTGGTCATATTATTTTTTTCTTGATAAAAAAATCAATCAAAAGATAGAAGAGAAAAAAATCAATGTTTTAGAAAAATTAAATATGGCAGAAATTCAAAAGAATATAAAATTATAAAGATAGAAAAAAAATTCTATAATAAAATAGTATTTGCGTTTTTACCATAAGAAACATTTATAATAGAGCCTCTTGGCTCGTTAACCCGCGTTTTGCAGTATAGTTTTACGTAATTTTCAGTTAACGCGTTTATTCCGTTTTCGCTTGATCTTTCAACAATAGCTCTGAATTTAACGCCTGAGGTTTGTTTTATGTAATGATTATAACTTTTTTCTTTAATCTCTAGAATTTCAGAAACTCTTCTTTTTTTTTCATCGGACGGAGTTTCAATTAAGCCTGTTTTTTGATTTAATAAATCGTCAATATGGGTGCCGTTTCTTCTTGAAAAGGGAAATACATGAATATTAGAAAATCGCATTTCGTTTAAGAATGCGGCCGTTTCTTTAAATTCAAAATCGCTTTCGCCCGGATATCCCGTTATAATATCTGTTCCTATATGAATTTCAGGGCATTGTTTTCTTAAATTGTCAATAATTTTAGAGTATTTTGATATAGAATATCCGCGCTGCATATTCTTTAAGATTTTACTACTGCCGCTTTGAAGAGGTATATGCATAAATCGGCATAATTTTGATTCTTTAGCAAAGAATGGTACCAGTTCTGTTACGCTTTTGCCGGGTTCTATAGAGCTTATTCTTATAAGAAATTCTTTATCAATAAGGCATAATTTATCTAATAAATGAGCAAGGTTTTTTCCCGATTCGTCTTTATAAGAGCCTATATTTATGCCCGTCAGAATAATTTCTCTAAAGCCCGAATCTAACAGAGCCCTGGTCTCATTTAATATATCGAGAGAACTTCTTGAAATAGCTTTTCCTCTTGCCGAGGGTATTTTACAGTAAGAGCAGGCTCTATTGCATCCGTCTTGAATTTTTACATGAGCCCTTGATTTTTCTTTTTGATAAGACGTTTTATAGTTAAAAACGTCTTTCGGAGTCGATATTAAATTTGTGTTTTTTAAAAGATATTCGGGAATCTGAGATTTGTTTTGGTTGTTTATTATAGAAAAGACGCCCGGCAGATTTTTAATTTCTTCGGCGTCGGTTGAAGCGTAACAGCCGGTAACAATAATTTTAGCGCTATTATTTTTTTCGTGTATTTTTCTGATTGTATTTTTATTTTTAAGATCGGCCCTGTTTGTAACCGTACAAGTATTGATTATGACATAGTCTGCCCTGTCTTCGCCGCACAGATTAAAGCCTTTGTTTTCTATTTCTTGTTTGAGAGACTGGGTTTCATATGAATTTAATCGGCATCCGAAGTTAACGAGGGCGATATTTTTATTATGCATTTAAAAATTACGGAGTTATGATTCGGTTGATATTTTCTTGAATAAGCTTATTTAAATTTTCAGGATTATTTGAGTTGTGAATTGTTATTTCATAATTTTCTTTGGATTTTTTTAATAATTCTTGTTTTTTATTTTCGTCAGAAACAGTATTTGCCCATTTCTCATAGATATATCCCAGCAAATTATAGGCATAAGGGTTATCTTTTTTCAGATTCAGGGCCCATAACGCAGATAATTCTGCCTTTTCAAAGTTTTTTAATTCTAAATGCGCCCTTGCTTCAAGAATTACCGCTTCTAACTTATCTTTGATGCCCGCCTTATTTTGATTAAATATCGCTTTTGCCTCTTGCGCATATTCTAACGCTTCGGTAAAATTGCCCTCATAAAAGCTGAGTCTTGAAAGTATGTTATAAACTTTCGAAGGAACGGATGTATTAGCGGCATTTAAGTCGTCTATGCCTTTTAAGAGAATCTTTTTGCTTGCCTTATAATTTTTCAATTGTAAATAAAGCAGACTTAAGTCGATATATGACCCGGGCTTTTGAGAATTTTTATTCATAGCGGTTTCAAAATGCGCGATAGCAGAATCATAATTACCCAGTCTCCAGTGATTATGAGCGGCTAAATAGCGCAAATTATAATTTGTCATATCTGATTTTATGACATGCCGTATATCTTCAAGAGAGGCTTCATATTTTTGCATATTATATTTTTCGAGAGCTTTGTCGTAAATGATGCCTATATATTCAACGTCGGCATTATCTAGTTCTTCTACAGAGTATACCGTATGAGTTTGAAAGAAATAAACGAATATTAATGCAAAAAAGCGAATAAATTTATAGTCTTTAATGATATTTTTTTTAATATAACTTCTTATAACAAACATATTTTACTCGCTTGCGCCTTTATACCAAAATGCGGCATCGACGCTATTAATGTATTAAAAATTAAAGAAATACAGGGTGTAAAGTTTTTTCTTTTTATAAGATTATATTTGATAGGTTAGCTCTTCTTTAACAGAAGCTTTTTTATTTATGTAGATTTCGCCTATACTATAGCCTATTTGTTCCGCAAATTCTGAGAATATTTCAAGTTCTTCAGAAAAATAAGACTCTTTTTTTTCTGAAGAATAAAGCTGACTTATCTCAAAAGTTCCTCCAAATATGCCAATTCTGGAGCCGTTATAAAAAAGCGGCGATAAAAATGCCACAAAATCATCGGAAATATTTTTCAGAATAGGACAAGAGTTGAAAAATCGCTCTTTATTGACGGTAAATATCGCTTTATCGTGATATCTGTTTTTATTGGCGCATTTCATAAGATTTTTAATTTCTTCTTTTTTATTAATTAAACTTATTATTTTCTTTTCTTCTTTTTTATCTTTCATACTAAAAGTCAGAAGGTTTTTATCTTCAAACAGTAACAACCATGAAATATCATATATGTTTTCATTGACAAAGATATCGCATATTTCTGTGCGAATTTTTAATAAGCTTTGATTTTCTTTTAATAATATTTTATTAAGTTTTCTTTGGGCGTTAAATAATAAGTTTAAGCGATTAACCTTTTTTTCGTTTACGCTTTTGTATAAAGCGAATTCTATGGTAGATAAAAGCTCTTTTGAAATAAAGGGCTTTTCAAAGTAGCCGTAAGGTTCGACTTTTTTTGCCTCAGAGCGAATTTCTGCGTCGGTATAAGCTGTTAAAAAGATAATAGGAATATTCATCTTTTTTAAGACTTGACCCGTTTCAATGCCGTTCATGTTTCCTTTTAATTTAATATCGAGAAGCGCAAGATTGGGTTTTTCTTTTTGGGCGATACTTATCGCTTCTTTTCCCGTAGAGGCTAAAGGGCATGTTGAATATCCCGCCTGTTCTAATATCAGTTTAATGCTGGTTGCCGTAATATTTTCGTCTTCGACAATTAATATTTTATTGTTCATCAAGCGCCTCTTTGTATTGAATTTTATATCTTAAACCCTTTTTATTAATTATATTCATTTTGCCTTTTAACTGACCTTCGACAAGCATATGTACCAGTTTAAGACCTAAAGATTTTGAGTTTTTTAATATATCTTTGTTCTTAACGCCTTTTCCGTTGTCGTAAACTTCAAGCAGACATTCTTTGTTCTTTTTTTTATGAAAGACAACGCCGATTTCACCCGATTGCAATTCAGAAAACGCATATTTTAAGGAATTTGTAATAAGCTCGTTGATAATCAATCCACAATAAATAGAGGCGTCTATTCTATATTTATCTTCTTGAATATTTAATTTCAAACGGATATTTTGCTTCTTTGGTTTTTGTATGTTAAATAGAGTTTTAATTAGTTTTTCAATATATTCTTTAAAATTAATTTTGCTTAAATTGGGCGATTTATATAAAATTTCATGGGCAAGACTCATTGCCCTTATTCGACTTTGGCTTTCTGCTAAAATCGTCTTAACGCCTGCGTTTTCGCTGTAATAGCTTTGCAATTGAAGAAGGCTTGATATTACCTGAAGGTTGTTTTTTACGCGATGATGAATTTCTTGCAAAAGAATGTCTTTTTCATAAAGAGAATCTTTTATTTTTTTTTCAGATTCAATTCTCTCTGTAATATCGGTAGAAATGGCGCAGGTTCCGTAGGGGGTCTTTTTTTCAAGGTATACTGGAAATTTTACGGTCAAATAGGTGTGTCTGCTGCCGTCTTTATGAAAAATGCGCTCTTCGGTTTGAATCGGTTTTTTTTTCTTAAAAATAAGTTTATCGTTTTTAAATATTTTCTCGGCAAGTTCGGGCGTAAACAAATCGCGGATATTTTTTCCCAGAATATTTTCGGGAAAAGTATCGTCGATTACCCTAAAGTTATTATTGGCCAGAATAATATTCCCTTTTATATCTCTGATTGAAATTAGAGCCGGAGAATTATTGATTATTGAGCGTAATTGGGTCTCTTGTTTTTTAAGTTTTATCGCGGCTCTTGTCTTCTCTTTTTCGTTAATTAGAAAACCTAATTTATATGATAAATCGTCGGATAATTTCTCTAATAAAAAAACGTCTTTATCTTGAAAACAGTCTAGTTTTTCTGAATAAACGCCTAAAACGCCCATTGTTTCTTTGCCGAATTTTATCGGCAAAGCTATGCTCGATTTAAGGTTATGCTTTAAGGCAAGTTTTCTCCATGGTTGAAAAGATTTGGTTTCGTCTAAATTATTAATTATCTGCAACTTTCCCTTTTTAATAGATTCTCCTACGGGGCCGTTTCCTAATTTTGTATTTGACCAGCGAATCTTTATATTATCTAAATACTTTGTCTCGCCGTAAGACGCCTTTATATCTATAGATTTTATTCTGTCTTTTTTGACAAAGCCAATAAATGCCAGTTTATATCCGCCCGTATCTACCAAAATACGGCATATTTCTTCAATTAGTTCGTTTTCATTATCGAGATGAACAAGGGCCTCGCTTGTCATACTTAGCGTTGTCAGAATATTATTAATAGAGATGAGTTTTTCTTCTTTTTCTTTTATGTCGGTTATATCGGTATGACTTCCCGTAAAGCGGCTTAGTTTACCGTCTTTATTTCTTGAGGCGATGCCCTGCGAAAGTACCCATTTATATGTGCCGTCTTTGTGGCGCAGTCGGTATTCTGTTTTGTAAAAAGGGAGCTTGCCGCTTAAATGTCTCGTTATTGTGTTTGTAATATTATGCATATCATCGGGATGAATTCGATTTACCCATTCGTTATAATTATTTTTAATTTCATTGTCTTTGTATCCTATCAGCTCTTTCCATTGGGGCGAAAAATAAACGGTATCGTTAATAAGATCCCTTTCCCAGATTCCGATATTTGAACTCTCTATAACCAATTTGTTTAATTTATCAAGCGTCTTTAGTTTTTCTTCGTTTTCTTTTTCTTTTGTTAAGTCTTTTGCTATGGTTAGAAACGCGGCGGCTTTTCCTTTATTGTCTTTTATTACCTTTATGATTAATTCAAGGGGTTTATTTAGCGGATTAAAAAGACTTTCCGCTTC
>JAOUOT010000044.1 GCA_029880265.1 Spirochaetia bacterium | reverse complement strand
TTATGACCGGCTCGTATCGATTATTGGCATATTTTTATCGAGACAGAAAATATTAGGTTAAAAAGTAATTTGGTTAATAACATCGCAAGCCGGTTACGGGCAAGAAACCAGAAAATTTAAGTATACGTCTTATATTGAAATAATAAAAAATCCGATAATGAGTTATAAATTATACGCCTTATAAAAAAATGAAGACCACACAAAACTTATCGCTTGAAAAATCTATTCAAAATAAAATATCTTCAATTCATAAACAGATATTAAATAATTTGCCAGAAATAAGAAGAATAGCTGCGGCTCTTTATGATGAAGATAGAGACTTATTAAAGACCTTTATAAACAGTACCGTCGGGGAGCCTCCCGTAGTTAATTATCAATACAAATTAAATGACTCATCTTCGTTAAGCGAGATAAAGAAGACCAGAAAACCGCGAATCATAAATGATTTAAATGTTTTAAAAAATATCAATAAAGAGCATTCAAAAAAAATTGCAGAAAAAAAATACGCTTCAAGTTATACTTATCCGGTTTTTGACGAGAATGATATTTTTTACGGTTTTTTATTTATAAATTCAGATAAAAAAAACTATTTTATGGAACAAGCCATTGAAATATTAAAACCTTATTTACAGCTTTTATCTGTATACATCATTCAAGAGCTGGGTATTACAAAAATTCTTTCGGCAATACTTCATTCGATGCTTGAAATAACCCATCATAGAGATCCTGAAACAGGCGGTCATTTAAAAAGAATATCTGCATATTCTCACGTTATTGCGGTAAATACGGCAGAGAAGTATAAACTAAGCGATGATTTTGTAGAACATTTGTTCTTATTTTCGCCGATGCATGATATCGGCAAAGTGGGCATTGTCGATAAAATTCTTTTAAAAGAAGGGTCATTAACCAATGAAGAATTTGAAATAATGAAAACGCATACTGTAATAGGCCGTGAAATTATTGCCAATGTCGCAAAAAGCTTGCCTCTCTCTGATGAAAATAATTTGAAAATGCTGAAAAATATAATTGAATTTCACCATGAAACTCTTGACGGCAAAGGATATCCCAGAGGGCTTTTTGACAAAGAAATTCCTGTTGAATCGAAAATAACGGCGGTAGCCGATATTTTTGACGCGTTAACATCTGACAGGCCCTATAAAAAAGCCTGGAGCATTGATGAAGCTTTTGCCGAACTTGAAAAGTTAAAAGGAATAAAGCTTGAAGCGGCTTTTGTTGACGCTCTGATTCAAAATCGCGATGAAGTTGAAGAAATTAAAAATAAGTTTTTTAAATAGATGAAAAATTTTTGATTTTCTATCTAAATATTACTGCATTCATAACTCAGGTTTAAAATAATTTTTCAGAGAAAAGACAGCTTTTATGAAATATAATTTCACAAATTCTACCGAAGATTATAAATTAAATAATTCATATTTCGCGATTAAAATAAAATCAAAGAGGGAAGAAAAAGAATTCGGGGCCTATTTAGGGGCGGCCAATATTCCATATAAAACAATTTTTCGCGGTATGAATCTCTTTTTTGTATTTCATGAAAAAGATTATGATAACGTTAAAAAAGAACGTGAACATTATTATAAAGAAAAAAACGCTCAAAAAATAAACATACGACAAAGGGTTACAAATACCGTCTATCCATTTCACAACGCAATTATTATTTCTTTATTATTGCTGTTTTTTCATCTGATAGTCAGAAAAGGCGGTTTGTTTTCAAAGTGGTTCAGCGCGGGAGCGGCTCATAGTCAAAAAATAATTTCGGGAGAAATTTTAAGAACAGTCTCGGCGTTAACATTACACGGCGATATGAAACATCTGTTTGGCAATATTACCGCGATAATAGCCTTTGCTCCTCTTTTATCAAGAGAAACCGGTTCAGGCTGGGGATGGATTTTAATCTTATTCAGCGGAATTCTGGGAAATTATTTCAACGCTTTGTTTCATTATTCATTAAACCATCAGCCTCATTTATCAATTGGGGCCTCTACTTCTATTTTTGGCATTCTGGGCATTCTTGCTTCTATTCGAATTCGAAGCGGATGGCAAACCGACAATAAATTTCGCGAGGCTTTTCTTGTACCCATATTCGCTCTTCTGGCGCTATTGGCAATCATGGGAATATCGGGTCAAAATACCGATATTTTTGCCCATCTTTTCGGTATGATTAGCGGCGTTTTACTAGGCATTTTTTTAATGCGATATCATTCAAAAAGAACGAACATTCTTTTTCAAAGCATATGCTGGATTTTTTTCTTTCTAATAATACTATTATCATGGATTATTGTGTTCGCTTAAACCCGATAATCTCTTGATAGCGCCGATTAAATAATTTGACAAACCAGTTAGATTTTACTTAACTGCAAGATATAAATCTTTTATCTAAAGATACAAATGAAAAAACTTTTCAAGCTCGGCTTTAAAAACGTTTTGCGCAACAAAAGACGATCTATGTTGACGCTTCTTATCATTACACTTGGCATTACATTTTTATTTATACTAAAAGGCATTATAAACGGACTGCAAAAAGAAATCGTCGAGAATCTGACTAAAGCCGAAGTCGGCGAAATTCAAATTACTAAAGAAGGATACTTTGAGGCCTTGCCGGGCAACGCCGAAGATTATCTTTTTGAATATTCAGACGAGATTATAAAAGAAATTCAAAGCGTACCCGAAGTTGAGGCTTTAAGCGGCAGGCTCTTATTCGGCGGGCTTATCAATCATCAAAAAAACCAGATAACCACGCCTTTTT
Source organism: Spirochaetia bacterium (assembly GCA_029880265.1). GTDB lineage: Bacteria > Spirochaetota > Leptospiria > Turneriellales > JAOUOS01 > JAOUOT01. The sequence continues at coordinate 4,163 of JAOUOT010000044.1, read as the reverse complement.
TTGCGACAGCCATCGAGCCCGAAGGCGAGGCCAATGTATGTCCGCGCCTTAAAGATTACATAGATAAAGACAAAGGTTTCTTTTTAGACAGCTCTAAAGAAAAATCGGGAACGCGAAGCGCGGTTAAAGAAGCAGAAATCACCGACGCGGTTATTGACGAGAGCGAAAATTACGGCGATTTAGATTCAATATCTGACCCGCAAAACTTAAATATCGTACAAGACGAATATCATCAGATTTTAATAGGCTCTTATATGCTCAAAGGCTTTTCAAACGGAGGCGGCGAGGCAAAACTTGAAGACGAACTTATCTTGATGACAAAAGACATAAACGGGTTCCAGCGTTCGCTTTCGGCGAGATTGACGGGCGTTTTAGAGGCAAGAAATCCTATGGCCGATAAAACAATCATTTACATGACGCTGAAAACGGCGCAGGATTTTTTATCCGCTCAAAACATGGTAACGCAAATCGTCATATCTGTGAAAGATTCTGACAAGCGTTACGAGATTGCCGATAAGCTGAGCGAAAAACTGAAAAAATATAATCTTACCGCCCAGCCGTGGGATAACATCAATAAATTTTTTGTCAACATCATGGGGCTTCAGAATATGTTTTATAAAATCATAACCGGCGTCATTTCTTTGTTTGTGATTGCGGCCATTATCATCACCAGCCTGATGACGGTCGCCGAAAGAACCAAAGAAATAGGGGCCCTAATGGCCATAGGCTATAAGCGAAAGCACATTATATTTTTATTTCTTTCAGAAAGCGGCTTTATAGGCCTTGGCGGCGGATTGATGGGAGTTTTGTTCGGATTACTTCTCGTATTGCTGCTGGGCCACATAGGCGTGCCGTTTCAAATTCCCGGAACAGAAAGGGAATTTCTGGTAAGACCCGTTTCAACGTTGCCGTTTACTTTTTTCGCTTTCGCTCTGGGAATCGCCTCGGCCGTTATCGGTTCGCTTTTTCCCGCGAAAAGCGCGTCAAAACTAAGCCCCTTAGAGGCCATGGCTCATGTGTAATATATTATTCTTTACTGTATCGATACAGGGGTCGCTTGAATCGTCTTATAACCATTACCAAGCTCACCATTAGAGTTATTTCCCCACCCCCATAAAATACCATCCGTTTTTATGCCGAAAGAATGCAGCTTGCCGCCTGACACGCTTTGCCAATCGATATCTACTCCAATTTGAACGGGTACGGTACTGCACGAAATTTCTACGCCAGAAGGATTTATACAGGTTTCGGTTATAGCGCCATCATCGCCAAGCTGACCATACCAGTTACCGCCCCACCCCCATAATGTGCCGTCAAGCTTAACGGCCAAATTATGGTAATAACCTGACGATATTTCTACCCAATCGTTATCAGAACCAATTTGAACGGGTACAGTGCTGCATTTATAACTACCGCAGGTTTCGATGATTGTACCGCCGTCGCCAAGCTGTCCCAGGTTGCCCAGACCCCATGCCCATAATGTGCCGTCAGATTTTAAGGCAATCGCATGCTGTTCTCCAAACGATATAGTTGCAAACGAATCAAGGCTAATTTGCAAGGGCGTATGTTTATCGTCAACAGAAGAGTCGCCTAATTGACCAAGGTTATTTAACCCCCAGGTAAAAAGCATATCTGTGTTTTTTTTGGCGGCAGAACTATATAAGCCTAAAAACACATCGGCCCAGTCATAAGTTGACGCGATTTGAACCGGACTTAATTCATCGGTTGTAGAGTTATTTCCCAACTGCCCATAACTATTAAGGCCCCATGCCCATAAACTGCCCTCGGTTTTTACGGCCGCTGTATGCGCCTCCTGTAGAAACTTTTAACCAGTCGGTTTCTATACCGACCTTTACAGGCGCAGATTTATCAACTATTGTTCCGTCGCCGAGTTGACCTTTATTGTTTGCTCCCCATGTCCATAAAGTACCATCTGCTTTTATTGCCGCCGTGTGATTATATCTTGCAGAGACTTTTTCCCAGTCAAAATATGCGCCTACCTGAACGGGTAAACTTCTTTGAATTACTGTATTATCGCCAAGCTGACCGTACGCGTTGTTTCCCCATGACCAAAGAGAATTATCTGATTTTAAGGCGACCGTATGCGATATGCCTGTCGATACAGCAAGCCATGCAGAAGCGCCAAGCTGTTTTGGCGCGTTTTCGAATTCTTTTTCTATGCCAAGACGGCCCGAACCGGCCGCTCCCCATACCCACAATGTGTTATCTGTTTTTAAAGCGATAGAGTGATTGGCGCCCGCTGAAACTTTTAACCAATCAACTTCTGAACTAATTAGAACCGGAGAAAACCTTGTTTCAGTGGTATTTTCGCCAAGCTGACCATAGGCATTATAACCCCATGCCCATATATTTTTGTTGGCTTTAACAGCGATGCTATGGTTATTACCGGCAGATACCGATATCCAATCTATATCGGCGCCAATTTGTACGGGTAAATATCTTGTGGCCGATGTCCCGTCGCCAACCTGGCCATAATCATTTCTGCCCCATGCCCACAAAGTTCCATTTGACTTGAGAGCTATTGCCTGTTTATATCCGACAGCAGCTAATGTCCAATCGGTATCATAGTTCCAGATTCCTGAATTGCCTTCACAATCTACTTGCGTATAAAAACCCATAACGCTGCAGGCGCCAACAAGCTGCGGTAATAGCTGATATGTATTATCGCCCAGACCAAGCTCGCCCCAACTATTGGTTCCCCATGACCATAATGTACCGTCTATTTTAATCGCAATAGAAAAATAAGATCCTGCCGAAACAGAGATCCAATCGGTATCAAAAGTCCATATTCCTGTATTGGTTTCACAATCCATTTTGGTCTGGTATTCAGCCAGTGTGCATGTACCTGTACCAATTTGTACAGGAGAGGTTCTCATCGATGTTGTGCCGTCGCCAAGGTAACCGCTACCCCATGCCCATAAACTGCCGTCAGCCTTTATGGCGGCAGTATGTCTATCGCCAACAGAAACAATTGACCAATCAGTATCTACGCCAACCTGAACTGGAGAATGCTTATCAACTTGTGTGCCGTCGCCAAGCTGGCCGTTTCCGTTCCACCCCCATGCCCATAAAGTACCGTTTGTTTTTACGGCAGCCATATGCTGATTTTTTCCCGCAGAAACATAGGCCCAGTTTGTGCTTGTTCCTATCTGCGCGGGTAAATATTTATTTGTCGTTGAGCCGTCGCCAATTTGACCGCGTGCATTATAACCCCAGGTCCAGAGGGTGCTGTCGCCTTTAATGGCGGCTGTATGTCCCCATCCGGCTGATATTTGAATGTATTCGTTATTGCAAAATTCGCTGCAGTTATCGCCGTTTATATTGTTGCCGTCGTCGCAGATTTCTCCCTCTTGAATGATGCCGTCGCCGCAATAACCTTCTCTTACGACTTCTATACAGTTTCTATCGCAGGTTATACAAGATGTTTCGCCTGTTACGCAAAATTCTGTGATCGTATTACCGTCGTCGCAGGTTTCAGCAGTCTCTCTGTTTACATATGTATCGCCGCAAACGGGCAGGGTACAGTCTGCGTCGCAGACAGAAGTGTCAATGCCGCCTGTATCGCATTCTTCGCCTTTCAGCATATTAACGATAGAATCGCCGCATATGGGAATTGTGCATTCGGCTTCGCAGGTAATACTTTGAGCGCCCCCTCCGTCGCATTCTTCATTTGTATCAACAGTATAGTCGCCGCATGAAGGGTTTTTACAGTTTTCGCGGCATGCGTCGGCTGTCGTATTGCTGTTAAATTCTCCATCGTCGCATTCTTCGCCTATATCATGTATTCCATCGCCGCATACGGCTATCTTGCAATCGGCCTGGCATCCATCGCCGCTTATAGTATTGCCGTCATCGCACTCTTCGCCTGTATCGGTTACGTTATCGCCGCAATAGGCGGCTTTGCAGTCGGTTCTGCAAGCGTCAGCAAGACTGTCGCTGTTTAACAGGCCATTGTCGCATTCTTCGCCAGCCGCCATATTTTTAAGGGCATCCCCACAGACAGGCAAAGTACAGTTAAAATTACATGAACTTGTATTTTCTTTGCCGTTATCGCATTCTTCATTTGCATCTAAATAACCGTTGCCGCAGGCGATATAATTATTGCTTTGTGGATCAAGTTCATTCGTATGCGGATAATCGGA
>JAOUOT010000030.1 GCA_029880265.1 Spirochaetia bacterium | reverse complement strand
GTTCTAAAATTACTGGGGCTTAAACCCACGCAATTTATAAGAGTAAGACTTAAGAAAAATAAAATAACGCCTATTTTCATTTTTTTCATATATACTACCATGCAAAACCAAAGCTTATCATAGGGCCGCAAGGTTTTTGAATTTCGTCATCCCATGTATATAACCATGAGTTTTCCCAATCTTCATCATCATAAAATCTATTTGTGAGAGGTATCGCGTAACCTACTTCAAAATAAAATCTTGAAGACGGCAAAAGCCTAAAGCTTCTTATGGCGCTAATATTTAATACGGGTACAGGCCGTTTGTAACCTTGACCCAAATTATATGCGCCGCCAATTGAAAACGCAAAACCGTAAGGGTATCTTAAATAATATCTTAACGCGGCAGAAAAACGTTTATCCCACCAGCCACTTGTGCCCGCACCGAGATTCAATGTCATGTGTTCAGAGATTCGAATATCAAGCCTGCCGCCAAGGCCCACGGCGCCGTTCCAGCCTATTTCTGCTTCGATAAAAAAGAAATTAATATCGTCTATAGAGTAAATATTTATCAGAGATTCTACCAGACTTTGTACTTCAAACAGCAGTTTGCTTTTTTCTATAAACTTTCTCTTGCCCTTTCTTTCAAAACTTCCATAAATAACATCTAATATTCTTATTTTTACGATAATTTCATCGTCAACAGCATCAATATAACCTGTTAGAATTTTTTCAGCCTTTATGATTCTGGCTAAATTAACGAGACATTTTCTTTTTTGACAATTCTCTTTGCCGCCTGATAATTGAAGTTTTTCGTCTTTCAGCGCCTCATCAACAAGAACATCGTCAATAATCCTAAATTTCAAACTTTCTTCAAGCCTGAATTTTACGGCTTTCGCTGCCTCTGCAGCCTCTTCGGGCGAGATATCGCCTTCGTAAACAAAGGGCAAAACCGCGATTTTAATTTTTTTTGAAGAGCCATTTAAGGCAAAAAGATTTGAAGAGAATAAACCGGCAAAGAAGATGATTAGAAAAATGAAAGATTTTTTAGAAAATATAAGATTTAGAAATTTATTTTTCATAAGTATTGTCATATATTATAAAAAACTATTTAGTTGAGTCAACTGTTTTTTTAACAGTTTTTCTAAACTTTACGCAACGAACCGCAAGCGTTTAAAATCTTTTAAGGCACAAACTGCGTAACGTTTAAAGTAAAATCTGAAGTTGAAACCGCGTTTTCACCGCTTACCAGCACATAAAAAGCCCCGCCTGCTGAAGTTGCGCTGTAAGCAGAGCACGCTTCGTCGGTTGTGCCCAAATTAAGAGAATCGCAAAGTTTTAATATTAAGGCGTTATCTTCGTAAACAATCAGGTCTAAATTATCTGTAAAGCCCGTCAATGCGACATCGGCGCTTAAGCCTCCGGTTAGGCCCGTAACGTAATATTTATTCATACCATGACCAACCGTACCGCTGTAAGGGAAGTCTGTAGATAAATTCAAAGTAACCGTGGGGCTTATTTCTAAAAGATTGATTGTAAACGGCGTAGGGAACTCGGCATAAGAAACAATAAATAACGAAGAATCTGATGTATGAACAAAATCCCGGTAGCCGGTACCTTTAATGAGCCACTGCCTAAGTAAACTTTTAAGACCAGAGTCGGCATAAATATATAAGGCGGTATCGTCTATAATTTCAGAAATCAATATTTTATATTGATAACCCGGCGTAAGATTCGTTATTTCAAAATAACTCTTACTATTATCAACCGTTGTAGAATATGGTATATCTGCATTAAAAGCAATCTGTGTAAAAGCAACAGGCTCTACATTTAAGGTAAATTGCGAACCATTAACTGTAGCAGCCCCTGTAACTTCAACATAAAGAACAGAGCCCGTGGGTTTCGCGGTGCACATTTCATCTTCAATACCGTCTTTTTCTGAAGAACATAAATAGGAACCGCCAAGAACCGAGAGTCTAAAATCAGTACTGCCATAAACAATTAAGTCTGCATTGTCTGTTAAGTTTGTTAAAGAGACATTATAAGCAAGAGTAGAATCAATACCGCTTATTTCATAAACCACTGTGGTTGTATCAACTGTACCCGTAACCGGCATACTGCTTAAAGGCTCTTGCGTAATAGTAACAGGCTCTACATTGATTGTATAGGCCGCGCCTGTTTCGCCGCTTAAAGGATCGCTTACATGAGTTGTTTTTATAAAAATTTCAGAAACCGAAGTTGTAAAAGTCATTACTTCATATGAGCTGCCTAGCATATTTAATATGCTAAAATCTCCCGCGCTATAAAGGCTCATATAAATATCGCCTGTTGAGCCTGTCAGATAAATTTTATACATGATATTTGCAGTCAAACCCGTTATCTGGTAATAACTGTAATCATTGCCAATTTCGCCGCTGACCTGCCCAGAATAGGGCAAGTCTGTGTTATAGTCTAAAACAATTGGCGCGGCGACAGTACCCTCGCTTTCGTAGGTAACAATAACCGGCGTATCATCTTCGGGCTCAGTATTCTCGCCCCCGCATTGTATGGCGTTAAAAACTATAAGTAATACTAATGTTAGAAAAATTCGTTTTTTCATTTTTGCCTCTTAAAATATTTATTCTGTTAAAATTACATTTCGTTTATTGTAACCGAACCGTCGGCGTTTTGAACGACAGTTTTACCGGGGGCATACTTTGTATAGTCTAACAGTATATTGGCAGATGTTACATTATCTACTTCAAATTCGTTTGATGTCCAGCGTACTGAACCATTAATATATACATAAAATTGTACAATATCGTCATCCCACACATCTTCTTCAAGATAACTTTTGACATAAATATATGCCCCCATTTTTTTAAAATGATAAATCATATAATTTTACCAATTCACTATGTCAAATATTTTATTGATTATTTGTCCCTTCGCTCTTAACCTTGGTTAATTTTGGCTATGTTTTTTATGCTTTTTTCGATGGCCATGTAAAAATTAAACTGAACCAACACAATTTACAAGAGCAAGACTTAAGAATATTAATTAAAGTTAAATTTCTGAGAATAAATTATAATTGACAACATATCTCAATCCTGCCTCCATATATTGAGAATCATTCTCAATATATGGAGGCAAAGTTTTATAAAAAAACCGTTTATCTTGTGGGCAACGCGAATGTCGGCAAATCGGTCATATTTTCTGCCCTGACCAAAAAGTACGTTACTATTTCAAATTATCCGGGCACCACTGTCGAGGTAACCCGCGGAGAGCTTTCGGGCGATTCTATTGAAATAATCGATACGCCGGGCATTGCCTCTTTAACGCCTCTTAGCGAAGACGAGCAGGTTACAAGAGATATATTGCTTGAACATGAAACCATCCGCCAACAAAAGCCTGAAGTAATTCTTGTTATAGACGCAAAAAATCTGCGCAGGGGTCTTGTTATCGCCTCTCAGCTTTCATTTTGCAAAATTCCTTTTTTTATTGTTTTAAACATGATGGACGAAGCGGCGGCAGAGGGAGTGCAAATCAATATTAAAGAATTGAAAAAAAGACTGGGAACTGAAATTGTAGAAGCAATCGCCATTCAAAAAGAAGGCATCTCAAAAATCATAGAGCTTATAAAAAAACCTTTCAGCGCGTCAAAATTTATACCCGACTTTCTGCCCGATATTGAATTGTGCCTCAAAAAGCTATCGGCTAAAATAAATTCTTTAATCGCAATTTCAATAGCCTGCCTCGACAAATCGGCAGCCGCTTTCTTAGACAAAGAAGAACTCATATTTGCAGAAAAAGAAATCGCAAAGCATAACGTTTCGCTGTACCAGTTTCAAAACGCATGGCACAGAAGCGTGATTGATTTATTAGAAGACATTTATCAGAAAATCAGCGTATCAAAAGTAAGCTGGCTTACAAAACTTGGCCACCTAAGCGTAAAACCTGTCGCCGGTATATTTATTTTAATTACGGTACTGTTAAGCGTTTATAAATTTGTCGGTTATTTCGGAGCGATCATCTTTGTCGATTTTTTAGAAAATACCGTTTTCAACGGATATATAAATCCGTTTTTTACGAAAATTTTTGATTTTCTGCCCCTGCCCGAAATTTTCATAGAGGCTTTTGTGGGCAAATACGGCATTCTCACCATGGGGCTTACTTACGCGATTGCCATAATTTTGCCTATTGTAACCACTTTCTTTTTAGCCTTCAGCTTCTTAGAAGACTCGGGGTACTTTCCGCGAATGGGCTCTTTTTTAAATAACTCTTTTCGTAAAATGGGCCTAAACGGTAAGGCCGTATTGCCGATGGTTCTGGGCCTCGGATGCGATACCATGGCCACAATGACAACCAGAATCTTAAACAGCCGCAAAGAAAGAATCATAGCGACCCTTCTTCTGGCGCTGGGCATACCCTGCTCTGCGCAGCTTGGCGTTATTTTTTCTTTGGGCTCTAAACTTCCCGCCGGATATATGGCCGCGTGGGGCCTTATTGTTACGGCAGTTTTGATGTTTGTAGGATACTTATCGTCAAAAGTCATAAAAGGCAAGGTCTCATTATTTTTTATGGAGCTTCCGCCGCTTCGAGTTCCGCAGTTTTCGAACCTGTTGAAAAAAACCTACATGAGATCAAAGTGGTACCTGAAAGAAGCCGCGCCGCTTTTTATACTCGGCTCTTTTATTTTATTTCTTATGGATAAATTCAAGATTCTTGAAATATTAAACAAGGCCCTTAGACCAATCACAGTATACGGGTTAAACCTTCCCGAAGAATCTGCCTATAGTTTTATTTTAGGATTTCTAAGAAGAGATTTCGGGGCGGCCGGGTTCTTAAAACTTCACGCCGACGGCCTTATGACAAACGCGCAAACGCTCACGGCTCTTGTCGTCATTACTTTGTTTATACCGTGCATAGCCAATTTTTTAATGATCATAAAAGAGCGGGGCCCAATAACCGCTTTTGCCATGTTTTTCTTTATTGTTCCTTTCGCGTTTTTTATAGGCGTGCTTTTAAGCAAAGCTCTTTTAATATTGAATCTTTAGAATTTTTTAATTTGACTTTCTGTTTATAGTTTTTTTTATCTTATTAATAGAAATGTTCGGGCGCCCCTTGCGGGGCCGCGGCGCGAAATTCAAGTAAAGAGGCAAAGTATTAATATTTTTCAAGCAATCAAGGCGCATTGGGGCCTGAGTTCTGAAGGCGTCTTCAAAGAAGATCCGTGGTTTATTATCACAGAAAACAAAGTAATCGACAGGGGTTTTGGCAGGCCGCCCAAAGAGTTTTTCTTTAATTCTCTGCCCGAGGGCGTTGTCGCCCCTGGTTTTGTAAACGCCCACTCTCATCTTGAACTTTCTGCTTTAAAGGGCAAAACGACCGGCGGGCAAAAAATAACCGGTTTTGCCAAAGAAGTTATGCGCCTGCGTCAAGAGCTTAATTTAAAGACCATGATAAAAGCGGCTTCTGATGAATTAGAATACGCGTTTTCAAGGGGTACGTTTTTTTATAACGATATCTGCAACAATATTCGTTTTCTGGATTTTTTAAGAAGCGCGAAACATTTCAAAGGGAACCGCTTTTACGAAATGCTAGGGTTTTCAGCGCCGAGAGACGAAGAAAGCATAGAAGAAGCGAAAAAAGTATTGGCAACCGACAGGCATGCCTTCATATCGCCGCACTCATACTACGGCAGTTCTCCTGAAATTTTATCTTTTGTAAGAGAATTTGCCCGCCTTACTACGCTTACCATCCATTTGCTTGAAAACTCAGACGAAGAAAATCTTGCTTTTGAAAAAGGAGATATCTTTGAATTCTTAAAAGAAATAAACGCTTATGAAGAACATGAAACTCTTCTCAATAAAGATATACTTGAATATTTATACAATCTAGGCATACTTTCTTTTAAAAAGCTTTTTTTAACGCATCTGGTTCATGCCAATAAAAAACATATGGATTTCTTAAACAATCGCCTGCCCCACGCCGCGTGGGTTTTGTGCATGCGTTCAAATGATTTTATAGGCGAGAAGAGAGAAAACTGGGGTCTCATGCAGAAAACTCCTCTGCGCCTGTTAATCGGTACCGACAGCGCGGCCTCTTCGCCCGACGTCTCTATTCTTGACGAAATTTACGCAATCTACAAGAAGGGACACTTCTCAGAAAAACAGCTTTTTAGAGCGGCGACATTTTCGGCCTACGAGTATCTTGAAATTCCCGTTTCAAGAGTTCCATATTTTTTCTATCCCGATGTTTCGCCTTCTATTGAAAGCCTAATTTCTGTAAAAAACGCCAAAATACTGCGCGGCTAAACCTCTTTTACCCGTAGCCGAGCCTGCGCATAAATCGAAATGAATTAAAATCTCAAACTTATCAGAAAACGACTTTCCAGAGAATGAATTTTATTTAACGAAAAGTTTAAGGATGTTTGAATTTGCTTTTCTCTTTTTTTGTTATCAGGTAACGGCGCGTAAGTATAAGAAGAGTATGCTTTTGTATCAAAAATATATCGCATAAAAAAATATCCTGTTATGAACAAAAAAGCCCCCGAGACAATAAACGAATTTTTTGATAATTTATCGTAATTGTTTATCTCAGAAGACATCTCGTCGATTACGCTTAAATCTTCAGAAGTATAACTATCGGGGTCATGCGTACTTAACTTAGAAGACATTATCTCGGTAGTTTTATCTCTTTTTGAAAGATAATATAATCCTGAAACCGAAAACGCCGTTGAGACGCTTAAAAACTGATAGGTTAAGTTTTCATACGAAAATATTCGGGAAATAAAAGACTCTTCGCCTCTTGTTCTTGTCTGATTCTCAAGTTTTTTTTTAATTTTTATTTTTGCGTTTTCCGGCGTTATTTGAAAAGATTCAGAGGCCGAACCATGATTTGCCTTTGAGATTTTAACCTGATGATATCCGGGTTCAATATTTTTTATTTCTAAAGGCGTCATCCCTTTATATTCTGCGTCAAGATACACAGAGGCCCCTTCAGGGTTCGAGATAATCTCAACTTCGCCGAGTAGTTCCAGTTCTTTTAGCTCTTTATTAATAAGCAGAGTTTTTTCTTTTTGAAGCCGAATTGATTCGACAATTGGTTTAAACCCCTTTTTCTCAAGGCTTATTTTATAATCAGATAACGGTAAATATTTTATGCTTAAAGGGGTTTTTCCCATATAACGTTTGTCAAGATAAACCGATACCTTATCGGGGTTTGTAGCTATGTCAAGGCTTCCCCAATGGTAACCGACAAGACGCTTTCTTATATTTTCTGATAATGCGTTTATGGCGTCTGCAACAGAGTCGTCGTTGAAAGTTTTGCTCTCATGAAATACTTTATAATTTCCCCAAAATAAAGCTACTCTTAACGTAAAACGATTTGAAGAAGAGCTTTGTTCAATTTGCTGAATCAAGTGAAAGCTTTGATCAGAAAAAGAAGGAGCGTCTGCCCCGAAAGTAAAGTAAGGGGCCGGGTCAAAATCATATTTATATATTTTTTTAAAATCGAGAGCAAAAAGAGATGGTTTTTCTTTCGCTTTTAACGATAAAAAATACTCTCTTGGATCTTCTAACGGCTTTTTATTTTGACTTAAAGGGGGCGAAGGATACTCAATTTCAACCGGTTTTGCATCTGGTATATAAACCATTTTTTGCACGCTTAGATTGTCGTTGAGTAAATCGGTAATAACCGAAGCGATATAAGAGCGTCTTTTTTCTGTCTTAACTACGGGAAAATAAATCAAAAACGAATAGTCTTTTTTATACTTTATAGAGCCTGAATTTTGTATTTCTTCTTCTGAGAATAGAGTATTTGGCTGATATAAAAAGAATAAAACGGTAAAAATATATAAAAAAACTATCTTATATTTCATTCGTCAAGAAAGAGCTTTCTCAATAGATGATATAAGTCTTTCTGCCTGAAAAGGTTTGACAATAAAGTCTTTGGCCCCCTCTTCAATGGCGTTCATTATAAGGCCCTGCTGCCCAAGGGCTGAGCACATAATCACTCTCGCGTTAGGGTCAATTGTCAGTATTTTTTTCAAGGCTTCAAGACCGTTTACTTCAGGCATGGTAATATCCATCAATACAATATCGGGTTTTGTTTCTTCAAACAAACGTATTGCGTCGCGTCCGTTTGCCGCGTCGGCCACCACCTCATGCCCGTGTTTTTCAAGTATGTCTTTTTCTACAATTTTGATAAAAGCCAGATCGTCTACTAGTAATACTCTCGCCATATGCTAAATTCTTACTTTAAGAGGTCTTGTCAAGTTTTTAAAAAAGATTGTCGTTCGATTTTTTTCGTCTCTTGCCATTTGCGGACGTTTGTGAATATTGCGCCTGACTATACCCGACAAAATTTTTCATAATCAAAAAGGGTAAAAAAAACTTGTCTGCGCGTCTATGTTCTCGTTTTTGACGATCAAAGTAAATGAATATGGCAGAAAAAAGAAGATCTCACGATATAAAAGATTATTTTAGAAACGGAACGGATGTTCGCGACAATGAACATGTCGAAGTGGCGCTAAAACGCTTCAAGAGAGAAGTTATTAACGCGGGTATTCTGACAGAGCTTAAAAAAAGAGAATTTTTTGAAAAACCCAGCGTTTTGAAAAAAAGAGCGAAAGAAACCGCGATAAGAAAGCGTGAGCGTAAAAAATTTCTATACGGCGAAAGCTAAAAATCTTGACAAAGCTCCCTAAAAACCATAAATGAATATATGGCCGGGGATGTCGAAAAGCTATTAAACGCGGTACCCATTGAAAGCTATGTACAAAAATATGTAAGCTTGAAAAAAAAGGGCCGCAACTACTGGGGATTGTGTCCCTTTCATAACGAAAATACTCCTTCATTTTCAATATCGCCCGAAAAAGGCATCTATAAATGTTTCGGTTGCGGCAAAGGCGGCAATCTGCTGAGCTTTATTCAGCAGTATGAAAAGCTTTCATTTGTTGACGCGTTAAAATCTCTATCTGAATATTCGGGTATAAAGCTTGATTCTAAATATGAAAAAAAAGAAAGCCACAAATCTGAAAAAGAAATCCTGCTTCATGCCAATGAAAAAGTAAAAATATTATACAAAAATTGCATACAAAACGAAATACCGGCTTCTTATTTAAGAAAAAGAGGCATTTCTAAAGAAACCGCAGATTTTTTTCATCTTGGATATTCTCCCGCCGATATGAGATTTTTAGAAAGCCGCATTTCTTCTATCGCAGATTCAACCCATGATCAAAAGTCTGTTTATGAGGCGATGATTTCTACGGGGTTACTGGCCAGATCAGAAAGAAATGAAGAACTCTATAACCGCTTTAAAGGAAGACTTATTTTTCCTATTCATAATATGAAAAGCGACTGTATAGGCTTTGGCGGACGCATTTTAGCAAAAGAATCAACTGCGGCAAAATATATAAACTCTCCCGACTCGCTTGTCTTTCATAAACAAAACAATCTTTATAACATAAATCATGCCAAAGACTTTATTCGAAAAAATGAACAGGCTATTTTAGTAGAGGGTTATTTTGACGTTATCGGATTGCATGACAAAGATATTAAAAACTCCGTGGCCCCTCTCGGCACCGCATTTACAGAAAATCAGGCAAGGCTTTTAAAAAGATATACAGAAAATTTAATTATATTTTTTGACAGCGACAAGGCCGGAATTGAAGCGGCATATAGAGCCTTTCTTACAGGCATCATGGTAAGACTTAACTGCCGCGTTGTTATAATTGAATCAAGCGCGAAAGAAGATCCGTTTGATATAGCCAAGAAATCAGATCAAATTGAATTGCTTTCTTTGTTAGACAGCGCCAAAGATGAAATATCTTTTATCTTATGGTATTTCTTTGGTTATAAATATAACATTTCTATTTTTAACGAAAAGAAAGAAGCCATCCAGAGTTTTTTTGAATTTCTTGATAATTTATCCGAAAACTGGCAGAAAGAAGAGTATTTAAAAAACGCTTCTAAGGCTCTTTTGACAGATTTCGAATCTCTTAAAAAAGATTTTATGCTTTTTCAAAAAAAAGGATTTAAGACAACTGAAAAAATATCTGAACAAAAAATAGTTAAAGCAGAAAAGAATACGAGAATTTCGACCATTGAAAAAGAAATTCTGGTACTTCTTCTTAAATTTCCCGAGTTATGGGATAAAACCGGTATTATCGCAGAGATAAACTGGGTGAATGAAAATATATTTCTTTTATTCTCTTTTTTCAGAGACAGAATTAAAACGGGAGAAATCTGGACATTTGAAAATATAAACCAGGCTGTCTCAATACTGCCCGAAGATTTATCGTCTCTGCTTTCGGGTATAATCATAGAGCTTGAACCGGCCATTGAAGATATCGTAAAAGCAAAAGACGAACATAATCATGATTTTATCGCTAAAACGCTGGAAAAACTGATGCTGGCGCATAAAGAAACCACAATCAGCAAAAGCATCAAAGATTTAAAAGAGAAACTTTCGTTTGAAGAAATGACAGGAAGCCCAAAAACCGATGAAATCGCCAACGAACTTGGTTTTTTATTAGAAGAAAAAAAGAAAATCGCGGCTTTGCTACAACGAAATTAACGGCATAAAGAACATAAATAAAATGAAAACAAAAATTGTTTATAAATGCGCCGATTGCGGCGAAGAATTTCCCAAATGGATGGGACAGTGCATGTCTTGCCACAGATGGAACAGTCTTGAAGAAGTTCAGATTTCACAAAAACAAAAAACAACCCCGAAACTAAACCATAACATTTCAAGTAAACCCCTTTTAAAAGAAAGAAATTCGGCTAATCAAAAAAAACTTTCAGGCTTAAACGAATTTGACAAACTTTTAGGCGGCGGATTTACGCCCGGTTCGGTAATATTACTGGGCGGCGAACCGGGGGTAGGAAAATCAACGCTTCTTTTAACATTGGCCAGAACATTGTCGAATATTCTCTATGTCTCTGGCGAAGAGAGCTTTGATCAAATCAAAGACCGCGCCGTCAGGGTTGAAGTTCCTTTTGAGAACGTGAAAATTCTTCAGGAAAATGATCTTGAAACCATTGTCGAATGCTTAAATAAAGAAAAGCCCGAAATTGTTTTTATTGATTCAATTCAAACCGTGCATATGCCGGGCAATAAAGGCTTTACCGGCTCTGTTTCGCAGATAAGAGAGACGGCTCAAATTTTTTTAGAGTTTGCGAAAAAGAATAATACTATTTTTTTAATAACCGGCCACATAACCAAAGAAGGACAAATAGCGGGCCCTAAGCTTCTTGAACACGCCGTAGATGTTGTTTTGTATTTTGAAAACCAGAACAACGGCAGTCACCGTTTTATTCGTTCGGTAAAAAACCGTTTCGGCGCGGTAGGCGAAATCGCCGTATTCAGTATGTCTGAAAAAGGTCTGCATGAGGTATCTGCCGAAAATTCTCTGTTGCCGATTCATGAAATCGGAGGCATAGGAAGCGTTCTTTTTCCGCAGGTTGAAGGCAGCAGAATCATTCCCCTTGAAGTTCAGGTTTTAGTTACGCCCACAGGTTTTGCCAACGGCCGCAGAATCGGCGAGAATATCGATATTTCAAGAATACATCTCATTGCTGCCATTCTCGAAAAATTTGCCGGCTACAAACTTTCGCAATGCGATATTTTCGTGCGCACGAGAGGCGGCACCGCGCTAAAAGACAACGCCGGTGATTTGGCGCTTCTTCTTGCCATGGCATCAAGCTATAAAGACATCCCTCTTCTTTCAAACCGGGCCATCGCGGGAGAAGTTTCTCTAACAGGAAAAATTCGAACCCCCTCGCATTTAGAACAAAGACAAAAAGCGCTTCAATCTTTAAACATTAAAAAAGCTCTATGGGGGGGCAGTAAACCAGAGAAAGACAGCTCATCAGTTGAGAATTCTTTTTTTTCAAATGTGAGCGAACTATTAAAAACTGAGTTTAAATAGAAAACGCAAGTGAAATAATGTATCTCATAGGCTTACATTTCACTTGATCCATTTTTCATCGCGCCTATAATTACCTCGGCCAGTCTACGGTTGTCGGTCTGTGATTTAATAAGTATGGCTTTGACTCTGTCTGCATATGATTCGGGAACGTCCTGGGCCGAGAAAATCACTACCTTAGGCGGAACAACCTGTTTTTCAATTAATTCTAACAAATCTAATCCGCTGCCGTCTGGCAGACCAATATCTAGCAGTACCAGATCAAATTCTTCTTTATTCAACGCTTCTTTTGAAGCTGCCAGAGTTGGGGAAGAGACCAGCTCACAATGCCCCTGCAGCATAAGCTTAACCACTTTATGAACATCAATTTCGTCTTCTACATGCAGTACCCGCGGTATCTGATCAGGGGCTGTTGTCTGACGAATGGCATGAATTAAGCGAAATTGATCAATTGGTTTTTGCATCCAGTCGATTACATCTACCGCTCCGCCGGTTAAGCGTTTGGTTTCACCCGCTTTTAAAGAGATCACGACAACAGGTATACTTCTGGTAGAATCATCGCTTCGCAATTTATTAAGAAAGCTTACTCCGTCTTCTCCCGGTAAAACAAGATCAAGAGTGATTAGTTTGTAATGACCGGCATTTTCTTTCAGCAACTGTCTCGCCTGAGAAGCATCGTATGCGATATCAGAATTGTATCCGGCTTCAGCAAGCATACGTTTTAAAAGCATCGCGACATCGGGTTCGTCTTCAACAATTAGAATAGAGGCTGACTTTTTCTTTGCCACCCTTTGAAAATTCTTCGATTCGCCAGTTTTATGTGCGCCAATCAATTCTGGTAAATCGATATAAAATGTCGACCCCAGCCCTTCGCTGGTAATAAAACTAATATGACCTCCATGTTTTTCAATCATGAGTTTACTGATATTCAAACCAAGACCGGTACCGCCTTTATTGCGCACATCTGAAGAATCTGCCTGAGTAAATTTTTCAAATATCTGTTTTTGAAACGACTCGGGAATACCCGACCCGTGGTCTGTAACAGATATTCGTATTGTGTCATTATTTCGCGCAACACTCACTTCTACCGTTTCATCTCTAGGCGAAAACTTTGCGGCATTAGAAAGAAGGTTGGCCATAACCTGCATCATTCTGTCAGGGTCACAGAACACTCGGGCCTCTTCTAATCTGTGATCAATAACATAACGAACTCCGTATTGTTCGGCATAAGCTGAGTTCTCCCGTAATGCCTGTTCGACTAAAGGCATCAATGGAACGTTTTGAAATCGAAATGCCATCTGTCCCGCTTCTATTTTTTGAATATCAAGAATATCATTAATAAGCAGAAGCAGCCTTTCAGTGTTATTACTGGCAATCTGAAGCATTTCTTGCGCCGCTGAAGGCACTTTGCCTACGGCTCCTCCATTAATTAATCCGAGAGAGCCTCGAATAGATGTCAGCGGCGTTCGCAGCTCATGACTTACCATCGCAATAAATTCATTTTTAAGTTTATCCATTTTTTTGCGTTCAGTAATGTCGCGAACAACAACAGTAAACATCTTCTTATCGTCTAAAATCATCTCGTTTGCCGCCAACTCTACAGGAATTATTTTACCGTTTTTATTTACGCCCTCTATTTCATAATGCTTTTCTTTAGGGTATATCTCTACCCCCGGCAAAAGCATTTCTATATTCTTTCCCGCGGCCTCTTTAATTTCGTAACCAAACATACTCTCGGCTGCGCTATTATACACCAATATAACTCCGTTATTATCTACAGTAATGATTCCGTCTGCAACTGTCTCAAGAATAGTACGATGCCGTATTTCAGATAATTTTAATTCTTTATGAGATATGTTAATAACGCCAAAAGCCTTGCGGTTACTGTGATAGAGAATGAAAGTAGTTCCTAATAATAGTAAAAATCCGACACCGCCCGCTCCACTGGTAAGTATTAATAACTTCTGTAAATAACTTATACGCTCTTGAAGTAATACTAATAATTCTCTTTTTATTGATTGATAGGCCCTTCGATTTTTTTTAAGAGTCTGTGTACCTGATTCAAAAACATTTCGGGAGGCAATTTTATTCCCACTAACAGGAATCATCTTTTTTACCTCGATAATAAAGTCTTTTGTAGACTGCTCCCACTCTTTAATATGATTAAAAAGATCTGGCTTAGTGGCTCTATTTATGTTATTCAATACTTTGATATTTCTTTTTAGTTTTTTCAGATCCTGTTCATAACTCATGATTTTGTAAATCACTCTGTCTGAAACAAGCTTCATCTGACGCCGATTTTGTATGCCATATGCCATAAGGCCGCGAATTTGTCCCTGATGTTCGGCAATTTCTGTAAAGTATGATACAACGACTCTTCCCAGATAGTGAGTATTCATATTATGATCTAATGTAAGATTAGAGTTATCAGAAACTGTATTGATCAATTCTATTAATTTTTCGATAATGACGGTATATTGATCAAACTGCCGCAGCGGTTGTTCGGTATCATCAAGATTATCATTTACCTCCTTCAAATACCTTACAACCTCTTTAATTTGGTCATGTGAATAATGCGGCATAACGCTTAATTTATTTTCTAAACGGCTTATCAATTTATAGGTGAGTTCATCAATATTTTCTGACTGGCCGTTATCGCCTCCGATTCGCAACTGCCTACGGCCCCGTATCTTTTGTAAAATTAAAATATCATCATATAAATTTTCTACTATGGCTAAACCCTCAATTTCTTTGTCTATAAAGTCAATATCGCTGCGAAACTTATCGGTAGTCAGAAATGTACCCCACAAAATAAGTATTATGGGAACGATGGTTGCCAGCAGATATCGTCGAAAACTGACAGGAGAATAGTTTCTCTGTAACCTGCCCATTTTTTTATTCACAAATTGATTTAATCACTTCAGGCAATGTAAGGGGATCAAAGGGTTTTGGTATTACATCAAGAGCGCCATGTTCTTTTAGCTTGGCTACCTGTTCTTCTTGCACACTGGCCGTTAAGAAAATTACGGGAATCTCTTTCAGTTCCGATATTTCCCGTAAAGCTGACAAAGTAGCAATACCATCCATTTCGGGCATCATGACATCAAGCAATAGCAAATCGGGCCTGAAATGTGGAGCAGCCTGCAGCGCCTCTTTGCCTGAACTACAAATTTGAAGCGTAAAACCGCCGACTTTTTCTAAAGAGACCTTCACAACTGTTCTAATGTCTTCTTCGTCGTCTACAAATAAAATACGTTTTATTGTCATTTTTTTAATATTATGCTATCTTAAAATAAACTCTACATGTAAAGAATAAAACCCGCGACGACAAATCACAACGGCGCGCCTTGCTAAAATAATAGACAAGAAGTCTTATTTTTTATAAAATAATATATAAAAAACAACATAGGAGTAAATTAATGATACAAGTAGGACAAAAAGCCCCTAACTTTACGGCTGACGCTCTTATCGGCAAGAGCTTTAAGCAGATTTCTTTATCTGACTACAAAGGTAAATATGTGGTACTTTTCTTTTACCCGCTTGACTTTACTTTTGTATGCCCCACCGAGATAACCGCGTTTTCAGATATGTCAGGAGAATTTGAAAAAAATAACGCTCAAATCTTAGGTATAAGCGTTGACAGTAAATTCAGCCATCTGGCATGGACAGAGCAGCCGCGCTCAGAAGGCGGCTTAGGAGATATTAAGTTTCCTCTGGTTTCAGATCTAACAAAAGATATCGCGAGAAACTATAACGTCTTGATTGAAGAAGCGGGTATTTCTTTAAGAGGGGTTTTTATCATTGACGATAAAGGCATTTTGAAAATGTCAATGGTGAATAATAACAACATTGGCAGAAACGTAAACGAAGTTTTGCGTCTTCTTCAGGCAGACCAATTTGCAAGCTCGCATCCCGGCGAGGTATGCCCGGCAAACTGGACCCCCGGGGGCGACGCCATGAAAGCCGACGTTGAAAAATCAAAAGAATATTTTCAAAAGCACGGCTAACGATCATTCTTAAGGGGTTGTCTTTTAATGCAGCCCCTTTAAGTTAAGTATCTTTTTTCAAGTCTCTCAAGAGATTCAAACGCCTCTTCAGGAGAAATTGATTTTAAACATTTTAAATACTCTTTTCTTTTGGGACACTTTTGCTTCATGCAGGGCGAACATGACAGATTTTTATTGAGTACAATCTTTTTTTTATTTAACATGAGAGTTTCTTCTTTTCGGGCCATGCCCAAAAATGTTAAAAGCGGCGTTTCGGTCAAGAAGGTCAGGTGAGCGACTCCTGAATCGTTTGCGATTGCGGCTTTTGAGTTTTTTAAAACAAAAAGTAAATCGACAAGAGAAGTTTTTTCAGTTAAATCGAGAATTTGACTCTTATATTTTTTTTCGACAGATTCAATAATCTTTTTTGCGTATGGTTTTTCAATAGCGGTTCCCGCAAGCACAATAGTATCTTTCGGATTTTTTTCAATGATTTTTTCAATGATAACAATTAAATATTGAATCGGATAAATTTTTGACAGGGCCACGCTTCCCGGGCAGATAACTCTGTATTTAAATGGTTTCAGGTTATATCTTTTTAAGAAATTATTTTTTTCAGACTTCTTAGCAAGCGCCGCCTTGGCTATAATCTGCCTTGTTGAGCTGACAAAATAATCTTCGGCTGTTTTTGAATTATCAAACCACGGGGTTAAAAGACGAATATAACTTAGGGCCCGATGCTCGTAACAATTATAAGAAGGAATTCTTCTGCCGCCATGAGGTTTTGGCAGTTTTAATAAAAAGCTCCTAAAGTCGGTTTTGTACCCTACTCTATATTTGGTTTGAGCTTTTTTCAACAGAAAAATACTTCTAAAAGAAGGCGAAAGAGAAATGCCAATATCATATTTTTCAGCCTTTATTTTCATAAAATCTTCAGATACGTTCATCTTTCCCGAAATGGAATAAACATTTGAAAAAACTTCGTACGGCAAAAGCGACGAAACCCAGTTTCTGCCCAGTAAATCTATTCTGGCGTTTTGAAAAATTTCATTTAACGCATAATAAAAAGGAAACGCCATAACATGATCGCCCAACCAGTTAGGCGCATGAACGAGAATCTTTATTTGTTTTGCTCTATTCAATATTGATGTCATATGGCATCATAAAGAAGATTTTATCGTCTTTAACCTCGTCTACAGACTGCCAAACCCGAAGAGCCTTTTGCAAAACATGAGGAATGAATATTTTATCATAATTTTTAAGCTCAATTAACGAAGACTCTACTTTCGGAACAAATAAAACCTGCACATCTTCGGCAGATATGCCGGCTTTTATTCTAGCTAGTTCCAGAGCCAGCATTAAGCCTCCTGTTTTATCAATCATTCCGTTTTTTTCGGCTTCAGAGCCTGAAAAAACTCTTCCTCTGGCGTTTTGTTCAACCTTCTCAATGGTTAAATCTTTTCTGTGTTGCTTTACTCTATTTAGAAATATTTCATAAAACTCATATAAATGCTCGTATAAAATATCTCTTTCTTCTTTTGTATATTCGTCTGTTTCTGAAAAAATTGCCGATTTCTTGTTTTTACTTAAAACTGTTTTATTAACTCCAATCATTTGGTATAATTTTTTCAGACTGAACTTGCCCGTATAAACGCCTACTGAACCCGTAATCGCGTTTTTGTTTGAAACGATTTCTCCCCCGGCTAAAGCAATATAGTATCCTCCCGAAGCGGCGACATCTGCGAAAGAAATAACTACGGGTTTTTTTTCTTTTAATAAAGAGATTTCTTTCCATATTACATCTGAAGCAATTCCGGAACCCCCGGGAGAATTAATTCTGATTACAACCGCTTTTACGTCAGAGTCAACTTTCAAATTGTTTATAACTTTGACTACAGAATCTGAGCCAACCGAGGCTTCAGAAAAAATACCCGCCTCTGTAGACTTGCCCGACACGATATCGCCCTCTATTACGACAATGGCCACAATAGGGCGAACCCCCCATCTGTCGTCGTAAAAATTTATAGATACATAATCGGGTATGCTTATTTTTCTTCTATATGAACTTGATATATTGCCCATGATTTTTCGGGCGGTATCGGAATAGTATTCAATATTATCAATAAATCCGTATTCTAGCGCTTTTTTTGCCGAAAATATACCTGTATTAAAATATTTTTCGATGTTATCTTTTTTTATTTTTTTTCTATCTGAAAGAATAGCTGTTTTTATTTCGTTGTCGAGATTTTCTAAGAGTTTTAAGGTCTGTTCTTTACTATATTTCGTCGGATCGCTTCTTTCGTACATTTCGGGAGCCGACTTGTAATCTCCGACATGAATGAAATCGGCTTTGACGCCGACTTTTTCTAATAAATCTTTCACAAACAAAAGATCAGCCTTTAATCCGGTTACTTCAAGGCCGCCCGCTAAAGGCATGCTAATTTCGTCGGCAACGCTCGCGATATAATATTCTTTATTTGCCGCATACTCAAGAAAAGCCAAAACAGGTTTTTTAGATTTAGTTTTAAATCTTTTTAGCGCGTTTCTTAATTCTTCGGCCTGGCCCCATCCGCCTTTAAATTTTCTTCCCGTTATTAATATACCCTTAATTTGGGCGTCGTTCTCTGCTATTTTTATGGCGTTTAATATTTCATAAAAGGCCAGACTTCCTCCGAAAAGAAATCCCGCCTTTTTTTCTTCTTTAAATTCAATATCAAGCGGTATTTCAAGATATGAAGAAATCGCTTCAATCGATGTAGTAAAACGCTCCTGCCCTATTAAAATGCCGCCGCTGTAAAAATTCCCCTCTTCTTTTCGAAAATTACCCTGCATAGACAATTGACTTACATGTTGAGAAAATTTAAACCCGAAGAAGAAATTACTGTAATTATCCCAGCCGCCGTATAAAGAGGTACCCGATGAAGAAGCTATTTCGACGCCGTATCTGGGGAGCAGCTTTTTCAAAGACTTTCCTTCGTGCATCGTAGTATCGATAGAAACCGTAAGATTATCGTAATCGGGAATGGGTCTAAACCCCAAACCAAATTCAAACCTTCTCGATAAAAAATCAATTTCAAGTTTTCTTTTATTTAATGAACGAAAAACTCCTCCTACAGATATCCACCTGTAGGGTCTCCAGATAAAACCTAAATCCCATTGGGTATATTCGTCTAATATGGGTACGTTTGACTTAAACCAACTGTATGAGGTGCCCACTTTAAAAGAAGAAGTTCCCCCAAGACCCGTACCCGCCGTATACCTTGTAGCATAATATTTTTCGGGCGCCCTGCGCCACTGGGTTGAAAATGCCAGCCCATAAAAATTCATAAATAAAACATTATCTCTTAAATACTCTTCGCGGTTATCGCCGTAAAAATACCCGATTTGCAGCGGATGAACGGCCAAACCCGCAGGGTTAAAATATAAACTCGTAATATCGTCCGAAGAACTGATTGAATCATACGGTAAATTAGGAGACTCAATGAATCTTTTTGGCTGCAAGATTTCGCCTTCAAACGAAAAAACTACTCTCGCGCAAATAATTATAAACAAACCCCAAAATATCTTTTGTTTTGGCCCCATAAGATAAAATCGAACCTTCAAACGTTGTGTCAATTTAATTAACAGGCCCCGGCAACGCCGGGGAGGCGGCCAATTCGCAGGGCGACCCGACAATAAGCGCCTCTAATTTGGCCTATTTTTCTTGACGTCTTGTTTTATTTTCAATTATATACTATAATAATTTAGAATTTATCTAAAAAAACAGAGAGCCTTCTTAAAAATAAAACCCCTCTCTGTAAAAAAAACCGGCAGTATATTATATACTGAAGCGAGTCGTTGTAGATATAATATCTTCAACTTATTGAACCTCGAAAAACATAAAGAATATGAAAGAAAATAAAAATAAAGGCTTGTATAATCCCGATTTTGAGCATGACGCATGCGGCATTGCGTTTGTCGCCGATATTAAAAACCGAAAATCAAGAAATATTATAGATTTAGCGTTAAAAGCGCAGGAAAACCTGGATCACAGAGGCGCAGTAGGCGCAGACCCTGAAACCGGCGATGGAGCGGGTATTCTTTTTCAAATGCCCGATAAATTCTTTCGGCGAGTTTTTTCTGAAATTGACATCGAGCTTCCCGAATACGGCAAATACGGAATTGGTTTTATGTTTTTGCCGCAAGATTCGGTAACTCGAAAAGCTGTAGAAAATATTGTTGAAAAAATAATTGTAGACGAGGGCCAGAATTTCTTAGGATGGCGCGACGTACCCGTAAACAATAAAGTTCCGGGCAAAGGGGCCAAATTTCTCGTTCCTTTTATCAGACAATGCGTAATTGGCGCCAGTTCAGACATGAAAACCCAGCTTGACTTTGAAAGAAGATTATATCTTATTCGAAGAGTTATTGATCAAAGAATTCGTCTTGAACTAAAACTTGACAGAAAGAACTACTATGTGCCCTCATTTTCAAGCAGAACCATTGTTTACAAAGGCATGCTTTTGGCATACCAGCTCGCGAAATTTTATCCTGATTTGAAAGACAAAGACATTGAATCGTCTCTCGCGATGGTTCATACCCGTTTTTCTACCAATACGCTGCCAAGCTGGGAGCTCGCGCATCCGTACCGATATATAGTGCATAACGGCGAAATCAATACCGTAAGAGGTAATAAAAACTGGATGGCCACAAGACAGGCGGTTATGAACTCTCCGCATTTCGGGCGCGATTTAAAAAGAATGCTGCCCATTATTATGGAGGGTCAAAGCGATTCGGCGACATTTGACTCTGTTCTTGAACTTTTAGTCATGGGGGGGCGTTCCCTGCCTCATGCTATGATGATGATGATTCCCGAAGCGTGGTCAAAAAATGACCTGATGGATCCTGAATTAAGAGC
>JAOUOT010000029.1 GCA_029880265.1 Spirochaetia bacterium | reverse complement strand
CCTGTCTTTGGCGCGGGCGACGCCGTTGTCACGCTTACGGCGACAATTGAGAAAAACGGCGTCACAGAGACCAAAACTTTTCAGATAACCGTACTTGAAACGCCGCAGACCGACGCAGAGTCTGTATCTGCCGATAAAGCGGCTCTTGATTTTAGCGATTTTATGTTTGGAACGGGCGACGACAATACGGCGGTAACTCAAAGCTTTAGCGTGCCTACAAGCGGTTCAAGCGGCACGACAATAAGCTGGTCAAGCGATAGAGACGCTGTAAGTATTATAGCTGGTACGGCAACAGTTTTACAGCCGCTTACTTTAACGGGCGATGTTACAGTTACTCTAACGGCGACAATCGAAAAAAATAGCGTATTTGAAACCAAAGTTTTTACAATTACAGTACTAGAAACATCAAGCACACCGGTTGTCAAAGATCAGGTAACTTACTCAGTAGGCGTTAATTATAATATGCGTTATGTACCGCCAAAAACCTTTTCTACGGGCGTTGATGACAATGGCGATATTAATGGCGATACCATTCAAGATGTAGCGACAACGGCAACAGTTGCCGCCGCCTATTTAATCGCCGAAACCGAGGTAACTTATGAACTTTGGTATGAAGTTTATATATGGGCGAAAACAGATGCAGGAGGAGGGGTTAGAGCTGATGGCGGCTCTCTCTATAAATTTGCGAATTCAGGCCATCAGGGTGGTGATGCAAGCGCTTGTGGCGGTGCGGCTGTGGGCAATAATCAGAGTCCGGTCACTTGTGTCAATTGGCGTGACGCTATCGTATGGTGCAATGCATTGACCGAGTATTACAACGCTCAAAATGGAACTTCATACACCGTCGTCTATACAGTCGATGCTGCTTATACAACACCTATAAGAAGTTCGGAAGATGGATTATACGGTTCAAGTGTCAACAGCGCTCCCGGTAGTTTTGATAATCCATATTATAACCCCAATGCTAAAGGTTTCAGATTACCGACAAATAACGAATGGGAGCTTGCGGCC
Organism: Spirochaetia bacterium; assembly: GCA_029880265.1. GTDB lineage: Bacteria > Spirochaetota > Leptospiria > Turneriellales > JAOUOS01 > JAOUOT01. The sequence continues at coordinate 19,938 of JAOUOT010000029.1, read as the reverse complement.
AGATATATTGCAGATATTAATTCAGACGGCGATATTCTCGACGCTAATGAATATTATCCCGGCAATTATGCCAGCGGGGCAACTGCTGATCATAATAACGTGGCGCCTACTGGCGAGGTGGCTTGGTATGCAGTAAATGCTGGCAGCATTTCTCATATTGTAGCTACAAGAATCCCAAATGCTCTTGGTATATATGACATGAGCGGTAATGCTTGGGAGTGGACTTTGGATTGGTATACATTTGGGTCTGACCGCATGTTACGCGGGGGCGGATGGAATAGTCTTGCGACTGCTTTGCAAGTTGGTTATGTGTATTACAGCTCTCCTTCTTATGAATACAGCAGTATGGGCTTCCGTCTTGCTCGTACCCCGTAGGGATGCGAGGAACAAGTATTGAATTTTGAATGGGAGCCTGTTACCTGAGCCTAACTCAAGTGAACGACTTGCGTCGTTGCGATACAAATCGGCTGAAAGCCGATTCACTCGAGGCAGGTTCTTAATTGATATGAAATTTTGAAGGTACCATAGTAGAAAATAAGAGCCTGTCCCGCAAGCGCAGCTAGCCGAAGGCGGTGGGATTTTGCGAAGCAAAATGCTGTATCGAGGGGTCAGGCTCTTAAAGATTATAAAAAATGTATTTTGTTTACATATTAGTATGCGCAGATGAAACATATTATACAGGATAAAAAACGATTATTTTAAATATATTAAGAATTTATATCGAGTAGCGAAGCGTATCGAGATATAAAAGAGGAAAAAATAACTATACGAGAAGCAGACTTCCCATTGAGGCTGCCTATAAAGAAAAATTTGAAAATGAGAAAGAAGCTATGAAAGATGTTGGTACAAAAACAAGTAACGCGCTAGGCTTATATGATATGAATGGTAATGTATGGGAATGGAGCTTTGACTGGTTTACTGAGGGTGCAGTTGTTGAAGGAACAGAAAGGATTTCTCGCGGGGGTAGTTTTATCAATAATGAGAACAATGCTCGTGTAGGCTTTTTCCACAGATTTTCGCCTGACGTCAACTATACTTATATCGGCTTTCGTCTTGCTCGTACCCCGTAGGGGCAGGCCAGTATCTGGTAGTCGCCTGACCCGCCCAGATACTGGCTCCACATGACTGAAGCTGACACAATTTATATTTTTAAAAAGAAATGATGGATGCTGTTAATTTTCATTTTGATAAACTTATGTTATGCGTTTCATGCTTTGTGGGTATCATGGGATTCGGCGTCTCGTTACCGCTTAAAAAATCTCAATGCTGTATTGACCCGAAGGCTCTAAAACCTTTCCTATTATTTGCAGACTATACAGATGTTCTTTTTTAAAGATATTTTCTATTTCTTTTACGGCCGATGGTTCAACCGAGGCGAGAAGTCCGCCTGATGTCTGCGGGTCGAATAATAGAAACGGCGCAATTTCGTTTTGATTTTCAAAGCGTATAAAATTTTCAAGATATTTTTTATTGCGAAGCGTTCCGCCGGGGTAAATCTTTTTTAAGATAATTTCTTTAACGCCGTCAAAAACAGCTATGTTATCAAAAGTAATTTCTGCTTTTGTTTTCGAGGCCGACATCATTTCGTATAAATGTCCGGCAAGGCCAAAGCCCGTGACATCGGTTACGCTGTGAATATTTTTGTCGAAAGTCGAGAAAATTTCTTTCGCCTTTTTATTTAAAAGCGACATCGATTCATAGACCTTATCTTCAAGCTCTTTGGGGCATATTTCTTTTTTTACGGCTGTTGTGGCGACGCCTGCGCCAAGGGGTTTGGTTAAAACAAGCGTATCGCCCGCTTTGGCGCCGTCGTTAAACCACAGCTTTTCAGGATGAGCCGTGCCGGTTACGCTTAAACCGAATTTCGGTTCTTTATCGTCTATTGAGTGGCCCCCTGAGATTTGAATGCCGGCCTCGGCGCATTTGTCGGCGGCGCCCTGCATGATTTGCGTAAGAGTTTCAAGAGAAAGTTCTTCAAGAGAAAACGCGGTAACAGAAAGGGCAGAGATGGGCTCGGCGCCCATCGCGTAAATATCAGATATGGCGTTTGCCGCGGCTACCGCGCCGAATTTGTAGGGGTCGTTTAAGATGGGGGTAAAAAAATCAACGGTATTTACAATGGCGGTATTCTCGTCAATAAGAACGACCGAAGCGTCGTCTGATGTTTCGTATCCTTTTAGCAGGCGGGGCCAGCCCGATGTTTTTGCCTCTGGCGTTTTTATGCTCTTAAGAAGTTTATTTAAATGCGCCGGATCCATTTTGCATCCGCAGCCCGAACCGTGAGAAAACTGCATTAAAGGTTTTGAACTCATGGCGTATCTGTTCTTTATTGGCAGATACCTTGTATAGTTAATTTAGAAGCGGTGAGATTTCGGCGCGCTGGGCCGAGGTCTGACCCGTCGGGTAGAGATTCAAGTTCGTTATGGCTGTCGCCTATCTGAACGCTGGCGGTTTCTCTGCCGCAGCATGACGAGCATTCAACGGGGGCGCAGCATCAAAGCCGGTAGCAGCAACTTATCGCCGGCTTTGTTTTTATATATTTAAAATCTGCAGTCAGCGTTTGCTGTTCCGTTCCAGTTCCATGATATGGTTCTTTCATTAATTACATTATCATTTATGGTCTTAAACGGCACGCCGCCCCCGGAACAGTCTAGTTCCCAAATACCGCTGTATTGACCTTTGAATTCTAATGTGCCCGTAAAATCTCCGCCGTTTGAAAATTCGGTTAAACCTGAACAAGTACCCGTGATTAGAGATAACTGTGCTCCTTCATTCTCGGTTAAGCTTAAGGGCAGAGTGTTTCCCTGAACAAAAATATCGGCAGGGCAGTTATTGACAACCCAATTAATTACGGCGGGGGTTTCTGTATAAGGCGTATCCCATATGAGCGGCGGCATTGTTTCAGTTAACCCGTTTAATTTATAAATTCGGTCGGTACCAACCGAATTAAATATTGGTTCATTAGTTGAAGCGTCATTGAATCTAAAAAATAGTTCTTCGGTACTTGCGCCAAAATTGAATTTTCCCGAATATATAAAATCTCCCGCTGTTGTGTCGCTCTGGGTTCCGTCGTCTTTTAATGTGTACTGAGATTCGCTAAGTACCAGACTTAACGGATGAAGATTACCCCTTATTTTAAGGTTGCCCGACGCCGCCTGGGTTCTGTTTAGCGTGATATTTACGAGCGTTGCGGCTTCAATCAAAGGGCTTGTTTCAGGGGCCGCCGAAATTTTTGTTTTGCTGTTATCCCAAATATTTGAATTGATATTATAGGCCGATGTTAAGCTGGCAAATAAACCGGTCGTGTCGGTTGCCGATGAATTTGAAGGAGCTATTGCGTACGTCTCGCCGAGAGTTTTATCTATTGCGGCAAAGGCGATACGAATAGAACTGGGCGAAGAAATCAATGTTTTCGGTATAGCTATCTCGTCAATATCTCCGTCAAAATTTAATACTCCGACTTCGGCGGTTATGTTTGTCCATGAAGATACGTCCCAAATGTTTACGACATCTGTTGTTCCGGGCAAAAATTCAATGATATAATCGGCTTTAAATGGCCAGATAATATCATTAAGACCGATTGTCGTCGTTTTATATTCGCCCGAACTATCTGAAGAGGGGTCTGTATCTATTGCTATCCATAGCGCGTCTTGATCTGTCACTAGAAGGTTCGCGCCGGAATTTGAAGAGACGCCGGTAAAAAATGTTGAATCGTTCCATGTGAAATAAAATCTGCTTGACTGACCAGAAACTGTTTGATCGGTCATCCAGTCGTTGCTGTGACCGCTGAATATGGTTTTATTGTTTAACTGTTGTGTACCGGCGCTTTCATTGCCTGAATAATCGACAGTTACAATTTTAAAATCATAACTTGTATCGGGTTTTAGATTTTCTATCGTCGCAAACGTATCGGTTGTTTCAACAATATTGACTGATGAATAAGCGGGCTCTGAAGATTCTTTAAAATAAATCATATTTTTATAAAAATCGGCATCTGTCGGGTTTGTATAACTAAGCTCTATTGATTGCAGTCGTATTGTTGAGGCAGGCCCTGTAATTTCTGCGGGAGCGCTCAGATCTTCTGTCGCCCCTGTGGTAAAGCCGGTAGCGCCGTTGTAATTGGCGGCCAGAGCGTTACCGGCGGCATCTTTGACGCCTGTAGTAATCTTAAATTTGTAATTTGTGTCTGCCGCTAAATTTTCAAACGGCATTAAAACAAAAGTCTTATAGTTATCTGTAAAAGCCTGTGACTGCATTTGAAGGCAGGTTATAAAATTATCAGAAGATACCTGTATGGTTCCCGAACAGGTTGTATCTGCCGTGTTTAATTCAATTGTATTTGAAGTCATCAGAGCGTCAAAAGTAACCGTAAGGCCGGTATTTATAGCGACTGAACCGGCGCCCTCAGAAGGATACGTATTGATAACAGTAGGCGAGACAGTGTACTCGGTATCTCCCGTGACAAAGCCAGAATTGTAATTTGCGGCGATTGGGTTGCCGGCAATGTCTGTTATACCAGTTGTTATTTTAATTTTATAGTTTGTCGAAGCAGCTAAAAGGTTTTTCAGCTGTATGGTAAAAACAACGTTGTCGACGGTAACGGGCTGCGCCGCCAATGTCACACACTGGCTAAAATCATCGGTTTTTGCCGATATTTGAATGGAACCTGTGCATTGAGTATCTGTAGTATTAACCGTTACGCTATTTGCGTTGATAGGTTCGCCGAAAGTCACAATAATCAAAGTATTCAAGGGCAAGCCAGAAATACCTGATGGGGGATGGATTTCTTCGACTTCAGGGGCCGTAGTGTCGCCCGAAGTAGTAATCACATTTGAATCAGTTGGCTCTGGATTATTTTCAGAACTACACTTGAAACCTAACATGACCATTATAAGAGAAATGGCCATAGTAAAAAATATTTTTTTTGTTGTAATCATGTTACGCTTCCTTTATATTTTATTTTTAATAGTATATACACGAACGGATGTTTGACGAGTTATATGACAGTTAATCTCTAAAATGTCGTTCTCTACAGAGAACAGAACTTTATTTTTTATCAAATTTTTCAATTGCGGCCATACATGAGCATGAAATATGCTTAAATTCTATTTGGCAATCTTAATTACAGCTGAAATGTCTTTGTCTTTTATATTTCCTTTTTTTAGAAATAATATTTTAAGATTTTCATCAAGCAGCATAATGTTGACTTCGTCGTCTTTAAGCTTCCACTCTTTTACGAGAACCTTTTGATAGTCTTTTACGAATATAATTTCAGGGTTAGATTCTTGTTTCGATTTTATCTTTGAATTGATAATGATATTAGGCAGCCATGTTGCGGCTAAGTTAATAATAAATATTTTACCGAGTTTGCTTTCTGGAACATTTATCTGTATTAATTTATCGATTAGTTTTTCTGTATCGCGCTTTTTATCGGGGTCGGCATATACGATTAAATTATTTTTTCCTGATAATGTTCTGCTGTCAAAGGGATTGTTATTCGATATATATTTGATGTTTTCATCATTATATATTTCTTTTAGAAGAAAAGAAGAATTCGAATAAAGGCCGGTAGAAATTATTAAGAGCATAATTAATCGTTTCATTTATTTTTCTCGTATATTTTTCTACAAATGATTTGAAACATTCGTGTATACCATATCATATAATATATACCTGCCGTTTTGTTAATATAATCTTTTTTAATAACAGAGTCTTCTAATTCAGGAACGATAGAACAGACTTATTTTCCCGAATAGCAGTGTATTTGCCGCGAATTACAAATGAACCCGACGCTAATTAATTAAAATTTTATATTATCGGGTTCATATATGGAATATGATTTATTAAAAATGGTAAGTAATTTTTGTATATACCATATCATTTTTATTATACTGTCCAAATTTGCCTTCTGAACCGGTAAAAATGTTGGCTCCCGCAAGAATATCAAAACCGTCAGCGTACTTGTACGTAATTTTCGGACGCATTAAAGACGACTTATTATCTATGTCATAGTATACAAAAAATTGTAAATTCAGGGTTTCATTAAAGAAGTCCCGTGAAATTAAATATGTCGCTAAATTCTGAAATTTCTTATCATGTAAATCGCTTGTATGGCGCAAAATTATTTTCTGAATAAATTGCGCGCTATTTTTAATGTCCCATATTGTAAAATCTGCGCCCGCCATATAATTTACATAATCTTTTTTTACGAAAGAGTCTAATAGCGCGGGGTCGGTAGAATTGAAATATTTTCCTTTATAGTAAGCCGCTTCGCCTCGAAGTACAAGCGGATCAATCGTGAAAGTAAAACTGCCGCCCCCCGCGGTCAGACGATGATATTCAGGATAGATATCTAAAGCTGTAATTTGTTTTGTGGCGGGGTCTATCGTTTTATACGCATGCATTACCGGTTCGTCGTCCCATGTGTAACCGCCAATCAGTTCAAGGTCTATCAATGATGTCATGAGAGAATATTTCGCGAATACTTCGCTGTTTTTAAGCGAGCCGTCTACCTCTTCTTTGTCGTTATGAAAGACGGGCGAAACGGGAAAAGACGGTTCGGGCCGCCAGATAGAACCGGCTTCGGGCGGTATCGCCGCAGAAAAGACAGGAAGCCAAATTATTTCGAGTGCGTGATCGTTTAAATATAAATTGCTTTTTGCTCCCGTAACGCCAATTCTAATTTCTTCAAAGTCGGGCAAAAGAAATTCGCGCATGTCTTTTGGCGAAATAATATCGGTAATAAACACTCCGTCTGCCTTGCCCCAGATAATCTGTTGTTTGCCTATGCGAATATCCATAGACGAAAAAAATAAATCGACATAGGCCTCTCGAAGCATTAGCTCAATATCTTTATCTTTTTCAGGGTTATGATATACAATAGAATTCGCTTTAAAAGCCGCATTTTCTGTCTGTTTTTTAAGCCTGATATCGAAAGTATTTTGTATTATGGCGTAATCGTTGCCGCCTTTTGCTAAAACGCCTGTGTAATTTCTGATATAACCTGAAAGAACCGCCGCTTCAGATGTTTCTTCAGGCGCGGGTTTGCCGTTTTCGGGTTCGGTATTAATCTCATTTTCCTGCGCGAATAAGCCGCCATAATTGGCGGTCATAAAAATTATGGCCGCCATGGTGAAGATATTCAGTTTCATTATTTGATACCCCTTTTCATTCTTCTTTCGCTAAAATAAGAATCAGGTATAGAAACATTTACCTTAATATTCGAAAGCTTCATGATAGTTTCATGTTTTGTCTGTTCATTAATCATTTCTGAACCGGTTCTTATCCAGTAACCGTTGATTTTTTCATGGCCGGTCATGGTAAGCGTTTTGAGCAGATTGCCGTCTGTATCATAAAAGACTTTTTTCATCACGAGCCATTTGTCTTTAATTATCCATGTGACGGTTTTTGAATACATGTAATTCTTATCTTTCGGTGTACTTACAACGACATAACAGTTTTCATTTTTAAGAATTTCTTCTTTCAAAATTTGGTGATTATCGTCATTCGGATTTCGATCTCCAAGATCGTCATAAGTAAAATCAGAACCCATAAAATAATCTCCTTTGCTGTCGTTTGATATTCTTTTTACCCTTTTAAGAGCAGGCAGGTAGATCCACTGATCGTCAGGTTTGCCGTTGTCATAGCTAAAGTTCATAAAAGATGTATCGCGTACGTCAGACGGCTTTTCAAAAAACATGATCTTCTTTTCTGTCTTGCCATTATTAGATACAAACTGTTTTAGTATGCGCTCGCGCTTGCCGCCCGAAGAGCTTACCAGGGTCATTTTCAAGACGGCCTGCTGGGTCTTGGGTTCAGGTTTATTATACGCTTTTTGCACAACCTGAAGGCCGTTTAAATTGTCAGCCGTTAAACCGTTGGCTTTGAATATAAAAAGCAGCGCTATGGTCAGCATTTTGTTATTCGTTAAATTATTTTTCATTTTTGTCTCCTTTGTGTTATTTGTTTCCTTTATTTCATTTTCTTAAAATAAATTCGCAAGTGGTGAAGCATAATAAACATGACCGTTAGAGTTCCTATGAGGCTTGTAAACATTCCTAACGATACAAGCGTTCCCAGAATTCTATTCGGCGGGAAAACCGAAAACGTAAGAACCAGAAAACCCATGATTACCACAAACGCGTTGAATAAAATGGCCCTGCCCGAATGCAGCATGGTCAACTTCACCGTTTTTTCAATACTGCCCGTTTCGCTCGCGTAGATTTTGTATCTTTCAATGAAATGAACCGCATAGTCTATGCCGATACCGATAGCAATACTCGCGAGAAGGGCGCTTGTTGTGCTTAAAGGCACATTGAAAAGGCCCATAAGCCCGAAGCTTATAACGGTTGTTATTATTATGGGTACGGAGCCTATCAAACCAATAGAAAATTTCTTAAACATAAGACTTAATAGACCAATAACGAGAAAAAGCGAAATTATAACGCTTTTTATCTGCCCCTCTAAAATCAAATCATTAAATACCAAACCCTTATAACCGGAACCGGCATAGTTCATGGTAATTCCCTTTGAGTTAAAAAAATCACGGTATTTTTCAACCTTATCAATGGCCGCGTGCAAAGCTTTTGAGTTATCGCTTTTTAGTTGAAATGTAATATTGGCTTTTTTAAAGTCTTCAGTGACGACTCGCCAGAGATTACCGGGGTCTCCCGACATTTCATACATCAGAAGATACTGCGCCGCCAGCTCGCGCGAATCGGGAATTTTGTCAAATTCAGCTTTATCGCTGTTCATGACCTTGTTCATGCGGCGGATGTAATCAGCCACAGAAAAAGATTGCCCTACTTCAGTGAGATTATCTTCAAGATCAGTCTGCATTTTCAGTATACGCGACAGAACCTCTGGATTTTTTACGATTCCCTCTTCTTTGCCTTCTAGAACAACATTCAGGGTACTGGTTCCGCCAAAATGTTCATTAATAAATTTATCTGTGAGAACGATGTCGCTGTCTCTCTCGAATTTATCTAAGAAACTTGAATTGATCCAGATTTTGGTCATGCCGTAAGAAGAGATTAGCATTATAAGCAGCGTCACAATTAATACGGTCGGTTTCTGTTTTAAAATAAATTTTGAGGCCGACTCGTGAAACCCTGATTCTTTGATTTCTTCTTTTCTCTCTTTTGCAAGATTTTTCTTCTTCAGTTTAGGAAGTCCGAAAACCAGTATACCTGCCGGTATCAAAAGAAGAGACAAAAGCATGGCCGCCATAACGCCGAAGGCTGTAAACAAACCAAAGTATTTGACGGGATATACTTCAGAAGTCAATAGAGAGATAAATCCGACTGCTGTTGTCACCGATGTCACAACGACGGGACGCCACATCTCTTTTACCATGTTATAAACGGCGTCTTCTTTTTCTGTTTTTGTATTATGCGTCATAAAAAGATGCAGGTGACTGAATAAATGAATGCCGTCTGCGACGCCGATGGCAATGAGCATTACAGGCATCATGGTTGATACGGCATAAGCGGGTATCTTTAAAGCGGCCATCAGTCCGAATGCCCAGATGACGCTGAAAAAGACTACAAGTATCGTTAGAATTGTACTTTTAAAATTGCGAAGAACAAATAATAAAACTGCCACAATTACCAGCAAGACGATTGGTACCATCTTTTTCATATCTTTCGGGCCAAGATATGCCATACTGCCCTCTACAATAGGTCTGCCCGCGACATACAGTTTTTCTGGCCCTTCGAATTTTTTTACAAAACTTGTAAGGTTTTTATAGAAATCTTGCGAGAACATATCGTCGTCAATTCTCGCGATGATAACTGATACAGTTTCGTCTTTTGATACCAGACGGTCATATACCATATCATTGGCGCGTACATTGTTTCTGATGCTTTCAATTTCTTGCGCCGATTGCGGAATCTTTGAGTAAAATGCCTTTACATCAAGGCCGTCTTCGCTACCGATAATGTTTTCAGCCGTATAAAGAGACGTGACATCGTCTTTTCTAATTTCTTTCATGGCTTCAAGAGCTTTTGTCAATTCTTTCAGTTTTGAAAGCGTTTGTGAATTATAAATGCCGTCTTTATTTTCAACGGCAATAATTATGCTGTCTTTTATATCAAACCATTTTTCAGCCTCATTGCTGTAGACAAAAGCCGGATGATGCTGTGGCATATACTTGTCGAGATCAGTTTCCATTCTTCCGTTTTTCTTTAACGAAATAAAGAAAAAGACCGTGACCAATAAAATACCGGCTAAAATAATTTTGGGGTATGCCAGCATTTTTTTTAATAAATTTTCAAATCTCATTTTTTTCTCCTATGTAACTCTTGTAAGTATGCGTATACATACCGTTTGCTTTTAAAAAATAACTTATTTCTCAAGCATTTTTCTAATGGTATTAATTAGACTTTCTCCTTCTTTTAGCAAATCACGTTCTCTGCCATTTAAATGCCATTGCAATATGTGAAAGCGTATTGTTCCTAAAACAACAATGGCCATATTTTCAGGTTCGAGATCGGTTCTGATTTCACTTTGTTCCTGTCCTTTTTTAATAAGGCCGCCTACCTGTTTCTTGGCCATAGAGAACATTGTTTTTAAATATTCCTGTGAATGATCTTCAGCTCTGAACATTTCTTCAGAAAACAATAGTGATGTCATATAGGGTTCGCGCATAAAGCCTTCAAAATGAAGCTGAATAAACCTTACAATGGCTTCAAGCGGCGTATGGCTTTCTTTTTCAAGAATTTTCTTCATTTGAGCCATTTTGTTTCTAAATTCGCAGATTATAGCCTTTATAATATCGCTTTTCGATTTAAAGTGGCGATAAATAGCTCGTTCTGTGACTTTTATGGCATTAGCGATATTTTTAATTGTTAAAGCCTGGGCGCCTTCTCGGGAAATAATTTTAATAGATTCTAAAATAATTTCCTGCTGCCTTGAACTGAACTTATCTGTTTCATCTCTTGAAATATCATTTGTCAGTATACACATACATACTAATTATACGAAAGTTAGTAAAAGATCGGCCAAAAAAATAATAATATTTCAAAAAAAAAGCTGATTTCTGCGGAATGGTTGCCAATTTTTAGGGTATTTCTATAATATGAAGTGCAGTAAACAGCCTAAGTGGGCAAAAGAAGAAATTCAGAATATTTGGAATGTGCATTTAAATGTACATATTTGGGAAAATGTAACTCTTGCTGCGCAAATGCACAGCAAAAGTTATTCATGGATTGTTCGCTATTGCGTTTTTCAGCTTGCGCTAAAGAAAGATATACGCTGGAGCAACAGGTTAAAGATGATTCATGAGAATATTAAAGAAAATCCGCCAGAAAAGAGTCACCGGCATCAGCTTTGTCTATACGGGAATGATGAAATCTTATTAAGAAACAGCGCTATTGTGCTAGGTATAACTGTATCGCAGTTGATAAGAATTTCAATAGCAATGTTTTTAGACCGGTTACTAAAGAAAAAAGTCAGCAAAGAAGATTTGTTCTGGTATGGCATAAAAATAGTTTTGAAAATCAAAAACTTTAGAAGTCTAAAGAATAAAGTTCTTGCTATGGATTTCCGTAGCTTCGAACCATATTCGCTTAACCAATATTGGGGATTTGCATAATAATATCTCTTATATTTCAATAAAAACCTGTTCTCTATAGAGAACAACATTTTACTCGTTTTCTGTCTTATAATTCGAAAGCGCAGAGTCTATATTGTATAGTTATAGAAACACTATAGCAGATGTTTAATGTAAAAGAGGTAAAAAAAATGGTAAAAACCAATAAAAAAAATATTTTGCTGTCGGCAGTTATGCTATCGGCAGTTTTTATGTTTAATTGCGCGAATCAAAATTCTGAAGAGAATTTGAATCAGGAAACTGATAATGTAATTTCAGGCGTTGTATCAAAAGGTCCCGTGAGCAATTCTGTTGTTACCGCATACAAATTGAATACAGACGCAAGCAGAGGAGATCTTTTGGGTTCTACGACAACCGCTGCAGACGGTTCATACTCTCTGTCAACTCAGTATGACGGCGCGGTTGAAATTGTCGCGACAGGCGGTTCTTACAGCGACGAAGCTACCGGCATACAGGTTACTTTACAGGCGGGTTATGAGATGAAAACCTACATGGCTTCTGTAACAAAACAGACAAAAGCCGCGGTAACTGCTCTTACAACAATTGCTGCTGCGCACGCTTATGCAAATGCAGGAGCAAACCTTTCAACGGCTATATCTAACGCCAATAATCAGGTTGCGACCCAGTTTGGTTTGTCGGGGGCCGATATAACAAAAGACCAGCCCACCGATTTGACAGTAAATCAGGGTCTAGCCAATGGCTATACCTACAGTCATGCCGAAAAATACGGCGCCGTTTTAGCGGCATTCAGCCAGTATGCTGAAACCACAATGGTATCTGAAACACAGGTTCCGCTTTTAATTCAGAATATGGCTGAAGATTTTTCAGACGGATCGTTTGACGGTTTGAAAAACGGCAGCGCGCTAACAAACTCGATTACTCTGCAAACACAGACCTGTGCTGCAAATATGAATACTTATATGTACAATTTCATGAACAGCCCAGAGAATAACTCAGGGTTAGGGGATACTGATTTAGGCATTACTCCGTAAATCTGCGGTTTAAGGGGTTGTGTAAAAACTCTTCTCGACTTTGCATGCCGGTGGCAACTTCGTAACGAAGAACACTGATTTATCGCACCCTGAGCGGAGTCGAAGGGTGCGATTGGCTTGTTATTATACAGCCCCTTGATGGTTTTAATTATAATTGTATACAAAATAAAAAGACTAAGAAGAATGAAACACTGAGCACAGCGTACATAAAGACCAGATGAAAAACAAGAAAATAAATATTTTTGACTATCTTGATTTCAAGAAATTTTTATCAGATCTTTTTGAATTTGAGAAAGAAACAAACGATCTTACATTAAGACTCTTTTCGCGACAGGCCGGTTTTAATTCGCATTCATATTTTAAATATATTATTGAGGGCAAAAAAACAATATCGGTTTCTTCTGTTTTTAAAATAGCAAAGGGCTTTAAATTGTCAGACGAAGAAAGCCAGTATCTCGAATATCTGGTTCGTTTTGATCAGGCAGAAACAACAGAAGAAAAAAACGATATTTATAAAAAAATAATTAAGGTCAGGCCCAAAAGTAAATTTTTGCAAATTGAAAAAGATCATTATATTTTGTTTTCAAAATGGTACATTATTGCAATTCGAGAAATGACGACTCTTCCCGAATTTAAAGAAGATTATTCATGGATCGCTAAAAATTTATTTCCCAATATTACCAGGGCCGAGGCAAGAGAGGCGGTCGAGATACTGCTTAGGCTTCAGTATCTAAAAAGAAATGAAGACGGTAAATTAGAGCAAGATGATAAGTTTATTACAACCGGCGCCGAAGTTAAGTCTTTTCATGTAATCAATTATCATAATAGTCTTCTTAACCTTGCGTCTTTGTCAATGACAGAAACAAAAAAAGAATGGCGCGATATCTCTTCATTGTCATTTGTGGTAAATAAAGAAGAATTTACTTATATTAAAAATAAAATTATTGACTTTAGAAGAGAGATTGGTCAATATCTGAAAGACAGGCAATCGGGAATGTTTCCTGAAGATATTAAAGGAAGCGAAAAAACTTTATATAATTTGAATATGCAGTTTTTTAATTCGACAAAAATTTACTGGAAAAAATAATCTGATGATACGTATTATAATTATACAAACGCAAATTATGAAGAAATTAATAAAAAGGGCGTCTATTGCCGTATTTTTTAAAATAAGTCTTTTTTATTTGCTATTATATTCGCCTTACGCGTGTTTTACAGAAGTGGGCAATCCCGAACCGGAATACTCAGTTTCAGGAACGGCAATAAAGGGCCCTGTTTCAAGCGGCATTGTTACAATATATTCTCTACAGACAGACGGTTCTTTAGGGGCCGAAATTGACAGCGCGATAACCGATGAAAACGGAGATTTCTCTTTTAACTATAATGAAGATTATAAAAATCCCGTGGCTGTTATTCTTACAGGCGGAGCTTTTAAAGACGAAGCGACATGGAACCAGGTTTCTTTCGATGTGGGAGAAAATTTACGCACTTATCTGCCTTCTTTGTCAGAAGGGCAAAGTATTTCAATAACAGCCCTGACAGAGATTGCGGTTAGTTGCGCCTTGAAAAAGGTTCAATCGGGTTTTACTGTAAATAACGCATTAAACCATGCTTACAATGATACGGCTGAAAAATTCGGCTTATCAAATATTACAATGATTCCCGAAAACCCGTTTAACGGCAATCTAGATTCAAACAGGCAGTCGACACGGTACGCTTTAATACAGGCAGGTTTTTCAGAATATGCCAGATTAAACGGGGCCCATGACGCGATTTCTGTTACGAAGGCTCTTTCTGAAGATAATGAAGATTGCGACTTTGACGGGTTAAATAACGGCGCCGCGATAAGCTTTGAAGGCACGGGAGTATCTCTTTCGTCAGATGCATATTCAAACGGCATTAGAAATGCAATAAACAGCTATCTCTCATCGGGGAACAATACAACCGGCGTAACTTCTTATACAGAAAGCGGCAACGGCTCGGGATATTGATAAAATCTATTGCCTGATATTTAAATAATTTTTGTCAGAGTTATGATATTTGTGTTCCCGATTCTCTGCATTGAGAAAGAATCCGCCAGTTCATTGACGATTATAAGGCCGAAACCTCCGATTTTATCGCTTTTCATATATTCATGAATATTAATTTTGCTGATTTTCCCTATGGCGTAGGGTTCGCAGTTATCTTTAATTGAAACCGTTATCCGGTTTTTTTGTTTTATTAGAATAATTTCAATATGCTTGTCGCGATTTGTGTTTTTAGTTTTGCCGTGACGCAGAATGTTTGTCAATATTTCATCTACCGACAGAACGATATTGAAAATATGGCTTTTTTTAATATCGTGTTTAGCAAGCGCCTTTTCAATTTTTTGACAAAAATCTGAAATCGATTTTGTATCGGCTCTGGTTATTTCTTTTGAGCAGATTGATTGCATACAAAATAAGACTTCTATTTTAGATAAGTTTTGTTGTCAAGATATTTTCTGTTCAAAAATCTATCATATTTTAGACGCGGTGGCGACTTGTGTAATTGTCAAAATATTTTAAGATTTATTTAAATAATCTCTTTAATATCAAACACCAGCCTCATTTTTTCCCAGTCGGCCTTTTCAAGGGTTACCTTAATGTGGCAGCCAAGAGAGACGGTTTTTTGAAAGCTGTTTAATACCACGCGAAAGTTATCAAGCGAGACAACTTCGTTGTTGCGGTTAAATTTTTCGGCGGGAATAAAACCTTCAAGGCGGGGTTGTTGAAGCTGAATAAAAAGTCCGTATGAATTAAAGCCGGTTAAATAGGCGAAAAAATCTTTGCCTTCCTGATCGTGAAAAAAGCGCACCCCAAGAAGCTGAATCATGGCTCGTTCGGCGTCCATGGCCAGTTTTTCAAGGCGGTTGACTTCTTTGGCGACGGCCATGGTTTCGCCTTCTGAGTAGGGGGGTTTCTCGCGCGCTATAAAAGCGGCCATCTGGCGGTGAAGATGAAGATCGCTAAAACGCCGTATCGGAGACGTAAAGTGCGTATAGTGGTCAAAGCCAAGCGCCCAGTGTCCGATATCTTTATTCGAATATTCGGCCTTGCAGAAACAGCGAAGAAGAAGATAATTAAAAACGCTTTCTTCGCCGGTATTTTCTACTTCTTTTAGTATGGTTTTTACTTCCTGCGTTGCCGAAGACTTTAATATTTTTTTATATCCGTAGAGGCGCAAAAATTCGTTTATTTTTTCAAGATTATCAACCGGTATTGGTTCGTGGTTTCTGTGCAGTATGGGGATGTTATTTTCTGAAGAGAATTTCGCGGCGCATATATTGGCGCTCAGCATATATTCTTCAATGAGTCTGTGCGATTTTAGTCTTTCTTTCGTTAAGACGCCGGTCATTCTGCCGTGAGCGTCGGTGACCGGTTCCTGTTCGGGAATGTTTAGGTCGACCCTTCCCGCGTTGAGTCTTTGCTTAAGAAGGGCCTCGGCAATTTGCCAGAAGATTTTCAAAGAGCTTTTTTTTCTTTCGAGATCTTTTTCTGCTTCGTTATAGGTAAACCGTTTGTTGATAAAAACCAGCGACTTGTAAAAGTCATAATCTTCAATAACGCCGTTTTTTGATATGGTCATCTCGCAGGTAAAACAAAGCCTTTTTGTTTTTGGTTTCAAGCTGCAGTAATCTTCCGATAAAATTTTGGGCAGCATGGGAAAAACCGTATTAACCATGTAGTATGAATTTCCGCGCGAGAGGGCCTCTTCATCAAGCGGCGAATCTTTTTTAACAAAGAAAGAAACATCGGCAATGTGCACATAGGCTTTATATTTGCCGTTTTTTTCTTCAATTGAAATGGCGTCGTCAAAGTCTTTGGCGTCTTCGCCGTCAATGGTGATTGTATACAATGAAGATAGATTTTTTCTCTTTTTATTTTTTAATTCTTTTTTATAGATTTCTTTTACGGTATTTTTTGCAGGTATGACCTCAGCCGGATATTTTTCAGGCAGGTTATATTTTAACGCGATTCTTTTAATGTCTGACGATAAATCTTCGCTTGAGCATATATCAAGAAACCTGAAAACTTCTATGTCTTTTACGCTTGAATATTCTCTGTAATTTTTAGACGGCAGATTCGTTTTCTTAAAGGCGTCAAGCGGTATGCCCGATCTCTGGTACGAGCCGGTGCCTTCTACAACGGCATAACTTAACAGGCTTAAATCTCTTTTTGCTTTAATTACGCCGAAAGCGGTATCGGGCGTATCAATGAGATAAATAAGATATCCGTCTGATTTTTTCGCGATAACCTTGGCGATGAACTTTGTCTGAAACGAAGTTAAAACTTCTTTAATCATGCCGTCAAAGCGATCTCTTTTTTTATCAAAAAGTTTGATGAAAACCTTGTCATTATGTCTGGCTTTGCCCCTGTTTTCGGGATAAATAACGATATCGTTTGCCGCCGGTATAGTTGAAAAAGCTCTGCCGTCAGACGCCACAGAAATTGCCGATGTCACAAAAAAAGGCGATTTTACCGATATTTTATTTTTTTTACCAATTGAAAGCAGGCCAAAGTTTTGAAGTTCTTCTAAAACGCCGTCAAGCTCTTCTGTAATTAGAATTTTATCGGCTTTCCTTTTTATGTTGATGCCGTTTTTATCTTTTAAGAAAGATCCCTCGCTTATAAGAGCGTCAAGCAAATCGTCTTTTGAAATGGTACTTCCCGATATTTGCTCTAAAAGAGAGAGTAGTTTTTTTACTTTTATATACATAGTTTTTTTATTTTACCGTTTTTTCTCTACAAAAACCGGCTCATGTCCATATTCGGGCAGAGCGTTTTCCCATTTATATTGTTCTTTATTATGATCAAGAATGTCAAGATTTAAAAAAGGAAATTTTATTTTGTCAGTTTGGGGATCTTCGACAATCTTAAATACATCCGCCCCGAATTCGTTCTGTAGATTCAATATATTCTTCTTGTTTGCCTCCCATAAAATGGCCCTTTGTTTATTTTGGTTTAATGTCATTTTAAGCTCTTCTTTCGTAAGCGTTTGTAGTTTATGTTCAGGGAACAATACGTAAAATAAGTTTTTATTTGCAGGTATAATAAAAACATCGTTTTCTTGAACGTTAAAGGCGCTCTTCCAGAGTTGAATTGACGAAAAAGAAATAACCGGAATCTCCCAAAGCATACCCAGAACGCGCGCGTAGGTATAGGCGATTCGAAGTCCGGTAAAAGAACCGGGGCCCTGACCTACGGCCAATACATCTGGCTTGTCATTTATAAACAAGGCAAGCTTTTCTTGTATGATATCATGCAGCCAGTCGTCTGATTCGCGGGGTATTTTGTCTGTGGTCAGGTCAACGACCTTAAGGCTTTTGCTTTCTTCTCTTAATAATGAAACATAAAACCATCTTGAAGACGTGTCAAAAGCAAGAATTTCTCTCATTTAGTTTTTTATTTCTTTCATTGTTATTTTTCTGGGAAGTTCAGATATATTCTCGTCTTCCTTATGACTGCTGAAATCTACTTCAAAAGACAGGCTGTAAACCTTTATATTCTCATTCTCCCAAAGCCGCTCGGCCTTTTGCGGCCATTCAATGAAGGCGAGAAAATTTTTATCTTCAGCGGCTTCAAAAATATCAATATCTGAGACGTCATCATCTTCTGATAAGCGGTATAAGTCATAATGAAGAAGCTTTGATTTTTGGGCATCGTATAAAAAATCATAAGAATTCATAATGTTAAAGCTGGGGGATGTAATGGTCTCTTTGATATTTAAGGCTCTGCCTATTGCTTTTACAAAAGCGGTTTTTCCCGCGCCAAGAGAGCCCGAAAGAAGAACAATGGCCGGCAATGATATTATATTTAAGAAATTTTCGGCAAATTTCTCAAGGTTTTTGATGTCGGGTATAATGAATTGTTCAGTTTTCATATTCTTCACAAGAAACTTTACCGTTTGTCTTGTCTATCTGTAAAAATCCGCTCCAGTTTATATCGGGAGCCTGTATTAATATCTTGTTTTCATGAGCAATCAGCGATCTGCCCTGAAGTTTCGGCGCTTTTTCGCCGTTTTCTTTAATACTGCCTATTTCGCCCGTGCCGCAGCATTTTAAAACAAACGCGCCGCCGATTTTTGAACCTTTCGCGTATATTTCATGATCTCTTTCTTTTTGCAGTTCTTTTGTATCGTCGGGCCTATACGGCGACGATGTCGGTATGACAATGAAATCGCAGTCTTTATAATCAGAAAAAGCGTTTTCAAGAAAAACATCGGCGCAAATTAAAAGCCCCCATTTTGACCCGTCATGCGGATGGATTACCGTCTGGCGAACTTTGCCGGTTGAAAGATATTCGGTTTCAATGCCGTAAAGTCGTCGTTTTTGGTAGGTTGTCAGTATTTCTCCTTCGTAAAAAACAGGCAGGGTGTTGAAAGGTTTTTCGGTTTTTTCTCTTTGCATTAAGAACGTGCCGCCAAAAATTAAGGTTTTTTGAGCTTCAGCTCTTTTTGAAAGGTTTTTTAGCCAGTCTAAAGTCATTTTTGAATCTTCAATAAACTTGTCTTTGCTTTTAAAGTCGCTGTGAAAAGAAAAATATTCAGGAAAAATAAAGTCCGCCGATTCTTGCAGTTTATTTAGAATCGCCTTGTATTCATTATCATAAGCATCGGGCAGTTTTTTGCATATGTTTCTTTGGTACAAGGTTATCGCGTTTTTATTTAGGTTTTCAGGCATCTTTGATGTATAGCCATATTCTTTGAATAAAAAAAGGTTTTTTCTCTGGCATGCGCCAAAGAAAAAACCTTTTATAACTTTTCGGTATTAAATACCCGCCTTTTGACATTCTTATTTTAAGAAGATCCTATAAAAACTGCAAAAAAAATAAAGAAAAAGCTATAAAAAAATGTGATTTTATCGAGTTGTTATTATCATTATAATTATAAAAGAAGGTTCATCGCTTTAAAAGCGGGCATTTTTCATATTTTAAACCATTATTATTGAATATTTTTCAAATAATAAAAAAAAAACCAATATTATGTAAAAAAAACGCTTTTTAGATAGCCTAAAACGTAATTTGGTTTGACGGCTTGAGTGGCTTTCATAGTGTATCCCTTCTTTGAAAGAGAGCCAGAGGGCTCTCGAAGACGCTCTTTGAAAAGCAGACAGCAGAAAAAAAGCATGCAAATGCTTCAAGTCATACTGATTTCAGTATGACACAATTTCTTTGAACAACAGTTTAAGTAAATTAAACTTTCTATAATGGAGAGTTTGATCCTGGCTCAGAACGAACGCTGGCGGCGGGTCTTAAACATGCAAGTCGAACGGTGAAAATGAGGCTTCGGCCGAAACACGAGTGGCGAACGGGTGAG
>JAOUOT010000014.1 GCA_029880265.1 Spirochaetia bacterium | reverse complement strand
AGACAGATACTAATTAGGCATGAAAATGCCTGATGAACTTTACAAAATGGAAAGACCTATCATATTAAATAAATTGATTCTTCTTACTGCTTTGATTTCGCCTGTTTTTGCGCAGACGCCTCTTAGTGTTTCTAATTCATTAAATAATTACCCCCTTGGCAAACATATATCTATTATGGAAGATAAAGAAAAAAAACTTACCATAAAAGACGTTACAGATAAAAAATATGAGTATTTATTTAAACCGGTAGAAAAAGACAGTATAAACTACGGATTCACTGACAGCGCCTACTGGGTTCGTTTTAGCGCAGAAAATCTTCAAGATAATACTGTTAAATGGTACCTAAAAGAAAATCACACCCGAATTGAAAATATCGAATTATACACTCCCGGTAAAAATAACGATTTTTACAAAGAAGCCAAGGGCATTTTACATCCGCCAAGTTCAGTTAAAACAAAATGCCGATTTCCTGTTTTTTCGCTGACAGAAGGGCCTTTTGAACATAAAACATATTACTTGCGAATTGAAGGCAGCCAGTCTATGGCCATTGCTCTTTTTGCTTCAGGCCAAGAAAATTATATATATCATTCGAAAATAGACAAATTATGGCTGGGCTTTTTCTATGGGGTTCTTGTCGTTATGGGATTATATAATTTTATGTTATATTTTTTCATAAAAGAGAAAAGTTATCTATACTATTCGTTTTTTATATTCAGCATGATCTTTGGTTTTTTATCATTTGATTCTGTTGGTTATGAATACTTTTCAGACAATCTCGCGTTATTTATAACGAACAATTATCTGTTTTTTCTTTCGGTTATTATCTTATGGGGCCTGCTGTTCATGAAGTCATATTTAAACATCACCTCTAAAAATAAAAACTTATACTCATTAATGCAAATACTCATGATATCTTCAGGCTCAGGAGTGCTTCTTTCTCTATTTTCAACGAGTGCGGTACTGATAAAAATTGCCAGTATAATTGCCATTTCGTGCATTCTTCTTGCTTCTTTCGCGGCTGTTTACAGGGCAAAAGAAGGCTACAAACCGGCAATTTATTTTATAAACATATTTGGATTCTTTTTTATCGGATACATACTTTTTTTCTTAAATCTATTTGGAATAGTGCCGCATAACTTTATTACAAGCTATTCTGTCCATTTTGGAATTAGCATAGCGGCCGTTTTGCTTTCTTTTGCTATTGGCGAGAAAATAAAGCGGCATGAAAAAACCGCGCTTGAGTCGCTTCGGCTGGCCGTTACAAACATGGCAGAGGTCAACAAATTAAAAGAAAGTTTTGTTGAAAATCTGGAGAAAAAAGTAGCCGAGAAAACGGCTGAATTAAAAAGTTCAGAAACAATGAGAGAAAATACCGAAAGATTAATTCGTCATGACATGAAAAATCCTATTACGGGAATCATCGGTTTGTCTGATTTATTATTAGATGAATTACGTTTAAAATT
Source organism: Spirochaetia bacterium (assembly GCA_029880265.1). Lineage (GTDB taxonomy): Bacteria > Spirochaetota > Leptospiria > Turneriellales > JAOUOS01 > JAOUOT01. The sequence continues at coordinate 83,727 of JAOUOT010000014.1, read as the reverse complement.
AAATAAAAATGACATTGAATATCTTTCTTTAATCAAAAGCAATTCTCAGGAACTTCTTTTAATGATTGATCATTACCAGGATATAATCAAAATGGAAGAAGGCAGTTATAAATTAAAAACTGAAAAATTTAATCTTCTTTCTATTTTCAAAGAAATAAAAAAAGAATTCACAATTTTTAAAAAACAAAAAAATATTTGTATAAACCTAAAGAAGCAAAATAAAAAAATAAATCTGAATGAAACCATAATAATGCATGGTGAAAAAATTCATATTAAAAAACTTTTTGCCAATCTTATTAAAAACGCGATAGAAGCTTCTTCTGAAAATGAAGATATTAACATTAATTTATTTATCAATAAAACACATTATGAAATTGAAATTTACAATAAAGGCGTTATTCCTGCGAGAATCAGAGAAAATTTTTTTGAAAAATACACAACTGCCGAAAAAGTTGGGGGAACGGGCCTCGGAACTTATAGCGCTAAATTAATAGCAAAAATACATAATGGAGATATTTCTTTTACAACCTCTGAAAAAGACGGCACTCGCTTAACAGTAACTCTGCCTGCATAAAAGCTCAATAAATTCTTTATCTATTTAGCAATCGACATTTTATTTTATAATTTTATATTACACCTATTATGATAAGGTATCTCTTAAATTTAAAACCGGCGACATCTCTGATCTTATTTATTTCATACCAGACATAATTGATGAAATAATAATCATTCATAATAAATATCCATCTCCTGTTAATTATATATTTAATTTCTTCTTCATAATTTTTGCTATAGGAATATTGCTGCCGCTTTATTTATACATCTGCTTTATGACAATATTACTCATATCAGCCATGTTCGCGATAATGTTCGGCATAGAGATAAAAGACGCTCCTAAAACTGCGGTATTATCTAAGATCAAAAGCAAAGCGTTATTTTTGAAAAGAAATCCCGGATACAACATTGATGAACTGCTTGAAAAAGTAAAGACGGCATTCAATCAAAAGATATCTATAAAACAACCCTATGTCCCTCATTCGGGGCTGTCATAAAAGACAGCCTGAACATTGAGCGTCAATACTGCGGGCTAATTCTCAACTCTACCAAACATGAATGGATAATTTCTAATATAATGTCTGTTCAGGAATATAACGATTACGCAGAAAAAGAAAAAAATTCGCAAGACGAATGGCTTTAAAAATGCTATATTCGCGTCTTAGGCTAAAAAAATTATTTCAACTGGCCGAAGCAAAACGTCTTTCTATACGCATGCCTACAGATATAAATGCCCGCCAAAAAATCTTCAAAATGATGACAAGAGCGGCTCATGTTGATAAAGAACTTACCTATCTAGAAGAAATAATTTTGCTGGAGGTCAAGCGGGAATATCTACCCTCCCGAGAGTAAATCAATAATCTCTTCTTTACTGATTACCGCGTTTTTCTTGAAACTCTTTCCCGCGAATACGGCGTCAAAGAGGCGTTGTTTTTTTGCTTTCAATTCAAGTACCTTTTCTTCAATACTGTCTTTTGAAAAAAGTCTGTAAACAAAAACTTTTCTTTTTTGACCAATGCGATAAGCTCTGTCGGTGGCCTGGTTTTCAAGCTGGGGGTTCCACCACGGGTCAAGATGTATGATGGTATCTGCCTGATGAAGGGTCAAGGCGCTTGCGCCAGCCTTCAGGCTTATAAGAAAAAATTTCTTTTTGCCTTCTTGAAACAGTTTTACCTGTTCTTTTCTGTTGTTATGAGAGACCGAACCGTCAAGATAAAAATAGTCGTAATTAAATTCTTCTAAAAGCTTTCCCACAAGGTTTAATACATCTGTAAACTGGCTGAAAATCAAAACGCCCGACGCCGATTGATAGAGCTCGGGCAGAGCGTCTCTTAAATACTCAAGCTTGCCCGAATTTGTCATATCCCAGCCCTGTTCCTGTTTTAAATCGGGATGACAGGCAATGCGGCGAAGGCTCGTCAAGAAAGGCAAAACCGCAAAAACAGCGTTTTTATCGGCGTTTTCAAGAGCCTTTAGGGCGTCTCTTCGAATTTTTTCATGAAGAGCCTTTTGCCTTGCTGTCATCATCACCGCAACGTCAGTTTCTGTTTTTGAGGGCAAATCTTTTACGACATCGTCTTTGTGCCGTCTTAAAAGAAACGGTTTTATGAGCCTTCTTAGCGAAGACGCCTCGTCTTTTGAAAGAGCCTGATTGTCGTAACTTTCAAGAAAACTTTTTCGCGTTCCCAAAAGCCCCGGAACAGATAAATCAAAAAGCGACCACAAGTCGCTTAAACTGTTTTCAAGAGGCGTTCCCGTAAGACAGAAAATTCTTTCAATATTCATTTTTCGAATCGATGTCGCCGCTTTTGAAGCGTAGTTTTTTATCGTCTGCGCCTCGTCGAGACACATTAAGGCAAAAGTTTCTTCTTTAAAAAACGTATGATTTTGACTTAACGTAGGATACGTCGTAAGAATAATGTGACTTTTCTTGGCCTCTTCGGAATTTTTTTGAGAACCGTGCCACCTGTATATGGAAAGCCGCGGGAAAAATTTTTTCGCTTCGTTTTCCCACACTGAAAGAGCAGAAAGCGGGCTTACTAAAAGACACGGTTTTAATCTGGGATAATCAAAATAAAGTTTATTGAGAAACGACAAGGTCTGTATCGTTTTGCCGAGACCCATGTCGTCGGCCATGATTCCGCCGAGATGGCGCTCGTAAAGTTTTCGAAAAAAAGCGACGCCTGTTTTCTGGTAAGATCGAAGCTCGCCCTGAAAATCGGGGCCGGCGTCTTCATGTTTTGCGCCCGAAATTTCGCTTATGTTTTTTATCTTTTTGATAATCTCTTTTGCTTTTTTATCTGCGCGCATTTCAAGAAAATCGTCAAGGGCAATCAACTGGCCGGTAGAGATTTTTTCTACCTCAAAGTTCTGATTTATTTTCAGGCCAAGTTTTTCGGCGCGGCGCAGAATTTCGGTTAATCCTATATCTTCAAGAGAAAGCCAGCTTCCGTTTCTTAAGCGGTAGTAATCTTTGCGTTTTTTGGCCGCGCTAAAAAGAGCTTTTTTATCGTCTCTGGAAAGTCCCATGATTTCAATGTGCCCCTGAAACCACGGCATTCCCGAAGACGAACCTATTTGAAAAGACGCCGTTTGTTTTTTTTCAAATAGGGTTGTAATGTCTTTATGAACGCCTATGTTAACGTTTCTTTTTTTAAGCTCGGGCAGTTTTTCAAGAATGAAGTTTTTTATTTTTAATTCGTTTACCCAAAAATCTCCGTTTTTGCCGTAAACAATCGGCAGCCTTGGCTCAAAAAGCCGCGTTTCTTTTCGATGATTTCTGTAAACGCAAATATTTTTATCTTTTGTTCTCGCGGCGGCGTAGCCTTCGTGCTTTACAGATACAGGTCTCGGGTCGAAAAAAACAACGGGCGTATTGTTTCTTTCTGAAAAGTTTAATTTTCTGACAATGTTCTCATGGGCCCCGTAGGCGATATAAAGTTCGCATTTTAATTCAAGCTCGCCGGCCGTAATCTGGGGCGATATTAAAAGAACCAGTTCGGCAGATGTATCCCATTTTTCGGGAACTAGCTCGCAGTTTTTTATTTCATTTTCAATAAAAATTTCTTTATTTTGAACAAGGTCGATATGCGATAAAAAATCATATCGGTCTAAGATAAGCCGGTTATATTTTTCATGCGGCGAAATAAAATAAAACTTGTATTTTTTTCTTAAATGCTTTTGTATGACAGGTTCTTTTTCTTTTTGAGAAGACCCGTATAATCCTGAGTAATAGCTGATAAGATTATTTTCTGGTCTTGTTTTTTTTTCAAGCTCAAAACTGTATAACAAAGGGAAATCGTCTTTGTTTTTTAAGTTTAAAAGCGAAACTTTTTTTTTGGCGTTCTCAGGATTTTCAAATTCAGCCTGAATATAAAATTGAGATTCTGATTTTTGAGCAAGCGCCAGTTCTGCCTGTATACATCCGCCGTACTCAAGAGGAAGACCGTCATTTGAAAAAAACCTAATCTCCCCTGCAAATGACGCCTCGGTTAATATTTTATACAAAACCTTAATATTGTATGAAAAACCTTTTTCGCGAAAAGTTCCGGGCAAAAAATCAAAAATTCCGTAGTTATTTTCTTTTAATTTATAAATATCAGATTCTTTTTTGATAAATTTATAGTTATTTCTATAGACCGATAAAAAAGTAAAACTTTCAAAATCTTCTGAAAGCTGAACGGCCAAATCTGCTAAAAAAGGTTCGTCTCCTTTATTTGACGCCGAAGCTTTAAGCATCGAAACCTCTGAAGGGTTCGAAATCATATACAAGGCTGCGGCGCATTTATGAACACATGAATTTTCGTTAAAACAGCCGCATTGGCTTATTTTATCGCGTAAATTTATCGATAGCCGATAATTTTTTTCGTTTTGAACAATGAAAAACGCCTTTTCGTTTACGCCTTCAATGAATTTTATTTTTTTAGATTCGATAAATTCAGCGGCCTCATCTTGAATATCATGATCGCTTGAGCGTATAATTTCTTTGAAAATTTCGTTAATTTCGGTCATTATTCTATTTTAAGCATGTTTCAGGCGCCCGCCGCCTCAAATTCGTAATTAAGTTTATCATGCGTCAATGATTTTTCGAAATGGGACATAAAAAATATCTGAATAGAGACTTAGACTTTTTCTATAGATGAACAAAAGATACCGCCGATTTAATAGAGAATTTTGAAACAACCTTAGAAGAAAATTATTTAATTAAAACTTAAGCAAGCTATATGCCGCTTTTATCAGAACTTCCGGTTTTATATTATAATATTTTTCACAAAAATCTCTAATATCAAACATATGCTTATACATGCCTTCTAATAAAATACCCCCGCCTAAAAATGTCATCATTAAGTCTTCTTTTTTAATTGACGCTAATTCAGGAGCGCTTTTATCTTCAATAGCCATAGTTATAGCCGATAAAATTAGCCCCTGCAGTTTTTGCTGTTTCTCTTGCACCTGCATTCTGGTAGTTTCGTCATTTAACATTTTATCGGTAATGGCGGGATAACGTGAAGCATGTAAAATAGCTTGCATTTGATTAGGATGTTCTAAAAATACGCGTAAATAAGCTTTTTTAATGCCATCGAGTTTTTCTTTTCCGTTTTTGCCTTTATCGATTTCTTCTTTTAATAGATCATAAAAAATATCCGCCGAGCGTCCCGATATGGCGATATAAAGTTCTTCTTTATTCTTAAAATATAAATAGATGGTGCCTTTGCTGTATTCGGCTTCTTCGGCAATTTCATCCATTGTCGCGTTTTCATAGCCTTTGGCAAAAAATACTTTTTCTGCGGCGTCTATAATCGCATCTTTTTTTTGAGCCTTTTCTCTTTCTTTTCTTTCAGCGATTCCCATAGTAATTTACTTTTTAGTATTTATTCAAAAGATAGACAGCCCGGCAAGTTTTTTTATAAAAACGAATAAATAAGTTGACGATATGTCATATAGTTTATTATGTTCATCATATGACCTTTGGTCAGTTTTTGAAATAGTGGTTAGCGAAGAAGCAGGATAAAAAAATGGAGTTCTTATGAGCATAAGTATAGAAAAATTTTATAAAATATATGATCCCATGGTTTTTAGAAAATTCATATCTTTATTAAATGATGAAAATATGGCAAAAAGGCAATATAAGATACATTTGTAAAAAATAAATTATGGTAACCGATTTATTAAATCAAATTGTTAAGAACGAAAAGAAAATAAAAATTCAGGAGAATTAAATGGATAATAATTCAAAGACAGGTAAAACAAGCGGAACGGTTAACCGGTTAATACTAAGTATAACCGAAACCATTGGCAAGATACCGGCTTTTGCGAAAAAAAGAAGGTTAATAATACTTCTGATTATAACGGCAATTACTGTAATAATGGCCTCAGGCATCGGCAAACTGCGCATGGAGCATTCTTTAGAATCATTTTTCAACGAAAATGATGCGGCATTTTTAGATTATCGGGTTTTTAAAAATACTTTCGGTTCTGACGAGGGTCTGGTAATCATGTATGAACCAAAAAATAAAGATATTTTCTCAAAAGAATCGCTTGCCAGCGTAAAAAAACTTGAAGACGCCATTAACGCGAAAAGAAATGAATCAGGTTCTCCTTTAGATAGAATAAAAAGAGTACGATCAATTGTAAGCGCCGATTATCTTGAAACTAACGGCGACAGCCTTATAAACAGAAAATTTATCGGCGATAATATACCCCAAACAAAAAAAGAAAGCGAAGTTATAAAAAAGCAGGCTCTGGAACATAAAGACTATCCTGGTAATTTTTTCTCAAAAGATCTAAAATACGGATTGATTGTCATTACCACCGATTTCGGAACCCGATTGGCCAAGACCGAGAAAACAGAAAACGAAAAAATCGTATCAGAAAAACAAAAAAAAGGTACGACAAAACCATCCACATCATCTGAAGACGACGAATTTGATTTTGAAGAAATAGAAGACGCGCAAACAGATAGAAAAACTAAAACTGTAACGCAAGAACAAGAAAGAATTGAATATGAAGCGCTTCAGCCTATTGATTACATGCCCTTTATGAAAGAATTAAGGCAAACCCTTAAAGACAGCCAATGGTCGCCCATGTTAAAACAAAGAGGAATTAGCGATATAGAAGCGGTTGACCATAATACAAAATATGCTATTGCCGGTAGTCCGTGGTTTCTTGATTTTATCGGATATTTAATGCAGCATGATATGGCAATAATAATGATGCTAGCGGTATTTGTTACCTTTGCCCTGCTCGCAATTTCGTTTCGATCTTTTTCGGCTTTGTTATGGCCGTTTGTAATCATTGTATTATCTGAAATATGCACCATAGGACTCATCGCGCATCTTGGCATACCGGCTACTATGATGCTTAATATTGTTATTTTTCTTATCTTAGTATTGGGCGTAGCTTCGTCGGTGCATCTTATATCGGGATTTCGCATGTTTTTAAGCGAAGGATATGACAGCGAAAAAGCGCTTTCAACCGCATATCTGAAATCGGGATTTGCGATAATTCTAGCCTCTTTAACCACAATGGGAGGTCTTTTGGCTCTAAGCTTTGTACCCATTGTGCCTATCGCTAATTTTTCTTATATGGCCGCGTTTGGTATTTTTTTCGCGTTGGTTTTTACGCTTTTTTTACTGCCCGTTCTTTTAAGTTTTTGGCATCCCCATGAAAAGAAAATAAAAAATAGCAATAAAAACCATCATAGAATTGAAAACTTTTTTCAGAAAATATTAGCGAATATAGCTGAAAAAACAATTAAACATCCTAAAAAGATTTTAATAATATTTATTCTAGGAGCGATGTTTTTTTCTATCGGATTTCGCTATATAAAAATTGATACAAGTTTTAACAAAGCAGTTTTACCAGGTAATGGCATTTCTGAAATATTTGATCTGATCGATTCTTCTTTCGGCGGGGCAAGTTCTGTTGAAGTAATTTTTGATACCGGTAAAATCGATGGGGTAAAAAAAGCTGACTTATTATTGGCCATCGATAAGTTCGCAAAACGTGTATTAAAAGACGAAGCAGAATTTGTACCGCGCGGTTTTTCTCTGGTAAATGCCGCCAAAGAGTCGCACCGAATTTTAACAGACGGTTGGGAAAATAATTACCGTTTACCCGAAACAGACGTTATATTGCGGCAAACTCTGGTTATGTATGACTCGGCTGATCCTGAAAATCGAAGGCTTATGGTAGACGACGATTGGAAGTCGGCCAGACTTTCGTTAATGGTTTACACTAAAAGCTCTTATGAATACAAGCAGTTCATGAGAAACTTAAACGACTATAAAATTGAATATTTTAATTCAATTGAAAAAGAAAATCCCAATTTTAAGGTGTATATGACTGGCGGCATACCGCTTATGATGAGATCCATGAGTTTTCTGGCTCATTCGCAAATTCAATCATTCGCAATGGCTCTGTTTGTTGTATGTATCATTCTTCTATTAATTTACGGTTCCATAAAATTTGGCATTCTCGCTATAATTCCGAACTTAGTTCCTATGACAGCTATTGTAGGCGTTGCCGGATGGTTTGGCATTATGCTTGATGTAGACACCCTTATTGTGATGCCCTTAGCGATGGGTATTGTGGTTGACGATACTATTCATTTTCTAACTCATTACAGAGCAGAGTTGGCGCGGGGTTCTAACGCTCAAGACGCAATTCGCATAAGTCTAAAAGAAGTGGGACAGGCGGTAACTTTTACATCGTTTATAATTATTGGAGGGTTCATGGTTCTGGCCGGTTCAGTTTACATCCCGAATATTAATTTTGCGGTTTTATCGGCAGTAGCTATTTTTACCGCCTTGCTTGCCGATTTGTTTTTACTGCCGGCGCTGTTGCTTACTTTTTATAATGAAAACTCGGCCAACCGAAAAAACTCTGATTCAAACATTCTAAATAAAAAAATACAATCTGCAATGATAATTCTTGCTGTTTTAGCTGGTATCTTCTTTATACAAGAACCCATTCTTGCCGAACCCGTCTTAAAGCAAGAAAACAAGGCAAAAGAAATCGTGCGTAAAATGTTAGACCGCGACGACGGAAAGTCGGGCTACAGCGAAACTCTTCTTGTAAGCTGCGCCTACAAAGAACTTGGCGGCAAAAGAAAATGCAGTTCATCGCCTCGAAAAAAGGTTTTTGAAGGCATCAACAAAGATGTCGGCAAAAACGGTAAAGACTCCATTTCTGTCAGTATTTTAATTGAACCGTCTTCTGAAAAAGGCGTGGCTTTTCTTCAAAAAGATTATGACGACGAAAATAAAGACGGCGAACAGTGGATTTATCTGCCCGCCATGAAAAAATTAAAACGTATTGTCTCAAGCGGTGCAAACGAGGCCAAAACCGGTACGGTTTTCGGCTCAGAGCTCTCTTATGAAGATATGGAAAAAACGCATCTTTCTGATTACAAATATTCATTAATCAGCGAAGATATTGTTGACGGTAAAAAAGTATGGGTTATTGAAAGTTATCCTATTAAAAAAAGAAAAGCGAAAACTTCTTACGGCAAATCAAGAATGTATGTTGATAAAGAAAAAAACATGGCTCTAAAAATAGAGCTTTTTAATAAACAGAATAACTTGAAAAAAACAATTTTCTTCCGTAAGATTGAAAATTTCAGCGGTATTGACGTGGCTCGTCAAATTATAGTCGTAAATCATATTAATAGCCGCATGTCTATGATGAAAATCACAAAAATGGCGCTTAATATTAATATCAGAGATGAAGTTTTTACGCCGAGAGCCCTAAAAGAAACGGGTTACCGCGAAGCCCTTATCGCGCCGGTAAGAAATAAGGCAAAATAACTATAAGCTCTAATGATTAAAAATATTAATAAAACTGTATTCATCGTACTTTTTATCTTATACTTACCCGCTGTAGTATTGGCGCAAGACGAAAATTCAAAAGATGATTTCGACTTTGGCGGCGAGACAAAATCTTCTGTCGGGGGCAACTCCTCAAAAAAAGAAAATAAAGAAGAAGAAAAATCGTCTTTTTCACTGCGCGGTTCTTTCGCTCTTGAAACGGCGGTTCAAACTCAAGAATTTAGATTCATAAGACTTGGTCCTTCTTTTCATTTGATTTTAGATTATCCTAACAGCTTTGCTTCATTATACGCAGAAGCTACCGGGCGCATAAATTCGGCTTATTATATTGAAAAAGACTCTAAAAGAGTAAAAAAGAATTATACTTTTGAAGTAATAGGTCGTGAACTTTATCTGCAAAAGAATATGGGGATGTTTACTTTGACTCTTGGCAATAAAATGGTTGTCTGGTCGCAGGCCGATATTCTGCCTGTTGTTGACCTTATCTCGGTGGCCGATATGACAGAAGCTTTATTCGCTAACCCCGAAGAAGCCAGACTTGGTCAGAACATTATTGAGCTTGACTTTTTTGCCAAACGTTTTGAAGCAAATTTAGTCTTTGTGCCATACCCTTTATTTAATAGAATGGTAGATCAAGATCATCCGTATTCTTATACTGTCGGCGTCAAAGTAGAAAACGCGCCTTTAAAACGAAAGCCTGAAGCGGCGATAAGACTTCGATATATAGGAGATGCATTTTCTATATCAGCTTTAGCGGGTTATGTTCATAACCGTAACCCCATATATGAAGCAACAGATTCTGTCACAACCCTTGACTCTGTTTATAAGCCTTCGCCTTTTGCCGCTTTTGAATCAAGTTACGCTTTTGACCCTTTTCTTTTGAAATTCGAATCGCGCTATAGTTTTGACAAAGCCTTTCAAAAAACAGGTTGTCTTACAGCCGACTGTCTTCCCTCGCCTTTGCCTGACGGATATTTCAAAGAAGACGAAGCGGCCATGACGGCGGGCCTTGATTATAACGCAGGCGATAGCGTCGGTTTTTTTATTCTGGAATCTTCTTTCATTCTGCCCGAAAGCGATTTTAAGGGCAGCCCTGTTATTATGACGGCCGCCGGATGGACGGGCTCTTTTTACAGAGACACGATAAAAACCGCGCTTTTTATGATATTTTTCGAAAGTATTGAAAACCTGATAGCGCGCGCTCAAATTGAATATTCTATTTCAGATAATTTTTCTTTTATAACTCAATATACGGGAATTGTTATTCAAAAAAAGAAAGAACAATATGGTTTTTTTGACAAATTAGATAGAGCCGATTTATTATTAAGATACTATTTTTAATATATTAAAGTAGACTTTATTTTCTTTTACATTTACGCGTTTACATCTTGATTCTGAAAAAACCTCTGGATTTATGCAGACACAAAGCCTAAAAGAAGTACAGATTAAATTTAACGATTTTGCGGGCGAAGTAGAAAGTTTGTATGAAAGTCTAAAAATCGACAAAGACGTTGCAAAGCTTAGCGAGCTGCGCAAAAAACTTGAAGACCCCGACGTTTGGCAAGACAATTCAAGGCGAGAAGAGATGAGAATCGCGCAGACAAGCATTGCCGCTCTTGAAAGAAAAATAGAGGGCTGGCAAAAGATTAAAAAAGAAATAAGTAACTTATTAGAATATATTGAAATCGCCCTTCTTGAAAAAGAAGAAAAAATGGCCGACGAATTTTCTAAAAAACTTGAAAAGCTTCAAAAAGAATTTACAAGCTTAGAGCTTCAAAGTCTGCTTTCGGGTACCGAAGATACCTGCAACGCCTTTTTAAATATTCATCCGGGGGCGGGAGGCACAGAGTCTCAAGACTGGGCAGATATGCTTTACAGGGCCTACCTAAGATGGGCCGAACGAAGCGGTTTTGCGGTAGATATTATCGACTACCAAGAAGGCGAAGAAGCGGGCATAAAAAACGTGACCATTCTCGTAAAAGGTCTATATGCCTACGGTTACTTAAAGGCCGAAAACGGCATTCACCGACTTGTAAGGATATCTCCCTTTGATTCAAACAAAAGACGCCATACGTCTTTTTCTGCCGTGCATGTGAGCCCTGAAATAAGCGAAGATATTGAAATTGATATTCAAGAAAAAGACTTAAGAATTGACACTTACAGAGCAAGCGGCGCGGGCGGCCAACATGTTAACAAAACAGATTCGGCGGTAAGAATCACTCACGCGCCTACCGGCATTGTAGTCGCCTGCCAAAACGAAAGAAGCCAGACAAAAAACAAGGCTACCGCTATGAAACTTTTAAAAGCAAGACTTTACGAAAGGGCCGAAGAAGAAAAACAAAAAGAAATCGAATCAAAATCAGGAGAAAGAAAAGATATCTCATGGGGAAATCAAATTCGGTCTTATGTTTTTCACCCTTATAATATGGTAAAAGATTTAAGAACCGGTCATGAAACCGGAAATATCCAAGCCGTTATGGACGGCGACTTTGACGCTTTTATAGACGCTTTTTTAAGATTTTCGGCGTCGTCAAAAAATTCATAAATTCTCATGTTTGGCGATATAAAAAAAGCCACAGAGGACACTGAGTTCACAGAGAAAAAGATTTTTTACTTGTAGTTTACAAACTGCAAGGGCACCGAAATATCCGCCTCTTTGAGAGTTTTAATCAGTTCCTGCAAATCGTCTCTTGACTTACCCGTTACTCTTATTTTTTGCTCCATAGTTTGCGACCGCAGTTTTGATTTTGACTCTTTGATAATCTTGTTTATTTTCTTAATGACATCGTCGGGAAGCCCCGATACAAAACCCGCTTTTTTTCTAACGGCGCCGCCTTGCGCGTTTTCAAGGGTTCCGTAAGTCAGGGCCTTTAATGAAATTCCTCTTTTTATAAGCTTGCTGTCTAATACATCTTGAAGCTGTTTCATCTTGCCTTCGTCGTCAGAAAACATTATAAGCTCTTCTTTTGATAACTCAAGGCTTGACTTGCTGCCTTTAAAATCAAAGCGCGTTTGAATTTCTCTTTTTGCCTGATCTACCGCGTTGGTGAGTTCCTGCATGTTAATTTCAGAAACTATATCAAATGAACTTTCTGCCATAAAGGCAAATTATCTCTCTCATAAAAGGCGTCAAGCGTTATTGGGCCGGTTAATTCTATTTATCCGGCGGTTTTGCGTAAAGATTTTATTCTTTCTGCGTATGTGATATCTTTGACTTTTCTAATTTCAGATAGAATTGTTTCAAGATGCTCGTTAGAATCGACTTCTATGGTAAATGAATCGTAGATTTTTCCGTTAGAGGCGGTTGAGGCGCATGCGTCAATGATATTGGCGCCCGAATCGGTCAATACCTTGACCAGTTCAAAAAATATATGGCTTCTATCGTTGCCGTTTACCGCAATATGTACGGGAAAGGGTTCATACATTCCGCTCCATCTAAGATTAATGATTCTGTCTTTTGTCGAATCATTCTGCATCAGAGAAATCAATGAATTGCATGTGTTTTTATGAATGGTAATGCCCGCGCCGCGGGTGATAAATCCCATGATTTTATCTCCGGGAAGCGGAGCGCAGCACTTTGCGTAACGGGTTTCTATATTTGTCTCGCCCTGCCACTCGATGGCGGGCTTAGTTTTTTCTTCTTTGTTTTTCGCCCCGCCTGATTTTTCTGTTTTTGTTTTTTCTTTGTTCTTATTTTTGGCTTTCAGTATTTCGGTTAAATTCTGACCGTCGATAATTTCATTGGGATATAGTTTATTTTCTGGAGTAATCTCATTTTTTCTCAAATAGGCCCTGAGTTTATTTCTCGCCTGCGTCGTTTTTAAAAACTTAATCCATCCTAATGACGGTTTTACCGATGAATTTGTCTGTATGGTAAGCTGGTCGCCGCTTTTTAAAAGCGTTCGAATAGATACAAGCCGGTTGTTTATTCTGGCCCCGGCGCATTTAAGACCGATATCGGTATGAATTCGAAAAGCGAAATCAAGAACCGTAGAGTCTTTGGGCATCGCGATTATTTCGCCTTTGGGCGTAAAAACATAAATTTCGTCGCCGCCTAAGTTTTCTTTCAGCTCTTCAATAAACTCTCCGGCGTTTTCGCCCTGTTCTTCTAACGAGGCTATTTGCTGCAAAAGATTAAATCGTTCTATTAATACCTTGTCGTCTTTCTTTTCTTTATAGGTCCAGTGCGCGGCAATGCCTATTTCGGCTATCTGATGCATCTGCCGGCTTCTAATTTGTACCTCAATGACTTTTCCGTCGGGAGTTATTACCGAGGTATGAAGAGACTGGTAACCGTTTGATTTTGGCATTGATATATAATCTTTGAACCTGCCGGGTACAGGGTTCCATATTGTATGAACAATGCCCAGCGCGCCGTAACAATGCTGTATATTTTCAACAATGATGCGAATGCCGGTAAGATCGTAAATTTCTTCAAAAGCCTTATTTTTATCTTTCATTTTCTGATAAATAGAATAAAAATGCTTGCTTCTGCCCGCGATATCGGCTTTTATTTTACTTTCTTTCAATTTCTCTTTTAAGGCAGATACCATATGGTTGACCGTATCGGCTCTTTCTTTTTTCTTCTGGCTCAGCATTTGTTTGATCTGCTGATAAATATCGCTTTCGAGAACATACAGGGCCAAATCTTCAAGTTCAGATTTTATCTTGAACATACCCAGCCTGCCCGCTAAAGGCGCGTAAATATCGAGAGTTTCTTTCGCGATTCTTTTAGCTTTTTCGGGCGGTTGAAAAGATATCGTTCTCATGTTGTGAAGCTTATCTGCCAGTTTTATGACAATGACCCTGGCGTCTTGAACGGTAGCGAGAATCATCTTGCGGATGTTTTCAGCCTGTTTTTTCTCGATGCTCTCGGTTTTTAATACCGAAATTTTAGTTACGCCGTCTACAAGACGGGTAATATTCTGACCGAATTCTTTTTCTAAAAACTCTCTGGATATTTTTGTGTCTTCTAATACATCGTGCAAGAGCCCCGCGCAAATAGTTTCATGATCCATCTCAAGCTCTGCAAGAGTAAGACTTACATTATAAGGATGTACAATATACGGCTCGCCTGAAAGTCTCTTTTGAAACTTATGAGCGTCGGTCGCCAAAAAAAAAGCTTTTTTTATAAGAGAACGCTTGTGTCTATTGGTCTGTTTTTGAGACGCTTTAAGAAGAGTAGCGATGTCTTTTCGCTGAGTTTTAAACAGCACAATCATAAGTTACCTATTAATATATACGGCGTCAAAACTTTTTTACCGCGCAAAAGATTGAAAAAATATAAAAAAGTACCGATATTAATAAAATGAAAAAAGCAGTAATCTATATGGCGGTAATGGGTCTTTTCTTTAATATAAACGCTCAGAATAATCAACCAAATATTGAAACAGAAGGGCAAGGTAAAGCAGAAGTTCCCGGTTTTAACGGAATCTTATGGGGCACCAAGTACGAAGACGTGAAGGGCCGCTTTCAAATATTATCAGACAGCTCTAATACCGAAGATGCCATACAAATAACAAAGGACGATCCTGAAAAAGAAATTATTGTGGAGCGCAAAGGAATCATGTACCGCTATTTATTTTATAAAAAGCCCAAGCAAGAAGATACAAGAAGGTTTGCCAAATTAGCCGCCGAAAGCAGACAAAATTTTGAACAAAGAAACCGGCAGGCGCAACCGGCAGAGGGCGAACAGCAGGCAAAAAAAGAATCTGAAACGGCCCGTTTCTTTTTTATGGAAAGCCGCTTTACGCTGGTTAACGCCGGAGATTTGCATAATAAACTTAAAAACAAATACGGTTCGCGCACCCGAAGCACGCTTGATAACGATTTAAGAGGCGCGTTTTTATGGGATCTGCAAGACGGATTTTTAATACAATGGCTCGAGCCCTACAAAGATAAGGTATTTTCAAGAAGCATGTACTATATTTCAAAACAGATAAGAGACGAAATAAAAAAAGATTTGAATGAATATATGTATTCAAGAGAACTTCAGGCCATTGAAAATATTCTGCCGTAGATATTTATAAACTCTTAATTTATAATTTAATTATATTCTAAAACGATATTCTCAACGGCGGCAAGAGGATTTTTTGCCATGGTAACGGGTCTTCCTACGACAATATGACTGGCGCCCGCCTTTAAGGCCATAGAAGGTGTTACCGTTCTTTGATGATCGTCAAGCGAGCTTCCCGCCGGTCTTATGCCAGGGTTAATAATAGTAAAATCGCCGGGGATGCTTTTTCTTATCGCCTCTGTTTCTTTACCAGAACAAATAACCCCCGCCGCGCCCGCTTCGCTGGTCATTTTTGCCCTGTATAAAACTTGGTTTACAATGGCTTCATTATTGCCGTCTAAATTTCCCGCGCTTGTAAGTTTTGTTACGTTTAATATTTTTGTATGAGATCTGGCTTCTGAAAACCCTTTGACGGCGGCTTCTAACCCCTCTTTTTCTGAAAACAAGGTTAAATATTCGACAGAATAAGAACTCAATACCTTTGCCGTTTTATACAATGTTTCGGGAATATCGTTTAGTTTTAAATCAAGAAATATTTTTTTTTTGCGCTCTTTCAATGACTTTATGACATGATTTCCGTCAGAGAAAAAAAGCTGCATGCCTACCTTATAAAAAGAGACACTATCGCCTAATTCTTTAACAAGGTTTAACGCCGACAAAGAATCGGGAAAATCAAGCGCAATAATGAGAAAGTCAAGATTATTCTTCTGAGAAGTCGTCATCTAAATCATCATCAAAATCGTCGTCTTCAGGCTCTTCGGCCGTATCTGAAGAAGAATTATTTTTTCCGAAATATTCGATGCTGATAATTTTATCAAGCATTACCACGTCAAAAGAACTTTTCAATTCTGGGTTCGTATTGATAATTTGCAAACGTCCGTTTGTTCTTACCAGATTGCTTTGAAGCATTACAAATTGAGCAACAAGCTCTGAGTTTACCGCCTGTAACCGCTGAAGATCAATAGATAAGATGACCGGTTCTTTAACGTCTTCGTCAATTTCATTATTTAACTTTTCAAGCCGTCGAATGGTATTTATTAAACCTAGCTGGT
This sequence comes from Spirochaetia bacterium, assembly GCA_029880265.1. GTDB lineage: Bacteria > Spirochaetota > Leptospiria > Turneriellales > JAOUOS01 > JAOUOT01. Next base: position 67,276 of record JAOUOT010000014.1, on the reverse strand, counting down.
TGTCTTCGTCTTCAATAAGCGCTAACCATTCATTGTCTTTTTTTTCAATTTTCAAAACAGCTCCTTAATATGAGACCCAAACAGAGATTCAATAGACGAGATGTACACTATTTTTTATGGCGTTTTTTTTAATATAGGCAAACTGGCCGCAAATAACAACCCAAGGCTATCTTAAGTAAGAAAACGATTTACTGTTTATAGTTTAATTCAAAACATGAATTCACAAAATCTTCGACACATCAAATGAAAAAAATAAAAACCATTGCTCCTAAACACCTTTTTGTACCGCGAAGAGAAGAAATTTATTCAATCGCTCGTTCTAAAGATACAAAGTACTCTTTTTTTGTCTCTATAGCGGCTCACCTTTTTTTCTTTCTATTTCTTCTCTACATGAAAGAAAAAGAGCCCGTGCAAATCAGTTTTAACGTAAAATTATTGCAGACTGAAAAACGTATACCTAAAGCTAAAATCGAAGAAATAAAATCTAACTTAAAAAAATTAGAAAAAATAAAGCAAGAAAAACCTGAAATAAAAACAAAAAACGCTAAAACAACCGAAAGCCTAAAAAGCAAAAGCTCTGATTTAGAACTGCGCGCGCCCGATGCGAGCGTTAAAAAACCGGCTAAATCATCCGATGAATTTGCGGACGATTTTGAAAAAACCCTTTTTTCACGAAAAGAAACTCAAAAATCAATTCGAACGGGAACTGGCGGCCAGGCAGAATCCTCGTCATGGGAAAAAGAGGCCAAGAAAACCAGCGCCGGCTCAGAGGGCAAAAAAGAAAGCTCTGAAACGGTAAAAATACCCGAGGGCAAAACAGGCGCGGGCAGCATTCAATGGAAAACCGGATATAAAAGAGTCTTAACGCATATACCCTACCCCGCTTATCCAAAATATTTTCGCCAAAGGGGCATACAGGGCTCTGTCGTTATTCTTTTTGAAGTAAACTCAGCCGGCAAGGTTGTCAGCGTAAGAGTAAAAAAATCGTCGGGCCATACCAAACTTGATCTTTTGGCAAAAAATGCCGTTAGAGATTCGCGGTTTTCGGCCATACCCGGAGGCAAAGACATGACGCGCGATAAAGGCGAAATTGAAATACACTTTGAGCTTACAAGATGACAGAAGATAAAAATACAATCGTTAACGCAGATTCTATATCTCTTACTCTCGAAAATAAGTTAATTTTAAACGATATCAGTTTTCGATTAAATAAAAGAGAAACCCTTGTCGTCATGGGAAAAAACGGATGCGGAAAGACCATCCTCTTAAAAACACTGGCGGGCATATTCAGGCCCCAAAAAGGGGGCGTCAAAATATTTGATCAAAATATTCATCAGATTAAAGACGAAAGACTGGCTAACCTGCGAAAAGACATAGGTTATGTTTTTCAAAAGTCTGGTTTGTTTGATTCTCTGACCATAGCAGAAAACGTTATTTTCGCCCTCAGACGTTTTTATAAAAAAGACGCAAACGAACTGTTTGAAATCGCCGTAAACTCTCTTAATCGTTCGGGGCTTAAAGACGTCGAAGACAAACTTCCCTCAGAACTTTCAGGGGGCATGCAAAAAAGAGCCGGCATAGCCAGAGCCATCGCCATGGAACCCAAGCTTCTTCTTATGGACGACCCCACCGCCGGGCTTGACCCTGTTTTAACCGACGCCATTGCCGATTTAATTTTAGAAATCAAAGAGAATCTTCACAGCGCATTTATTATCGTAACTCACGACTTTAATTTAGCCTATAAACTTGCCGATAAAATCGCTCTTATGGTTAACGGAGAATTTAAAGCGATATCAACGGTCGAAGATTTTAAAAATTCCAGCGATTCTTTTATTCAGCAATTCCGCGAAGGAAACCTGAACGGGCCCATTCCCGTTATCGAGTAAACTTTCTCTTAAAAATCGAAAATCCCCGAAAATAGTCTTATTTTTATGCTTGCCGCTTTCTTTAAAATTCTCACTTTGGCCTATAATTATGGCTAAGTATAATGAAAGCAACTCGATAATCGGCGAAGGCTCGGTTTTTGAAGGTAAGTTCTATATTTCGGGAAGTCTCAGAATTGACGGTAAATTTGAAGGCGAAATAAAAACAGACGAAACTTTATTTGTCGGCGAAACGGGTAAAGTTAAAACAGATATACAGGCCAAAGAAGTCATATTATCGGGCACCTTAATAGGCGATATTCAGGCCGACCATGAGGTAAGACTTACCGAAACGGGAAGAATGCTCGGCAATATTGTATCGCCATCGCTTCAACTTGCAAAAGGGGTTGTCATAAAAGGCAGTATAAATATTACCGGCGGGCAAAAGAAAGACAGCGAAAAAATTATAGAAGAATCTTTTGGGGGCACAAAAGAAATTGATAAAAAAACCGTCGCTTAACAAGTAAATTTTCTTGTATAACGCCTAATTTGGGGTAACGTTTAACGCGATAGTTTCCGAAAATAAATAAAGCGGGTTAAGATGGAGTGGAAATATTTATCAAATAAATCTAAAAAAAATCTAAAAAAAATATTTTTAACTAAATTATTTAATATCAAAAAAATCAGATTTAAATATTTAGGCAGCGGACAATTTTATTATTCTTATCCTAAAAGAAATTTTATTAAAACAGGTTCTTTAAAACTTAATAATACCGCTAAATTAAGACTGGCTGCTTTTCTGGGCGGATGTATTTTATTTACTTATATACAGTTTACATATTTATCAAACGAAAACAATACCGTTATAGAATCTTCAACCGGCGGCATCGGGGGTATCGGGCAAATAAACGCCTCAGATGAACTTACCAATTTAAAAAGCCTTACCTCTGAACAAATTGCAGAAAGCGAAAGACTAAAAGACGAACTTTTAAGCGACGCCGTAGAAAATGAAACTGAACCTGAAGACGACGCAAACAGTCCGTATAAAATATCGTATACCGTACAAGAAGGCGATACGCTTTCTCATATCTCGGCAAAATTTAACGTCTCGGTAGAAGCAATCGCGGGTTCTTCAGGCATTAGCCATCCTGACGATTTAAGACTAGGGCAGGCCCTTCAAATTCCTTCTAAAGAAGGTTTTTTTTATGAAGTTAAAAAAGGCGACAGACTTGCTAATATTATTGATAAGTATGAGATTTCTCCCGAAAAATTCTTAAAAACAAACAATATAATAAATCCAGATTTACTTGAAGAAGGCGACGAAATTTTTCTGCCCGACGCAAAACCAAAAAACCTGATTCACGCGTGGCTGGTGCCTGTTACAAGCCGCTATGTTACAAGCGGCTACGGCTGGAGAAAATATCCCAGAAAAGCCTTTCACAAAGGTCTTGATTTTAAAGCGGCCTACACTTCTGTTCGCTCAACGAAAGCGGGTACGGTAACTTTTTCAGGGTGGCTCGGAGGATACGGCAAGGCAATTGTAATCAGACATCCCGGCGGTTATAAAACGCTGTATGCTCATTTAAGTAAAATTTACGTTAAAAAAGGGCAAAGCGTATCAAGAGGCAGAATCATAGGAATAACAGGCGATACAGGTTACTCTTTCGGGCCCCATCTTCACTTTGAAGTATCAAGACAAGGCCGCAACATTAATCCGAGAATGATTTTAAGGGGGCTTCGCGGCAGAAGATAAATTCAATGCCCGAGCGTTTTTTCGCCTCTGAAATCGTTTCAGAAAAGACACAGAAAAGCATATCTTTAAAATCGCAGCCTTATCTTACGGCAGAAATAGGTTTAAATCATAATAACGACATTGAACTTGCCCAAAAACTCATTAGAGAAGCGGCTAAGGCCGGCGCCGACGGCGTAAAATTTCAATCATACACAACCGATCTCTTTATAAATAAAAACGAGCCAAAAATAAAAGAATTATATCAGATTTTTCAAAAATATGAACTGTCAAAAGAGGCTCATTCTATTCTTCAAAAAACGGCTCACGATGAAGGCATCGATTTTTTTTCTACCCCCTTATCAATTGACTGGGTAAAAAATCTAAATGAACTGAATGTTCCTTTTTTCAAGATAGCGTCGGGAGATATCAATAATTTTCAACTTATTTTAGAAATTCTAAAAACCAATAAACCCGTCATTATATCTACCGGCGCAGCGTCATTAGATGAAATTGAAAAAACGTCTGCGCTCTGTAGGCTTTGGCCGAATATAAACGCAGTTTTTCTACATTGTGTATCCATGTATCCAGTTGAAAAAAAATCGCTTAATTTAATCAATATTGCGTATCTTTCAGAAAGATTAAACGCTTTAACCGGTTTTTCTGATCATTCTATCGGATACGAAGCGGCGTTCGCGGCTGTTTCAACGGGCGCGGTATTCATTGAAAAGCATTTTACTTTTGATAAAAATCTACCCGGCCCAGACCATAAATTAAGCGCAGACCCTTCAGAACTTAAAATTCTCAGAGAAAAAATAAACATGGCCCATGATATGAGAGGCGAGCTAAAAAAAAGCGCCCTGCCTGAAGAAACCAAGGCAGATTTTTTCGGCAAACGAAGCTTATATAATATAGACGGAAAACTAACAGCTATGCGACCTCGCCAGGAACATTTACCAAAAGATTCTGATTTTCTAATTTTTAAAATCAATCAAGATTAAAAAGCTCTTTTTCAATCACGGAGCATATAATATGACCAATAAGAATATGACACTCTTGAATGCGCGCTGTATACTTCTCTTGAACTAAAACTTCAAAATCGCCCGTTCCTTTTAATTTACCGCCAGTATTGCCCAGCAAAAGAAGAGTTTTGATTTTCTTTTCTTTGGCTTTTTTTACCGCGTTTATAACATTCTGAGAATTTCCCGATGTCGATATCGCGATTAATAAATCGCCTTCATTGCCTATGGCCTCAAGGGCCCTTGAATAAATAAATTCATAACCGTAATCGTTCCCGCAGGCGGTAACGGTAGAACTGTCAAGCGCAAGGCTAATCGCAGGCAGCCCTCTTCTTTCATTTTTTGTTTTATAACGAACAACCAGCTCGGCGACGATATGCTGCGCGTCGGCGGCCGAGCCGCCGTTGCCGCATAATAACAGCTTGCCGCCTGCTTTTAAGGTTTCTGCCGCCATCAAACCGGCTTTTTCAATATCGCTTGAAAGAGTTAAAAGCTTTTTCTTTGATTCATAAGACTCTTCTATTTCTCTTTGTATAAGGGCTGACATGGGCAATTTTATATCTTTGACACCGTTTGAAAAGAAATATTCTTTTTCTCTCTTTGACTTTCTTTTTGAGCAAAAACAAGAATAATGAATCAAGAAAATATTGGTTTTATAATAAAAAAAATTGATTTTTTTTATTAAAGCGTTATTATTATAATTATAACAGATTCATTTGTATAATTGTTTTATGAACACGAAATTGAATATTCAGATACTTTTAACGCTAAAATACTTGTCGTTTTTATTCATATCCTTTTTTATTTCATGCGCCTCTTTTTTTGTTGCCGAAGAATCGCCCGAAGAAAAACTCGAAAAGATATCTATGGCAACCAATGAGGCTCTGCCCATGATGATTGATTCTTTCATGCGATTAGACGCCACAAAATCAGATAAGGGCCGCATATTCTACTACTATTATACAGTTATCGAAACCGCTCCAAAACGGGTTTTTTCGCAAAACTTTTTAGATATTGCCATGAAACCTGTAGCTATAAAAAACTATAAAACAAATGACAGTCTTCAGTTTCAAAGAGATAACAACGTAACTCTTATTTATATTTATAAAGATAGCAAAGGCGTCGAATTTGGCAGAATTCAAATAAACCCAAACGATTTTTAGCATGCTGAAAAATAAAATAACGCAAATGCTGAAAATAGAATATCCTGTTTTTGGCGCGCCTATGTTTCTCGTATCATACCCTGAACTTGTGGCGGCTGTTTCAGAAGCGGGTGGCATTGGATGTTTTCCCTCGATGAACTACCGAACAACGCAAGAGCTAAACGAGGCCCTTTTTGAAATCAAAGAGAAAACCCAAAAACCTATCGGCGTAAATATTGTATTATACAAAGAGCACAACCCCAACTGGAGCGAGCAGCTTAAGGTATGCCTTGACCATAAGGTAGACCTTATCATAACGAGCATGGGAGTTCCCCGCACAATAATCGGCGAAGTAAAATCGGCAAATGCGAAAATTTTTTGCGATGTCATCGACTTAAGATACGCTAAGACCGTAGCAAAAGCGGGCGCCGACGCTTTAATTGCCGTATGCGCCGGCGCCGGAGGCCACGCAGGCAGAATATCTCCATTCAGCTTTATACCTTATCTTAAAGAAGAAACGGGTCTGCCTGTAATTGCCGCGGGTTCTATTGCCACGGGAAGGCAAATGGCCGCCGCTATGGTTCTCGGGGCAGACGGAGCTTTTATAGGCACGCGTTTCATCGCTTCGACAGAAGCAAAAGCCTCTGACGCTTATAAAACCGCGATCATAAACGCTAAACCAGAAGATATAATTTATACCGACGAAATCTCGGGCGTTTACGCAAACTGGCTCAAAGAAAGCTATGATATATGGAAAAATTCTAAAAATAAAGACCTAAAAAACTGGAAAGAAATCTACTCGGCCGGCCACGCAACGGCGCAGATAAAAAACATTCTTCCCGCAAAAAAAATTATGGCAAATATACTTCAAGAATTTAATAGTGTCATAAAAAGAATGCAAGACTAAAACGGCAAGCCGGCGCGGTTTCGATTTGTTGGCCCATATACTCGCAAGCGTATTTCGGCAAAACCGATTTCTTTCGCCTTCTTTTAAGGAGATTCCCAATGAAAAATATATTTAATAAAAAAACAAAAAATTCTGTGGCCTTATTCCTTTTCGGATTGTTTTTTATTGTTCCGGTTAATTTATACGCCGCCGATTTTGAACCTTCTTTATACGCGCCTGAGACCGACTCTATTTTTGTTGAATCTGCCGCATATGAAGATATGCTTAAAAACCTGAAATCTTTTTTCTTGTCGCTAAAAAAGACAGGGGGCGAGCAGGAACTTAACGCTTTCGGAATGAACTTTAAAGCCTTACTGGGCATTAACTTATTAAATATAGACGAGCTGAAAAAAACGGGAGTCGATATTAAATCGCCTTTGGGTTTTACCTTAAGATTTGCGCCAATTGACGAAAACACAAATCTTCAAAACGAGATTATAGACGAGTGGGTTTTTTATATTCCCGCAAAAGATTCAAAAACGCTATATAAGTACCTTCTAACCACGATAAAAAATATGAACGAACCGCCTCCTGGCCAAAACCAGACCCCTGACATGCAAATTAATACGATAAAAGAAATAGACGAGGGAGAGTCTTTTGAGTATGAATCATTTTCAGAAAAAAATTACTATGTCAGAGCCGATAATTTTATAGGCGTTACAAATTCAAAAGAAAGATATAAAATCATCGCCGAAAAAAACTCTAAACCTGTCGCCAGGGCCGATTATTATATTCAAACAAAAAACTTTGCCGAAAATTCAAACCAAAAAGATGAAATGTTATTTATTATTGCGCTAAATCCGAAACAAACAGAAGGTATGACCGATAGTTTTCTAAAAAACATTCCCGGGGCGGCGGCTTTACCGAAACAAAAAAATCCCCTTGAAAAAGAAAATTTAGACAACCTTCTTTCAACGGGCAGCGTTATTTTTTCGGGAGAAAAAGGTATTGGTCTAATCATGCAAAGCCGATATAAAGACGGTTTTCTAGACGATACGGCAAATAAAACAGCTGCTTTAATTAAAAACTCTTCGCCGTCTCTTTTGGTCGATTCTTACTCAAATAGTTTGATGTTTTATATGGCTCTTAAATTTAACTTTATAGAATTAATTAATTTGGCCAAAGAGATAGACCCAAAGGTTCAAACTGAAATAAACAATCTCTCTAAAACAATTTCTGCGACAGGAAAATATAACGTTGAAAAAGATTTACTGCCGGCTCTAAACGGCCGGTTTTCTTTTGTTTTAGGAGAAATTCCGCCCCAGAAAGATTTAGAAGAAATAGCCAAATGGCAGGGTTATTTTTCGTTTGGAGTAAACCCCAAAGAAAAAAAAGGAATCGAAAATCTTATCGCCATAATAAAAGAAAAAAACAAAAAAGATAAAAACTTTTCGATCACGGCGTCTTCTTATAAAAGAGGTAAGCTTTTTACTATAAAAATAATAACGCCGCCTAAAAAAACGTCAGGTCAAAAAAAAGCGGCGGCTAAACCCAAAGTCGATCTTATATTTCTTTATCTGGATAATGCCGAAGCTATCGTCACCGTCTCAAAAAAGAATATTGATCTTCTTTTAAGCAAACAGAAAGACACGATAATAAGCAGGCTAAAACTTTTAGATGAAAAAGACGAGAAAAATCTTATTATGACAATGTTTTTTAATTTAGAATCAGCGGTTCAATATTTAAATACAACAAGCCTCAAAATGATGATTATGGGCTATTTGCCTTACCTTTCTAATCTTTTAGATTTTTCAATTTCGGCCTATCGAAAAGAATCTTCTTTTGAAGAAATTATCTACCTCCGCTTAAAACGGTAAATGCCTTCCCTGCCCTGAAAAAATAAATATTCCCGAAACAATGAGACTTTATAATTTACAAGAGGCCTATGATATGACCGAATACGGTCAAAAAAGATACAATGATATGAAACCCGACGACCACTGGATACAGGGAGAAGACGCCGACAGGTGTACTTTATGCGGCGAATGTCTTGACAAATGCCCTCAAAAATCAGATATATCATTTTTATTAAAAAAAGCGCATAATTTTTTGTCAAAAAAAATATAAATTTGTTTATAATAAATATATTATAATAATTAAAAGGAGATAAAAATGAAAAAAATATTTTTATTAACAATTTTTACGACAACCGCTTTTGGTTTTATGGCGCAATGCTCTTCAGCGTCAAAAAAACCGGAACAAGGCAAAATCGTAAAAGCTGATATTGTTTCAAAAAGCGGAACAAATGTCTTTGGAACTGTAAAGTTTGAGCAAATTTCTGAAGTTGAATTAAAATTAACAGTGGAACTTGTAGGGTTAAAATATGGCCAGCACGGTTTTCACATTCATGAAAACGGAGACTGCTCGGCGCATGACGCAGAATCGGCCGGGGGTCACTGGAACCCTGACGATGTAGACCACGGAGTTCATGGCAGCGGTCATGCGGGCGATCTGGGCAATATATCAGCCGATAAAGCGGGCAATGTTTTTGCTGAAATCGTCACAAAAAATTTCTCTCTAGGCGGCGAACGAGACGTTATCGGCAAAGCCGTTATCATTCATGAAGATCCGGACGATTTTGGAACACAGCCCGAGGGCAACGCGGGCAAAAGAGCGGCATGCGGGGTTATTAAATAAAAAATTCAATACTTTTTGTAATGCAAGACGTTTATTCAAAAAGAACCTTCATCGACCTTTGGGATCAGAGCGTCACAAAATTATGGGACGCTCTGCCTGAACTTTTGCCTAAAATTATCTATACCATAATTCTTCTGGTAATTATTGGCTTCATAAGAAGTCTTATTATAAAAGTTGCCTTAAAAAAGATTCACGATTCTGTAAGCCGCCTGCAATGGCAAAGAACCGTTTCATATATTTTTACTTTTTTGATGTTTATAATATTAATGCCGGTTTGGCTGCCGTCGCTTCAGTCGGTAACCGCGTTTCTCGGGTTTTTTGGCGCAGGCGTATTGATTGTTTTTAAAGAAGTTTTATTAAACCTAGCGGGATGGGTTTTTATTATTTCAAGAAGACCCTTTGTTCCGGGGAACAGAATACAACTAGGCGACGCCATAGGAGACGTCTTAGATCAAAGAATCATGGCTTTCAGTATGATAGAGGTAAAATCAAGAGAAGAAGGCGGTCAAAGCACCGGAAGAATTGTTCATGTTCCCAATTCAAAAGTTTTTACCGATCTCATTCATAACGCCAGCAAAGATTTTGCCTTAAACTGGAACGAAATATATCTTTTTATAGATATTAAAAGCAACTGGCAAAAAGCGGCTGATATTCTTGAGAATATTGCCGAAAATATCATTGAAAAAGTATCGCCTAACGATAAAAGACTTAGACAGGCAGAAGAACTTTTGGCCATAAAATATAAAAAACTAAATCCTAGCGTATATGTAGATATTATCGAAGGGAAAGTACGCCTGACGCTTAGACATTTAACCGACCCAATGCAGACCAGATTTATCACCGATAAAATATGGCGCATCATTTTAAACGATATTTCAGAAGAAAAAGATATCGTAATTTTATAGGGCTTACAAAAAAGTAAGCGCCATATTAATTTGAACTTCAAAAATATTTCTGCCGATAATGAAGTAAAAACGTATTATATAAAAACATGGCATTTTCAAAACTCAAAAGAAATCTTCTGGCTCTAGAGCTTTTAGACGACGAAGAAGAACCGGTAAACTTTGATTCGGTAGAGGTATATGCTGATTCTCTTGAGCAGGCTTTACAAATTGCCGCTCATGAACTAAAAGCTTCATTGGCCGATCTGGACTATGAAATTCTTGAAAAAGGAAGCCCGGGCATTCTTGGCTTGGGACGCCTTCCCTACAAGGTAAAAGTTAAAATCATGCCGGGTACAGACAGCGGCCGCTGGAGCGATTTAGAAGATTTAAATTTTTCTTTAACCAGCGCAGACTCGGTAGCCGCCGCCGAAAGAGAAGCAAAAATTAATCTTTCTCAAGACGGTAAGTTTATGGCAAGAATTTATAAAAACGGATGTTTTTTAACCGTACATCCGCCGAAAGGCGACGGAAAACCAACCGCTTTGCCTATGGTTCTTGCCAAAATACGAAAAGTGGGTATACTCAACTTTGACGAAAAGAAAGTTCAAAAAGCCGTAGAAAAGCCCGAGGGCAAACAAATAAAAATAGCCGAATGGGTTCCAAAACCTGAAGCCGATTCTACCATGTCTGTAGAGTTAAGCAACGACGAGATGAAAGCGTTTGTAACGGTAACCGCCCCAAGACCGGGAGGTAGACATCTTCAGGCAAATGAAATAATAAACGCCCTTAAGGTATCAGGCGTAGAATATGGTTTTAAAGAAGAAAAAATTCAAGACGCTCTAGACAGCGACAAATATGGACAGCCTATAACAGCAGCCGAGGGAGACCATGCAGAAGACGGTCAAGACGGTTATGTCGACTATAAAGTAAGAATTGAAAAGAAAATAGAGTTCAAAGAAGACGAAAGCGGCCGCGTAGACTTTTTGGCCAAAGACTTAATTGAAAACGTGGTTCAAGGTCAGGTTCTTGCAGAACTCATGCCTGCAAAAAAAGGTAAAAACGGAAAGACCGTAACCAATAAATATATGCCGGCCAAAGACGGCAGACCGGCGGAACTTAGACCGGGCAAAGGAACCATCGTCTCAGACGACGGAAACCGCATCATCGCCGAAAGAAACGGCCAGGTTGTTTTTGTAAGCGGCAAGTTAAATGTTGAAGAAATCTATACCGTAGGCGGCGACGTTGGTCTTGATACGGGAAATATTATGTTCTTAGGCTCTGTTGTCGTTAGAGGCTCTGTTTCTGACAATATGGAAGTCAAAGCCGCCGGAAATATCGACATAGGGGGCAACGTAGGCAAATCTCGCGTTGAAGCCGAAGGCGATATTGTAATACGCTCGGGTATAATGGGAAGAGACGAGGCGGTAATCGAATCGACAACAGGCTCGGTTTACGCCAAATTTATTCAAAACGCCAAAGTAAGCGTTGAAAAAGACGTGGTAATATCTGAAGGCCTAATGCATTCAAAGATAGACGCCGCCGGTAAAGTTGTCTGCAACGGTAAACGCGCCCAAATCGTGGGCGGCGAAATCATGGCCGGCGAAGAAATTCGATGCAAACAATTAGGCGCCCAGGCCTCAACCCCAACGACGGTGATTGTGGGAATTAATCCGAAAATATTACAGCAAATTAAGCAAATTGAAAAGATAGAAAATCAGGCAAAAGAAAAACTCGATAAAATTGAACAAAATATAAGAACGCTAAACGTGCAAAAGAAAAGCACTACCGTAGAATTTTCTCCCGAGAAAGAAGAAATGCTCGAAAAGATGGTCCATGCAGAAGAAAAGCTCAAAGAAAGACTTGAAGAAGCCACTTATGAAAAAGATCAGCTGCGCGAATATATGGATACTCTGGCCACTCACGGAAAAATTCATGTTGAAAAAACCCTGTTTCCCGGCGTTACGGTAGAAATAAACAACGCCAGACTCGCGATTCGAGATGAATACCAGCATGTAACCCTTATAGAAGATAAAGGCAACATAAAAATTGTGCCGTACCAGAAAGAAAAAGATAAAGATAAAATTACTTTTCCCGAAAAAGGAGATGATACTTAAAATGTCAATAAAACCTCTTGACTTACAGGTAAACATTAACGCGACCCTGCATGTAGGTAAAGAAGAGGCAGAAAGAATCGCGAAAGGAACCGAACAGCAAAGAGAAATTGACATGAAGGCAATAAAAGAGGCCCAAAAGCGTTCTGAGCAGGTAAACAAGAGCGAGTCTTCTGAAGGGGGGCAAAAGCTAAAAGATACCGAGTCGCATTTCGGGTTAAAAACTCTTCCCGAGCAGGAAGCCGAAATTTACGAAAAAGAAAAAAGAAAAAAAGAAAAAAAACAAAAAGACAAAGAAACCGAAAAAAAAGTTTCAAAAGAAAAAGAGCCTGAAGGTATCTCAGACGGTCATATCAATTTTCTCGCTTAGTAGTATCTTAAATCGAAATCACCTGCCAATCATCGCTTTCTATATCTAAAATACCCGCTGAGATGATATTGGCCCTATAAAGAGCTCCGGGATTTAATATTCTTGTTTTTTCAAATTTATAATCTTCTGTAAAATGAGTATGCCCTTTTATCACATAGTCATATTTCGCCGATTCTACGGCTCTTTTTAAGGCGTATGAATCGTCTCCGTGAAGACAAAATATATTTTTATTTTTAAAAGAAATAATTTGTTCTTTTTCAGGCGACGGATGGTTTTCAGACGCAAATAAATTTGCCGAAAGCTCATACGTCGAATCGCAATTGCCGTACGATAAATATAACCTAAAATCGCTGAATAAAGATAAAAAAGAAGCCGATCCAAAGTCTCCGGCATGTAATATGATTTTAATTTTTTTTTCTCTGAATAAATTGAGAGCTTTTTGCGTATTCGGCGCATTGCCATGCGTATCAGATATAACGCCTAAAAGCATTACCGTTCGTTCATATGCGAGATTAGTCTTCTTTGCGCAAAATAAATATATCCGACAAAGGTCGTAAATAATGTCATTAAAAGAATTAAAGCCAGCGCCACATAAAATAATCTATCGGCCGCTATTTTATCGGCTTTTCTCGCCTCGGCTGCCTGATAAAGCCAAAGCACTCTCTTCTCATTATCTTTGGCGTTGTTCAGTACATTTTCATAAGCCTGCTTCATGTTTACAAGTTCCATATCAGAAAAGTCGATTATCATATCTTGCGCCTCTTTTGTCGAAACGCTTAGGTACTTTTTCATCTTTTCTTTCATATTGTCTGGCGCTTGTTTTATTATATCGTCAACGCGGCTTTCCTGTGCGGCTGTAGAATTCATTGCAGACGCCGTCATTAATATTAATATTATTTTTAGTATATTTTTCATGATTCTTTCCTTATTTTTATCTTTTGTATAATTACTAATTTTCTTCGGCTTCTTTTTCTGCCTGAATTTGCTTTAACAGATAATAGCGCGCCGTAACCCATGCTGTAATAAAAAATTTGCATAAAAATAAAAACATGCCGAAGAAAAAAGTAATTTTCATAGAAGGGTCAAAAAGCCCCGCGCCTTTTTTCGTTGTGGCCAGCACAGCCTGAGGATGCACCGCCGTGTTCCATATACGAATTGAAAAATATACCAAGGGAACGTCCATAAAAGCGATTATGCCTAAAACCGCCGAGAAACGTGCCCTTTTATGCGGCTCGACGATTCCCATGCGAAATATTAAATATCCGGCGTACATCATCCATAAAACAAAAAAACTAATAAGCCTTTGGTCTTTCCAGTTCCAAAAATCGCCCCAAATTGGCTTTGCCCAAAGCGGCCCCGTTAATAGAACGCCTGTTGTAAACACCCAGCCGGCCAGCGCATAAACCGCCGCTTTTCTGTCAAAAGCTAAATCTCGCGTTCTTAGATATTGAATGCAGTAAATAAAGGCGATAAAAAACCCGAGAAAAGAGACAAGAGCGGTCGGCACATGATAATAGAAAATTCTTTGGGCCACCCCCTGCTCTGCGTCAGAAGGAACCCAGAAAAAAACCATGTAAGCAAATAAGATAGAACCCAAATAAACAAAGAAAAGAAAAATTACAAATAAAGCGTCTTTTTTTTCGTTAAGTTTTATTAAAATATTATTCATTATATTTTTTACGCATACGGTTGCCGCTTGAGGCCGTTTTTATAGAATATTTACCGTCAATTTGCAAAAAAAACTCGTACTGGCAATATATTAATATTTTTTTTTGACAGATCTTATTTTATTTAATAATATATTTGTAAAAATAAAATTAAACAGGAGATTTTGTGATAAATCAAGAAAAGGCCCCCTTTACATTAAAACCGCTGCCATATGCAGAAAACGCTCTGGAACCCCATATATCGGCTCATACATTCAGTTTTCATTATCAAAAACATCATAAGGCTTATGTTGATAATTTAAATAAACTAATAGAAGCGACCGAACATAAAGACCAATCGCTTGAAGATATTATTAAAAATACGGCAGGCGACGCCGGCAAAGCGGGAATTTTTAACAACGCAGCGCAGGTATTTAACCACTCATTTTACTGGCACAGTATGAACCCCAAAGGCGGGGGAACGCCTTCGGGAAAGCTTGCCGAAAAAATCAACGAAGATTTCACAAGCTTTGAAAAATTCTTAGAAGAATTCAAGACGGCGGCCGCGACACAGTTTGGCAGCGGATGGGCATGGCTTGTATTAGATCAGGGTAAATTAAAAATTGAAAAAACCTCAAACGCCGATACTCCCCTCGCTCATGGTAAAAAGCCTATTTTGACGATAGACGTTTGGGAACACGCCTACTATCTTGATTACCAGAACAAAAGACCGGCATATATCGATACTTTTTTTGAAAAACTGGCAAATTGGGAATTTGCCGAAAGAGGGTTAAATTAAACCCTAAATTACTATGTTATCAAATATCCTGTATATTTGAAATTAGCTTGCGGTTAGAACAAAACTTTCCGATAAGCAGAATATGACCAGGCTCTCTCCCCTGAAAAGTCTTCTGCTTATCGGTTTTTTTTTTATTATCTTAACGGGGCCTTTTGACCCTAAATTTAACCTAGCCAGCCAACCTATAAACGACTTTCAAAATGTCGAGAAGAAGTCGGCAGCCATGTGGCAGGGCATTTTACCCGGCAAAGCCTTTGATTTCTATCTTATAGACGACTTTGAAGAGAAAATACACTGGTCTATTCAAAAACGTTCGGCTCATGAAATAACGGCCAAATTTATCGAAAAAGAACCGTTCTTTTTGCAAAGCAAAAATCCCGTAAAAAGAGAAAAGGCCCTTATGTTTATGCTTGACCGTCAATATGCAAATAGATCGGCAAAAGCAAGCGGACGAAATGCGCTTAAAGATCCGAAATATTCTTATGAAATTCTATTTCATTTTCAAAATCCGGGAAAAGATTTGCTTATTTTAAATCTGCCCACGGCAAACAATCTAAAAAAAACCATACAAGGAATTCCCAGAGCCATTGCCTTGTGGATAAACAACGACAAGCCGGTAAAACATACCCTGTACGCTTTATTCTCAAACAGCAATGGAGTTTTTTTACCCGTTAAAATCTCAACATTAGATTTTAACGGCTGGCAGAGATTTGAAATAAATTTACCGTGGAGCCTTGCCGCAAAAAATCCCAAAAAGGCTCACCTTTACGACTTCACGTTTCACGGTTTAAAACTAAAAAGCAGCTCTAAAGAACAAAGCGGTTTTTATCGTTTTATAATCGATCAAATCATTATTCTCGTCGACAGAAGCCAGGAACATTATCCCGGGGCGCAAATCAAAGACAGCTGGAAGTAAAAATAATTGCATGGGGCTGTGTAATAAGTCGGTTATTGAGTATTTTCTGCCTCATCAGCCTTCGGCGAGCTTTGCTACGATACGAAAAATGCCTTATTTTCGGAATTTTTCACTCGATGAACGGTAGAAAATGTATCGAAATACGACTTATTAAGCCCCATGCA
Organism: Spirochaetia bacterium; assembly: GCA_029880265.1. GTDB lineage: Bacteria > Spirochaetota > Leptospiria > Turneriellales > JAOUOS01 > JAOUOT01. The sequence continues at coordinate 51,051 of JAOUOT010000014.1, read as the reverse complement.
AAATATAATTAATTGCCGCATGGTTTCTATTTTTTTCTAAGGTAATACAGTTTTTCAGGTGTCTACGAAAAAAATCGACATATATCCGAAAGAAGAATGCGGCGTGGTTGCTGTTTATAAACAAAAACAGGCCGCTAATCTTGTTTATTTGGGCCTACACGCTTTGCAGCACAGAGGGCAAGAAAGCGCCGGCATTATTTCTACCGACGGAAATCATTTATTCAGATTCGCGAATATGGGCAAGGTAAGCGAGGTCTTTTCAGAAAATAAGCTTAGGCAGCTTCAAGGAGACGTCGCGATTGGGCATAATAGATACAGCACAACTGGCTCAAGCTTTTTAAGAAACGCCCAGCCTATTCGAATGGAATCTAAGTTCGGCTCTATCGCCCTGGCCCATAACGGAAATTTAACAAATTCATGGAAGCTTCGCCTTGAACTCGAAAAAGAAGGCTCTATTTTTCAAACGACGGTTGATACAGAGGTTATTGTACACTTATTGGCAAGAAGCAAAGAAACTACTTTCAAAGCCGCTTTAATTGAAGCTCTTACAAAAATTAAAGGCGCATTTTCTCTTTTGGCCCTTACCAAAGACGCCTTGTACGCGGTACGCGACGTAAACGGTTTTCGCCCCCTGGTATTAGGCAAAAAAGCGGGCGGATGGGTTATCGCTTCAGAAACCTGCGCCCTCGATATCGTAGACGCCAAATATGAAAGAGAAGTAAAACCCGGCGAACTTATAATTATTGAAGATAACGAGCTTAAGTCGTTTTTTCCTTTTGAGAAGTGCAAAGAAAGTTTATGCATATTTGAATATATTTATTTTTCAAGACCCGATTCTACTATTTTCAGCCGTCCGGTTTATGACGTTCGTCTTAAATTAGGCGCCACTTTATCTAAAGAATTTCCCGTAGAAGCCGATCTGGTCATGCCCGTGCCAGATTCGTCTACCGTATCTGCGCTTGGCTACTCTACCGAAAGCGGCATTCCCTTTCATATTGGGCTCATTCGCTCGCATTACATAGGCAGAACTTTTATTGAACCTGACCAAAAAATTCGTGATTTTGGCGCGAAACTAAAATACAACGCCATTGAGGCCGTCGTTAAAAACAAGAGAGTGATCGTTGTAGACGACAGCATCATGCGCGGCACCACGCAGCGAAAAATTGTTAAAATGCTGAGAAGCTGCGGCGCCAAAGAAATTCATGTTAGAATATCATCGCCCCCAACATTATACCCTTGTTATTACGGCATTGACATTCCCACAAAATCGGAACTTATCGCTTCTACGCATACTCTTGAAGAAATTAAGAAATATCTCAGGGTAGACTCAATCGCTTATTTGTCAATAGAGGGCATGAGCGAAGCCTGCGGGGGCGGCCATAATTACTGCATGGCCTGCTTTGACGGAAACTATCCCGTACCTTTAGATTCAGATAGCGCCGATTCTTATTCTAACCAAAAAACTCTTTTTGAAGAATATGAAGTCGAAGAAAATTAACGAAAAAAAGCCGGTTAACCTGCTTATAACGGCGGGAGAAACCTCGGGCGATCTTCTTGGATCCTCTATCATACGCGAATTAAAAAAGAAAGGCGATTATCAATTCTGGGGCCTTGGCGGCGATCAAATGAAAAAAGAAAGAACCGATATTCTTCTTCATATTGATAAGATGTCGACCCTGGGTTTTTGGGAGGGCGTAAAAAAAATCCGGTTTTTTAAAAAACTGATAAATCAAATTGTCAAAGAAACCGAAAGAAGAAAGCCAAAAGCCGTTATTCTGGTCGATTTTTCGGGTTTCAGCGTTCGCCTTGCCGAAGCTCTTTCAAGAAAAAACATACCCTGTTATAAAATTGTATCGCCCCAGTTTTGGGCATGGAACTATAAGCGAATTCACAGAATAAAAAAAGCTTTTAAATCTGTCTTGTGCCTTTATGATTTTGAGGTAACCCTTTATAAAAAAGAAAAAGCAAACGCTTTTTTTATGGGTCATCCTTTGGCCGACGACGTAAAAGAAAGCCTAAAAAAAATGAAACTTGCCAAAGCGCCCTTTCGAAAAACTTCTCAAATTAAAAACCGTCCTCGAATCGCTCTTTTGCCCGGTTCGCGCTTTTCAGAAATTAAAAATCATATGCCGTTTTTAATCGAATTGGCGCAAAGTTTTCATAAAGAATATCCTGAGGCAAAATTTGAGGTTCCCGCATCGGGTAAAGCGGCCGAAAAATTAATTAAAAGCTTTAATTTACCTTCTTATGTATCAATAACGGCCATGGGAACCCACAAAACTCTGGCGCAAGCCGATTGCGCCGCGGCCTGTTCGGGTACGGTTACTTTAGAATGCGCCTTACTTGAAACGCCTTTTTTCATTTTTTATAAAACATCGTGGCTCACTTACCGCATAGGAAAAATGATAATGCAGATTCCTTATATAGGCATCGTAAACATGATATTTAAAGATTTTCTGGCCAGAGAATTTTTGCAGCATGAAATGACCTTAAAAAACGCCCTGCCCGAATTAAAAAAACTGAGCTTTGACGAATTTTACAGAACTGACATGAGAAATAATTTTGTAGTTATAAAAAAGGCTCTCGGAGAAAAAGACGCCGCGAAAAAAGCGGCGTCATTTCTTCATGAAGAAATTCGCCGCTTAAAATAGCCGCGGCAAATTCTTTTTATTGAATACTTTGAATCTCAGGATTGGCTAAGATCATATCCAGAGCCTCTAGATATGCGTCTGACCATTGACCAATTGTATCCCTATTGACAAATACCAGTCTTCCTACCCCAAGAGTACGCTGGCCCATTTTATTTGCTCTTTGCCAGGCAATAAGATTGCCGTTTTTGTCCCACATAGAAAAAACGTTTTTTGTCAAAGCTTTAGTCGTTGGAATAAATCCGCCTGTTTTAAGGGCCCACTCTGAAAAAACAAACACTATGGCGTCTACGCCCAGAGCATCGCAAATATCCATGGCGACTTGAGGCGGCACCATCCCTTGTTTTAGATCGCTATGACTCATAAATATCGGCATTGCGCCGTTCCCTTTATAAGGAACATACACATTATGGTGGGGATTTTCAATTGAAATACTTAAATATTTTGAGTTTGAAGCAAACCCGTCTGAATTTTTTACCGACCAAAGTTTAGCCATACTTTTTTCTGTTTCTATCAGTAATTGATTTAACTGACTCTGCATTAACACTGCCCCTGATTCGCTTCCTAAACCCTGTGCTTCAACCATTCCTCCGTAATCTGAAACCGAAAATTGAACCACCGCCACCTTTTTTATGGGAACAGAAGGTTTAACAACATTCTTACCGCATGAAGAAAACAGAATCGAAAGAATTATTAAAAGCGCTCCGTTTTTAATTTTATTCATATTTTTAACCTCTTGATTTTATTTTTAAGGAATTGTATAAAAAGTCGGTTATTGAGTGTTTTCCGCCTCATCGGCCTTCACTTCGGCACAGCATGTCTGCGACAACGTCATAACAGTACAAGCGGCGAGCTTTGCTTACGATACGAAAAATACCTTATTTTCGGCATTTTTCACTCGATAAACGGCGAAAAATGTATCGAAATACGACTTATTACATAGTCCCTTAATTAATGATACAAATATCTCATTAAGTGTTATGTCAATACTTTATTCTTTTATCTTTGTACTAAAACCTTAAATTCAGATTACAAATGAGAAAATATGAACATAGAATGCACCCATGAAATCGCTATCGCCAAGAATCAAGTAAATTGCTAAGCTCGGCCAAACCATCCGCTCTTTTCGCTTCTCTTATAATACCATTCAAATATTACAGGCAGTAAAATTAAGGTTACAATTGTCGAGGTGATAAGACCGCCTACCATAGGGGCGGCTATTCGGCGCATGGCAGAATTTCCCGGTTCGTCTCCCCAGAAAATTGGCAGAAGCCCTAAAATGGTGGTGCATACGGTCATTATTTTCGGACGTACCCTTAAGACGGCGCCCTCAAGAACCGCCCCTCTTAAAGCTTTGGCGTTAAAGTTCTTTTTTTTAATATTGGCAAGGGCCGAATCTAAATAAATTAACATCAAAACACCCGTCTCGGCGGCAAGACCCATTAAAGCGATAAAACCTACGTCTGAAGCGGTTGAGCGGTTATATCCGGCTAAAAACATAAACCAGAGCCCCCCAAGAGGCGCGAAAAACAAGGCAGTAAACATAACCCATAAGGGACGCGAAGAATTTTTAAAATGCAAAAAAAGAATAATAAATACGATTAAAAGAACCACGGGTATTAATATTTTCATGCGATCAGAAGCGAGTTTCATCTGCTCAAACTGTCCGCTTATGATATAAGTATAGCTTTTGGGCCAGATAGACGTTTCGATATTTTTTATTTCTTGAAGTTTTTCTTTTAAGGCGGCCGCTAGAGATTCCATATCGCCGGTATCGGGAACAATATAGAGCCAAAGCGTTTTGCGGGCGTTCTCTGTTTTTATGGCGGCCGGCCCTTTCTCAATTCGAATATCGGCGACTTGAGATATGGGAATCTTGCCGCCGCCTGCGCCGGGCAATGGTATGTAAATATTTTTTAGACTCTCTATTGATTCGCGGTAGTCTCTCATATATCTTATATTCGCGCTCCAGCGGTAGGGGCCATAAATGATATCTGTGACTTTTCTGCCGCCTAAGGCCGTCGCTAAAACGTTTTGAATATCGGCCACTTCAAGCCCGTAAATGCCCGCTTTGTATCTGTCAATATCGTAAATAATATAATTGCCGCCCATGGTTCTTTCTGCGTAGACGGCCCTTATGCCGTTTATCTTGCCAATCTCATTTTCAAGCAGCTTGCCCAAATCTTCGAGTTTTTGCAGGTTATCTCCTAAAATTTTGACGCCAAGGGGAGTTTTTATTCCCGTGGCCAGCATATCAATGCGGGTTCGAATGGGCATTCCGTAAGAAGCGGCCGTCAAACCGGGGAGCCTCGCTTTTCTGTCTATTTCGTCGAATATTTTTTCGGATGTCATGCCGCTTCGCCAGGCCGATTTTTCTTTCAATAAAATAGTGGTTTCAATCATCGTCAAAGGCGCGGGGTCGGTAGCCGTATCGGCGCGGCCTATTTTGCCGAAGACGCGTTTTACTTCGGGAACTTCTTTTATGAGTTTGTCGGTTTTAAGAAGAATTTCTCTGGCTTTTGAAATTGATATTCCCGGTATATTTGTCGAGGGCATCCATAATAAATCTTCTTCTTCAAGAGGCGGCATCAGTTCGCCGCCTATGGGCTCTATAAGCATCTCTTTAGCAAAAGGAATTTTCAGGCCGGTAATGGGTAAAAAACTTAAAAGAAGAGCCGCCGCCGAAACTCCGAAGACCGTTTTTTTATGTTCTAACGCCCATCTTAAAGAGGGCATGTATAGGCGAATTAAAAAAGAGCTGACAATATGCTTCTCTTCGCTGGGGATTTTTCCGCGTACAAAATATCCGGCGAGAACGGGAAGCAACAGTATTGAAAGAAAAGAACTCGAGGCCATTGCCAGAGTTTTTGTCAAAGCAAGCGGGGTAAACAGCCTTCCTGTTTGTTCGGGCAGAGCAAAAACCGGCAGAAAGCTGACAATAATAATCATCATGGACCAAAAAAGAGCGGGAGCGGTTTCATAGGCCGATTCTCTCGCCGCCTGCCAGTATAAATCGTCGCCTTGATTTGAAATTTGAAGCTTTTCAAGATGTTTATGGGTATTTTCGACAAGAACAACGCTGGCGTCTACCATCACGCCTACGGCGATGGCTATGCCTCCTAACGACATGATGTTTGCCGTAACCCCTAGAATATTCATAAAAAGAAGAGAAAGCAAAACCCCAAGAGGCAGTACGATTAAAGCGACGGCCGCCGAACGAAAATGCATCAGAAAAAAAGCCGTTACAATCGCCACGACCAGAAGCTCTTCAATGAGCTTAAACGTTAAATTTGAAACCGCTTTATTAATCAGCTTTGATCTGTCGTAAACGGTAATTATCTCTACCCCTTCGGGAAGAGAGCTTTTAATGTCTTGAAGTCTTTTTTTCACGAGATTGATAGTTTTATTTACGTCTTCGCCAGGGCGCATGATAACAATGCCGCCTACGACTTCGCCCTCTCCGTCAAGATCGGCAATACCGCGCCTTATATCGGGCCCCTCTTTAACATGGGCGATATTTTCCATTCGCAGTACCGCGCCGCCTTCTCTTATTCTTATGGGTATCGATTTTATTTCTTCAATTGAGCGAAGATAACCGCGGGCCAAAACCATATATTCGGTTTCGGCCTGCTGAAACAATCTGGCCCCGGTTTCCATATTCGCTTTTTTTAACGCCTTCTCGATGTCTGTAAGCCTTACGCCATACTGGTATAATAATTCGGGATTTACCTCGACTTGAAACTGTCTTTGAAACCCCCCTATGGCGGCAATTTCGCTTACGCCTTCTATTGCCGTAAGCTCATAGCGAAGAAAAAAATCCTGAATATCTCTTAAATCGGCCAGAGTTTTTCGGCCCGTTTTATCTTTTATTACATACTGATAAATCCATCCGATAGACGTGGCGTCGGGCCCAAGCTCAAGAGAAACCTGAGGAGGCAATTTGTCTTGAATTCCGTTTAAATATTCTAAAACGCGGCTTCTTGCCCAGTAGAGATCCGTGCCGTCTTCGTATAAAACATAAATTAAAGAATAGCCGAAAAAAGAATAAGCTCTTACATTTTTCGCGAAAGGCGCAGAAAGCATTCTTGTCGTCAAAGGATACGTTACCTGCTCTTCGATTACCTGCGGGGGCTGCCCGGGATAATCGGCCTTTATAATCACCTGCGTATCTGATAAGTCGGGTATGGCATCTTTTTCAATTTTTCCCGCCGACCAAAGTCCCGCAAAAAATATGATTACCGCCCCGAGAAGAACAAGCGTTTTGTTTGAAAAGCTCCAATCTATAATTTTTCGCATAAGCCATACCTTTCAATGAGCATGAGCGGCCGAAGATCCTTTCTGAAGAGCTTCTTTTAATGAAGCTTCAGAATCAAGAAGAAACTGTCCCTTTGTCGCCACAAGCTCTTTTTCTTTTACGCCTTCAGATACAGCCGCAAGAGAATTTGACATCGCGATAACGACAACCGGCCTTATTTCAAATTTTCCGCCTCCTAACGATACAAAAACATATTTTTTTTCTCCCGAGAAAATTATCGAACTTTCGGGTATTACGACAATTTCTTTAGAGATTTCTTTACTGACGTTAACCTCGACAAACATGCCGGGCTTTAGAAGTTTTTCTTTATTTTCAATTTCAATTCTAACCTTGATATCTTTTGTTTTATGCTCCAAATAAGGGTAAACCATATCTACCCTGCCGGTAAATTTTTTCTGCGAATAGGCGGCGCTTTTTATATCGACAACAAGACCTTTTGAGACAAAAGATAGATCTTTTTCAAAAATATGAATATAAACCCATAAACGGCTTAAATCGGCAATTCGCATGACCTCCTGCCCCGATTTTATATGAGAGCCCTTGAGCATATTTTTTGATATCACCGCGCCCGATATCGGCGATTGAAAATTTGCGACTCTTGAGACCGTCTCTTTATTTTCAATATTGTTTATCTGCGCCAAAGAAACGTCAAGGTACAAAAGTTTTCTTCTGGCTGAAATCAAAGTAGGATCAGAAAATATTTTATTTGCAGATTTTTTCTGATTTTGATAAAGCTCTTTTACGCTTTGATAAGTCGTCAAATACTCTTCTTTTGCCGCTAATATCTGCGGACTATAAACGCCAAAGAGCGTTTCTCCTTTTTTTACGTACTGCCCCTCTTTTGATACGTTTAGCGTTTCAATCCATCCGTCATATTTTGTGTTTATAACGACAAGATGCTTCGGATCTTCATTGTAATCTACATGGCCCGAAAAAACCGATTTTATTTCAAATTTCTTTTTTTCAGCGGCAACCGTCGTAATTCCAGCGTTTCCTAAGGCGGCGGCCGAAAGCGAAAATTGAAAACTATCTTTTCTTTTATTTTCTTCTTTTTCGCTAAGCGCTGCGTTTGTGGCGGATTGTTTCTCTTCAGAGCCGTTTTCATGCCCTGCGTGTTCATGCCCCTGATGAGTTTCTTGTGACGACTCTTCAGATTTAACAAACTTCAGATGCATTTTGCATATGGGGCACCTGCCGGGTTTATCTTCTATTACCTGCGGATGCATGGGACACGTATAATAGCCCTCTTCATTTGTTTTTTTTTCTTCTTTTGAGCACGACGCTGACGGCAAAAATAATAAAAGAAAAAAAGCCAAAGAGACACAGAGGCTCAAAGTTTTTTGAAACCGCGCTTTAAACATACTTTTATTAAAAAAACCCCATGTTTGTTCTTTTTTACAATAAGCGTCGTTTGTCATACGTCTTCCTCTGTGTCTTTTTTTACTTCGACTATTTTTTTTCTTCTTTCATATCTTCATGCTTATGGTCTGCGCCGTGACTTTCAAGAGGCTCTAGATCCATACCGCAAATGGGGCATTCGCCCATTTTCTCTTTCTTTACCTCGGGATGCATGGGGCACGTATAGGCCCCGTCTGCCTTCGCTTCTTCTGAACAATGAATAATGCCCGCAAAAACAAGGGCCATTATCGCCGTCAAAAGAATGAGTTTTTTTAGTTTCATCGTTTTTGTCATTTTATATTCTCCTTTTATTTTATTTTTTCTTACTTTTCTTTGTTCGTTTCTTTTTTTACGTACGCTTCGCGGTAGAAATCAAGAAGCGCGATTGATTTCCTTAAAACAAGGTACAGTTTTGCCTGCTCTAATGAGGCGTCTAAATATTTTCTGTACGAATCAAGAACGTCAATAAGCGTTAAATTTCCCGCCGAAAGAGCCGCCACTTGCGCTTTATATGAGGCCAAATATTTCGGCAAGACTATTATTTCATTTTTTTCATAAGCTTCTTTTAACTTAACGGCCTTTTTTCTTTCGCCCTGCCAGCCTAAAAGCAGGTTTTGTTTCGCGTCTTGCCATTTTTCATAATAACTTTTCGCAATCGCCCCGCTTTCAGAAATTTTATGACGATCTTTATACGCGTAGTGCAAAGGCAGCGGCATAGAGGCCTGAATTGAAATAAAATCTTCGCCTGTGTCTTTTTCGGGTATCTCTTGTCTTATAGTATATTTTATGCCTATTTTTACCGAAGGAAGAAGCGAAGCGTAAGACAACGATTCTTTTATTTTCTGGCTCTCATAAAGTTTTTGATAAAATTTCACAAAAGAAGTATTTTCAGCCGAAAAATCTTCGGACAAAACCGTTTTTTCAGATTTGTTCATCCACTCTAAAGACGAGGCTTCTATTTTGTTCCAATCAAAATCATAATTACACAGGGCCCGTAAATTAAATCGTTTTTTTTCAAGCTCGGCGTCAAGCTGAAGAATTTGGGTCTCTAAAAAAGCGATATCGGCCTCTATTTTAAATAGCTGCGAGCTGGCCATTTTATTAACGGCCGTTAAAGACCTTGCGGTTTTTAATATTTTACCGAGAGCGGACGCGTTTTCTTTCAGTATTTTCTTTTTGGTTTGAATAAAAAGAGTTTCTTCGTATAAATTAACGACATTAAAAGCTAGAATATTCTTTTGATGATTATATTTTTCTGTTTCAGAAAGATAGTTTTCAAAAGAGGCCGAACTTCGAAGTTCGCTTTCCCATGGCATGGCAATATTTTGAGATATTCCCACTGAAATATTCGACATCGCATGAGAGCTTAAAGACGGCCATGACGATAAAGGCGCGTTGTTGTACCCTGTTTCAAGTTGAAGAGAGTTTAAAAAATAGCTTTCAGATTTATAAGAAAACTCTGCCTTATCTTTCATATGACTGTCAGATTTTAGCGAAAGACTGTTTTCAAAGGCTTTTTCAATAAAATATCGCGCGTCATACGCGAAAGTAAAATTAAAAGAACTTAAAAAAAGAGATATTTGACAAAAAAGCGCGATTTTGGCCGAATCGAATATTAATGGCCCCGGCAATCTTCTTAAAAATAAAAAACGCATATTTACCTCTTTAAATTAAATTTGCAAATCAGGCTTTAACGGTCAGCCTTCTTAAATTATTAACTTAAGAAAGGTTTACAGCAGATAAGAACAAAAAGAAATATAAACGGTGTCTCTTTTGAAACAGCCTTTTTAAGATTCGTCTGCATATCGCAACGCGGCATATTTATTGCCGCAATTTGCGATACAAAAAAGAAAAATAAAACGGAGATTGTATATTTTTTCTGTTTCATTAATTTTAATTTTATATCATTTTTAATGAACCGTCAAAAAAAAAGATTATCGATTGCATCTTCGATTGCAATCGGCTCTATCGGGGCCCTTCGTTCTCTTGCAATTGTCTAGACATTCTTTATGCGAGTCGTTGTCTCTGCCCTTATTTTTTTTCACGTTTACCCTGAAACAAGATAAACCAAAGATAAGTAAAACCGATAAGCCGATAAAATAAATTTTTTTCATAATTTTTTAACTCCTTTTTGTATTAAAACGATTTTAACATTACCGGTAAATCAGGGACACAATACCAAACCGGTTCTATCGTCAGATGGAGAAGACGTATAACAGCCTAACCCTATAGCATATGATCCATTATCGTCAACCGTACCTGTATCGCCCATTACTTTTATATAATATGTTCCTTCTGATAAACCACTACCCGCTTTAGCATTGAAAAACCATGCAAACCCGAAATCGCTTTCTTTATAGAACGATACAATTTGGCTATTTAAAAAGACGCTAACATTTACATCGCCTGTTTGTGTTCCAATCCAAGGCGTATGTACATATGTAAGGGCGTCTGAAGACGTATCGCGTTCTAAAAACTCCATCGCAAACCATTCTCCATTAGTTACATTCGCAGCCGATACGGTAAAAGAAAACCATTTGTAATCTTTATATCCCGCTGTATTATTAAGTGGATATTCGTTTACCCCGCCCGTTAAAAGAAAGGGTGCTACCACATTAGAAAGCAATTCATCGGCAACAATTAAAGGAATTGAGTTTAATGTATTACTTTCAGAAACCCCGCTGCACCATCCGGCATTGTCAGTAACGGTCAAGTTAACCAAATAGTTGTCGGCTTGCCCCGGCACAAAAATCGCCATCGGGTCAGTAGAGACAAATACCTCTACAGGCGTCGAATCAGTTACGCTCCATGAATAAGTTAAACCGCCTGCCTTGCAGGCGTCTTTATCGGGGTCAAATGAAGCGGTTGCGTCAAGAATAACTGGCAGGCCGATACCTGCTGCGCTGTCATAAAATCCCTCGACATCAGAACGCGAAGCGTCTGCCACAGGCGCCGTATTTGTGATTTGTTCGCTTGTAAAACTTACATAATAATAACCGGCTGTCGGGGTTCCTCCTCCGAAAGATATATTTTCTGTATGATACCGATGACTTACTTGAAAATAATAGGTACCCGCAGTATGGGCTACGCCGTCAAACTGTATTCTAAGCTTTGAGCATGTACCCGTGCCGCCGTCATTGTTAAACCAATCGGTATCTTGTATTTTATCTCCCGCGATGTCATATACCTGAATGTAGGTATCCATCGCGCAGCCGCCTGAACCGTCTGAAGTTTCTATGCTAAAGATTGTCTTATTGGTTATATCTGCCGAAAGAACTACAAATGAAAAATAATCGATATCTGAAGTTGAATCAATGGTATGAAGCTGATCTGTGCCGTTGGCAACAATTGCCTGCGCCGCCCCTGTTGTATCGTCAGATTCATAACTGTCAGAAGCATAGCCCGTGCAGTCTGACGTGCAAACGCCCGTAATGGAAAGATCGCATACTTCGCTGTCTTCGACCACACCATCGCCGCATACAGCGGTTTCTTCTACAGGCTCGTCTGTATCTTTTGAGCAAAACAAAAACATGATTATCACGCTAAGCGCGATAGTTACATATTTCTTGAAATATTTATAGGTATTTCTTTTCATCATTAAATTTCTCCTCTTTACTAGCGATTTTACTTCGTTTATTCTATATTTTTAGAATTTTTTTGTATTTCATGCCGTATTTATATAACGCTAGTAAGAAATTTAATATGTATAATTTTTTTTTATTTTAACGTGTTTTTATCTTTATTAACCCCGTTCACAACGCTATTTCTTAAATAGCCAAATTTCTGCGGCTTCCTTTTGTTGATCTTTTATCCTAAAAGGTTCATATCGTCAAGTTTTTTCTTATATCGTAATCTTACCCTTTTTTCGAGGTTTACCTGCTCGTTTGAATGAAAAATAATTTATTGAAATCATCCAAATAGTAAAAATAATATTTCCTGATTCTTATACCTTGAAATTTTAATTATTAATTAAAAAATAGGCGGCAAGGTCTCCCTTTTTAACGGAGCTTATGCTGAGCGAAGCCGAAGCATCCCCTAGGGGAGTACTCGCGTTGCTCGTTACTCAGCCTTGCGGCTTCGTCAGCGAACTACTCGGGTCGACCGGGGGTTCGACACCCCAGAGACATAAAAAAAGGGAGGCACAAGGCCTCCCTTTTTAACTGCGTCCCCTAGGGGAGTCGAACCCCTGTTGCGGGAATGAAAATCCCGAGTCCTAACCACTAGACGAAGGGGACAATGTCTTTTTACTGTTACCTGCAGAGACGGTATGATCTGCAGATTTGAGGCGCCCGGGGATCGAACCCGGGACCCACTGCTTAAAAGGCAGTTGCTCTACCGTCTGAGCTAGCGCCTCGCTGAAATGCATAAAATATTTTTAACACCCGCCGTCAATAAAAAATGTATTTACTCTAGTCTTTTTACGTTTAGTTTATTTAATGGGCTTCACATAAATATGCTCGGCCGCTTTTTTATCAAGAGCCAGAGTTGTGCTGCCTACTTCTATAACGGCGGAGGGCCTTTTTTCAAGAAGTTTAATCGTTTCTCCGGGAATTACTCCCATGTTTGATAAAAAACTCTCGGGATTTTGAATATATTTGACAAGAGCCTTCTCGCCCGGCTGCAGCGCCGTCAATTTTACGCTTAACGGCTGAACCGAAGTTAGTTTTCGGCGGCAGCAATCTCCTGAAGGCATCTTTTCGCCTGCGGGTGAAGAAGCAGGATGTCCCATGAAAGTGCATAAAGCGTCAAGAGTTTCAGTTTCTACAAGATGCTCCATTAAATCTGCGGCTTTTTCGGCATTTTTTACCGATATACCGAGTACATCTGTCATAAAACGCATGCCAAGCCTAAAAGCTCTTACAACCGCTTCGGCTTTTTTAACGCCTTTTGACGTTAGCTTGACTTTATTCTGGTTTTTTTTAGCGAATTTTCTTTCATAAATTTCTTCAATAACGGTGGCAAATTCGTCTTTTTCATGTATGACCGAAATAAGTTTACTTAAAAGAACTCCGTCTTTTTCTTTTTGCTTTTCAAGCAAAATATAAATTTGACCTAATATATGATCTACATTTAGTTTTCTTTTGTCATGCTTTTGCATGCTTATTTTGCCGTCGACGAAGCTTTTTTAACGACGGGTCTGGGGTTGCTTAAATTACCCGAAAGATTAATTTGTATTTTCCCGTCGGCGTTCATAAATCCCATTGATGTTATCATTTCTTTTAGTCCCATTTGCTTATATCTTTCGTAAAATGGGTCTTTAGGAAGAATCGTTAAAAGCGCATTTAATATCGCCTGTTTCATGAGTCTTATATTGCCCGTAATATCGGCGTTAAAATCAGAGCTTTCAATTTGGGCGTTCGTAATATAAAAGGTATTATCTTTCAAATCGCCTTCAATGATTATTTTATCGACCAATACGGCAAGCTTTTCAGAGATCACGGGAAGTTCTTCATTATAATAAACCTGAACTTGCGAGCCTGTTATCTTTAAGCCGCCCTTCCAGAAATCTTTTTTCTTTTTAATATTTTCAATATTGTTTTCAATTTGCCAGGTACCGCCCTTTATTTCAACGGGAGCGGCCGATAATTCTAAACCGCTAATTTCTGTTTGAAACATAAGAAGGTCAGAAAACAGAAGAGAAAATACCGATAAATTGCCCGATATATTTTTTATTTTTAAGTCGTTATCGCTTTGTTTTTCGTCAATAGGCATTTGAAAATCTTTCATGCTTATATTTCCTGAAAATGAAAGAGAAATATCGCCTACGCTGATTTCTGTACCAGACTTATTAACCGTCTTTAAAGCTTCTCTTGCCAAACTCTCAAGAGGAAGAAAATAAAGAACGCCGAGAAAAAAACTGAATAAGCCAGCGGTTATAGGGCCTACTTTTTTTCGCCATGGCGGAGCTTCAGTCGCTTCAGCTTCGTCGAGTTCTTCTAGAACCGGTTGAAATAAAACGGGCTCAATTATCTCGTCTAAACTTTCTTCTGTTTTATTTTCGTTTATCATTTTTTGCTGTAACCAATTACTTTTATTGTAAAATAATAATATCCGGGTTTTCTTGTCAACTTTCTTGCCGAAAAATTTTCTACCGTATACATAGACGAAGGGTCGCTTTCTATCTGTTTAATAAACTGCATAACCGGTTCGGCCAAAGAATCTCGAAAAGAGATATTGGCCTGTCTTTTAATATAACGTTTTTCAACAATAGAATCTGACGTGCTAATAGACGAGGTTGCCTTTAAATTCAGGCTTAAAAGAATTCTGTCGATATCGGGCAGCATCTTATCAATATTTTCGGGAGCGCCGCTTTTTAAGCTCTGTAGTTTTTCATATTCTTCGCCATACTCTTCTATGTCTTTTTGTTCCTGCCTAAGCTCGTCAATTTTTACGTCTATATTAAAAACCTGCTCTCGAAGAGACTTAAGACCCCAAAAACTTATAATTAATATTATAAATACGGCTCCTACCGATAAGAATATTTTCTCTCTTGCGGTAATTTCCATTCTAGGTTTGTTCCTTTGATTCTTTTTTAGGCTCAAGGGTAAGGGTAAATTTCACGGTATTTGTGCCCTTGCCGGCGGGCAAAGATCTTTTGCTTGATTCAACCTTGTTATATTTTTCAGATTCTCTTAGTGTCGTTTCAAATAAATTTAATGATTCAAAATCGGCGATGGTCCCCATTAGTCTAAGCGTTTTACCGTCGTAGTTTATATTTTCAATTTCAATATTTTTTTCAGAGGGTATTAATTGATGCAATTCAAAAAGAATCTGTGATACGGGTATATTTTCGTATATTTTTTTTAATATCTCTGTATTAAGTTTTTCTTTTTCGACAATTTCTTTTGCCTGCGCCAAAAGCGATCTGTTAATATCGGGGGTTTTGCCTTTAAAATATTCTTTAAACGCGCCAATCTGCTTTTCTCTTAATTCGTCAATAAGAGACGCTTTTTGTCGATACTCTAGAAATACCGAGGCCATAAAGAAGAAAATTCCCAACGCGGCGCTTAAGATAACCCCCATGCTTTTTTTATTTTCGACCATGCTTTCTTTTTTAAGATTTCCCGATAAGAAATTCATTCTTTTTGAAGACGACTGCGCAATGCCGGCCCCTACCGCCACAGAATAGTCCCTAGAAAAAATAGAAACCGGAGTTTTCTCGACAGGAAACGGAAGAACCTCTTTTTTTAATTTTCTTGATATTATATCTTCTAAAAAGGTTTGATTTTTTAATTCGCTGTTTAAGTATATGGGCATGGTATCGGGCTTAGTTTTTGTTTTTGAACGAATATTTTTTTCGCTTGAAGAAATTTCGCGAGCCAGATCTTCGCCAAACTCTTGAATTGTCTGAATAAAAAGTTTTGCCTGCGGACGGCTCACCTGAAAATGTTTTTTATAAAAATCAAAGTCAAGAGTTTCTTCTTCGCCTTTAGGCAGACTTAAAAGCAGATTTTCGCTTTCTGTCTTTGTTTTTTTCCATTTTTGAGCCAGCCAGCTGACCAGAATATCATAACCGATAGGCAAAATTCTTGAATACACCCACCTGTTATCTTCAATAACAACCAAATAACTCATTAGCGAAGATACATGTATTAAAACCCCGGCTCTTTCGCCTGTATAAGGAAACAAGTGAAACAAAGCGTCATGTGGGGCGTAAATGCCTTTTAATTGAAAATTATTTTGCTTAAACAGATTAATATACGGCAAAAGCGGCGCTTTTAAACTGCCTACAATCAAAACGTCGGTACTGTTATTTTCAAGATTTAAGTTAGCGTAATAATCAAATACAATTTCGTCAAGTTCATAAGATATCATCGACTCTAACTCAAAAGGCAGAATCTCTTTTATTTTTTTTCTTTCAATAAACGGCAGAGATATTTCTCGAAAGAACATATTTTCGGCGGGCAAATTCAAATAAATACCCCCGTTTTCAGGATAGTTGTCTTTAATAAAACCAATAATTTCTTCGGTTCGAATAGCGTTATCTTTGCTTGAAAAAAATTGCGAATTTGATTCAAGAAATGTTTTGCCTTTTACCCCAGAGCGATAGGCAATGCCCTTTACTTTCTTATGGCTAATTTCTAATATTACCGGATTTCTAGACATCTTTATTCAAAATATGTTGATAATTTTTTTGCCTGCGGGTCATAATACCCCACAACCTGCGCAACTTGCGATTCCAGAGACGCTTTGACAACTATCTTATATAATATATCTTTAGTGGTCAGTAAATCTTTTATTTCATGAAAAAGAGTCAGCGCACCCGAAGTATTTATCTTTAAACTCGGCAGAGCCGATAATTCATTGATGTTTTTAAACCTTTTTTCGTTTCTTTTCATGATAATTTCTTTTGCGGCATCAGACGTCATATAAGACGAAAGGGATAATAGAACATGATAAGGCGCAGAGTTTACGTTTATTTTTGACCACCCCCCTGATAAAGACGGATTTACGGGCATATCGACGGTTATATTGTTGATTAATTTATAATCTTCATCTGTAACGGCTTCTTTTTCTTCTTCTGTAAAAAAACTATCGGAATAAAATTCTTTTTCTTGCTCTGTTCTTAAGTCTTCATAAATAATTCTTTGGTCAAAACCCGAAATCAGCAGCAGCTCGTCAATGGAATGCATTTTTCCGTTTTTGATTCTTCTCGCGGGCTGCATCATTAAATAATCGTCTTTCTCATAGCCCCCGGGGCTTTTATCGTTATTTTCGTCTATCCAGTCGATAACCGCTTCCCATTTATCGGGAGGAATATTTAATTTTTCTGACAAGCCATTAAGCGCTCCTAATATTTTTGAATTGGCGCTGTCGTCAAACGAATTTACCAGATAGTTCAGGTTAATTTTACCGCCCGCTTCTTCAATTTGAAAAGTAAAAGCAGCTTCGCCAATAAGCGGTATAGGGCCTATGGGATAGCCGCTCATAATGCCGTAATCATAAAGAATATTTGTAGGAATACTTTTTAACAGCTTCAAGGCCATTTCAAGACCGCTTTGAGCCAAATATCTGGCTTTTGTATATTCGGCTTCATAAGAGACCGTATAATATTCGTCTTTTGCCGCCCCCCAAAAAGGTATGGCGGCCTGAAAAATAAGTAATATCATGGTCACCGTCAACGTTAAGACTAAAAAACCTTTTTTTCTTTTACTTGCGCCTGTTTTCATAATTGAATATTATATAAGAAATTCTAAGTCTGCCGCCATATTTATATTCAACCTCAATTTTGTTATTTTTTTACGAAACGAACATTAATGTACTTATTTTTTCTGCGGCGCCGAATGTCTATAAAAAAAAGTTTGACCCTCTTCTTTAGTTTATTTTTATATTCGATTAAGCGAAAAAAGGTTCCCGCAAATTTATAAAAAAAAACATGTTATTTTCAAAAGAAAATCTGCAATCTGTCAAAGAAGCTATGCTATGTATGGATATTTTTCCCTCAAGCAATAATTTTATGATTACTTCTCAAACATTAAAAAAAAGATATCATGAACTTGCTTTTCGTCTTCATCCCGATAAGAAAGGGGCCAAAGAAGATTTTTTAAATCTTAAGAAATCATACGACATCCTTATAAAAGCTTTAGATACTAATCCCCAAATATTTTCTGTTTTTAACTCTAAAAGAGAGCCGAAAAAAGAAGATTTACAATCTATAAAAAAGCCGGTCTCTGACGCAGTTTATCTTCTTTATAAAAGAGCGTCGATTATTTATTCAGAGGCTTTAGAAGATTATTTTGAAAAAGTAAAACAAGTAAATTTAAGCGTTTCTGATGAAAATTATCAATCGCTTCTGACAAAACTGGTTCAGTGTAAAAGCCTGCTCGCAAAAATTATTAAAAAAGATCCCGCCGGAATATGGACATCTGACGCTATTGAAAAAGTAGCCAGCATCAACGTTTGGATAAAAAATTCAAACAAATAACGACAGCTTTTAATTTTTATGTTTTTTTATCGTACTCAGAAACTACTTGATAGATTTTTTCAGAATCGTTTTCGGCAATGAGTATTTCTCTTACCGTTTTATTATGTAAAAACCTTGAAGCCGAAGCCAGGGTTCGAATATGAGAGGTAAAATCTTTTTTTGGCAATAAAATCAAGAGTATAAACTGCGCTTTTTTTTGATCGATAGAGTCAAAGTCAAGACCTTCAGGCAAAATCACCATACTGCCGACGGGTTCCTGTAGAAAATGAAGAGAGGCGTGAGGTATGGCAATGCCCTCGCCAATGCCAGTCGTCATAGATTTTTCTCTTTCTTTAACCTGCTTTAAAGTTTCATCTTTTTTATCTGACTCTATAATTGCAAGATCAATCATCGCCTCAAATAGCGACCATTTCGTTTTTTTTAGAGACTTTACGTTACTTGGCCATCCGTGCTTTATTGAAGAGGGGGCGAGAATTTCTGATAATCTCATGACCTTCCCCCTTTATTCAACTTACTCTGAATCTTTCAAAGTATAAATTTCGTCTTTAACGGGAAGTTCGCGCCTTAGATTTTTAATAAACGGATTCGGATCGCCCATTTGGCTGAAATCGGGACAGTCTGTATGCACTCTGCGGGCCACGGTAAAGTATTTATATTGCTTTTCTTCGCCTGATCTTTTTGCCCATCTTTTTTTATTACATTTTACTCTTAATACATATTTTATATTATCGGGCTCAAAAACTCTCACAACTATACAATGTTCACAATTTGCGCAATATACTTTTTCTTTCATTCTTATTTATCTCCAGTTGAATATTCTCCGCAGAGGTTACTTTAAGATAAAATTAAAACATTTAACAAATCGTCAACTATTAAAAATTTGCGAAATCGAAATTTGCGGCCAAACATCCTCTTTTCAAAAACAAACTTGACGCTTTGTTTCTAATTCATCATACGGTGGCCTTGATCATGGCTTAATTCTGCTTGTCTAAATTAACTGCAAAATAGGGGGCCGTATCGGCAAAAACGGGGAGATTAGCTCAGGTGGTTAGAGCGCTTGCTTGACATGCAAGAGGTCACTGGTTCGAGTCCAGTATTTCCCAAAATAATATGAAAACAATAAAACTTCCTAACAACAAAGAAGTACAAACAGACGAACAAAAGTCGTACTTTGATCTTTTAAAAGAAAACCATCCCGATATCGTAAAAGGCGCTATCGCCGTTAAAGTAAACGGCGCGCTTTACGACTTAAGCGGCAAAGCCGAAGCTGCGGGAGAACTGACGGTATTAAATTTTGAATCAGAAGAGGGCCGAGAAATTTACTGGCACTCAAGCGCACACCTTTTGGCTCAGGCCGTAAAAAGAATTTATCCGAAGGCCCAACTAACCATTGGGCCAGTAATAAAATCGGGACCCGGTTTTTTTTATTATGATATTTTTCTTGAAGAAACCATCAGCGAAGAAGATTTACCGGCCATTGAAAAAGAAATGCGCAAAATAAAAGACGAAGCGCATACAATAGAGCGAAAAGTACTTCCGCGGAATGCGGCCATTGAAGAATTTAAAAAAATGGGAGAAGATTTCAAGGTAGAAATCATATCTGAAATTCCCGAATCAGAAAATATCTCAATTTATACGCAGGGCAATTTTCAGGATCTCTGCCGCGGCCCCCATGTGCAATCTACCAATAAGCTTGGTTTTTTTAAACTCACGGCGATATCGGGCGCATACTGGAAGGCCAACCCCGAAAATCCCATACTTCAAAGAATTTACGGAATCAGCTTTCCCTCTGAAAAAGAATTAAAGGCATATATTCATAAAATCGAAGAGGCAAAAAAAAGAGATCATAGAAAATTAGGCAAAGAACTTGATTTGTTCAGCTTTCATGAAGAAGGCCCCGGTTTTCCTTTTTATCACCCCAAAGGCTCGGTTTTATTTAACTGCCTGACAGATTACATACGTAATGAATGCAAAAATCGCGGATATCATGAGATTAAAACGCCCGCCGTGCTTTCAGACGAATTATGGGTTCAGTCGGGACACTATGAAAACTTTAAAGAAAATATGTATTTTACCAGTATAGACGATCGCGGGTTTGCGATAAAACCAATGAACTGCCCCGGCTCAAACATTATTTATAAAAGTCAGATGAGAAGCTACCGCGACCTTCCCCTTCGACTTGCCGAACTAGGAACCGTACATAGACATGAATTATCGGGGGTGCTGCACGGACTTTTCAGGGCTCGCGCTTTCACACAAGACGACGCGCATATTTACTGTACTGGCGAACAATTAACCCAAGAAATTACCGATATCATTCAATTTACCATTGACGTGTATAAAAAATTCGGCTTTGAAGATATAAAGATATACATCGCGACCAGACCCGAAAAAGCAATGGGTTCTGAAGAAATTTGGAACAGGGCCACCGAATCATTGAAAGAATCTTTAACAAAGATAAATCTTAAATACGATATAAAAGAAGGCGAAGGAGCTTTTTACGGTCCTAAGATTGAATTTAACATCAAAGATTGCCTTGAAAGAAACTGGCAATGCGGCACCATACAGGTCGATTTTTCAATGCCTGAGCGCTTTGACTTAGAATACACGGGAGCCGACGGCAAAAAACACAGGCCCGTTATGGTTCATAGGGCAATTTTAGGCTCTCTTGAGCGTTTCATGGGAATTCTCATTGAGCATTATGGCGGAAAACTTCCCCTGTGGCTGAGTCCTGAACAAATAAGCATTCTAACGATCAGCTCTGCCATAGACGAATACGCGAAATCGATTCAAGAAAAGTTAACAGCCGCCAAATTTCGGGTCTTTCTCGACAGCAGAAACGAGAAAATCGGATACAAGATTCGCGAATGGAACCGGTCAAAGGCAAATTATGCTTTAATATTAGGTCATAAAGAAATGGAAGAACAGTTGATTGCCGTAAGAAAACGAGGCGAAAACGCAAGCCCTTCTATAAGCGTTGATAATTTCATAAAACAATTAAACGAAGAAATATAGTTAAAAAAAAGGGCCTTTTAAGGCCCTTTTTTACTGACAGAAGAGGAAGTAGTTTACGCGGCGTAACGCCCGCAAACTCGTTTCATTAAGGTACAATAATTTAGCCGATTTTATTTTACAAGTTTTTTTTTATATTTAACCGGCTTTTCTTTCGGCTTTTATTTCTTCTATCTCTTCAGCGACATCATATTCTATTCCCATTCTAGTTTGAAATCTAGATTTAACTTCAAAAGCGAAGTTTTCTATAATTTCAATATCAATAGGATCTCCATTATAAGGAATTGTTAAAGACAACAGTCCTTCTTTTTCGGCGACATGAAAAAACTGAGCTTCGGCTATTTTTGTGGGCATACATTCGTGAGGGCCGGCAGAGACGACGCCGTCAATTTGCCCCTCTCTCCACTCATGAAGCGGGCCGCCTAAGGTCAGCACGGCCTCGCCGTTTAACTTACCGCGAATATACGGCTCTGCCGCTTTTAGAGATTCTTTTACTTCTGTACGTTTGTGCCATTTTAGCTTGCTTTTGAAAACATTGTAAAGCATACTCTGTACCCTGCGTAATACAAATGAATTTAAGAAAACGTCAAATCCCTTGCTTCTGCCTTCTTTGATGTTAAAATGGTCGGTATATTCAAGCCATTCGGTAAAAGGAGCAAATATTACCCCTACGCCCCGCGCCTCTAATTTATCGACGAGGAAATCATTTGAAAAGTCATCGCATCTTACATAGATTTCTCCGACCATAGAAACTCTCGGAATTTTCTTATCTGTTTTTATTTTCGCAAATTCTTTAGCGGCTTTCTTTAACAGAGAATTTACTCCAAAAAGCTTTCTATTGGCCACATGCATAAGCGCGTTACCGCCTGAAAGCTCGGTTCCTTTCGTTGCAGCTTCTAATACTTTATGCAGTTCTTTTCTGTATTTATCATATATTTTTTTAGCCGCTCCCTTTTCTGATTCGACTGGTCTAACGTCGTAAAGAGCCGCTTGAAGCATATCTTCAGCGGCAAATGCGGTCAGGGTTAAAACAGAAAATCCGGTAGGAAGGCCGTCAAAATAATCTGAATCGTTCGGCGACCAAACCTCTACCCTGTCGTTTAACTCTTTTCTTTCAAGAATAATTTTATGAAGATTATTATACATACCGAATCGGCACGGCCCTTCGGCGGTCGGCATAAAAAAAGCAAATTTTTTATTTTTATCTGGCTCTTTTTCTACTCTATCGATCAACGACCCCGCTGTAACCGTCATAGGAAGACATTCTTTTCCCGAAGTAAAGCGTCTGCCTATTCTCACCGTTTCATGATTGGGCATATCTAACGCTTCTGCGTCAATGCCTACCGAACGAAGGCACGCTGTTAACGCTGTAGCGCCTACGCCCATTCTAGGAATAATCACTGTGGCGTTTGTTTCTCTAATATCTTTTAATGAGTACGAAGTACGTTGTTTTGTCTTAAAGTCGGCCGGTTCTTTTGCCGTCTTTTGTATTCTGTTCATGTCTTCTTTTACGCAATGAAGAAAAGCCTCAACGCGTGTTTTTGTTCCGGCGTCGCCCGAATGACCGTCTGTTTCAATAACCGCAAAGGGTTTGCCCTGCATAATATAACTGAAGAAATGCAGATTAAAACTGTCGGGACCGCATGAATAATTACTGCACCAAATGCTGTAAATTCCGTCTGTTCTTCTTACCTGATGAGACGCTCTTAAATTTCTCTGACCCTGTCCCCAGAACATGTCTTCAAATACGGGAACTTCTTCTTTAATTTCATAACAGTCTATCGGTATCGCGACGCATCCCTGCTCTCTTAAAATAGCGGGAACATTTGAATTTAATACTTTATTATAAATTGTATACGGTCTGCCATGAACCAAAATAGGAGTTATGTTATTTTCTCTGCAAAACGCAAGAGCGTTATTGCCGATGTCAATACACTTTTTATCAAACTCTTTTTGATTTTGCGCCGCTTTTTCATGGGCTCTCTGCCAGTTTTTTCCGTTTATACCGAGAGACTGGGCAATACTTTGAACGCAGTCTTGAAAAAGCTTTGAATCTAAATTGCCGTCATTCATATCAATAACAGAAGTAAGCACCCTGCTTTCATTTTCTTTTCCGATATCCCATTTCATAATGTCAGAACTTCCCTGAACAATCGGACATACGCATGAGCTGGGCTCGTTTTTTGCCTTATAAATTGATTTTAACATCGGCAAAAAGATATAATCGCTTTCAGCCTCGGCCATTTCATTGACAAAACCATGATACATTTGCATTGGCGCGCAAAAAGGAATGTTTGCTTTTTTTATACCCTTTTTTAAGACGCTATGACTCGCTTTGATAAATGGTTTTACCGCGAAACCAAGCTCTCTAAAAAAAGTTATAAAATAAGGGAACAACCCTTTAAGCGAAAATTCGTCGGTTAAAGCAATTGTTTTCATTGAATCTGTCTGGCTCTCATTTGCCAGAATTTCTTCAATTAACTCTTCTCTTTCTCTAAATGGATCAGGGGTTCTATCGGGTAACTTTGCCACTCTGGTGCCTTTATCCCACATCGAACAACCGCCGCCCCAGGTGAATTTTTGTTTGCTGCCTGCTACAATTGTAGCAATTCTGTCAATGCGGCATTTATTACCGGCGCCGCCGCATCCTTTATTTGAACTGCAGACAAATGTATCTTTGCTTTCAATGGAAGCGCTTAAAAACTTTTGAGGGTCTAACGCCTCAAGATTTTTTTCAGACTCATCAAGAGCCTTTTTCGCTAATAAAGCGATGCCAAGAGCGCCTACAGTACCGGGATTCGGCGGAATAATCACTTCGCTTCCTGTTTGGGCCACTACGGCCCCTGCTAATGCATCGGCGGCAAACGGCATACCCTGACAAAAAATCACGTCGCCAACAGAACGGCTTCCTTTTACTCTATTACAATAGTTTTGTATGATTGAATCATAAATTCCGGCAATAATGCTTTTATTTTCAACGCCTGCCGCTACAGCCTCGTCAATAATCTCCGCCATGAATACCGAACAGTGCTGCCCCAAAGAAACGCCGCAATCGGCCTTTAAGGCCTCTTGCCCTAACTGTACCACATTTTCAACTTTTGAAAATTTTTTGCCCTGCTCTTCAATAAAAGAACCCGTTCCCGCGCTGCAGGCCTCGTTCATGGCGGCGTCTACAATTTTACCGTCAGAAAGACGGATGTACTTGGCGTCTTGACCGCCTATTTCAAAAATGGTATCTACCCTGTTATCAAAATGAAGGGCGCCTTCTGCGTGCGCCGCAATTTCATTTAGCACATATATTTGTTCTTTACCGTAGCAGGTTGTCATAAGCGAACCTACGATTTCCCGACCGCTTCCCGTTGCCGATAACCCGACTACAGTAAGCTTTCCCGCCGGACCGTCTATAAACTGTTTCATTAATGTCTGGGCCGCGCCCACCGGGTTTCCGTTTGTGTTGATGTAGCCTTCCCAGACTGTTTCTTTATTTTCAGGATCAACGGCAACCGCTTTTGAGCCGGTAGAACCGATATCAAAACCGATAATAAGTTTGCCGCTTTTTGAATTTTCGATAGAAATCTGCTGTTTTGGCATTCTTTTTACTTTAGACAAGTGACTCGACAAGCCGGCCACTTTTTCCATCTCTACCTCTTCGGGATCTAAGATTAAATCGTCTAAAGACGTTACTTTTCCCGCTCCAGACGCGGCATAAACAGCCGCGCCGATACTTTCGATAAAAACACGTTTATCTGTTTCGGCCTCTATAAATTGCATTTCATTTTTTTCAGAAAACTCGTTAAATCTGTCTCTGACTCTTTTTGAACGGCTTACGCCGCCTATTAATAACATTTCTTTAGGGCTTATGCCGGGTTTAATCAAGACCTGAACATTCTCGCAAACCGCATCGTATAACCCCGCTAATATTTTGGGTCTGCTTTCGCCTTTGTTCGCAAGATGGGTCATGTCTGTTTTTAATATTACCGGACATCTTCCCGATAAAGGAGCCGGCTCTTCGATATCTTCGCATACTTTGCTGGCTTCGTCTATATTCATATTAAAACGCTCTACTAACTGTCTTAAGAAGTTCCCCGTACCCTGAGAACATCGTGAGTTAGATCGAAAGACTTCAAGTTCTTTTTTTCTAAGTTCTAAAACCGAAAAACCGTGACTTCCTATAGATACCAAAGTAGCGGGCTTATCGCCAAATAAATATCTAAAACCTGCGGCCTGAGCCTGCTTTGCGGGAATTCTGGGCAGATTAACAACCCTGCTAAATCGCCCTGTAACAGCCGCCCCTTGTATATTGTTCCAGTCAAATTTTTGAATAAGTTCTAATAATGAAGCGCCCGGTTCATTATGATGTTCTATGATTTCCTGATTTTCAAGCTGTATTTTGTCTTCTTCTTTACTAACTCTTGCAATTTTAATTGTTTCTGCGCCGACATCTATTCCTATAAATGATTCTTTCATGGATTCTCCTCAATTAATTAATAAAATTTTAAGATTTTATTATGATATTCATTAACAAGTTTTCGGATAATATACAATCCTGACTTCTCAATAATATTTGCCTTAAAAAGGCAAATATTATAATTTAGACAAAAAAGCAAGCGTTTTTTATAGGGCAATAATTTTGAAATTTTCTGGTTTATTGCATGATTTTTAGATTCATTAATTGATTCTATATTTTTTGGGATATAAGTTTACAAAGAGTATCAAAATTTTTATATAGTATGCAATAAATTAAAAAGGAACTTACTAAATGAACAAAGGATCAAAAAATTTTGCGTTATTCTTATTAATTATTATTCTAGGCGTGCTTTTTTATAAAATTGCGCAGCCTCCTCCAAGTAAAAAAAATCTTCACTATTCAGAATTTATACGTCTTGTTAAAGAAAAAAAAATCCCTACAACGCTTGATACCCCTTTGATCATTCAGGATAATATTATTGCCGGTTTTTATCACAGCGAAGGTCAGAAAATTGAATTTGAAAGCTATATCGCGCATAGAGACCCTATGCTTCTTGAATTTTTAAAAGAAAACGGAGTTCAGTACTTTCAGGGCCGCCCGCGCGAAGAAAGTCTATTGCTCCCTTTTCTATCTTTTCTTCCATGGATATTGCTTTTGGTCATAATTTGGTTTTTTATGATGCGACAAATTCAATCTACGGGCAATAAAGCCATGAGCTTCGGACGATCAAGGGCAAAACTAAGCCCCGATACAAAAAACAAGACAACTTTTAAAGATGTAGCCGGCATTGAAGAAGCCAAAGAAGAACTCGAAGAAGTTGTAGAGTTTTTAAAAGAACCCCAAAAATTCAGCAACATTGGCGCCAAAATACCAAAAGGCGTCTTGCTTGTAGGCCCCCCGGGAACAGGCAAGACGCTTTTAGCAAAAGCGATAGCGGGCGAAGCGGGCGTTCCGTTTTTTTCTATATCGGGTTCCGATTTTGTAGAGATGTTTGTGGGCGTCGGCGCAAGCCGCGTCAGAGATTTATTTACGCAGGCCAAGAAAAGTCAGCCTTGCATTGTTTTTATAGACGAAATTGACGCTGTCGGGCGGCTTCGAGGCGCGGGCCTTGGCGGAGGTCATGACGAGAGAGAACAGACGCTAAACCAGCTTTTAGTAGAAATGGACGGTTTTGAAGAAAATGAAGGCGTCATCATTGTCGCCGCCACAAACAGAGCCGATGTGCTTGACCCGGCTTTGTTAAGACCGGGAAGATTCGACAGACAGGTAGTGGTTGATACTCCCGACATTACAGGAAGAATAGGAATATTAAAAATTCATACAAAAAAGATACCTTTATCTGAAGATGTTGACCTCAAAAAAGTAGCGCGGGGTACGCCGGGTTTCACCGGCGCCGATCTTGCAAATTTGGCCAACGAAGCGGCGCTTTTAGCCGCAAGACGCGAAAAGAAAGAAGTAGCTCAAGACGATATGGAAGACGCCCGGGATAAAGTTTTAATGGGTCCCGAAAGACGATCATTTTTTATAAGCGATTCAGAAAAAGAAATTATCGCGTACCATGAAGCCGGGCACGCTCTTTTAAGTCTGCTTCTTGATTATGCCGAACCGATTCATAAAGTAACGATAGTTCCGAGAGGCAGAGCCCTGGGCATTACCCAACATCTTCCCGAAGAAGAAAAACACATGAGATCAAGAAACTTTTGGATTGAAGAAATTACCGTTTTAATGGGCGGACGTCTTGCCGAAGATATAGTATTTTCAGATGTAACGACAGGGGCTTCAAATGACATTGAAAGAGCGACGGCTATCTCAAGAAGAATGGTTGTAGAATGGGGCATGTCGGCAAAATTAGGTCCCATAAATTTAAGCGGCGGAGAAAGCGGCGCGGTATTTTTAGGCAGAGATTACACGCGTCATACCGATCACTCTGAAGAATACGCTCGAATTGTTGACGAAGAAGTTAAAAGAATAATTGACGAGTCGTTTAAGAAAGGTAAAAGTTTTCTTCTGAAATATAGAAAGGCTCTAGACGCTATCGCAAAAAGTCTTCTTGATAACGAAACAATAACAGGGGCCGAACTGCTTATAATCGCCAAAAAGTACGGCGTTAAAATAAGCTCAAAAAAGTTGGAATCTGTTTCGGGTCAAAAGAAAAAACCTGATACAAAAGACAAAGGCGACAAAGGTAAAAAAACGTCAAAAAAAGAATCGCCGGGCAAAAAAAGCTCTATCATACCTAACTTAGGGGCTCAACCGGCATAAGCGGCGCAAAATATGGGAGAGTCTTCTCCTGACACGCTGATTTATATTTTTTTTGACGGTATAGGATTCGGAAGTTCCGACTCGGGCAAAAATCCTCTAGCGAAATATAAAACATATTTCTTATCTCCGCTTGCGGGCGGCGGGTTTCATGCAAATGGCGACATTATTGAAACAGACGCGCATATGGGCGTTGAAGGCGTACCGCAGTCTGCCACGGGTCAAACGGCTCTCTTTACCGGCTATAACGCTTCAAAAATAATGGGGCGTCATGTAAGCGGATTTCCTACTTATTCTCTTAGGCCCTATATCATAAAATATAATCTTATAAAATCTTTCATAGATAATAATAAAAAATCGGTTTTAATCAACTCTTATTCTGAAAAATACCTGAATAAAATAGAACAACCTAAAGGCGAAAGATTTATGTCTGCGACTTCGTTTATGCAAAAATCAAGCGGACAGCCATTTTATACAATTGACGACTACTTAAAAGGAAAAGCGTTATACATGGATATTACAAACTGGTTTTTAAGAAGTCAGGGAGTAGATATTGAAATCATCGGGGCGAAAATTACAGGCAGAAAGTTGGTTTCTCTAGCCAGAAACTTTGATTTAATTGTCTATGAGTATTTTTTTCCCGATATGGTAGGGCACGATACGTCTTTCATGGAGCCTGAAAAAATAATATGCGATATAGAATGTTTTTTAGAAGGAATATGGGAAGAACTTGACATAACAAGGGAACTTGTCGTCATATGCTCAGATCATGGTAATTTTGAAGATTTGTCTCATTCAAAACATACTGAAAATAAAGTGCCTACTTATTTATACGGCAAAGGAGCAGATAAATTTAAAAAAAATATCAAAAGCATTTATCATGTTCCCAGAAATATTTTTGATTTATTTAATATAAAATCCGATTTTTAAGGCAAAATGGTTAGAATCGCAATTATCGATATAGGCTCCAATAATATTAAACTTGAAATACATGATATTGATCAAAACGGTCATAATCAGCTTATTTGTTCTGATAAAATTCAGGCGCGTTTAGCTTCGGGCCTGCTTTTAGATAACAAGCTCTCTGAAGAAAATGTAGAAATAGCTCTCGATGGTCTTAAAAATTTTAAAAAATTAATAGATTTTCACGAAACTATAGAAATTATCGCAGTGGGAACCGCCGCCTTAAGAGAAGCAAATATAGGCAATTTTTTAGATAGAGTCAAAACAGAATGCGGATTTAATGTCAAAATCATTTCAGGGAAAAAAGAAGCGCAATTGATTTATTCGGGCGTTTTATCAAATATGCAGTTTAACGATAGAACGTTCTTTCTTGCCGATATAGGCGGCGGTTCGACTGAAATTTTAATATGCAGTCAAAAAGGAATACATTTTGCCGAAAGTCTGCGTATTGGAACGGTAAAGATGAAAGTTCTAACCGAAGAAAAAAACTCTTCAGAAAACAAAGTCATCTCAAAATACTTAAAAAGAGAAATAAAGCCGTTTCTAACCGAACTTTTGTCAGAAAAAATAGACATGGGAATTTTCACGGGGGGTACTGCGAGAAATATACTTGAAATACTTAAACATAGAGAAAATATTGAATTTGAAAACGACCGGCCCATATTATATTCAAGCAGCTTGAAAAAACTTATTAAAGAAATACAAAAACTCTCGTTAAAAGAGCTTAAAAAACTAAAAGGCCTCGACTCTTCAAGGGCCGATATCATACTTTCAGGGTTAGTCATCATGTATTCGATATTAAGAGAATTGAAAATTGAGAAATTGATTATTTCAAATAAAGGCTTAAGAGACGGAATTTTAGTCGATTATATTTATAAAAATATCAATAAAAAAATTTATACGCAAATTAAGAAAAAATATCGATATAATTCTCTTGAAAAATTTTCCCAGAAATATAACCTGCAAAAAAAACACGGCGAACATTGCGCTTTTTTAGCCTCTCGTCTCTTTGATGAACTTCAAACAAATCATAAACTTGACGAATCTTATAAGATTTTATTATACGCCGCCTCACTGCTGCATGACTGCGGCATTTTTATCGACTATTCGCAGCACCACAAGCATACACAATATCTAATAATGAACACTGAACTTTTAGGGTTTTCAAAAAAAGAGAAAATTCTTATCGCCCTAATCGCCCGGTATCACAGGAAAGGATTTCCTAAAGGTTCGCATCTTGAATTTCAGTCTTTAGACGAGAATAAAAAAGAGATTATACTGAAGATGGCCTCGCTTCTTCGTATAGCCGATGCGCTAGATAGAAGCTACAATTGCTGCGTTAAAGATATTAATGTCGTTTCTAATAAAACAGAAATTATTCTTGAAATAACTACCGACGCCGATTTAAGTCTTGAACTTTGGAGCCTGAAAAGAAAAAAAGATTACTTTGAGAAAATTTTTAAGAAGAAACTCAGATATAAAATAATATAACGATAATAAGAGCGACGCCGCCGGCTTATGGCTTAATAAAAACGCGAAAAGGCGAAGCCGGAAATTTAATTAAATATTCAATAGAATTTTGATTATTAATATTCTTCTCGTTTTGAGAAAGCAATATATAATTTATTTCGCTTTGAAGAAGAGCCGCGTTTTCGCTTTCTTTTAATTCTCTGAGCATATCATAGGCCTTATTGTCTTTCTTCGTCAGTATTAAATAACGGGCATACCAGTATCTTGAAAAAGCTTGAAGTTCAGAGAGTTTTTCAGCGGCTGAATCTTCTTTAACGAAGTTCCAGTCTTTATCAGATAATCCGTTTGGATATTTCGCTAAATTTATACAGAGTTGTCTGAGCTCTTCAGAGTTAGAAAAATATTTCAGCAAAAATAATATATATACCGCTTTATTGCCGAAACTGCCCGATTTTTCAAGATAAGACTCAAACAGTTCTTTGCTTTGCTTCATTTGTTTTTTTTGCATGCTCCAAAGCGCTTGAAAGTATAACTTTTCAACGCCCGCTTTAACGCCATAAACTCCGTTTAAGGCGCCTTCTAGTTCATCTGGTTTATCTTGATAAAATAAACAGGCTAGAAAAAGCAAATTAGCGTCTTGATAGTTTAAACTTTTAAGAATAACCTGAGCTTGACTGAATTTATGTGTTTTTAAATAGATTAAAGCCTTATAATAACTTACTTCATTAGTATATGTAAAATTGCTTAAAAAAGAAATATTTTCAAATTTTTTTAAGCTTAAATTTATATTTTCAGGTTCTTGAAAATATAAACTTTTTCCAAGAAGATACGATTCAATTTCAGATATTTTTTTTTTATTCTTAAGAAAAAGGGTTATGACGTCATATCGCTTAATAGAATCTGCATGAAATAAAATCTTTTCAAGAATCTCATATTTAATATTTTTACGGCATATCTTAACTTCTTTTTGAATATTTTCAGCAGTATCCCATGGCATTTGTTCAAAAACGGCTTTCAGACAAATGCCGGGATTTTCTTTTTCATAGCGTTTTAATCCGCGCCAGTAGTCTTGCTTTGTCCCCTGAGAAAAATATTCTCTCATCATTGACTGGCGCCTATAAACCGATATTTTTTTTTCATCTACGTATTTTTCAAGAAGATACGCCGCCTTTTCAAAATTCTGCAAAGACATTTCGTATAATATTTCTCTGTCATAAAGAGAGTATCCTTTTTCAATACCTTCGTGAACGCATAAAAGAGCCCGCTTTAAGTCGGCGTTCTCAAAATAAAAATCAGAAATAGACATATAACCGAAAATTCCCATTCTCTTGAGAATATTTAGAGTTTCAACCGCTTCGTTTGTTTTCTGATTGTTCCAATAAATAGAGGCTTTCAGCAAAACGGCCTCTCTGTCGAACGATTTTTTAAGAATTTTATCGAGTATTTGCAGCGCTAAATCTGATTCGCCGTGAGTGATTTGATATTTAGCCCAAAGAAAATCATAGTTTTGCATATAATCGGGATTATCTTTAATTAGATTTTCAAAAGTATTAGAATCAACAGCAGCCGATATCGTATTAAATTGCTGGTCACTCAGTTGAATAGGATATTTTTTATACAAAGGCAAAAATAAATCTATCTGATTTCTCGTTATTAAAGTTTTTTGAATTTGTCTTCCTAAATTTACCGCCTCTTCATTATTTAAAAGATAATTCATCAGCGCATCAATTTCTATATTTTGAGCGCCAAGATTATAGATATCAACAAGCCTGCCAGCGGCTCTTAACGAATTTTGAGATTTCTTTTCAAGTATCAGATTAAAATAATAAGCGGATTTTTTATACTGCTTGATTTGAAACAGGCATTCTCCAAAAATCAGATTTTGAATTTCTGTAAGATTTCGAATTTTGGCTTCTTTATTTAATTCGTTTGAACAAGATAAATAATCTGAAATATTGTAAAAATCCATATAATTTCTATCTTTTGAAAATTCCGCATTAGAAGCTAAGCAAAAGAATAAAATAATAGTTAATAAATAAGAGTAAGAATTCTTCAGGAGGCGCTTCGTTTTTTGTTTAAACATGAATATGATCTTTTTATAAATATATTTTAAGTAAAAATAAAAAAAAGGCAGAAAAAAGCAAATACTTTTTTCTGCCTTAAGCTGCGTACGAAAGCGCATAAATCTTTTATACGCTTTCAGTTTCAAGGGGAAACCCCAAAAAATGGATTTATCTTTGCAGTAAACCCAAAACTGACTGCGACTTCAAGTTGGCTTGTGCCAGCATCGCCATACCACTCTGAACTAGAATCTGATTTCGCGAATGTTTTACCATTTCTTCGGCTATATCCGCGTCTCTGATTCGAGATTCACTGGCCTGAACGTTTTCATAAGCGCTCATTAAGCCCTTGGCCGCAATTTCAAGCCTCGTATAATAGGCTCCCAAGTCAGCTCTTTGCTTGGTTACTTTCCCTAACGCACCGTCGACTACCCCAATCACTTCGTTGGCTTCTCCGACTGAAGATACAGAAATTGGTATTCCGCCTTTTAGCAAACTAAACGCGTCGGCCGTCATGGTTCCTATATAAGCCCGCTCTCGCTGGTGCTGGTTTGGTCCCATGTGAAACCACATTGATCTTAATTTGCTGGTCGGAGAAAAGTGCCCCATCAGAAGTTTCATACGATTAAACTCTGCCTGAGAGGCGACCCTGTCAACTTCATCGATAAGCTGCGAAACTTCAACTTGCATAAGCTGCCTGTCTTCTACTGAGTAAATTCCGTTTGCCGCCTGAATGGCGATTTCACGAATTCTCTGCAGAACGTTCGCAATTTGATCGAGATACCCGTCAGCTGTCTGGATGAAACTCATTCCATCCTCTGTGTTTCTTTCTGCCTGCCTCAACCCGCGTACCTGCGTTCTGAGTTTTTCAGAAACCGCCAAGCCGGAAGCGTCATCGCCCGCTTTTGTGATTCTTTCACCCGAAGCAAGCCGCGCCGTGGTTTTGTCTACTTCCCATGAATTAAATTTCAACACTCTATGAGCGTTGATAGCAGACATATTGTGGTTGATAATCATCAGACACTCCTTTGTCACAATTTTGAACGCTTGTTTAATTTTAAAAAAATTAAAATCAGGCGTCCACGAAGTAATGCGCAGAATTAACCCCGCACACTACCTGGACGCCCGATTAACAAATGAGCCGTCTCTGATTTTCAGGCCTTCAAATCCATAATAGGATATGGCAATCTGCCGTCGCATGACGGCAGATTGCCATATCCTATTATGGACCCATTTTTTTATGTCAATAGGGTTTAAAACCCAAAACCGCCGAATTCTTAAAATTCGGCGGTTTGAACTCTTAAATTTTATTATCTAAGAAGCTGCAGTACACTCTGCGGTTTCATGTTTGCCTGCGCGAGCATAGCCGTACCGCTCTGAACCAATACCTGCGTTCTGGTATAATCAACCATCTCTTCAGCCATATCGGCGTCTCTAATTCGAGACTCTGAGGCTTGAATATTTTCATATGCCGCAAATAAACCCTTAGCGGCAAATTCAAGTCTGCTGTAATATGCGCCAAGATTTGCTCTTTGTCGATTGAGTTGATCAAGAGCGGCGTCCATAACGCCTAGAGTTTCATTTGCTAAACCTGCGGTTGATACGCTAACGATGCTTCCGTCAATCTTCTTAAAGCTTAAAGCGGTAGCGGTCATGGTGCGAATATAAACTCTTTCACGCTGGTGCTGGTTTGGTCCCATGTGAAACCACATTGAAGACGTACGAGAATCTCTTGCGAAATCGCCCTGAAGCAGTTTCATGCGGTTAAATTCGGCCTGAGAAGATACTCTGTCTATTTCGTCTACAAGCTGAGATACTTCAATTTGCATTAATAGACGGTCATCGTCGGCATAAATACCGTTTGAGCTTTGAACGGCAAGCACTCTTATTCTCTGAATAACGTTTGATATCTGATCCATATAACCTTCGGTTGTTTGAATCATCGACATACCGTCTTCAGTATTTCGCTCTGCCTGACGCAGACCTTTTATCTGGGTACGCATTTTTTCAGAAACGGCCATACCTGATGCGTCGTCTCCTGATTTGTTAATGCGCATACCGCTTGATAATTTTGCCATCGACTTATCAACATCCCAAGTATTGAACTTCATTACTCGGTGGGCGTTAATAGCCGACATGTTGTGGTTTATTATCATTGTCGATTCCTCCTTGAATCACTTTGTTGTTTACCTGTTTTGAAAAAGCCTCTTGCTTTTTTTATCAAAACCAAACGAACAAGATTTTCTTTAGAAATACACAAAACTTTTGTTCTATATTTTACAAGCTTCCTGGCGCTTGATTTTTAAGAACAAACTCTTTATAATATTTCTTTGTTCTAGTTTCCTGACTTCAATGTCGGATATTTTCATGAACAAAGATGACTCAAGCCTGGAGAGATTAAGATAAGATATTGAAGGTTAACTAAAGATAGGCGAAGTTACGATACGGTTAGAGAGATTTATGAAAAAAAAACTTTTTTCCCTTATTTGTATGATCGGAACAACAAAAAAAAGCTTTATTACTTTTTTTTGTTTTTTTCGTTAATCAAGAAAACAACGCGGCACTTTCTTAAGTTCTTAACTGTTTCTTCATGATCAAAAATTCTGGCTGCGTCTCTTATGATTAAAACGGCGTTTGTTTTATTAAAACCGCTTGTTTCTACCGCTGTTGTCAATAAAGGTCTTCTGCCTACCCGTCTTTCAACTTCAGAATTATTGAGATTTGTCAGGAAAGCCGCAATTCCTCTACGTTTTCCCGCGTTTGGCGGAATAAATTCTTCGCCATAAATCAACTTTCCGTTTTGATCAAAGATTTTTGGAGACAACGAAACGTTAAAATCTAAATTTCTTACGTCAATAATAAGCCCTGTATATTTCACGGGAGAAAGAGATTTAATATATTCGCTATTATACGAGTTTCTTTGATACGCTTCGCCTACGTACTCGTTACTTTTCAAACTTTCATAATTATAATGGTTCCAGTTTAACGGCACCCGCGCCAAAAGACCGTTTTTGCCTCTTAACGGTATTTTCATGCTTGTTATAATTTTATTTTCGCGAAAAAACATTCCGTGCATTTCAAGAGTTTCGAGGAAAAGAGAATATTCGCGTGAAAATTCGTCATTAGAAGCGAGTATATTTTTCAATAAACGGTTTTCGTCTACTACAAGATTTTCAAGATAATGACTAATCAACTGAAGAATATCTTCTTTTGTCTGCTCTCTTAACAGCTCTCTCTCGCTTATGGGCGCTTTTTTACTCAGTTTAAACTCGGCATTTACAATTACAAAATAATTTTGCCAGTCAACCTGAATATTTGATTGTTCATGTTGACCCTTTTTAAAATTTTGAGCATGAAGATAAGGATTTTTTAAGGTAAAGAGTAAAACCGCAATATAGAATATTTTATAACAAATTTTTACTTTTTTTTCAAGAAATTTCATAACGCTCATTAATATTTATCAATGTTCTTCTTATCGACTTAATTTTAAAAAACTTTCAAACAATTATGGTTGACACAGCGCTTTAGAATTTAAGATTTTATAGTATACAGGAATACTTTGGGTGCGTTTTCGATTTTTGAGCAAAAAGCGGGCTGCGCATCTAAATGCATTTGAATTATATGAATAAAAAAAACAGTTTCAATGGTATCTGCGTTTTGTATATTACCTTTATATATTTTTTTGCGTTTGCCTGCGCAGGCAAACAGATAATTTACCAAGAGCGTTCAAAAGAGGTACAAGATAATTTGTGGATTGATAAAACAACTCTTCAAATTTCAGTGCAAGAAGACGCCAAAGACTATCAGGACACTTATGTCGAAAGACGAGAAAAGAGCTGCAATAAAGCGTACCAAAAAGTTATGCCAAAATTTCACGATTTATATAAAAACGCAGAAAATATACATCCCCAAATTGAAGTCTATCACAAACTATATCTTGAAAACGGCGGGTGCAGGTTAATAGTGCGCCTTTCAGCCGAAGAGTTAAAAAGATTTTACAATGGTCAAACTGAATAAAGAATCTGATTTCATAAGAGAAACAAAAATTGGCGGAAAAAATCCGGTTTTTCTAATCGCGGGACCCTGCGTAATTGAAAGCTTTGAACTTTTAACCGAAACGGCGTCATTCTTAAAAAAGACGGCCAAAGAAAAAAATATATTTTTAATCTTTAAGTCGTCTTATGACAAGGCCAACAGAAGCAGTATTCAATCTTTTCGCGGATTCGGCATTGACGAAGGTTTAAGAATGCTGGCAGATATTAAAAAAGAATTTGATTTGCCTATTTTAACCGACGTACATCTGCCTGAACATGTCGAAAAAGCGGCAAAGGTAGCCGACATTCTTCAAATTCCCGCTTTTTTATCAAGACAAACCGATTTAATATTAGAAGCGGCAAAAACAAACCTCTGGGTGAACATAAAAAAGGGGCAATTCATGGCTCCTTCTGACGCTTTAAAAGTCGTAGAAAAATTTCATAAAACCGGCTCTGAAAAAATATCCATATGCGAAAGAGGATACACTTTCGGATACAATAATTTAGTTGTAGATATGAGAGGCATCGACTTTTTAAGAAGTCAAAATGTTCATGTCGTTATGGATATCACGCATTCAACCCAGCTTCCCGGAGGAGGCGAAGTATCGGGCGGCGAACGCGAAATGGCCCAGCCCTTGGCCCGGGCGGCGGCGGCTGTCGGCGTAGACGGTTTTTTTCTAGAGGCGCATCCGAACCCGCCTGACGCAAAATCAGACGCCACAAACCAGATGTATTTAAAAGATGTGCCCGAAACAATTGATTATATTAAGGCTATTGATATGCTGGTAAAAAATTATAATTCGACGGATAATCTATGAGTCAGGTACGCTTTGGTCCGCAAATAACGCCCGCCGTTAAAGGGCTTATTATAATTAACGTTGTAATTTATATTGTACAGTTCATTTCAAGTCTGGTCATGCAAGATTACGGCGCTTCAAATCAAATTCAGGATATTTTTTCGCTGGATCCGAAAATTATTGTCAATAAATTTTATTTTTGGCAGATTTTTACCTACCAGTTTCTGCATAGTCAAAGAGACATTATGCACATATTATTTAACATGTTTGCTTTATGGATGTTTGGCTCTGAGCTGGAAGAAAAATGGGGAAAAAAGTTTTTTACCCGATATTATCTGGTTTGCGGCACGGGAGCCGGCGTTTTTATTTTCTTAATTCCCGTTCTTTTGGGTCAGGTTGAGTTTGCTCTGCCGACCATCGGAGCGTCAGGCGCAGTTTACGGAATACTACTGGCATATGCCGTTTATTGGCCCGACAGATATCTTTTATTCATGTTTATTATTCCGGTGAAAGTAAAATATTTTGTTTTAGTTATGGGGCTTGTCTCTTTTTATTTTACCCTTCAGACGACCGGCACAGCCGGCGGTATAAGCCATGTGGGGCACTTTGGAGGTCTTTTAACCGGATATTTTTACTTGTTTTATCTGGTGAAAAAGAAAAACCATCCGCATCCTCATTCTTTTACAGATAAATGGAACTTTATTAAGCGGTATAAAACGGCAAAAAAACGCCGCGAATGGCAAAAGAAAGAGCAGGAAAAATACGATATGATGCATATGGAAGAAAAAATCGACGCCATACTTGATAAGATAAGCCGTCACGGAATTAAAAGCCTTTCTGCTTATGAAAAAAAATTTTTAAGAAAGGCGTCTGATAACATGAATGAAAGCAAGAAAAAAACAGGCGAAAACAATGCGCAGTTACATTAAAGAATCGATTAAAAAGAATATCATATTTTCCCGATTAATTTTTCTTTTAATTTTTTTATTCTGTGTTCCCCATAATTTATTTTCAAAAGAAGCTTCTAAAGAAAATAAATCTGAAAATTACATAGCAATACAAAATAGCTATATAAATCTTTATGAATCAGCCTCTGAATATGAAAGCTATTCTTCGGCAACGCTTTATGGCGCCGATATCGCTCTTTATAAAAAACTAATGCAAAAATATATGCTGAATTTCGGACTTTCGTATAATCCCGTTATAGGCTTAACGGTTAACGACATAGAAATCGATTTTGAAAACTATTCATGGTCGACATACAATTTTTACGCAAGATTTTATTATGAATTTTTTCAAAAAAGAATCAACCTTTCATTGGGAGGCGGCTTTGATCTTTTTCTCGCTGGAGCCAAATATTATGAAAATATGGCAGAAGAAAATTCAGAATATGCCGATCTTTTAATTAGCCTTGGCGGATATATGCAATTACCATTTAATCATAAAATTTCAATGATTCTGACATATAATTTTTCTTTAAATTTAACGCCCGGAACGCGCGAATTTGTCGGAATAAATAATCTGCTTTCAATTCAAAATAAATTATCAGTGGGAGCTCTGTATAAACTTTAATGGTTTCTTACTGGCGACTTCTCTTATTGGCTTTATTTGCCGGCGTTTTTATTTTTTTCTGGGATTTTATTTTTTTGGCGCCTTTTAAGGTTTTTGTCGTCTTTCTTCATGAAATATCCCACGCCATGGGAGCGATTCTTACCGGAGGAACCGTAAATAAAATAACAATTTCATGGAACGAATCGGGGCTGACAAAAACAATGGGGGGTAATTTTCTGGCAATCGCTTCTTCGGGATATCTCGGAAGCATCGTCTGGGGTTCGTCTATGCTTTACTCTTCGCTTCAAAATAAAGCGCCCCGAATAATCTCGTCATTAACCGGCTCTATTCTTTTATATTTTACTTTTCGTTATTTTGACGACCTGGAAGTTTCTATCTTCTTTTTAGGACTGCTTTGGGGGCTTCTTTTTCTTGCGACATGTTTTTTTATATTAAAAGTCAATCGTTTTCTGCTTTTTTTCATGGGCGGATTAACGTCGCTGTACGCCGTTTACGATTTAGGAGATTTCTTCAGGGGAGACGTTCTAAAAACCGACGCGGGAATAATAGCCCGACATTATCTGGGAGATATGCCCTCTGCTTTGCCTACGGCTTATTTTATCGGAATTTTTTTATCGGCGGTTTCAATATGGATATTTATTCGCCTTGTTTACCGCGCTTTGCATATAGCGCCTGTTGAAGAAGAAATACCGCAGGCAGAAGACGCCGATTTCACCGTAAACAGTCTTGAAAATATCGACCCTGAAACGCTTAAACTACTGGAACTTATAAATCGTCAAAGAATAGAAACTCAAGAAAGATAATGATTGAAACCCGAGAATTAAAACTTATAAAAAGCGCTTTTCCCGAATTTTCAGGAAACTTTGACAGAGAAACCGTTTTAAATCTTCTAAGAGAAAAATTTAAAAAAGCCGCCGAAAAATTTGGGGAACGATTTTTCAATCTCAAAGAATTAGAATCAAGAATTACTCATATGATTACGAGCCGGGTTAATTTGGCCCAGTTTGTCAAAGACGAAATTTATTTTTACGTAAAGCTTGAAGAAAAAGCCCTGCAAAAAGAGCATGAAAATAAAAAGAAAGAAGAATTAAACAAAAAGCTTGAAGAAATCATGGCAGCCAATAACGAACTGATTGAAAAATATCCCGACAGGTTTATTGACAATCTGGCCTCTTACGAAATTCGAAAATTTTCGGGAGCCATATCTGAATTTATCGACAATAACTATCCTGTCATAAGAGCTGTACTCAGAGGAACAATTTACTGGAACGAGCTTGAAGCAATTTTCGGCGACTTAGAAAGATTTTATCAGGCAAACAACAGAGGAATGACCATGTTCCTGAAACACTATATCGACGAGGTAACCGAAAAGAGCGAAGACGAAAGAGATAACATTGAAAGAAAGCTTTTACAGACAGGCGGTCTTTATCTTTACAGGCTGCATCTTTTATTAAAAAAAGCCGAAGACGAAATGAGCGACGAACAAAAATTTCAAATCTTAAAAATTCCCGCGCATTTCGCCGAAGAACTAAAAAGCTCATGGAAGAATTTAACTTTTTATTCAATTTTAGGCAAAAACATAGAAAAGTGTTTTCAGATTGTCGATGATTTTCGTTTAATCTCTCTGGTTGAACACGCTTATGAAAGAGACGCGAAACATCTTTAAGAAAATAAGACTTTCGCTGCTTCCGTTTTTTATTGCATTTCGATACATAAAGGGCCGGGGCGGCAAATTATTAAGTGTAAACACCAGACTTTCGTTCATAGGCGTTTTTACCGGCACAAGTCTATTAGTCGTTGTAATATCGGTTTTCGGAGGTTTTCAGGAACAATTTAAAAAAAGCCTTTTTGAGTTTGATCCGCATTTGATTATAAAAAACGAAACCGGCGATAGAAAAATAAAAAACTGGCGCCCGTTAGTCGAAAAGACAAAATCTGCGCTTAAAGAAAAAGCGTCGTCTGTCGAAGGCATGATTCAAAGCCCGGCCATTGTCAGAAAACAAAGTATTATTGATTATGTATTTATAAGGGCTCAGCAATTTAAAGATCTAGGCGATAACCGTCTGGGTATTCCTGAAAATTTTCCCGAAATTGTTCAGCCAAAAAAACTTGAATCTCTGCCCAACGAAGACGTCTGCGTTGTGGGCAAAGAAATGGCCTTTCTGCTCGATTTAAAAATAGGAGATACAATTGAACTCGTGGTGCCGCGCGGGCAGTTTACGTTAAAAACGGGCGTGCCTCCTAACATGCGCCCTTATACCATTGTAGGTTTCTTTAAGACAGGCTACTATGATCATGACAGCCGCCTTGTGATAATTCCCTTAGAAAGCGCCCAAAGACTCTTTGGAATATCTGACGCGGTTCAGCAAATTATTGTCAGGCTTCATGATATGAACGATTTATATTTTGCCAGAAGCCAAATTTCGAAAATATATAGATTTCTCTACAGCATAAGAACAATTGAAGACGAACATAGAAATTTTTTTGCCGCGTTAAACATTGAAAAGACCGTTCAGGTTACCATTGTGTTTATGTTCATTATTGCGGCAATGGTAGGCATTGTCGTGGCCACATATAACGTGGTTCGATCAAAGAAAAGAGATATCGGTATCTTAAAGTCTTTGGGAATTTCAAGAAACGCCATATTGATGATTTTTACCTTAAACGGTTTTTTAACGGGAATTTTTGCGACAATCATGGGAATTATGTTCGGAATTTTTTTATCTGATAACTTAGAGGCCATTCTTTTGTTCTTTGAAAGTCTAATCAATAAAATAGGATTATATTACGTTACAGATATAGCCACAGGAGACGCTTATTGGGAAAATATTCGTCTTATACCAAAAAATGTTTACTATTTTGATCATCTGCCGATTCATTACGACATAGATTTTCTTCAGGCAGCCGGTTTTGTTTCTATTTTGTTGTCGGGCATTGCGGCGTTTATACCGGCATGGTCGGCCAGCCGAATGAGACCCATTGATATCATCAGGGGTTCCGATACATGAGCGTCATTTTAGAAACGAAAAAGCTGGTAAAAACCTATAAGAGCGACGAGGTGCAGGTAGAGGTTCTTAAGGGCGTCGATTTAATAATAAATAAAGGCGATTTCTTATCGATAAGAGGCTCGTCAGGCGTCGGCAAAAGTACGTTGCTGAATATTTTAGGAGCCCTTGATAAAGCCGACAGCGGAGAGGTATGCATAGAGGGTAAGACCTTAAACAGCTATTTTAACGAAGACGGACTGCATCTTTACAGAAGAGAAAAGGTCGGATTCATTTTTCAAAATCATTATCTAATGTCAGATTTTACCGTTTTAGAAAATGTAATGATGCCGCTTTTACTAAACAGCGTCGATAGAAAAACCGCAAAAAACAAGGCTCTTGAAGTATTAGACAACGTGGGTCTTAAAGAAAGAGCAAAGCATTACCCTTCTCAAATTTCAGGAGGCGAAAGCCAACGGGCGGCGGTAGCAAGGGCAATTGTACACGAACCCCCTATCGTTTTAGCCGACGAGCCTACGGGCAACCTTGATACAAAAAACTCCGAAAACTTTGTAGACATATTTGCCCGACTTCAAAAAGAAAGAGACTTAACCGTTCTTGTAGTGACGCATGATATGAATCTGGCCGATAAGGCCGATAAACGCTTCAAATTATACGACGGGCTTTTATTTACGGTATAATGATACAGGCTTCTCTAAAATTCGGCAGAATGATAAAATTCTCACATACCATTTTCGCCCTGCCGTTCGCTCTTATTGCCGTTTTACTGATTTGGCGAGCCGGAGAAATATCGCTTGATATTTACAAGGTAGTATATATAATTTTAGCCTTTACGGGTATGAGAAGTTTTGCCATGGGAGTTAACCGTCTCGCCGACGCAGAATTTGACGCAAAAAATCCGCGAACCGCTAAAAGAGAAATTCCGTCGGGAACTCTTAAAAAAAAACAGGTTTTCATATTTTCTTTTTTTTCATTGGTTGCCCTGTGGATATGCGCATGGCTCTTGCATCCTATAGCTTTTTATCTTTCTTTTCCCGCTGTTATTATAGTGGGAGGCTACAGCTACAGCAAACGCTTTACGTGGCTGTGTCACTTCTGGCTCGGCTTCGCCATCGGCATGGCCCCACTCGGCGTTTATATCGCCTTATCCCAAAAACTGCCCATAGAGTCATGGGTTTTGTTTATAACGCTTAGCATGTATATTGCGGGTTTCGATATTTTATATTCGCTTCAAGATATAAAAGTAGATAAAGAATTAAAACTGCACTCGGTTCCTTCAAAATTAGGCGAAACGAAAGCCGTAATTATATCGGCTCTGTCGCACCTAATTACAATAGCCGGCATTTTTTATCTGGGATATCTTATGTCGATGGGAAATCTTTACTTTTTAGGCGCGATAGTCGTAACAATTTTAATCGCCGCTGAACATATCATAGTCGGATGGGGAAAAAAAATCAAAAAAGAAAAAATTCCCATGGCTTTTTTCAACTTTAACAGCGCGGTCAGTATATCGTTTTTTGCTTTTACGCTTGCCGATATATTAATATCTGACATTTACCGGTAAATATTGGTTCGCCTGTAATTTGGGCGGTTGTCAGTTAATATAAATCTACAAGTGAAAAGCGAAGAAAGAAAAAGAAAATTTTTATTAGCTTCGACGGGCGGTTCGGGCTGCGGATATCTTTTAAGATATTTTTATCATCTTTTATCTGTCAAAGGCGAAACGCATTGGATTGCTTCTGAAAATTTTTTTCATGTTCTAAAACAAGAATTTTCTCTTGACTGGCAAAATATAAATGCAAACGAAATCAGTCGCAATATTTCAACTTTTTTTAACGAGAAACCATCCGCAGAGCAAAATCATAGTTTTAAGATTTACGATCATAAAAACATAAAGGCAAATCCTGCAAGCGGAACCTCAAATTATGAAGCGATGATTATTTTGCCGTGCAGCATGAAAACCCTTGCCTCGATAGCTTCGGGCGTCGCCGCGAATTTAATAGATAGAGCCGCCGACGTTGCCCTGAAAGAAAAACGAAAGCTGATTTTAGTCGTAAGAGAAACCCCCTATAATTTAATTCACATTGAAAACATGAAAAAAGTTACTCTCGCGGGCGGCGTCATACTGCCCGCCTCGCCTGGTTTTTATCATCATCCGAAAAGCGTAAACGACATTTATGATTTTATCGTCGATAGAATTTTTCGGCAGATTGGTATTGATAAAACGTTGGTTTCTTATGAAGAATGAGTTTTCAAGAAAAGTAATTGACGCTTTTTAAGATAAAACGATATTGTCTTGATAGTTCATGTATAAAGGGGGTTGGCGCATGAAATTCTTAAAAAAAACCATCTATTTAGTTTCAATTGTATTATTTTCGTCTACGCTTTTCGCGCAAGAGGCCAAAAAGCGTATAGCCGTTATGCCGTTTGAAAACGGCGAAGGCGTTACAAAAGGCGAAGCAAAATATTTAACCGAACGAGTAAGAACCGAGCTTATTAAAACCGGTCTTTTTGAAGTCATCAGCAACGATCAAATTGAGACCATGATGAAAACTCAAGAAAAAAAACAGGGCATCGGCCCGGGCTCATGCAATACCGAACAGTGCATTATCGATTTGGGCAACGCACTCGAATGCGAAAAAATGCTGGTAGGCTCGGCACAGGGCGCTTTTAAGGAATTTGTAATTAACGGTAAAATTCTCGATGTGGTGTCTCAGCAATATGAAGGCGCTGAAGACGAAACCATCAATAATAAAGACGAATTTCCCGAGGCGGCCAGACGAATGATAACAAAGCTTACAACCCGCTATAAAGGCGCAAACGATATAGAAATAGGCTCAGACGGCGCAAATTATACCGGTATGCTGTGGCGCAGTTTTGTTCTGCCCGGTTGGGGCCATATATATGCCGGCCAAAAACGAGGATACATTTATTCGGGAATTTGGGCCCTAACAACCGGCGCTCTTTTGTGGTCGCATTTTG
This sequence comes from Spirochaetia bacterium, assembly GCA_029880265.1. Lineage (GTDB taxonomy): Bacteria > Spirochaetota > Leptospiria > Turneriellales > JAOUOS01 > JAOUOT01. The sequence goes on along the minus strand of JAOUOT010000014.1, from coordinate 6,143 downwards.
ATTTTAAGTCAAAAAAACAAAAATACTCAGACGCGACAGAAAATCATGACGCGCTGTATGACAGCGCCAATTCTATGTATAAAACCCGCGGATATTTTTTCACCGCCTTTGCCGCCTTTACAGCCGGGATAATAGCCGACATGGCCATTACGGGAAAAGACTATGTTTCAAACTATACATCTGCCTTTGATATAAAGATCGCTCAATTTTTCGAAAAAGGTAATTTTAAAGCCACAGGAGTTCAAATCGATTTTATAAAGAAACTTTAAAGGAGAATAAAATGAAAAAAACAATATTAGCAATCGCGATGGGTTTAATTATATTCGCCTGTTCTGATATGGAAAGAGACAACCCTACCGACCCTAAAAGCGATAATTATGAACCGCCGGTTTCAATCGACGAAACATGTAAATTTAACGAAAGCAAGTTTAACGACGGATGTAAATTTAACTGAATCTAAAAAGAGGAGAACAAAAATGGGATTAAAGACAAAAATAAAAAATATTTTTTCAATGGAATATTTAAGAAAAGGTTTTAGTTTAAGCATAGGAATTTCACTTGGCCTTGCGGTAACGACTCTTATTGCCGTGACGGTTTCGGGAGTGATGAACACTTTCAGCTCTGGCGAGACGCTTGACGCAGCCAAGATGAACGAAAACTTCACGAGCCTAAAAACGGCCATCGAAACAATCGAAACATGCCCCGACGATATGGTAGATATGGGAACGTATTGTATTGATAAATATGAAGCTAGCGCTGATACATCAAGAGTAATTGCCACGGCATTAAACGGCGCGATTGACAGGGGCACTGGCAGTACAACTGATGCTATTTATGCCGCGCAGTCGGCATCAGGCACCGACCCTTATGTGAATATCACATGGTTTGACGCTGCCAGAGCGTGCGCGGCGGCAGGCAAAAGACTGCCCACAAATCAGGAATGGCAGATAGCCGCCATGGGAACGCCTGATAATTTTGGAAGTGGAATTAATGACGCATGTAATGTAAACAGTGGTGTTGTACCTTCTGGTTCATCGGCGGCGGTACACCCATCAGGCACCGGAGCCCATAAAACAGGAACCGCCGCAAATTGTATTTCTAATCCTTTTTCAGACAGAGCAGACGACGGCGTTTATGATATGGTAGGTAATGTTGTAGAATGGACAGCCGATTGGTTTGTGGGCGGTACAAATTATATAAATAGTGGCGCCGATAATGATGCATATACAACATGGCCAGATGGTTATGGCAGCCTTTGTTCAGGCGGTACTAGTTGTGATGCAACATGGAATTTGGGTAGCAGGGTTTTTAACGGTACCGCATGGGTTAACGGCCTACCTGCGGCGGCTCTTCGAGGCAGCAGCTGGTCAAGTGGCTCGGGCGCTGGCGTATTCGCTTTGGCTCTAGACAGTGGCCCATCTAACTCGAACATGTACATCGGCTTCCGTTGCGCGAAGAGTAAGTAGGGTTGTCTGAATCACAGATTTAAGAAGATAAACCCTCACCCCTGTGCAGGCGCGGGACGTTACAAATTAAACTCTTTCAGCGTTTTTCTTTTGTCTTTGAAAAAAAACTTTAACTGAACGGCTTCAGAGTAATTAATGCCCCAGACTTGCTTTAGGCTTATTATCTGTAAATCTTGAGAATGATGAAAACCCAATACCTCGCGCATAAGAGCCGAAAAGATCCCCTTATTGTTGAGGCTTTTTAGGCCCGTCTTTTTTAAGGCATAATAATCGTCTTTGGGGCGAAGCGCGCGCAGAGCCGAAAAAATGAATTTTTTTGACGCTGTAGTAACCTCGCCCATTTCAGAGATGTGACGATGCAGATTTTTATCCATTTTTTTGACGGTACCGGCGTTAATGCCGTATTCTCTCATGAAATAGCCAAGAGCTTCTTTGGGCGATTTATTCTTCATAAAAAGAAGCCATTTTCTTTTTTTCTCTAGCGCTTCTTTTCGAAGTCTTTCGGCGCGATTTCTTCTTTCTATTTCTTTTCTTAAAGAGTTAAGAACCTCTTCGGGGCTTTTGCCCATGATTCTTGCCATTTCAATTACGAGAACTTCTTTAAGGTCAACATTTCCTTTTGATTTTAAATATAAACTTCTGTAATCGCCCGCTATTTTTTCTTGAGACGCCGGATTATTGTCTGTATAAAGCGCAATAGCCGCCTCTCTTGTAGATATCTTATATTCGCCGTCTGCCGCTATATCAAATACTTTCTGCCTGCCTTTCAGCGATGAAAAATATAAAGCGCTTAAGGCAAGCTTTTCAAGAGTCTTATCGTCGGCGCTTTTTAAATAACTTTGCAAAACTTTTTCTTCGGCCGAAACTAAAGCCGGTTTATCTTTTTGCTGTTCATGTTTTTCGAGCCTTCTGCCCAATGATTGTATGATAAGCGCGTCGTCTTCTTTTGAGACTCCTAAGTTTTTTTCAAGTAAAAAGGCGCTTCGACTGTCGCTTATTTGACCAAGCGCCTGTATTTCTGAAGCGGTAAGTTTACCGTAAGTTTTATTATTGTTTTCTATTATTTCAAACAGTTTTTCTTCAATTTTTTCAGCCGGAGCGTTTTCTTGCCTTTTTCTTAAACTTGTCACCGCTTTATCTCTGATGGCGATATCTTTATGCGAAGCGTATTGTACCAGCAAATCAAGAGCTTTCTTATCGGGAATTTCGCTTAATTTATCAAGATTTGCAAAACGCGAATTCGGGTTATCTGGCGGGGGATTTTCGATAACTTTTTTTAAGATTTCAATCGTTTCTGCATAATCGCCGGCATCGACCGACTTTTCTTCGGTTTCGGCGTCTAAAGCGTCTTGTACGGTTTTTTTTTCGTCTTTAACGGGCGCAGACCCGCAATTTAAATTTAATAAAAAGAATAAAAAAAACGTTGATAGTACGATAAAGGGTATTTTTTTGTTCATAATTTCAGAATCGGTATAAATTTAAAATATGTTTAGTTAAGAAACATGCTTATATTTACCGATAATAAGAGTGAAATTTCAGAGTTTTTTATTTATACAAGTAAATGCCTGAAATAAATTAAAGTATCGCATGAGGTGATATATGAAAAATGTCAAATTAAATAAAATATCAGGGATGATTTTGCTGGCCGCAACAATCTCGTTTGGCGGCTCTAAGATAGAGGCAATTTCTGCCGCCGAAAAAGCGACTGATAAACGAAAAGAAATTATGGAAGCCTTTTTCTTTTTAGAGGTACCTATTGCCAACTTTGGCTCTCAGGAACAAAAAGATAAATATGAAGAGTTTAAAGCGATGTACACAAAGGCTTTATCTTTATATTATGAAGAAAACTATGTTGAATCATATAAACAATACCTTCAAATTGAAGAAGAGCTTGAAAAATCGCTTGAAGTTTTAAGCGCTCAATATATTGAAAGAACCGAAAGAATGCTTTCTGAAGTATTAAATGACGTAGTAGACGTTAACGTTAAATTCAACGCCCGATCAGATTTTGCCCAAAGAACAAAAAAAGACAGAGAAGTAAAAACCCAGCCAAGACAGTATAATCATTTAGATTATCATTTTACCTACGATAGAAGAAGCATCTATAACAGCCTCGATTATGGCTACAAAGACTTACGCGACGCAAAGAAAATTCGTCAAGGGGCCATTGATATAGAAAAACACCTTGAAGAGGGTCAAAAAATAACCCCCAGACACCGTAAAGAAAGAATTGAAAAATACATGGTCGCTATAAAATTATGCCGCGAAGGCAAAACAAAGGTAATCAATATTTATCAATTAAAAAACAGAAACGATATTTATTCGGTTCAAACACAGTACCGCGAAAACCCTTATTTGCTTGAAAAAAAGCTAGAGCCTGTTTTTGACACAAGAATACCAGATCAGTACAAAGTAGACGCAAACGATAATTATAGCCGCATACATCAAGTCGAGGTAGACGTTAAACTAGAAGGTAAAGATTTTTCAAGTTACGGCAAAAAAGAGAATAAAAAAACAACGGCTTCAACGAATAGAAAACCGGCGCCGACTCAAAATAAAAAATAGTTTAATCAAACAAAGCTGTTTTATAAAAAACGCGCTTATTGGGCGCGTTTTTTATTTATATAATCTTACTATATAATTAGACCTCTTTTTTTGTCGTCTCTAAACTAAATAAGTAAATTGTGTAGGTGGATTACAGCGTTTTAACGGGCGATAACCGGGCTTTTTTAGAAGAATTATATCAAAGCTTCAGCGAAAATGACGGAATATTAGACGCAAACTGGCGCTCTCTTTTTTCAAACTTAAACAACGGATCAAAACAAGACGAAAAACCGCAAGATACTCTTTCATTAACCTCAGGCGCCGCCTTGCCCAAAGGCGAAACCATACGAAACATGGCGCTTTTGGCATTGCTTGACGCTTACAGAAAAACGGGACATCTAGCGGCTTCTTTAGACCCCTTAAACTTGACGCCGTTAAACAGAGAGGCCATAGACAGGCTTATACAAAACTTCGACGGCGAAGATTATAAAATTTCTTTTGATTCATTCATATCGGGAGCCTCTAAAAATACGCTAAATCAAATAATATCGTGGTTTGAAAGGGCCTATTGTTTATCTACGGGATACGAGCATTTTTATCTTGTAGACGAAAACGAAAGAAACTGGCTTTCTGCCAGAATTGAATCGCCTGCCAATTTACAGCATCTAAGCACATGGGTAAAATTGCGCATTTTTGAAAAATTATACCAGGCCGAATATCTTGAAAGATTTCTAGCCAAAAAATACACTGGCAAAAAGCGTTTTTCTCTTGAAGGCGCAGAGTCGTTAATTCCCCTTTTAGACGTTATCGTCGAAACCGCCGGTTTTATTCAAATGGAAGGCGTTACAATAGGCATGGCCCACCGGGGCCGACTCAACGTGCTTGTTAATATAATGAGAAAACATCCCTCGCTTTTATTTGCCGAGTTTGAAGAAAATTTCAACCCCGAAACAATCGATTATACCGACGTTAAATACCACCTCGGATATTCGGGCTCGGTAATGACCGAAGCGAAAAAAGAAGTTAAGATTTCTCTCGGTTTTAACCCCAGCCATCTTGAAGCCTCAAACCCGGTTATTACGGGTCAGGTAAGGGCAAGACAAGACTGGGCGGGCGATAAGACGGGCCAAAAATATATGGGTATCTTAATTCACGGCGACGCCGCTTTTGTCGGGCAAGGCGTGGTCGCAGAAACCCTGAACCTAATGAATTTATCGGGGTACTCTACCGGCGGCACGCTTCATATCGTATTAAATAACCAGATTGGCTTTACCGCAAACCCTGAAGAATCGCGCTCTACGCTATACGCTACCGATTTGGCCAAAGGCTTTCAAATTCCCATTATTCACGTCAACGCAGACGATCCTGAAGCGGTTTACAGAGCGGCAAGACTGGCCATGCTTTATAGAAATAAATTTCATAAAGACGTTATCATCGACTTAATAGGCTACCGCCGTTTCGGGCACAACGAAATTGACGAGCCTTCTTTTACCCAGCCTGTTCTTTACGGCCATATAAAAAAACATCCTACCGCGGTTGAGATTTACGAAAAAAAGCTTCTAAGCGATAAAGACATATCGGCTGACGATATACAATTCATTAAAAAAGGCGTCGAAAATTCTCTTCAATCGACCTTTGAATCGGCCCACAGAGAAAATATCCGTATGAAAGTAGATACCATGGGCGAAAGATGGGCGTCTTTTTCGATTAAACCCGATAAAAAAGAGCCCGAAACAAAGCTTTCAAAACAAGAAATAGAATTATTATCAGATAAAATCACGACTTATCCCAAAGATTTTACCCCGCATACTAAGATTATAAAACTTCTTGAAAACCGCAGAAACATGGGCAAAGGCAAAGAAAATATCGACTGGGGATTTTCAGAAGCTCTTGCGTTTGCTTCTCTTTTAAAAGATAAAATAAGAATAAGAATGTCGGGCCAAGACGCGCAAAGGGGAACTTTTTCGCACAGGCAGGCGGTTATAAATGACATAAATACGGGTTTAAGATATAATCCGTTAAACCATATTTCTTCTGAACAGGCCCAAATCGAAATTATTAATTCTCCTCTTTCAGAGTACGCCGTTTTAGGTTTTGAATACGGGTACTCTGTATCGTATCCCGAATCGCTTG
>JAOUOT010000013.1 GCA_029880265.1 Spirochaetia bacterium | reverse complement strand
GGGCTGAAGCAGGTCCCAAGGGTTTGGCTGTTCGCCAATTAAAGCGGCACGCGAGCTGGGTTCAGAACGTCGTGAGACAGTTCGGTCCGTATCCACCGTGGGCGTTGGAGATTTGAGAGGGCCTGTCCCTAGTACGAGAGGACCGGGATGGACAAACCTCTAGTGTACCGGTTGTCACGCCAGTGGCACCGCCGGGTAGCTATGTTTGGAAGGGATAACCGCTGAAAGCATCTAAGCGGGAAGCCTGCCTCAAGATAAGATCTCCCCTTGCCGGGTTTTCCGGCAACTGAAGACCCCTGGAAGAATACCAGGTTGATAGGTCACAGGTGTAAGCATGGCAACATGTTCAGCCGAGTGATACTAATCGGTCGTGCGACTTGACCATATTATGGTTTAGTTATGCTGAAAGCGTAACTTGAAACGCTTAAAGAAGAAAAGAAGATAAGTTCTAGATGAAAAACCTTTGTAAGTTTTAATTTGAAGCGCTTTGCGCTTCAAATTAAAAAACAAAAGCTCATCTAAGAGTTCATATAATGTAATAATTTGTTCGCCGGCTATAGAGCAGGGGCCACACCCGTTCCCATTCCGAACACGGAAGTAAAGTCCTGCATCGCCGATGGTACTTGGGGGTTCGCTCCCTGGGAGAGTAGGACGCCGGCGGCATTTATTTTGTCATAATATATTGAAGCCCTCTGATTTCAGAGGGCTTTTTTTTGGTTGAAATACGAGAAGGAAGGTTAATCATTATTTTGTTAGCCACAGGTTTAAACCTGTGGCTAACAAAATAATTAAAGAAAATATTTTAGGAAGCCTAGGAACGAAAAGGTCTCTGCCTAAGGCCTCTGTGTTCTCTGTGCGCTCTGTGGCAAACTCAACAAATTTGCTCGTTTTATTAAATTTACTTGAAACAAACACAACCTTCTTTACGCCTTCGATAAATTAAAAACAAAGGTTATTTATGTTAGAAAACGAGAAGAAAAAACTTCCTATACTGATAAGCGAAGAAGAAATTCAAGAAAAAATAAAGAAAATGGGAAAAGAAATTACACTATATTATAAAGACAAAATTTCTCAAAGTAATCCGCTGGTTGTCATTGGCGTGCTTAAAGGAGCGTTTATTTTTATGGCCGATTTAATTCGCCAAATTAATTTGCCGGTAATTATTGATTTTATAAGACTTTCAAGCTATGGCAAAGATTCAAAAAGTTCGGGCAGCGTAAAAATGATGCATAAAAATACAGAAAAAATAATAGGCAAACATGTTTTAATCGTTGAAGATATTATTGATACGGCTTTGACGTTAAACTTTTTTATGAACGACTTGAAGAAAGAAGAAGCCTCGTCTGTAGAAGTCGTCGCTTTATTTTTAAAAAAAGAAAAATATAAATCTGAATATAAAATAAAGTTTACCGGGTTTGAAACTAAAGATAAATTTTTAGTGGGTTACGGGCTAGATTATAATGAATTATATCGAAATCTGCCCTATGTTTCTTATTTAGAGAATATCTGAAACAATTATATCGCAAGAGAGTTGTTCTGAATTGATCTGTCTTTGGGAATACTCACTTTGAAAACAGCGCCGCCTGAAGGGTTGTCTTCTACCCAGATTTTTCCGTTATGAAGTTCAATGATACGTTTACAAATAGCGAGGCCTAAACCTGTGCCTTTTATGCCTTTTTTTTCAAGACGTTCAAAACGCTGAAAGATTGTTTCTTTATGCCTATCTTCAATGCCTTTGCCATAATCAATAAATGAAATAAGGCAGTTATTTTCATGTTCGCTAATTTCGGTTTCAACAACCTTGCCTTCATACGCATAATTGGCCGCATTGATAAGAATATTGATAAAAACATCAATAAGTAATATATTCGCGGGCGCTGTAAGGTTATTTTCTGTTAAATTATTTACGGTTATTTTCTTTTCTAATATAATATGCTCTATATTTTCAAGAGCATAAGTTATATAATCATTGATATTTACCTCTTTAAAATCTAGTTCTGAAATATTTTCTAAGTTTGAAAATTTAGACGCGTTTTGTATTAACTCTATTAATTGGTTTGTAGATTTTATAAGAGACTTTGAAGTTTCATCGTCTGCTTCTTCTTTTTCATATTCAGTAAGCAGGCGTACCCCCATATTAATAGAATTGGCGAAATTTAACAAATCATGTCTTATTATATCAATAAATAATTCTTTATAATGGTTTATTCTTTCGAGTGTTTTTGCGTATTTTGCCAGTTTTGCTTCGGCTTTTCTGCGCGCGTTGATTTCTTTTTGTTTCAAATATGCGTTTCTTAAGGTGTATTGTAGAAATTTCAAATATTGGCGCGTATTGTCTTTAATAATGTAATCAGAAACTCCCATTTTTATGGCGGCTACTGCCGTGTCAATAGTTCCTAACCCCGAAAAGAAAACGATTGGAATTTCTATTTTTTTATTAATGATAATTTCGCAAAATTCAAGACCGCTCTTGCCCGGCAGTATGTAGTCGACTAAAAGAACTCCGAAAGATTTATCATTTTTCTCAATTATTTTTAAAGCGTCTTCCGCTGAGTTACATTGGGTTATATGAAAATTCAAACCGGAATTTAAGACAAATTCATTAGTTAGCGTTTTTTCAATTATTACTTTATCGTGTTCATTGTCTTCTATAAGAAGAAGGTTAATATCTTCTATATTTTCATTCATGCTTATATGTTTAACGGAGGTTTTTCTACAATTTGCCAGAAAAGTTCAATTCTTTTTATGGCCTCGGCAAGGTTCTCAAGCTCTACCGGTTTTACAATATAGGCGTTTACGCCAAGATCATAGCTTTCTGTGATATCGTTTTGGTCTTTTGAAGTGGTCAGCATAATAACGGGCATTCTTGAAATTTCTTTGCTTTCTCTTATGTTGCGCAAAACCGTAATGCCGTCCATTTTTGGCATTTTAATATCTAAAAGTACAAGAGTCGGGGTTGGCGATGTATGCGGGTCTTCGTACTGGCCTCTTCTGAATAAATAATCGAGACATTCAACGCCGTTTCTTACGATATGCAAGGGATTTACTATTTTGTTTTTTTCAAAAGCGCGTTGAATTGAAATTATATCATGCTCATTATCTTCGGCAAGAAGAATATGGCAGGCATTGGCGGGTTTTCTATTCATTTATTTATCCTCAAAATATTTATTTACAGGCAAAATAATTATAAACTTAGAGCCTTCGTTTAATTTAGATTCTAATTTTATATCTCCTTTTAACTTGTCTACCGCTTTTTTGACGACGGCAAGGCCCACGCCTGTGCCGTCATATTCATCGCTGGGATGCAGCCTTTGAAAAATTCCAAATATTTTTTCATGATATTCGGGTTCGATGCCTATGCCGTTATCGGCGACTGAAATCTGAATATGATGTTCGTCATAATAAGAAAACATTATTGAGATTTTTTTGGGTTGAGATTCGTTGTATTTAAACGCGTTTGATATTAAATTATAAAAAATTTGCCTTAAAAGCACAATATCAGAGTCTAACGATTTAATATTATTTTCAATGGTCATTTCTTCATTGGAAGATTGTTTTATAATACTCTTTAGCTCTTCAATAAAATTGTTCAGGTCTATTTTGCTTATGCTAAGTTTGGCTTTTCCCAGTTTATGATATTCAAGCATATCGTTTACCAGAGTTTCAGATTGTTTTACCGCTCTGTTTAAACCAATCAGGTATGTTTTATGCTGATCTTGAAGAGAATCTATTAAATCTTCCATTAAAAAATCTGAATAGCTGTGAATTGCCCTTAACGGAGTTTTTAAGTCGTGCGAAACCACCGAGGCGTATTGCGCGAGTTCTTCATTTGCTTTTTCAAGTTCTTCGTTATTGATTTCAAGTTTTTCGCCTAAAACTGTCATATTTTTTAATATATTTTTTTGCCGCATAGAATAAATTAAGGCCAATAAAATGATAGAGCCCGTTAAGAAGATAATCAGAAAAAAATTTTCATTTGAATGTTCATATATTTCATCTCTATCGACTTCTGTAGTAATTCCTATATCTAGATCATTGTCCCAAAGCCAGCTGCCGACTACGGTAACGCCGCGATAGTCGCGGTATCCCTCTAGATCGAAGCCAGAATTGCCAGAAATGGCGCTTTTGGCCATTTTGGTCAGAGTTGTTTTAGAGTCTTTTGTATGAGACGTAGAATTTTCAAGTAAATTTGTACCGGGGTCGTCAATAAGAATATTTAAGATGCCCCTTTCTCCTTTTTTTAGCAAACCTGCCTGAAGCAAGTGAGCGTTAAATCTGCTTTCGCTGATGAGCGTTCCTTCTTTATTAAAAGCGTATGTTTCTCCGGTTTTTGCGACGCGACCCAATTGAAGAATGGCCGTAAACTCATTTTCGGGGGGAACCAAAAAGATAAGCGCCGCGATTATGTCATTTGAATTATTCTTTACGGGAGCGCCAATTATCATTTCAGGTTTTTTTGAGATATCTGACTCAAAAGGCGGGGTCAATACAGATTTACCATGAAATATTTTTTGTATTTCATCATATTGTTGTATACTTGCATATTTCTTGCCGACAGAAGTTGTATCTAATGAAGCAAGATTGATAAAATCTTTTGAAATAAGAAAAAAATTATCGTCTTTCAATGCGTTAATTTTGGGTTTTAAATAAAGCTGTATCTCTTTTAACGCCGATTTATAAGTAATAGTATTCGCGTTATGATTTAATAATATTTTTGTTATTGACTTGACTTCGCCTTCCATCGCAATATTTTCAAGGTTCTGTATGCGATGCGCCTTCCATCTTTTTATGTTATCATGCGTTATTTTTAAGATACTTTCAAGGGTTTCTTTTACCTGAAATTTTTCATTTCTTTCGATATGCCCCAAAACATTATAGAGAATTACAAAGATGATAAGAAAGAAAATTGAAAGATAAAACGGTTCTTTATTTATTTTTATGAAAATGCCAGATTTTCTCATATTTACCACATAGAAGAAAAGCCAGATTTTACGCGTCGCTTTGTTTTTAAGATTTTATACAACTATATTTTTAATGTGTATTTTAATAAAAAAAATAAAATTATTCAACAATAACGGGTTTATTTCTGGCTTCCATTTGAAGAATTTTCTCTTTAATCTCGTCTCTTCTGTCTTCAATAGATTGCTTTCTTAACTTTTTTTGCATAAGCATTAAAGCTTCAAGAATAGCCTCGGGCCGAGGCGGGCACCCCGGAATATAAACATCTACCGGTAAAATGCGGTCAATGCCCTGCAAAACAGAATAGCTGTCAAACATGCCGCCTGACGACGCGCATGCGCCCACCGAAATAACAAATTTAGGGTCGGCTAGCTGACGGTAAATATGGCGAAGTACAGGCGCCATTTTATAGGTTATGGTGCCTAAAACAATGATCATATCGGCTTGTCTCGGAGAAAAAGACGGTCTTTCGGCGCCAAATCGCGCTATATCAAAATCGGCGGCGGCGGTAGACATAAATTCAATGCCGCAGCATGCCGTCGCAAAAGGATATGGCCATAAGCTGTATGATTGCCCCCACTTTAAAAAATCAGATAATACGCCGGTTAAAAAAAACTGGTTTGATTTGCCTTTTAATCTTTCGGCGGTTAGCTGCGGGGCGGTTACTGTTGTCTTTTTCATAAAACTTCCTTTATAAATGCGATATTCCTGATTATTCGGGGTCTTCCCAATCAAGGGCTCCTTTTCGTATAATATAAAAATAGCCTAATAAAAGAATGATTAGAAATACAAACATCTCGACAAGAACAAAACCGGCAGAGCCTATCGCCTTAAATTTTAAAAACGATACCGCCCAGGGATATAAGAAGACGGCCTCAATATCAAATAGTATAAATAGCATGGCGACTATATAAAATTGAATGTTAAACATACCCCGCGCGTCGCCGCTAAATGGTATGCCGCACTCAAAAGTCTCGGGATGTGAATCTGCCGGTTTTCTTCTTTTAGGACGAATGATATGGGCCGCGGTAAGTATTAAGGCGGCAAACCCGAGCCCAAAGAGAAACTGTATAATAATAGGCCAAATTTCTGTTATCATAAGACTTCAAAACAATAAATGTTCAGTGTGTCAAGAAAATATCGCCGATAACTGTTCGAAAAACTCAAAATAATAAATTGACAAAGCAGCATAGTAATATATTTACTTCTATGGGAAAATCTTTTCGGTTCGCGGATGAACTTGGTCCGCATAAAATCGTGTATGTGTATGAGCCTGATTTTGATCTTAAGGGCATTCTGGTAATTGATAATGTTGCAGCAGGGCCCTCTATCGGCGGGCTTCGTATAGCTCCTGATGTGAGTCTTGACGAATGCTTTCGTCTTGCCAGAGCAATGACAATGAAAAACGCAGCGGCGGGTTTATCTCACGGCGGCGGCAAGTCTGTTCTTTTTGGCGATCCATCCATGCCAAAAAAAGAAAAAGAGCGATATATTCGATGTTTCGCGGCGGCCCTGAAAAATGAAGAAAACTATATTTTTGGCCCCGATATGGGTACCGATGAAGAGTGCATGGCGTGGATAAAAGACGAAATTGGCCGGTCTGTGGGGCTGCCTTCTGAGGCAGGCGGTATACCGCTTGACGAAATAGGCGCGACAGGCTTCGGATTGTCAATTGCGGCAGAAATCTCGGCGAATCATATTGATCTTGATTTACAGGGTGCCCGTGTTGTCGTGCAGGGTTTTGGCTCTGTAGGCAAACATGCAGCGCGTTTTCTTGCCCAGAAGGGCGCCGTATTGATTGGGGCGGCCGACAGTAAAGGTTCTGTTTATAATAAAGACGGTCTTGAGCTTGAAGAATTAATCGAGTTTAAAAACGCCGGCGGTTCGGTTAAAGATTTCAATAAAGGCAAAAAAGCTGAAAAAGACGCCGTAATTGATATCGAATGCGATATCTGGATACCGGCGGCGCGTCCCGATGTGATTTCTGAAGAAAACGTAAGCCGCTTAAAGACAAAACTTATCATAAGCGGGGCGAATATACCCATAACAGAAGGCGCCGAGAAAATTCTTCATGATCAAAAAATTTTATGCATGCCCGATTTTATCTGTAACGCGGGCGGGGTCATATGCGCCGCGGTAGAGTATCATTCAGGAAATAAAACGCTCGCTTTTAATACCATTGAAGAAAAAATTCGCCAAAACACAAAAGAAGTTCTTAAATTCATAAAAGAAAAGAATATTAGGCCGCGCGAGGCCGCCGTAAAAATAGCAAAACAACGTATAAAAAAGGCAATGAGCTTTAAGCGCTGGTCAATCTTTTAGGAATAAAAATGTATCGTATTCGCTTACACGGTCGCGGGGGGCAGGGAATAAAAACCGCGGGCCGTATCTTGGGCGAAGCTTTATTCCTTGAAAAGTATGAGGTACAAGACGCTCCGCGTTATGGGGCCGAACGGCGGGGAGCTCCTATCTTCTCATATGTACGGGCAGGCAAGAAACCCATAAACGAAAGAGGCATTATACTTCATCCGGGGCTGGTGGTTGTTGCAGATGAAACACTCATTGAGATTCCCGCTGCGGGGGTGTTCCAGGGCATTGCCGAAAATACGGTTTTTTTTATCTGCAGCAATGAAAGTTCTGATTTCTGGCGAAAACGCCTGGGTATCGATTCTCAAATCATTACATTATCTCAAAGCGAAGAATATGATACGGCTTTAGATTTTCATTATAATAGCTCTGTCTGCGTAGGAGCCGCCGGCCGGCTTTTGGGAGTTATTTCAAAAGAGAGTTTAAAACAGGCCATTGAAGAAGAACTGTCTGTTTTTGAAAAAACGGTTATAGAAAAAAATATTGAAATTTCGCTGAAAGCTTATGACGAGCTTTCTTCTTATGAAGGCATTGTCAAAAGAGGCGTTGGTATTTCTGCCGATTCTTACCGGCGATTAAACTGGGTTGAACCGCCTTTCGAAGGGGCCGATATCTCGGCTCCCGCCATTTACGATTCGGGAACAAGCGAGCTTGCGCTAACCGGTTTGTGGCGCACTTTACGTCCCGTTGTGAACAAAGAGCTTTGTGCCTTATGCTGGCATCTTTGCGGTTCTTTTTGTCCCGATAGCGCCATTTATTTAGATGAAGACGGCGCTCCTCAGATTGATTATGAGCACTGCAAAGGATGTCTTATTTGTGTTATGCAGTGTCCGCGGCGCGCGATATCGGTTGAAGCCGAACACAAAAAAACAAAAGAAGCCAAGGGAGCATAAAAAAAAGTGAAGCGAAAACTTTTAACGGGAAACGCGGCGGCCGCATGGGGAGCAAGACTCGCGAATGTTGATTATGTGCCTGCGTTTCCTATAACGCCGCAGACTGAGATAATAGAAACTCTCGCGGGATGGTTTGACGAGGGCGCATTAAAGGGCCGTTTTGTTACGCTTGACTCAGAACACTCGATGGTAACAGCCGCAGCTTCTGCCGCGGTTACCGGCGTCAGAGTTTTTAGCGCCACTTCAAGCCAGGGGCTTCTTTACGCTTCAGAAATGCTGTATGCGGTATCAGGATACAGGGTTCCCTGGGTTTTGGTAAATGTCTCGCGCGGGCTTTCATCCCCCGTTACTCTTGAAGCTGACCATAATGATATTTTCGCCTTGCGCGACTCGGGATTTCTGCAGCTTCACGCTTCAACTTGCCAGGAAGCGCTTGATATGGTTCTTATGGCCTATCAGATTGCCGAAGATGTGCGAGTTAGACTGCCTGTTATCGTGAACATAGACGGGTTTTATCTTTCTTTCACGCGCGAACCTGTTGAAATTCCCGATGAAAATAAGGCCCGCGAATTTATCGGCGAGTTTGACGCCCATAATATCAGCTTTCGGGCAAATGTTCCCTTAAGTCACGCGTCAGCCGTTCTTCAGGGAAGCATTTATTCTTATTTTCGTTATGAACATCATCTTGCCGCTATACAGGCTATTTCTGTATTTAATGAGTCGGCTGAAAAATTTGAGAAAATGTTTAACCGCTCTTACGCCCTAATTGAATCATACATGGCCGACGGGGCAGATTATGTTTTTATTATGATCGGGTCTTTCGCGACAAAAGCAAAAGAAGCGGTAGATATGCTGCGCGAAGCGGGAAGTTTAACGGGACTTTTGCGTTTGCGAATGTTTAGACCGTTTCCTGAAGAAGAAATGAAAAAACTATTAAAAGGCAAAAAGGCGGCGGCTGTAATCGATCAAAATTTAGCGCCAGGCAAAGGCGGCGTCATTTATACAGAAACAGCAGCTGCACTATGCAATGAAAAAGAAGCGCCTTTTCTAATCAGTTATATAGGCGGTCTTGGCGGCCGTGATATTACAGCCGAAGAATTTTATGAAATTGAAAAAGAAATGCGAAAAGCCGCAGAGACAAAAAAACCGCCCATGGCGCGCCTTCTTTTTTCTGAAGCAGAATTAGAGGCTGTTCGCAAACTGCAAGGTATAGCCGGGGTTGAAAAGAAAAATGAGCAAAGAAAAAATTAAAAAAATGCGCGATATTCCTTTTGAGAGACTTCTGGCTTCGGGTACGGCCATGTGCGCCGGCTGCGGAGCCCTTGAGGCTCTTCATCAGATATACGATATTCTCGGCAAAAATACGGTTTTTGTAAACGCCGCCGGATGTATGACGCTTTTATCGGTGTATCCTTTTACGCCGTTTCGGGGTTCCTGGCTTTATACTTCAATGGCCTCTGCCCCGGCCGCAGCCCAGGGAATTCGCGACGCGTTAGATATTCTAATTGAAAAGAAAAGAATAAAACCGAAAGACAATATGCAAGTTGTTGTTCTCGCGGGCGACGGCTCGTCTTATGGAATGGGTTTATCGGCGGCGTCAGCCGCGATAGAAAGAAATTTAGATTTTATTTATATATGCTATGATAATGAAGGGTACGGAAATACGGGCCAACAGTATTCAGACGCGACGCCCCATGCGGCAAGAACATCTACCAGTAAGAGTTTGACCGGTTTTCAATATTATAAAAAAGATATTTTTGCAATATGGGCAGCGCACAAACCGGCCTACGCGGCAACTATCATTGGTTCAGACCCGCTTGATTTGGCGAAAAAAGTTGAAAAAGCCAAAAATATGAAAGGCGCAAAGCTTATTTTAGCCTTATCGCCATGCCCGACAGGATGGACTTTTCATTCTAACGAGACGGTCAAAATAGGAAAGCTTGCCGTAGAAACGGGAATCTGGCCATTGAAAGAATATGCCGATGGCAAGATTGTTCATACAAAAATACCGCGAGAAAGAAAACCGGTTGAAGAGTATCTTAAAATACAGGGAAGATTCAAGCATTTGTTTGAGCCTCAAAGAAATGATAAATTGATAGCAGAGATTCAAAATGAAGTAGATAAGTATTGGGGGCATTATAATCATTAGTCTTATGGCGGCGATTAAAGATTTATATTTAATATGAAACCTGTTAAAAAAAGTTATCTTCATATGGGAGGCGACAAGCCTCTTGTGGGCGATACCATCCCCGATTATTTTTCAGAAATTGTTTCGCAATTTAAAGAAAATGAGGCAGTGGTTTCAATGCCTCAAGACAGAAGATTAAGTTATGGCGATTTAAGTCTCGAAATTGATAAACTGGCTAAAGGACTTTTGGCCCTGGGTTTTGAAAAAGGCGACAGAATAGGCATTTGGTCGACCAATAATATTGAGTGGCTCGTTATACAAATGGCGACAGCGAGAATAGGCGCGATACTGGTAAATATTAATCCGGCGTATCGTGTAAACGAGCTTGCGTATGTCTTGAAAAGCTCTCAATTACAGGGAATCTTTGCCATACCTTCGTTTCGAAAAAGTAATTATATCGAGATGCTTTTAGAAATTCTGCCTGAGCTTAAAGAGAAAAATAATGATGATATTAAACAGGGAACTTTTCAGGAATTTGATTTTTTACGTTTCATTGCCGTTTATGATCCGCTTCAAAAAGATACCTTTCAAAGACCCGCTTCAGGTTTTACTTTATGGGATGAAATTATAAAAGCCGGTATGTCGGTTTCTGATGACGCATTGAATATAAGAACCAAAGAATTAGACGCAGACGACCCCATTAATATTCAATACACATCGGGCACGACGGGCTTTCCTAAGGCTGTTGTTTTAAGTCATTTAAATATCTTAAATAACGCCATTTTTTCGGGCGATGTGCTGAAATTTACCGATAAAGACCGTCTATGCGTTCCGGTGCCTTTTTATCATTGTTTCGGTATGGTTTTGGCGAATCTGCTTTGTTTATCTAAAGGCGCCTGCATTGTCATTGCCTGCGAACACTTTGACGCGTTAAAAGCCCTGCAGGCGGTAGATAAAGAAAAATGCACGGCAATTCACGGCGTACCCACCATGTTTATTGCCGAGCTTGAACATCCTGAATTTAAAAACTATGATATGTCTTCATTAAGAACAGGCATCATGGCCGGGGCTCCCTGCGCCCCTGAACTTATGAACCGCGTCATCAATGAAATGAGTTGCAGAGAAATTTTAATCGGATACGGGCAAACCGAAGCTTCTCCGATTACCCATTTAACAAGACCCGCTGACAGCATCAAAAGGCGAACAGAAACAGTGGGCATTAGTTTGCCTTATCAGGAAGTCAAAGTAATCGATCTTGAAACTGGCGCAGTTTTACCTATCGATGAAGAAGGCGAAATTTGTTTTCGCGGTTATCATATAATGAAAGAATACTATGGCGATAAAGAAGCGACACAAAGAGCTATTGATGAAAAAGGGTGGCTTCATTCGGGCGATATAGGCGCGATGGATGCCGAAGGATACGTTAAAATCACCGGTCGTCTTAAAGAGATGATCATAAGAGGCGGCGAAAATATTTATCCGCGCGAAATAGAAGATTTTTTATATACCAATCACAAGATTGCCGAGGTCTCTGTATTTGGCGTACCCGACAAGTTTTACGGCGAAGAAATAGTCGTCTGGATACTTCTGCACGAAAATGAAACTGCCACAGAAGAAGAAATTCGAAATTTCTGCAAAGATAAAATAGCGCACTTTAAAATACCGAAGTATATAAAATTTGTAAAAGAATTTCCGATGACCGTTACAGGAAAACTGCAAAAGTTTAAAATGCGGGAAATGATGATTAATGAGAAAGGCGATTAAATTGATGATTGTAAATTACTTCGATTTTTTAAAAAATAAGGTCTAAAAAATAAAATAAAAATCTTTTCGGCCTGACTCAAAAAAAAAGACTATCTCAGCATATATGAAAGAAATACGAAATATCGCCGTAATCGCGCACGTAGACCACGGCAAAACAACTTTATTAGACGTTATCTTGCGCTATTGTCAGGGAGTGACAGAGAAAGAGAACCGCGAGAGAATTTTAGATTCAAACGATCTTGAAAGAGAGCGCGGCATCACTATTTTCTCTAAAAATACGGCGGTAGAATATAAAGATATTAAATTAAACATCGTAGATACCCCCGGTCACTCTGATTTTGGCGGCGAAGTAGAGCGAATCTTAAGGATGGTCAATTCATGTCTT
This sequence comes from Spirochaetia bacterium, assembly GCA_029880265.1. Lineage (GTDB taxonomy): Bacteria > Spirochaetota > Leptospiria > Turneriellales > JAOUOS01 > JAOUOT01. The sequence goes on along the minus strand of JAOUOT010000013.1, from coordinate 73,871 downwards.
CTGCTTGTTGACGCCCATGAGGGTCCGATGCCGCAGACGCGTTTTGTGTTAAAAAAAGCGCTGGAGCTTGGCCACAAAATCATTGTCGTTATCAATAAAATAGATAAACCCGAAGCCGATATAGAAAGGGTTCATGAAAAAACTCTTGAACTTTTTCTTGAGCTTAACGCTTCAGACGAACAGCTTGACTTTCCCGTGATTTATTCGAGCGCGAAAAACGGATATGCCCTATTAAATGTTAACGATGAAAAGAAAGACATCGCTCCCCTATTAGACACAATTTTAAAAGAGGCCCCTGTAGCCAGCGGTAAAAAGACTGAAAATTTTATTTTTCAGGTAACTACTCTTGATTACAGCGAATATCTCGGCAGAATATGCATAGGCAAGGTTTTTAGCGGCGGATGTAAAATCGGCGATATGGTTTACTTAAAAAACGAGCATAAGCCTGAAGTTTCGGCAGCAAAAAGAATAACGAAATTATTTACATTTCACGGGTTAAAGCGCATTGAAACCAATGAAGTTCAGCAGGGCGATGTTGTCGCTATTGCCGGCATTGACGAGATGTCAATAGGAGACACCCTTGTATCTGAAGAAAAAATAAATCCGCTGCCCATGATTGACATTGAACCGCCAACGGTATCAATGCTTTTTATGGTTAACGATTCTCCTTTTTCGGGAAAAACGGGCAAGTTTTTAACTTCAAGGCACATCAGAGACAGGCTTGACAAAGAATTAAAAGTAAACTTATCGTTAAAAGTTGAAATTCAGGGAGAGGCCTTTAAAGTTTCGGGCAGGGGCGAGCTTCATCTTGCCGTATTGATTGAAAATCTAAGGCGCGAAGGTTATGAGATTGGCGTATCAAAGCCGCAGGTTATTACCCGCGAAATAGAAGGCGCTTTATGCGAGCCCTTTGAAGAAATCGTTATGGATATACCCGAAGCTTATTCGGGCGGCGTAATACAAGAGCTTAACCGAAGAAAAGGCGCCATGATTAAAATAGAGAAACTCTCTGATGTATTTTCGAGACTGACTTTTGAAATTCCTACGAGGGGCTTGATTGGTTTTCGCAATTTCTTTTTAACAGAAACCAGAGGCGAGGGAACTTTATCGGGTATTTTTCTTGAGTACCGTCCATTTGCCGGCGATTTCAGCGGACGCACAAGGGGCGCTCTTGTCAGTATGATTGACGGAAAAGCCAGCGGTTACGCATTGTTTAGTTTGCAAGAGCGGGGCGAGCTATTCATAGGCCCGCAGACAGCCGTATACGAGGGCATGATTATCGGTCTTCATACGAGAGAAAACGATTTAGAGGTTAATCCTGTAAAAGAAAAAAAACAAACCAACGTAAGAGCGTCTGGTTCTGACGAAGGCATTAAACTTACCCCACCTCGTAAGTTATATCTTGAATACGCTCTTGATTTGATGGAAAACGACGAAATTCTTGAAGTAACACCCGCCGATATACGCCTTAGAAAAAAAGAGCGTTTCGCCAATCTGAGAAAACGCAAGCAGGTAATTTGATATTATAACTTTTTTCGAATTGAAATAAGAGTAATATCGTCAGTTTGCCGCGCTTTCTCTTTATAATTACGTAATCATTGGACGCAACTGCGTCGATTATTTTGGCGAGTAGACAAGTATTTGATTTTTCCCGTATACATATGATTTGTCGTATTTTTCAAGAATTTCGGGCATTTTCTTGTAAAGGGTCTTTTTGGCGTTTGGCAATTTGAATTTTGTTTTTAACGTAGCAGACTGAACGACTAGCAAAGCGGATAAAAATTTATTTTCTGCTTCAAATTTCTTAAAAGCGTTTAATATCTCTAAAAAAATGGGAACATTATTTTTCACAAAAGAATAGGGCGGGTCGGCAAAAAAAACAAGATGGTAGTTTTCTGAGTTTATGTTTTCGCGAAAAATTTTTTTATGAAAGTCTTTAGGCATAGCAAGGGCGCTTTTTAATAATCTTAAACCGTCCATTTTTATAAAAGACGCGCGGTCATCTAAATCATTATCGTAGATCCATGAGCGTATGTCAGACAATCTTTTGCTGTCCCATTCGCAAAAGACGCTAAAGGCTGCGCCGCGGCTTAAAGCTTCAATTCCCATTTGACCGCAGCCTGAAAAAATATCAAAAAAAATAATCTGCGGGTAATCATGAGCGTAGTTTTCAATAATTTGAAAGACCGCTTCTTTAATTTTTTGAGAAGTTGCGTTGCTGAAGCCCTTCACTACAGACGGCATGGGTATTTTCTTGTTTTTTAACGACCCTTTGATGACAAATGGTAGGTTCTTCGTCATAAATAATAATTGAATTTAACCCGCAGCCGCTTTTTTGCTTTTATCAAGAGTATATTTTTTCAGTTTTTGATGAAGCGTTTTTCTGGTAATGCCCAAAATTCGGGCGGCCTCAGATATGTTGCCTTTATGAGTTTTTAAAACTTTATTGATATATTCAATTTCAATTTCATGAAGTTTAGGCTCATGGCCGCCTGTTAAGAATTCCTGAAATAAAAACATTTGATTGGTCTTGGCGTTATTTTCGCGCAGAAACCCATATTCAGAAAACAGAATTTCAGGGTTATTTTCAACCGATGTCAGTATGCCAATATCGGTATTTTCGCTATCAGATAAAGAATAAATTTTTTTGAGAGTTTTGTAAAGATCTTCAATATTCTTCCATTCTTTGCTTTCTAAAGCCTGTTTTAAATTTGGCGTTAATTTGATTTTTTTGTTTTGTTTTTTGTTAAACCATTGCGCGTAATTGTTGATAATATCTATCAAATCGGTTTTTCGAGATTTCATACCCGGTATGAGAATAGGAAATACTTGAACGCGAAAAAATAAATCTTGCCTGAAAAGACCTTTTTCAACTTTTTTTTCGATTTTCTTCTCGGCCGAAAAGATAAGCCTGCATTTAAGCGGAATCTTCTTTTTGCCCCTTACTTTAGAAAACGATTTTTGACGCATGGTTTTTAATAATTCTTCTTGAATTTCCCACGATAACGACTCGATTGAGTCTATAAACAATGTTCCTTCTTGTGCCCTTTCAAAGGCCCCTGTTTCTACGCCTGCTTTAGAGTTACATCCGAAAAAAAACTCGGTCTGCAAATGATGAGGTACTTTTGAGCAGTCAACCGCTACAAACGGCAGGTTTTCTTTTCGGATTGAAAGAAGGTGAATATATAACGCCATTTTTTCTTGCTGAAGCCCTTTATCTCCTAAAAATAAAATATTTTCGGTTTGGTTGGCCGACTCAAGTAGAAGGGCTCGAAGGTTTTCTGAACTTTTTGATTCGCCCACTAAAAAAGAACAAGGCATGTTCATTTGATTTTCAGCACCTGCGATTTCTTGAATATCGGTAAAGGTTTTTTTCTCATGCAAAAGAGAATCGGTTTTAAGAATAAGAAGGCGATTGTTTCTTTTTGACTCAAGCGAGTTTATATTTTTACGAAGAAAAAACTGAAAAGCTTTTTTTTCGTCTAAAGCGCAAAAATTATCGCCGCTAAGCCAGAAAATATCTTGTATTTCAGTATCGGGCTTAATAAATTGATGAAAATTTTCTTTATTTAAAAAATGATAGGGCGCGATCAGTAAAATTGACATTTCTCCCGAAAATATCTCTTTTGTAATTATCGTATTTTTGAGCCATTTGCCCTGAATGGCCCCTGTGGTTTTAATATCTACAAGAAGCAGATCAATCGCGTTTTTTTGTATGTTTCTTATGCCTTCTTTCAGGGTTGTTGAAGAATAAATTTCATAATTATTTGCAATTTCTTGCTTAATGCCGCGCTTTAATTCTTCATTTGAGCTTATTATCTGAATTGAGGGCATAGCTCAGAAAATAGGCTCGTTTTAAGTCGTCAAGGTATATTGATTTTTTGAGTTCTAATTTGCAAAAAAAAGTGAATTTTTTTAAACAGTTGAGAACGTCAAGTTACGGCGTAAATTCCTGCACCGTTTTTACCATGGCGTCAACATTCTCAAGCGGCGTTCCCGGGTATATCCCATGGCCAAGATTGAAAATATAACCGCCTTTTTTGGCTCTTTTTTCAAGTATTTTAAGGGTTTCGCGGGCGACTGTTTCAGGGTTGCTCCATAAACAGGCGGGGTCAAGATTGCCCTGTACCGGTAAATCTCCAAAATAATCAATTGGCATGCGCCAGTCTATTGATATGGCAGATACTCCCTTGTCGTATAGTACGCGAAGATTGTCTCTGTGAATGCTTGCCCCTCTGCAGAAGAAAATCACGGGAACCTGTTTTGATAGTTCGCTTGATATTTTCGCGATATGCGGAATAATATAATCGCGATATTCGTCGGGCGCGATTGAGTCTCCCCATGATTCAAAAAGCTGAATGACATCGGCCCCGGCTTCTATTTGAAGTTTGCAGTATTCAATGGTCATATCGGCTAAATAATCAAGAAGTTCGGCAAAGGTTTCTTTATCAGAAAAAAGCCATGCCCTAATAAGGCTGTGCGTTTTTGAGGTTTGCCCTTCAAGAAGGTAGCTGCCTATGGTATATGGGGCCGCCGCAAAACCTATAAGCGATTTATCTTCAGGAAGCTCGTCTCTGGTAAGTTTAAGGGCCTTTTTATAAAAAGGCAGTCTTTCATGAAGCATTTCATATCCTGTCGCATTCTTAAAATCTCGAAGTTCCTGAATATTTCTTACCGTTTTATCGGTTTCAGGGGGGCCGTGCTCAAACGATACGTTAATTCCCATGCCGTAAAGCAGGGTTAGAATATCTGAAAATATAATTGCCGCGTCTAAATCATAGCGCTTTATTGGCTGCAAGGTTACTTCGGCCGCCAGTTCAGGGTTTATGACCATATCCCAGAATGTATTTTTCTCTTTTATTTTCATATATTCAGGCAAATATCTGCCCGCTTGTCTCATAAACCAGATTGGAGTTTTGTCGGTTTTTTCGCCTCTTAAAGCTTTTTGTATTCTTGTGTTCATTTTTTTTCCTTTTTTGTTAATTTATTTTTCTGTTATATATGCGTAGCCTTTTCGCGGATAAGTGATGAAAATTTCAGGCACAGCCGGATTCTTTTCAAATATTTTTCTGAATTTAACCAGAAAATTGTCAATATTTCTTCCCGAAACATACACATTAGAGCCCCATATTTCAGATATTAATTCTTCTCTGGTAATCACTTTGTTGGGGTTTACTAAAAAATAAGCCAAGGCCTCGGCTTCTTTCGGAGATAAAACGGTTTCTTCATTGTCTCTTGTAATTTGCAGTAAATCCCAGTTTATGCGTACGCCTTTTATGTTATCGGGCAACGAGGCGGTTTTTCTTTTAATAAAATAGCGCGTTAAATTTTTTATTTTTGAAATTAAGGTTTCAATTAAGAACGGTTTTGTAATGTAATCAATCGCTCCCAATTTATAAGCTTTTTGAATTTTCTCTTCTTGTCCCAAGGCCGATATAAACAAGATGGGCACCATAATATTATTTTTCTGTAACTTCTCGGCAAAAGCGAGCCCGTTTTCGCCGGGCAGCATGATATCTAAAAGAATAATTTCAAAATCGCCCGCATTATGTTTACGCTCAAGCTGTTCGGCGCTAAAAAATGATTCAACTTGAAACCCTTCATGCTTTAAGTTCATTTCAATTAGCTGGCGTATTGAATCGTCGTCTTCAATAAGCGCTATTTTTAATGCCGTCGAGTTCCCGTTATTTTCTTGAATTGTTTCTTTCACTGCCATGCGATGGTAAATACGCTTCCTTTTTGGTCAATATTGCTTTCAAGAGAGATTTTCAAATTTAGCTGAGAGGCCAGTTTGTAAACAATAAATAGCCCTAAGCCGCTTCCCTTAATGTTTTGAACTTTATACTTAGACGATCTGTAAAACATTTTTCCTAAATTTTTTATATCGTCGGCGTCAAAGCCGATTCCTGAATCTTCAATCTCAATTTTAATTTGATTGCTTTTTTTCAATAAACGTAAATAAACATCGTCTTGGGAATATAAAAGAGCGTTTTCGACAAGATTTTTTAATATTGTCGAGAGCGATTGGCTTTGAGATTTTACAAAAACCTCGGTTTCTAAATCATTTTCAAATTTAAGCCTGCCTTTGTTTTTTAAATCTGTTTGAATCCATGATAAGTAAAAATTATTTAAAAATTCTGTTAAATTTATTTCAGCTGCTTCTTTTTTATAAGACGATTGAAGCTCTTCTATTTTTAAAATGTTTTCAAGCTGGTTTTTTAAAGAGATTATCTCAAGAAGACCCCTGTTGATAAATTCTTCTTTGCTGTTTTCGGGAACAGTTTTTCTTTTTAGGCTTTCTAAAAGAAGGCTTATTCCGCTTAAGGGTCTTTTTAGTTCGTGGGCGGCGAGGGCCAAAAAACTCTGCCTTTCTTTCCATTTCATTTTTTCATTATAGATTGCCCAGAACAAATAGCTTAACGCTAAAAACAATACAAATATTAAAAAAGACGTTTCCCAGATTATCATTCGCCATTTTCGATTTCTTACCTCATAGATAGCCTGAAAATACTGCGGATGTATCTGCAGAAAGAAACTCTCATCATTATGCGATATTTTTACGCAGGGCTCTAAGGCGCAGTTTGATATTTTAACCGCTTTTTTTTTAGCGATTAGGGTTTCAAGAAGGGGCAAATTGGTTTGGCTCTTATGAAACTCAAGCTCAAGCCGTTCAAACTGCGCGTCTGTATATACGTTTAGCATTCTCTCAAAAAGAACCTGCCACCATATAGTCATTACGATCACGCTGACAAAAATTACCGCCAACGTAATGGGAAAGCGATATTCAATGTCTTTAAGAAATAAATCAACCCATTTATGAATTGTCTTAAAACGTTTCGGTTCAACATGCGGCATGATTTATTTTATTTTTCAGATTTGTTCAATTGCGCCTTTTAATTTTGAAACAAAAAATTCAATATCTTCTTTTGTCATAGGATGCGATAAAAATCCTACTTCATAGGCCGAGGGCGCCGTATGAATTCCGTTTTCAATTAAAAACCAGAATATTTTTTTATAAACAGCCCCCGCGTTTGACCATATCTTATCGACCCTGCGGGTTATCTCGTCGGTTTTTGTCTCAGATATATTCATCCAGAAAATAGAGTCTTCCTGCACAAGCTGAATCGAAAAATCTTTATTTTCAAGTGTCGGAACAATTTCATTTTCAAAACCGTTTTTTAATATTTCAGCCAATGAACTTAAATGACCGTAGACGTTTTCGTTTTTTAAAATTGAAAGACTTTTATGCCCGGCCGCCATAGCCAGAGGATTTCCCGAAAGAGTTCCCGCCTGATACACTTTTCCCATGGGCGAAAGATTATCCATGATAATTTTCTTGCCGCCAAACGCGCCTACCGGCAGACCGCCGCCTATTATTTTCCCGTAGGTAACCAAATCGGGCGTTATGCCGTACTTTCCGCAGAAGCCTGTAAATCCGAGTCTAAAACCGGTAATCACTTCGTCGGCAATAAAAAGAGAGCCGTGTTTATCGCATAAGGTTTGTATCGTTTTTATAAATTCAATTCTCTGCGGCAAAAGCCCCGAGTTTGCAGGCATGGCCTCAATGATAACGGCGGCTATATTATCTCCTAAATTATCAAAAGTTTTTTCAAGAATTTCTTCTTCGTCAAGCGGAAGCACAATTGTTTCTTCGGCAAAAGACGCGGGAACGCCAGGGCTTGACGATTCAGAAATATCTCCCGAAAAAGTTAGTAATCCTGAACCCGCTTTAACCAGCAGACTGTCATGATGACCATGATAGCATCCTTCAAATTTAATGATTTTAGATCGAGACGTATAGCCTCTCGCCAGTCTTAAGGCGCTCATGACGGCTTCGGTTCCCGAATTTACAAACCTTACTGTTTCAACATGCGGAATGTTATTTGTGATGAGTTCGGCCAGTTCAAATTCTGCCTTTGTTATGGTGCCGAAAGAGGTTCCTTTTTCTGCCTGCTCTTTTATGGCCGAGACTACGTCGTTGTTGCAGTGTCCCAGAATCAAGGGCCCCCAGCTGTTTATAAAATCAAGGTATTTATTATCGTCTTCGTCTATAAGATAAGCGCCTTCGCCTTTTTTCATGGCGATAGGGTTGCCGCCTACAGAGCCATAGGCTCTAACCGGAGAGTTAACGCCCCCGGCCAATACCTTTACCGAGTTGTTCCATATTTTATCTGATTCGTTATGCTGCATAATTTGTGCTCCTTAATTTTGTTTGTTTTTGTTCAGGTTCATATCGCCCGCTAGCCGTCAAGGCGGGCTATTTAGTATAGTTCCAATTTGTAAGCTTTAAATTTGTTATTTGATTTTCTCCCTTAATATCGCGCCCCATTTGGGTTAAGGTACTCTTTGAAGAAATAATATAAGGAACATTCCCTCGCTTAAGAAATACCTCGGCCGTAGTGGCGCCTAAACAGGCTATGATGTGGGGACTTTGGCTTAAGCCCTGGTTAAAATAAGAAGATACCGCAGAGGGAGAGCAAAAAACCCAAAAGGCTTTCTGCTGTAAAAAAATTTCTTTTGTAAGATTTTTTTCTTCCCATATATTTGACGCGTCGTCGGCTTTTTTCTCTACGCTTTCATACAAAGTTAAAACTTCAACTTCGATATTTTGGGCGCGCAAATACTCAACGCCGTCGGTTATGCCGCCTCTTGCCGCCGACCATAAGACGCTTGAATATTTTTTTTCTTCAATTAGTTTGGCGGCCGAGATCGCGTTATAGATATCGGGAGTTATTATTTCGGCTTCGGGAAATTTCTTTTTTGTCATGGCCGCCGTTTTTTCGCCTATGGCCACAATTGTATTAGGAACTGTTATTTCGGCAAAAGCCTTTGATTCAAGAGAAGCCATCGAGCTTATGACAAGAGCGTCATAATTTTTATCGTTTGCCAGATTCTCGACTTCAATATATCTTGTTTCTATCAGGGGCAGATGAAAAAAAGGATGTTTTGTGTTTTTGAGCTCTTGTTGAAGATCGCGAGAATTTTTACCGGTATAGATAACGGGAAACTTTTCGCCGTTAAGCTCTTCAATTAAAGTATCGACGTTTTTATCGTAATTAGACTGATTGAAATAACGAATCGCAAAAAAAGAATTTATGTTTTCTTCTTTTGCGGGGTCAAAACCTAAGGCAAAAAAAGCGCGGGTTTTATAGGCGCTGTAATCTTCGCGGCAATCTTCTTTGTTTCTTTCGCAGATAATTTTATTTTTTATGTCAACGCATACGTCAGAGGCGCTTAGGCCAAACGGCACATGACATCCCGAACCTAGTTTGTGCAGAATCGTTCGCTCAAAATCAAGAAGCTTTCGGCGCTTAACGTCTTCATTGATTATATCGCTTAAATTGCTTTTGTTTGCGTGATCGTTTTTTCTCATTTCAATGCCAAGAGTGCCCTGACCGACCGGCGGTATAAAAGCGTCAGATTGAATCGAATAAAAATATAGCGTCGACTTAAAAATTTCGTTAAGCTTTTTATAATCGGCGTCTAATTTTTCAATGATGCTTAAACTTATTTTGCTTTCCCAGAATACTTTTTTTTCGGGCCAGTTTTTATGAAACTCTAAGAGTCTCTTAAGCCCCGAAGTCGCTAATAACAATACAGATATGCCGTCTGTTTTATCTAGAAGCTTTTGAATGCGCGTTATGAGATTTCCTCTTACCGGAACAATGCCGCTTTCGGGAAAATAATGCTTTAGAAGAGCAATGCGCCTTAAAGAAGAAGTACCTATGGTCGCTTTAGAAAGCGTTCTGCTTTGAAGTTCGGGATTTTCAGGAAGCGGCTCGAAGGTAACAAACGTATCGCTTTTGTCTTCAGGAAGCATTATATGAGACAGCTCAAGCCCCTCGGGCAAATCGGTGGGTAAATCTTTTAATGAATGAACCGCTAAATCGCCGTTTTTTGATAAGAGCCCGTCTTCAAGTTCTTTCGTGAAAAACGCTCTTCCTTCTTTTTCTGTTGCGGCTTCTTTGCTTACTTTATACAATGGGTCGTGCAGCTTCAGGTCGCCCTGCGTTTTAAGCGCGTTTATTTTAACCGCGCCGCCCGCTTTTAATATCATTTCTGAAACGGTTAAGGTTTGCGCAAGCGCTAAAAATGAATCTCTTGTGACTATCTGCATGAAACCGGTTTAATGAGAATCAGAACTTATGCTGCTGTGATTACCGGTAACAAGCATTTCAATGAAAATTTCTTTATGAAGTCTTAAGGCTTTTCGTTCTTGTTTTTTAAAATAATCTATCAGTACTCTTTTTTGTTTTTCAGTAATGTTTTTTAACGGGCCCGATAATAGCGTTTCCCATTCTTTGTCTCTGTCTTTTGCGGCGCCGTCAAGCGCGGTCGTGATGACCTCGGGATGATGACGGTAGATTTGATCCATCCAGAAGGCGTGTATGGCTTTTTCAATAAGAGGCATGGCTTGCTGCTGGTGATATCGTCTAAGGGCCAGATTTCTTTCGCTTTGTTTAAGAAGGGTCTGTAAATTTATGGTCTTATCGTTTTGTTCGTTCCCTTCGGTTACTTCAACATTAGGCGGAATTCCAAGGTCGACAACATACGCGTTCTCGTTTAAATAATTATCTTTTCTCATTTCAAGAATATTTTCTTTTGTTATAACCGACTTTTCAGAATGGGTAGCGGTAACAAAAATTTCCCAGTTTGGAGCCTCTTTGAAATTTTTATTATAAAGGTCGTCCCATGCGGCAAAGGTTACTTCAATATTTTTGCCAGAGGTATATTTGACGTATAGGGCTTTGAATTCTTCAGGGAGCTCTCTTTTTATGTTATTTCTAAATACGGTAATCTTTTTTACGCCTTTGTTTACAAGATGCTTAAAAATCTTGCTCGACATATCGCCCGTGCCGCCTATGGCGACAGCCTTGTTTTCAAAGGCGCAGGCTCTACCGCTTTCGGCTTCAATTTCTTTTTCCATTAAAGTTAAAAGCGAGATAGGGCTTTTGCCTACTTCTGTTTGATTTCTTATTGTTTTTTGCGTTTCAAGAGCTTTTTTTGCAATATTTTCAAGAAGGGGAGATAAAAAATTATTCTGTTTTGCTCTTTCAATATCTCTTTTTACCTGGCCGGTTATTTGCGTTTCGCCAAGGGCCATGCTTCTTAGACCCGACGAGACCTGAAAGAGATGTCTTACGGCCTGAGAGCCGTGCTTGCATACAGGAGGAATGTTTTCTACTTGTTTTGAAACCGGCGAATCTTTAAGAAAGATCAAAAGCTCTTCTCGGGTTATTGACTTTTTTACTTTATCGTCTGCCTGAAGGTATATTTCTACCCTGTTGCATGTCGCCAGATACAGTAAAGATACGACCCCTTCGGGCAGCGCCCATGAGCCGTCATAAAAGCATCTCGAATCGGGAAAGACCGATAAGCTGTCGAAGTCGTGATCTTCATAGTTCCATGTTAAAAGGTGAATATTCTCAAACATTTTACGCATGTATCTAATACGAAAAATATAATCAATTCAGCTATTCTTTTTATAATATATGTGTCAAATAGTTGTAAAAACAAAAAGGCATATAAAAAAATTGACATCATGTGTTTTTTATTAAGATTGGCGCTCTATTGTCGAGAGCGCTAACACTCTCTCGATAAAACTGATAAGAAGAAAGATTGAAATATTGCGACTCAAAAATTATGAGTTGTTAATAAGAATACTATTTTTAAAAATCAAAGGAGTAACGAAATGGCGATTAAACCATTGGCAGACAGGGTTCTAATAGAGCCTCTTGACGAAAAAGAAGAAAAAATCGGGAACATCTATATTCCTGATACGGCAAAAGAAAAGCCAAACGAGGGAACAATCAAGGCGGTTGGTCCGGGCAGAGTTTCTGACGACGGAAAAGCGATACCTATGCAGGTAAAAGAAGGTCAGGTTGTTTTATACGGCAAATACTCGGGAACTGAAATAAAAGAAGGCGGCAAAGAATACTTGATCGTGCGCGAATCAGATATTCTTGCCATTATTGGTTAAGGTTTGAAGATAAATTAACATTAAATTAAAAGGAGAACAAATAAAATGGCAAAAATCTTAGATTATGATGAATCGGCCCGCAGAAAATTAATGTCGGGCGTAAACAAGTTAGCGGATGCCGTAAAGGTTACGCTAGGCCCTAGAGGACGAAATGTGGTTATCGATAAAAAATTTGGAGCGCCCACTATCACAAAAGACGGCGTTACTGTTGCGAAAGAAATTGAGCTAGACGATCCGTATGAAAATATGGGCGCGCAGCTTGTCAAAGAAGTAGCGACCAAGACAAACGATATCGCCGGCGACGGAACCACTACGGCGACAATTTTGGCCCAAAGAATCGCGCACGAAGGCATTAAAAACGTTACAGCGGGCGCAAATCCTATGGATTTAAAAAGAGGCATTGATAAGGCGGTAGCAAAATCTGTTGATTTTATCAAATCTCTTTCGCGTCCTATTAACGATAAAAAAGAAATTGCTCAGGTAGCCACCATCTCGGCAAACAGCGACACTGAAATAGGCGAGCTTATCGCCGAAGCCATGGATAAAGTAGGCAAAGACGGCGTTATTACCGTTGAAGAAGCAAAATCAATCGACACAACTCTTGAAGTTGTAGAGGGTATGCAGTTTGACCGAGGATATATTTCGGCTTATATGGTTACCGACGCCGAAAATATGACGGCAACTCTTGAAAATCCTCTTATTTTAATAAACGAGAAGAAAATAAGCGCAGTTAAAGATTTGGCCCCTCTATTAAATCAGGTGGCCCAGGCCGGAAAACAGCTTCTTATTATAGCCGAAGACTTAGAAGGCGAAGCTTTAGCGACAGTCGTTTATAATACGCTTAGAAAAGCTATTGTGGCGGTTGCGGTTAAAGCTCCCGGGTTTGGCGATAGAAGAAAAGCCATGCTTGAAGACATCGCTATTTTAACCGGCGGTCAGGTTATTTCAGAAGATTTAGGAATGAAGCTTGAAAACGCCACAATGGATATGCTGGGTAAAGCCGAAAAAATTACGGTTGAAAAAGAAAATACAACTATAATAAAAGGCGCAGGCAAAGAAGCTGATGTACAAGGACGAATTAAGCAGATTAAAAAACAAATCGAAGAAACGACATCTGACTATGACAGAGAAAAACTGCAAGAGCGTCTTGCGAAACTTGGCGGCGGCGTAGCCGTTATTAATGTGGGAGCGGCCACTGAAGTTGAAATGAAAGAGAAAAAAGCAAGAGTAGAAGACGCTCTATCAGCCACTCGTTCAGCCGTTGAAGAGGGCATTGTTCCCGGCGGCGGGCTGGCTTTAATTAAAACAATTGAGTCGCTTGAATCTTTGAAGCTTAAAGGTGACGAAGAAACGGGAAGAAAAATTGTTCTTCGCTCTTTAGAAGAGCCAATGCGTCAAATCGTCAACAATTCGGGGCTAGAAGGCTCTCTGATTGTAGAGCGCGCCAAGCATGAAAAAGAAAATATAGGTTTTAACGCGGCAACTTTAGAGTGGGAAGACTTGCTTAAAGCCGGCATTATTGATCCTGCCAAGGTGACAAGATCGGCTCTTCAGAATGCGGCGTCTATCGCGTCTTTAGTGCTTACCACTGAGTGCATAATTGCCGATAAGCCCGAGGCGAAAGACTCTCATCCGGGTATGCCTGGCGGCATGGAAGGCATGGGCGGCATGGGCGGCATGGGCGGTATGGGCTTTTAATTTGATACCACACCCAGAAGTTAAAAAAGGCCGGTTTTACCGGCCTTTTTTAATGGCATAAAAAAAGTAAAGAAAATACAGATTTTGCTTACAAAGTATTCATATTTGCTCGAAAATGATTATAGCATGCAAGATATTGATTTCAATAAAATATTAGCGAAAAAAAACTTTCGCGATCCCGTAAAAGAGAAAAGAAAATTTTCTAAGAATACAAGAAATGAAAAAAGAAAAAATTCAATCATAATGTTGGCGCTTTCGGCGGCGGTTTTTTTTGCTTTGGGAATGATTAGCGGTAAAAAATGGCAAAAATATATGTATACGCAAACGATAGAAAAAAATACGCTGTCTCCCGAAAATACTTCTATAGTTGAAACGGCAAATATCAACCCTGAAGTCGAAAAATCGAATCTTATTTCAAAAGAGAAACCTACCGAAGATGAAACAGTCTCAAAAAGCGAAACCGAAAATGAAATAATAGAGACTTTACAGCAAGAGTCTGACGAGTCTTTTTTAATTTTATGCCGAAAATATAAAAGTAAAAAAGAGGCCCAAAGAGACGGCTTGAAGCTGTTAGATATCGGCGTAAGACCACTTCTTACAGAAGACGGAAGTAGAATGAAAATGTACGCCGGCCCGATAAGCGGAAAGCAAAAGGCGTATCAAATATTCGCTAAAATAAAAAAAATCCCCGAGTTTAGAGGCGCGATTTTATATCCCCGAAAAAAATAAACCCTGTATTTTACGCGATTATTATCAAATGAACAGAGAAATGATGAATGCTTAAAAATAATACAAATGAAGTTGAAAATTTTTCTGTAAGAAAAGCAGAAATTCAAGATGTTGAAAATATTCATAATTTAATTGGCCCCTATATTGAAACAAATATACTTCTTAATCGAACGATAGATAAAATTGAGAAAGATATCCCCTTAACATGGGTAGCCGTCAACAAACAAAACGAGATTATCGGTTCTGCGGCTCTTTTGTTTTTCAGCAAAACTTTATGCGAGATACGGGCTCTTGCGGTAAAAAAAGAAAATATATCAAAAGGGGCGGGTAGGGCTCTGGTTAAAGAAATAATAAGGCATGTCTCAGAAAACTATGAAAGACCGATAAAAGTTTTTGCTCTAACGTATGCGGTCGATTTTTTTAAAAAATTAAGTTTTAAAGAGGTCCCTAAAGAGAATTTTCCCGATAAAATATATGAAGTTTGTTCAATTTGCGTAAAGAAAGAACATTGCGATGAAAAAGCCGTAGAAATTGTAATAAATTAAAAATGCCCCAAAAGGGCGAATGAAAAAGCGTATGTCAAAAGATATAGAAGAAAGCGAAGAACTAAACCTTGATTTTAGAAAGTTAGAAAAAGCTATAGAGCAGGTAAAAGGCGTGATTGTGGCAGTCGCCCAGGATTTGGTTTCTAAAGAAGTGCTTATTATAGGTTTTATCAATCGCGCGGCGTTAGATTATTCAATAAAATATCAAACAGCCGCTTTTTGGTCAACATCTAGAAACGAGTTATGGGTAAAGGGCAAAACATCGGGCGAATATCTTGAACTGGTCGATATATTTATAAACTGCGAGCAAAATTCTGTTTTATATAAAGTAAAAATAAGCAATAAAGGGGCCTGCCACACAAAAAATAAAGAAGGTTCTCCCAGGAAAAGTTGTTTTTACCGAAAAATCAAAGACGGCAAATTATTATTTACCGAAAAATAAAAGTTGTTTAAATTTTTGTTTTTTTGGCGAATTCTTGCTCTTGCAGGCAATATAAATTATGAGTATCGCCTTTAACTTTAGAGTTTTATTAATCGATAATATATTGTAAAAAAAAATAAATATGAATAATGCTGTGACAACATTGCCGCGGGGCGGATATTTAGTAAAAACCTCGGCCGGGCAGATACAATTTGGATCTCCCCCCGAAACCATTAAAGATACTATGGTTTTACCCGATAAGGTGCCTGAAATTTTTGTTCTTCCAGGAGAATTATTTCACGTAGAAAAAGGCATTGCCGTCGCCGAACTTGAATTTCCTATTTATTATAATCATTTTTTATGTCAGAAAAAAACTCTCATTCTTTGCACGATAGAACAAAAAAAACAAATTGTAGCGGTTTTGCAGGAATCAGTGTTTGGCCCTAAAGAAATAAACTTAAAAAGCGAGTTTATAGACGGCGAAAATTCTCATGGATTTCCCGATATTCGAAAAGAAATGAACTTCTTTAGAGGAAACCGTGTTTTAGAAGATCTGGTAGAATTCGCGATTTTTAAAGATAATAAATACGAAATAAACGGCACCGTTATTTACAGAAAAGAAGGCGAGGGTTTTGTTGTTGAAGAAGATAAAAAAGAAATTGCTTCTATTCCCTGGGAGATGGAATATAAAGTAAAATATGACGTAGGAGCAAGACTTGTCGAACCTTTTGAGGCCCCCGAATTCGGAATTACATGTTTGGGCCCTAGCCACGGTTTTGACCCTAACGATAATACATCCGGTTTTATTGTCTGGTTGAACCATCGCGGTATTATGGTTGATCCTCCCGTTAATTCAACCGAATGGCTCAGAGAATCAAACGTTAATCCTAAGCTTATTAGCCATGTTATTCTAACCCACTGTCATGCCGACCACGACGCAGGAACTTTTCAAAAAATATTAGAAGAATCAATGATAACAATTCATACGACAGAAACCGTCATGGATAGTTTTATGCGAAAGTACACGGCGCTTACCAAGCTTGATAAAAAACAGTTGTATGAATTATTTAATTTTAATCCTGTAACCATTGATAAATCTATTTATATTGAAAATGCCGAATTTATTTTTCACTATTCGCTGCATGCGATACCCACGATAGGCTTCAGGGTTCATTATCAAAACTTATCGTTTATTTATACGTCTGATCATCTGAATCATCCTGAAACAATTGATGAAATAAACAGCAAAGGCGTATTTACGAAAGGCAGATATGAGTTTTTAAGAAATTTCCCGTGGCATTACGATATCATTTATCATGAAGCTGGTATACCCCCTCTTCATACGCCGGTATCTTTTCTTGATTCTCTGCCCGATGACATAAAGAAGAAAATTACTGTTTATCATATAGCAAAGAATAGTTTTCCGGAAAATACCAAGCTGAAGCTCGCAAGATTTGGCATTGAAAATACTTTGTATCCCGAGATAACGCCGCCTAAATATGGCGAGGCTATAAAAATTCTTGATATGATGAATAATATCGATTTATTCAGCGATTTTCCTGTTTTTAAGGCTCGCGAATTTCTTTCTATTGTTGAAGAAGAAAAATATAAAAAAGGCGAGCAGATTATCAAAAAGGGTACAAAAGGCGATAAGTTTTATATGATCGTATTGGGCAATGTTACCGTAAAGGGTATTGACTCTGATTTTGTAAAAACATACGGCAAGTATGAATATTTTGGCGAGGCGTCATTGGTGACTGAACAGCCAAGGTCTGCCGATGTATTTGCCGAAACTGACGTTACGGCTTTAACAATCGAAAAAAACGCGTTTTTAAATTTTATACAAGGCACCAACCTTGAATATTACTTAAGGCATTTAGCGAAAACCAGAGAATCAAATTCATGGGACGTTTTAACCCGATCAGAGGTTTTCGGCGGCATGACCTCACATCAAAAAACGCAGCTTGAAACAGTTCTTCAGCAAATGAGTATTTTTTCTGAAACAAATTTAATAAAAGAGGGAGAAGTTTCTGAGACGGCATATATATTAATTTCGGGCGATATAGAGATGCGCGAAAACGGCAACGCTATAAAGAAATTTAAACACGGCGATTTTATAGGCGATATTTTCTCTCTGAGAAAAAGCTCGCCGGCTCCTTTTTCTGCCGTCGCCTTAAGCGACGCTGAGCTTTATTTAATAAAGTTATCTGATCTATCAGCGTTTATCCAGAAAAACCCGGGCATTTATATGAGGCTTTTACGCGCCCATGAATAGATGTTTTTTATAAAATAATTTACTTAATGTCTTTTCTTTAGGCCTTTAATCGAAAAATAATCAAGAATACTTTTAGATTGCTTATCCATATGTTGTTTGAATTTACTGAAACTTTCATGCGTGCCGACCAGGGTCAGTTTGTCTCCCTGCGCGAGTTCATATTGAACGTCGGGAATTATATTATTTAAATCATTTTCTTTTTTTATTCCTATAACCGTTAACCCGAACTTTGCCCGAAGATCGATTTCTTTTAGAGTTTTCTTTATCCATGATTTTTGAACAGGATATGTTTCAATGGCAAAATCGTCGTTAATATTGAAAAGTTTTTGAGGCGCAGATTGAGAGTCTTGATCAAGTAATATATTTTGCGTGCCGCGTTTTATTACTGTTTGATTATAAACCGATAGAACGTCTTTTCTCGTTATGTAGCCAACAGGTTTCTTTGTAGTCTTTTTATCTAAGATTGGCAGCCAGTCTAAATCGGTTTTATCCATGATTTCAAGAGCTTGTAAAATATTTTCTTCTGGTACAAGCCAAATATCGGGATATCTGGCAATTTCAGAAGCCAGAATAAGGTTGCATAGATCTTTATCTTCAATATATTCTCTAATTTGATTGAGAGTTATAAGCCCGGCGTAGCGATTTGTTTCGTCAATAACAAAACCCGTTAAAAAAGGGGAATGCAAAAATCCCTGTATGACGCTTCCTAAAGAAGCGTTTTTTTCTATAAGATTAATTCTTCTGTGCATAACGTCTGAAATAACAACGCTTTCCATCACGCTTTGCTCAAAACCTTTATACATTTTTATGCCTTCTTTTTCGAGGGCCGAACTGTATAATGAAGCGCCTTTTAAGAAATGCTTTGAAACTAAAATTGAAACACTGACCACAATCATTACCGGCAAGATAACCTCGTAATCTTTCGTAAGTTCGAAAAATAGCGCGATTGTAAAAAGAGGCGCGTTTGTCATGCCGGCTAAAACAGAGCTCATCCCTACCAGCGCCCAGGTTCCCGGCGAAAACGGATAATTGGGCATGAAAAAAATAAGCGCCGAATACCATATTGCGCCTACTGTCGTGCCAAAAAACAATGCGGGCACCAAGGTGCCGCCGCAGCCGCCCGAGCCTATTGTCATCGATACGGCAAATATTTTTAAAAATAAAATTAAAATAAGAACAAAAATTCCGCTTAAAGCCATCGAACTTGTATAGGTTCTTTCAATAGCTAAAATATCTCCCTTTAAGAGAAAATTAATTACGTCGTAGCCTTCGCCGTAAACAAACGGAAAAAAAATGCCGGTTACGCCGATAATGAGCCCTCCTAAGGCGGGTCTTGCCCAAGAGGGGTAGGGGCCTTTATTAAATAAAGATTGCATATAATGAAGAGTTTTTATAAAAAAAACGTTTATTAATCCGCCAAAAACGCCAAGCCCAATAAAAAAAAATAGTTCTAAGGGCCTTTCAAATATATAATGCGGGGTCGTAATATGAGCGCTTATATGACCCACCCACTGCGAGACGGCGGTAGAGGTAACAGCGGCGACAATAATCATTGAAAATGTATCAAGGCTGAAATTTGCCAGAAGAATTTCAAGAGCGAAAAAAGAGCCCGCAATAGGCGCCTGAAAAGCGGCCGCTATAGCCGCGGCAACGCCCGCTCCCGATAGGGTTTTTACATAGCCGTCGGGAAATCGCCATATCTTTCCCATAAGAGCCCCCAGATTGCCGCCTAGATAAACGATGGGCGCTTCTTTGCCCGCTGAACCTCCGCTCCCGAGAGTGAAGACAGAGGCCGCAAACCTTAACAGGGTTTTTCGAAAAAGTTTTTCATGAGTTTTAAAACGCAGAGACTTTATTGTGTCTTCGACGCCTCCGCCGATTTTTTTCTGTGGGTGAAAAAAATATACAACAAGGCCAGTAAAAAGTCCGCCAATGCAGGGTACGATAAAATACCATTGATTAATGTTCTCATTTTTAAAAGTTATATCTGACAGGAACTCAACGCAAAATTGAAGAGAAATTGCCACAAAAGATACAATAACGCCCAGAAGGGCCGTTACAAAAAGCAAGAGAGCTTTTTTATTTAAACCTAGCTTTACTCTTAAAAAGGTTCTTAGACTGTGCAAAAAATCAAGATGTTTATAATTTGAAAACAATTTATCTTTGCTAATCTTTTTAAAAGATTTTAGATTATTTTACGTACGTCTTCAGGGGGCCTTCCTAAGACGGCCCTTTGCCCCTTGACGACGATTGGTCTCTCTATTAAAATCGGATATTTATTTAAGTAGTCTAGCAGCACTTCATCGTCTAAATCTTTATTTTTCAGACCAAGGTCTTTATATAACGGTTCAGATTTTCTAAAAATATCGCGGGCGCTTTTGCCCATTTTTCTTAAAATATCAGAGAGTTCTTCTTTTGAAGGGGGATTTTCAAGATAGTAATTGATTTCAGGTTCAATGCCTTTTTCTCTAATGATTTGAAGAGCTTCTCTGCTCTTTCTGCATTTTGGATTATAGTATATGGTTACTTTTGATATCATAAGTTTTGCAAATGGCGTCACCAGACTCTAGTGTGCATAAATACGCTTATTTAAGAAAAACCCTAAATTCATTCACTTGGAATAAATTTTGAATAAAGACAGTTTGTCAAGACAATTAATTTTTGACAGGGTGTTTTTAATATCAAGTTTGGAATAGTTTCATGGAACAAGAAAAAAGAAAAGAACTGCCTAAGCAGTACAGTCCTCACGGGCTTGAGAACAAATGGTATCCCATTTGGGAAGATAAAGGTTATTTTTCATGGAAGAGAAATCTTGTTAAAAATAATTATTCTGAAAAGATTAAAAATGAAGACATTGAAAAGATAAAAAAAAATAGAGAATATTTTTCTATCGTGATACCTCCGCCTAATGTCACGGGAAGTCTTCATCTTGGTCACGCCTTAAATCATACGATACAAGATATTTTGACCCGTTATAAGCGCATGAAGGGCCTTCTGACGCTTTGGCTGCCGGGTACCGATCACGCGGGAATTGCGACGCAAAACGTGGTTGAAAAGCTTTTGGCAAAAGAAGGCAAAAAACGCTGGGAGATGAGCCGCGAAGATTTTGAAAAAAGAGTGTGGCAATGGAAAGAAGAATCGGGCGGTATGATAACTCACCAGCAAAGACAGCTTGGCGAAAGCGTCGACTGGAATTACGAGCGTTTTACTCTTGATAAAGGTCTTTCTGCAATTGTAAAAAAAGTCTTTGTGAGACTTTATAATGAAAAGCTTATCTATCGCGGCGAAAGAATTATAAACTGGTGCCCTAGGTGTACCACGGCGCTTTCAAATATAGAGGTTGAATATTCAGAAAGAAACGGAAAGTTTTTTCATATAAAGTATCCGGTTGCAGGCGTTTCTAAAGATTTAAAAGAAACCGATTATCTAATCGTGGCAACAACGCGTCCCGAGACCATGCTTGGCGATGAGGCTCTGGCGGTTCATCCCGATGATGAGCGCTTTTCTCGTCTTGTGGGCAAGAAGGTCATCTTGCCTTTAATGAAAAGAGAAATTCCCGTTATTGCCGATTCTTTTGTCGACAAAGATTTCGGAACAGGTATCGTAAAAATAACTCCATCTCATGATCCGAATGACTTTGAAGTAGGCAGAAGGCATAATTTACCGTTAAGGCGCGTTATGGACGATCATGGCAGAATAAACGACGAGGGTAAAGAATATAAGGGTCTATCGCGCGAAGAAGCGAGAAAAAGAATTGTATCAGATCTCGAAAAATTAAATCTTCTGCATGAAGTTGAAGACATGAAGCATTCGGTTGGCGAATGTTACCGTTGTTCAACCATTGTCGAACCCTTGACAAGCAAGCAATGGTTTGTCGATATAAAACCGCTGGCAGAACGGGCCATCAAATCGGTCAAAGAAAAAGAAATTGAATTTATTCCAAAAAGGTGGGAAAACACATACTTTGAATGGATGAACAACATTCAAGACTGGTGCATATCGAGACAATTATGGTGGGGGCATCGAATACCCGCATATTACTGCGAAGAGTGTTCTCATATCAATGTCAGCGAAGAAGAAATAACAGAGTGCGAAAAATGTAAAAGCGATAAATTAAAACAAGACGAAGACGTTCTTGATACGTGGTTTTCGTCGGCGCTTTGGCCCTTTTCAACGATGATTTCTGAAGAAGAAGCGTTATCGGCAAAGGGCTGGCCCGAAAACTCAGACGAGCTTAAAATATTTTATCCGACTTCGGTTTTGGTAACGGGCTTTGATATTATATTTTTTTGGGTTGCCAGAATGATTATGATGGGTCTTCATTTTATGGATGAAGTTCCTTTTCGTAAGGTTTATATTCACGGGCTCGTGCGCGACGCCACAAGACAGAAAATGAGCAAATCAAAAGGCAACGTAATTAATCCTCTTGAAAAAATGGACGATTATGGCACTGACGCTTTTCGATTTTTTCTGATAAGTATTCTGCCCGAAGGAAAAGACATCATTTATGACGAAAGCAGACTTAAAGGATACAGCGCTTTTTGCAATAAAATCTGGAACACGGCCCGTTATATCTGGATGAACCAGCCTGATAATTATACGATACCATCTGAGCCTCCTTCAGAATTTTCTGAAATTGACGCATGGATCATCGTAAAACATAACGAATCTTTACAGAAATTATCAAAAGCAATAGAAAATTACAGATTTGCAGAGTACGCTCAAGAAATTTACAATTTTATATGGAGCTCATTTTGCGATAATTATCTTGAACTGTCAAAGACGGCTCTTAAAGAAACCGAAAATTCTTCAGAAAATATCGAAACCACGCGTTATGTTTTAAATACAATTTTCTTAAACGCCTTAAAAATGTTAAACCCTATAATGCCTTTCATAACAGAAGAGCTTTATTCTTTCTGGGGTACGGCTTCTGATTTATTAATTACGTCTGATTGGCCGAAAGAGATTGCCTTGAAAAATAATTCAGGTTATGACGCTACAGAAAGAACCTTGAGTATTGTTTATAAAATTCGTTATTTAAGGGGCGAGCTTGCTCTTCCTGTTTCAGAGAAAATTCCGGCGATTGTAACGGTTGAAAATGATAATCAAAAAGAAGAAATAGAATCTCATAGCGAATATATATGCGTTTTGGGAAAACTAAACTCTCTAAAAGTAGAAAAGACAGACGAGAAAAGGCCGGGCGTAAAAGCAATGCTCGATTTCGGGAAGATTTATCTCGATGTTCATGAGAAAATTGATATTTCTCTTGAAACAAAGCGAATTACAAAAGAACGAGAGCATATATTAAAAGGACTGGAATCTCTTAAAAATAGATTATCAAATGAAGAATTTCTTAAAAAAGCTCCTGAAGAGTTAGTTTTGCAGGAAAAAGAAAAAATGCAAAGTTGGGAGAACAAAATAAGAGAGTTTGACGAGATATTAGAGTCTCTTTCTTAAAAAGGAAAAAAATAAAAAAAAAACATGACAAAATAATTATAAATTAGATCTTGCCTAATGTCAAAGGCCGGTTTAATCAATAATTGATTTTAGAACCCCCCTTTTTCCTGGAGGAATCTATGAGCGAAGTAGTTATGGATATTCAAAAAATAATGGAGTATTTGCCGCACCGATATCCTTTTCTATTGGTTGACAGAATTATAGAGATTGGCGATAAAAAAATTGTAGGCATAAAAAATGTAACGCGAAATGAAAATTTTTTCAACGGTCATTTCCCTCAAATGCCTATAATGCCGGGAGTTTTGCAGGTTGAAGCTCTGGCGCAGACAGCAGGTTTGTATATGCTAAGCAGCGGCGAGCATAAAGGTAAAATCGGTCTTTTTATCAGCATTGAGAACGCAAGATTTAAAAGAATGGTAATTCCGGGAGACACCCTTCGTTTAGAAATTGAAATACTGAAGATGGGTAAAATAATGACTTGCAAAGGCATAGCGACGGTAGAAGGCGAAACGGCCTGCGAAGCCGGAATGAAATTTATTCTTGCGCCGGCTCAAAAAAATAAAGAATAAAATTAAATTATTTTTTGTCAGATAAGATAAAATATAGTATAAATAAAAGGAGTTCATAATGAAATATTCATTTGAAGATATAAAAGACAAGGTGGTTATTGTAACAGGCTCGGGTCAGGGTATCGGTAGAGATATCGCTGAACATTTTGCCGATTACGGGGCAAAAATTGTTATTACCGACATACATGAAGATACGGCTCAAGCGACGGCAGAAGAAATAGCCAAAAAGGGCGTAGATACGCATTCTGTCGTTTGCGACGTTTCAAATTTTGAGCAGGTTAAGAATATGGTTGATAATACCGTAGAGAAATGGGGAAAAATAGATATTCTTGTAAATAACGCCGGCATTACCATGGATAATTTTTTTATACGCATGAAACCCGAACAATGGAACAAGGTGATTGATATTAATTTAAACGGCGTTTATAACTGTACATATGCAGCCGTCGGCGTTATGAGAAAAGTAAAAAGCGGTAATATCGTAAATATTTCTTCAATTTCAGCCCAAGGCAACCCGGGGCAGGCAAATTATTCGGCTTCAAAAGCGGGGGTTATCGGCTTTACCAAAACCTTAGGCAGAGAACTCGCCTCAATGGGAATTCGCGTTAACGCGGTAGCGCCGGGGTTTATAAAAACTGCAATGACAGATAAAATTCCCGAAGAAATTCGAGAAAGAATGCTCAAAGGAATACCTTTAGGGCGCCCGGGATATCCAGAAGATGTGGCAAATGCCGTTTTATTTTTAGCGTCTGATTTATCGTCATACGTTACGGCGCATGTTTTAGATGTCAACGGGGGAATTAGCGGCCTATAATTTAGTTTATAAAGGCAAAACCTGCCTGAAAAGTTCAGGCGGGAGATTGTAGTATGCAAAAAATTTAATAGGAGGCCTATATGGCTGATATGGATAAAATTAAAAAGATAATTGCCGAACAGCTTGGCGTAGATGAATCAGAAATTAGCCCTGAATCTCACTTTATTGACGATTTAGGAGCCGATTCTTTAGATACGGTTGAACTGGTAATGGCTCTTGAAGAAGAGTTTGGCATTGAAGTGCCTGATGAAGACGCTGAAAAAATACAAACCGTCGGCGACGTCGCTAAGTATATTGACGAACATTCTTGAAAATATAACCATTCGGAGGTTTAACAGATAATTGCTCAAAAAGCTTACTCAATAAACTTGAGAAAGGCGTATTATCAAGCTGTGCTTATGATAGTAAGCTACCTTGTGTCAACGCTTTTTGAGCGATTTCTGTGAATTTAGAATGAATCCTGAGAGAAAAAAGAAACTTCAGGATTTTCTGAAAAAAGAAAAACTTACAAAGGTACATCTAGATATAGTTGATCTGGCTTTTACTCATAAAAGCTATGCCAATGAGCATAAATTAGATAAAAATATCTTGTTAGACAGTCATAATCAAAGACTTGAATTTTTGGGCGATACGGTATTAGGTTTGGTTATCGCCAAAACTTTGTATAAAAGACTGCCCGATAGCAATGAAGGCGAACTTACCCGAAAAAAAGCGCAGGCGGTGTGCGAGGCGACCTTAGCAGAAATAGGGTCTTCATTAAATTTAGGCGAGTATTTGCTTTTAGGCAAGGGCGAGAAAACAGCAAAGGGGCATAAACGAATTTCTATTATCGCAGATACTTTAGAAGCTTTAATCGGGGCAGTTTATTTAGGAACGAATATTGAATATTCTGAAAAATTTATTTTGCGAACATGGGAGCCTTATCTAGTGGGAGATAAAACGGCCAAAGAAAGTTATGATTATAAATCAAGGCTTCAAGAATGGCTCGTGGGAAAATCTGGCATGATACCTCAATATCAGGTTGTAGCAGCCGAAGGGCCCGAGCATGAAAAAACATTCACTGTCGCTTTAATTATAAGCGGAGAAACAAAGGCGTCAGCTTCTGCCTCAAGCAGAAAAAAAGCCGAGCAGGAAGCCGCCAAAGAATATATTAAACTAGAAAAACTATTGATTGATTAATTCATGATTATCAGATTATCTCTGTGAATGATTTCAGCGCCTTTAGAGGGTTTTTCTTTCTTCAAAAGAAGCTCTTTGCCGCTCATTGAGGCGATGCCTTTAGCTACTCTTTTTTCGTTACAATATATATTGACAATATCGCCTTTTTCAAAATCGCCCTCAAAATGTTGTACGCCTACAATTAATAGAGAGGCAGAGCTTTTTATTAAAGCGTCCTTTGCTCCTTCGTCTATATAAATAGAGCCGGTTAGATGTCTGTTATGTAAAATCCATCTTTTTTTGGCGCTTAAAGAATTTCTTGAAGCCGAATTAAAAAACCATGTTCCTATTTCTTCTCCCGAAATAATTTTTTCAACGATATCGGCGTTATCGCCCGAACAGATATTCATGATTTGGCCCGAAAGCATGATTTTAGCGGCGCTTTTTAGTTTCGTTCTCATGCCGCCTATCCCTCCGTCTTTGGGACCGAGAGCGTTTTTTAATTCTTCAGAAGCGATTTCTGAAAGCATTGAAACTTTTTGGTTATTCATATAAAAACCGTCAATTGAAGTAAGCATGATTAAAAGAGTGTCAGGATACATTCCCGTTATGAGTTCTGAAAGAGTGTCATTGTCGCCTACCTTTAATTCGTCGGTAGCGACGGCGTCGTTCTCGTTTATAACGGGTATAGAGTTCCATTGAATTAGGGTATCTAGGGTACGTTTAAGATTTTGATAATGTTTTTTATTTTGAAAGTCTTCTTTTGAGACAAGAATTTGAGCGGCGGGTATTCCGTTTTTACCGAAGGCGTCGCGATATATATCTATTAGTAAACTTTGTCCCAAAGACGCAAACGCCTGTTTCTCAGAAATTGAAATATTTTTAAAATTTGTATTTGATTTCATTCCGCTTTCTTTCATTAAGTCTTTACCGAGACCCACGGCGCCCGAGCTTACAATAATAGGATGTATTTGCTCTTTAATGAGTTTCGCGCAAATTTTCGCTAGTTCTTCAAAAAAAGAATTGTTTTTATTCTCAATATGCTTTCGTATTATATTTGTGCCGATTTTTATAACTAGAAACCGAATTTTTTTAAGAGCTTCTTTAAGGTCTTTTTCTGCGGCTGAATATGTCATCTTTTCTCGGTTATTTTTTGAATTTTATTTTTTGAGAAATTTCTGGCCCAGTTATCGGCTTCTAATATATACTCAAGCGAATTATCGTTATCGTCAAATTTAGAATTATTCAAAGTGTCTTCTATAATTTCAGGAATTTGCTTAAATAAGATGTTACGTTCCAAAAATGAATATACCGCTTCTTCGTTGGCGGCGTTAAAAACAGCCGGATAAGCGCTCTCTTTTCTGCCGGCTTCTAAACCTAAAAAATATGCGGGAAATTTTTCTTTTTCAATAGAGTGAAACGTGAAATCAGGAAACAAACTTTCACGCTCATCGCCCATATTCGGAGGCGTTTCGGGATAAAAAAAACCGTGCGCGATAGGATATGTCATATCGGGATTGCTTACATGAAAAAAATAACTGCCGTCTATATTTTTAACAATAGCATGAACATAGCTTTGCGGATGTATTACGGCGTCTAAACGCGAATATGGCATGGAAAACAAGTGATTTGCCTCGATAATTTCAAGGGCCTTATTAACCATGCCGGCAGAGTCGACGGTTATTTTGCTGCCCATGCTCCATGTGGGATGTCTTAATACGTCTTCTACCGAGGCGTTTTGAATTTCAGTTTTGTTTTTATTGAAAAAAGGTCCGCCTGAGGCCGTTAAAATAAGCTTATCAACCGCTTTTATTTTATCTGATTTTCCTTCAAGCATTCTAAAAACGCTGTTATGCTCTGAATCGACGGGAACAATACTGGTTTGATTTTTTTGGCATTCGTTCATGACCGTCTTGCCGGCCATTACCAGAGATTCTTTATTGGCCAATAATATCTTTTTGCCTAAACCTGCGGCTTTATATGTAACAGATATGCCGGCCGACCCTGAAGTAGAAATAAGAGCCGTATCGTGTTCTATGTCTAAAATTTCTTTCATGTCGTTTGTTAATTTACAGTTTACGCTATTCCAATAGTCTGTTTCTTCTCGAGAGATATTTTGATTGGTGCAGCAGATATATTTAGTATCAAATATTTTTTGAATTTCTTTCGCGTGCGCAAAGTTTTGATGATATGAAAAACCGGTAAGCGAAAATAGTTCGGGAAATTTTTTTAGTATATTCACGGCTGTTTTTCCTATAGAGCCGGTTGCGCCGAAAATAATAACTTTTTCGTTTTGCATATTAAATTAGTTTTAAAATTGTCGTTTAACAAATTCAATAAAAAGATACGAATAATAAAAACCGGGAATAGTAAAAAGAAGGGCGTCGATTAAATCGAGCACGCCGCCGTGACCGGGTATGGTGTTGCCCGAGTCTTTTAAACCGCTGTCTCTTTTTAAAAGCGATTCTGACAGGTCGCCAGCTATAGAGGCGATGTAAATAATCAAGCCTATTACAATAATCTCGATAAGAGTTAAATCTATTATATCAAAATATGATTTTGATATAGCATAAAAAAGATAAGTCAAAAGAAGCTGACCAATCAATCCGCCGATATAGCCCTCATAGGTTTTATTGGGGCTTATGGGCAGCCTTACCTTCGTTCTGCCAAAAAGCTTTCCGCTTGCATAGGCCATGGTATCGCTCATAACTGTCGCCCATGAAACGAGCCATATAAAGAAAACGCCGTTTTCTAGTTTTTTAATTAAAAATAAATGCGAAACCGGAAGCGCAATGTAAAGCATGGCCATTAATCCCCCGCTTATTTTAACCGAGGCCTCGGCAGAATCGCCTTTTATTATCCATGAAATAAATAAAATAAACAAGTAAAATAGAAAAAAACCAATCAGTATATTTTCGTTGATATTAAAAAAATTTAAAAAATCGATATAGAAAAAGGTAACTAAAAAAATAGAAAATATTTTTTCGTTTAATCTGCCGGGCTTAATTTTTAATCTTATGTCATATAGGGTAAAAAATTCAGATAAGCCTGTCCATACAAATAGAAGGCAGAAAAGATAAAGAAAAATTGAATAGATTCCGTCATAATTAAAGGCAATGATATAAAAAGCCGCTAAAATAAGCCCGCTTATAATTCTTTTCAATGTTTCATTCATAATTTTAGCGTGGTTTTTTTTAATACTTAAAGACCACCATATTTTCTTACCCTATGCTGAAAATCAATAATACTTTTTAAAAATTCTGATTCGTTAAATTCGGGCCAGGTCTTTTCGGTAAAATAAAATTCTGCGTAGGCAGACTGGTAAAGTAAAAAATTTGAAATTCTTTTTTCTCCGGCGGTTCGAATCATTAGGTCTATATCGGGAAGTTGCGCCGTGTATAAATACTTTTGAAATATTTTTTCGGTTATTTTAATTTTCTTATTTTGATTGAATTTTTCTTCTAAAAAAGCTTTCAGTAAATTTTCCGCAGCTCTGTGTATTTCGGCTCTGCCTCCGTAGTTTAAGCAAAAATTAACCGTAATTTTTTTATTTTTTCGCGTTAACGAAATTGCGTCTTTTAAAAGATTTTGGCTTTTTTGCGGCAGTTTTGAGATATCTCCCGAAATTAAAATTCTTACGCCTTTTTCATGCATTTCTGAAAGTCTTAAGGCTATAAAATCGTTTAAAATTTCAAAAAGACCCTTTATTTCAAGCTTCGGGCGCTTCCAGTTTTCTGTAGAAAAGGCATACAGAGAGATATACTTAATTTTTAATTTTAGCGATGTATCTAAAAGATTTTGTACAATTTCAGCGCCTTTTCTATGCCCCTCAAGCCTTGGCAGACCTTTCTTTTTTGCCCATCTTCCGTTACCGTCCATAATAACCGCAAGATGCCTTGGGATAGGCGAAGATTGAATTTTTTTAAATAAGTTTTCAGACAAAATAATTTATGTTAAACAGTCATTATTTCTGTTTCTTTTTTCTTAAAAATTTCATCCATATGAGCGATATTTTCGTCTGTCAGTTTTTGTATTTCGTTTTGTTTTTGATGAAGATCGTCTTCTGAAAGACCGTCATTTTTCAGTTTTTTTATATTCTCGTTGGCGTCTCTTCTGATATTTCTAATGGATACTTTGTGATCTTCTACTTTTTGCTTTGCCAGTTTTAATAATTCTTTTCTTCGCTCTTCGTTTAATTCGGGCAATACAATTCGAATGGCCACCCCGTCGTCTTGGGGATTTAGATTTCTTCCAGATTTTTGTATGGCTTTTAATACTTCCTGCGAATTTGACTTATCCCAAACGTCGATTAAAATCATGCGCGGTTCGGGTATGTTTATGCTCCCAATTTGATTCATCGGCATTTGCTGTCCGTAAACTTCTACTTTTATATCTTCTACTAAAGCGGGCGTCGCTCTGCCCGATCTTATCTGCGAAAGAGAATGAGCCAGGTCGTTAAGACTTTTTTTCATTTTCTCTTTTGTTTCGTTCATTATGCCGGTCATTTTTTCGTTAACTTCCATAATATATCGCTCCTTCAGATTTGCTCACTAAAGTGCCTACTGCGTCTCCTTGTACAGCCATTTTCAAATTGCCTTCTTTTCTAATATCAAAAACCTGTATGGGCATTTCGTTATCCATACATAGAGAAAAGGCGGTTGAATCCATTATTTTCAATTGTTTTTGCAGGGCCTCCATAAAAGAAACCCGCTGGTATCGTTTTGCGTTTTTATTTTTTTCGGGGTCGTCGTCGTAAATACCGTCTACGCGAGTCGCTTTAAAAATGATATCGACTGAAAGCTCAAGAGCTCTTAAAGCCGCCGTAGTATCTGTCGTAAAATACGGGTTGCCTGTTCCCCCCGATAGTATGACAATTCTTTTTTTCTCAAGGTGCCTGATAGCTTTTCTTCTGATAAACGATTCGGCGATTGATTTTATCTCTATGGCGCTTTGCAAACGGCTCACAAGACCCTCTTGCTCCAGAAAATCCATCAGGGCCAAGCCGTTAATGATAGTGGCCATCATGCCCATATAATCGGCGGTGGCTCTATCCATGCCTTCACTGGCGGCTTTCATCCCGCGAAAGATATTTCCGCCGCCTATAACAAGGGCGATTTCAACTCCCATGCGGTGAATTTCAAGTATTTGCTCGGCTAAAGACTTTATGGTGGCTACATTAATGCCGGTTTTATCGTCTCCGGCTAAAACTTCTCCAGAAAGCTTTAATAAGATACGCCGGTATTTTGTGCCTGATAGTTTTGAAGGCTTCTCCGACATTTTTTATATCGTGTATCTAATGAATCTTCCCACTGAGATATTTTCGCCCGTTTTTGAGATTGTTTCTTTGATTAGGTCAAAAACTGTCATAGAAGGCTCTTTAACAAAAGGCTGCTCTAAAAGGGTTATTTCGCTCACGTATTTTTTTATTTTGCCTTCTAATATTTTTTCAATTACATTTGCCGGCTTGCCTTCTTGTTCCAGCGCCGCTTTTTGAATTTCTGTTTCTTTGTCGATTTCGTCTTGTGGAACATTTTCAGAGTTTACGTAAAGAGGGGCCGATGCGGCGATATGCATGGCAATATTTTTACCGAGTTCCTGAAACATTTCATTTTTGGCCACAAAGTCGGTTTCGCAATTCAGTTCAACTAAAGTCGCCAGTTTGCCGTTATGGTGAACATATGAAAACAGTCTTCCTTCAGAGGCGGCTCTTTCCATCTTTTTTACGGCTTTGATAATTCCTTTCTCTCTGAGCAAATCTGCCGATTTTTTTATATCGCCGCCTGTTTCTTCAAGGGCTTTTTTGCAGTCAAGCATTCCCGCCGATGTCATTTCTCTGAGTTGTTTTATTTTTTCAGGTTCTATTGCCATTTAATTTCTCCGAATTTATTTGATTAATCTGCGTCGGCAGCGTCATATTTTTTTTCAATTTCTTCAATATCGTCAATTTTTGAATAAGTGCCCATTGAAGAAGATATCATATCTTCGTCAAGTTCGCCCTCTGAGTCGTCAACCTCAAGAGATTGCTCAGTGCCGGCTTTTCCTTCTTCTATCGCATTTGCTATAATTTCAAGAAAAAGCCCGATAGCTCTAATTGCGTCGTCGTTTGCCGGTATAGGGTAGTCAATATTCTCAGGATTACAGTTTGTATCAACCAGCGCGAAAACGGGAATTTTCAAAGAATTAGCTTCTTGAATCGCAATATTTTCTTTTTGAGGGTCAATCACAAAAAGCGCGTCGGGCAGATCATTCAAATTTCGTATTCCGCCAAGATATTTATTCAGCTTGTTCTTTTCTGTTTCTAGAGATAAAATTTCTCTTTTTGTTTTTACAAGCTCATGAACCGTATTTTTTTCAAAAGCGTCTTCGTATTTACGAAGTTTTTGAATAGATTTTTTTACCGTATTAAAATTGGTTAGAAAGCCGCCCAGCCAGCGGTTATTGATATAATACATGCCGCATCTGTCGGCTGCTTTTTGAATTTCTTCTTGAGCCTGTTTCTTTGTGCCTACAAAAAGAACCTTGCCGCCCGCTGCTGCAATTTCGCGCATAGCCATATAAGCTTCTTTGGCCATTGTTATTGTTTTTTGCAGGTTTATAATATGAATACCGTTTCTCGCGGTAAAAATATAAGGTTTCATTTTAGGGTTCCAGCGTCTGGTTTGGTGGCCAAAATGTACGCCGGCCTCTAATAAGTTTTTCATTGATATGGTTGCCATAATTATCCTTAATAAAAAAGTATTATACCATTTTTCATTTATTAAACGGGTTGTAAACGCTTTTTAAGGCAGTTCGGTGGGGATGTCTTTTGCTTTGGGCTTATTTATATAAAATTTTTCAAGATGTTCCACAAGATATTTAAAAGCGTCGTCTACCGAATCTGAGAAGTGAACATATTCCAAATCTTTTTTGTTGATGGCTCCCCATTCGATAAAAACGTCGAAATTTATCACGCTTTTCCAGAACTCTTTTCCGTAAATAACAATAAGTCTCGGTTTTGTCAGCTTTCCGGTTTGAACAAGCGTTAAAAGCTCAAAGAGTTCGTCGCAGGTTCCAAACCCTCCCGGAAATATGACAAGAGCTTTGGCCAGATACATAAACCATAATTTTCTCATGAAAAAATAATGAAAATCAAAATTCAGACCAGGCGTAATGTAAGGGTTAGGATTCTGCTCGTGGGGCAGGGTAATGTTTAGCCCTACAGAAATGCCTCTTGCCAAAGAAGCTCCCCGATTGGCGGCTTCCATAATGCCGGGGCCGCCGCCGGTGGCGATAAGAAACCTTCGAGATCCGGGCGGCAGAGTTTTTGACCATGTAGTAAGTTTGTAAGAGAGCTGGGTGGCCTCTCTGTAGTAACGGCACATGATTTTTTGCTTTTCGAGAATTTTTTTTTCTTCGTCAGAGAGTGTTTTGCCTTTTGATTTTGAGATGATTCTGTGAAGTTTTCGGGGCGAGGGGGCCCTTGCCGAGCCGAAAAAGACAATGGTGTCGTCGACAGCGTGTTCGCGAAATACTTTTCTAGGATGCAGATATTCCGATAATATTCTTATGGGTCTTGCGTCGGGAGAGATTAAAAAATCTTCGTCTAAAAACGATTTTACGGTTTCTTTTCTTTCTTTCTTTCTTTTCTTATTCTTCACAGTATTCATTATCGGCTTTTTCTCTTTTCAATCAAAACCGTTATTTTCACAAGTTAATTTAAAACCGTGGGAAATATCAATAGACAAATGGGATACGCTGCTGCATCGAAATAACGGCAGTTATCTTATAGAAGGCAAAGGCGGTATGAAAATGTTTCTGGGTGAAACCGAAGAAAAACTGCTGCAATTAGTAGGAAAACCTGTCTTCAGAAGCTATACAAACCCTGAAAAGCTTTATTATCAAAACGAAAACTTTGAGGGTTCTTTTATTTTATACGGCGGAAGAATCATAAAAATAGAGTTTTCTGTAAGACATAGGGTTTCGCCTTCGCTTTATTTTCTAAGCGCCCTTGGAATAAGACAAAACGATTTATTAAAAAAGACAGCCGCCGAACAGGTTGAATATATTCTTAAAGCCTATAAAAATCCGCGTCATACGTATATATCTAATAAACTCACCGTTTATTCAAGGGGTATACGCTTTATTTTTGAAGGCGATAAAATAAAGCGAATTGAAATATTTTATCCCAGAAGACATCCTTAGTCTTGCTTTAACTTTTCTTTCGCCTCTTGCCAGGCGTCTTCCCACTCGTTAAAAGTCGGATGTTTTCCTTTTGATAGTTTGTCGCGGAATTTATCTTCCATAATATTAAATCTGTCTTGAAATTTCTTGTTGCTTTTTTGAAGGGCCTCTTCGGGATCTATATGATAATGTCGGGCAAGCTGGCTTACGGCAAATAAGACATCCCCAATTTCTTCTTCGGCTTTTTTCTTTAGTTTTTCTTTCTTAGGCTCTGGTTTATTCGGTTCAATGTCAAAATGACTAGAGTCGTCGGGCAGTTCAACAAGAAGCTCGTCGATTTCTTCGACCACTTTCATTTTTAAAGATTTAAGACCTTCTTTGGTTTTGGGCCAGTCAAAATCAACCCGGGCGGCTTTTGCCCCGAGGCGGCAAGATTTCAAAAGGGCCGGCATATGATTTGGAATGCCCGAAAGCATCGACGGTTTTTCGTCGCCTTTTTTTTTCTTCTCTTCGAGCTTCAGTTTTTCCCAGTTTTTTAAGACTTCGGTTTCGGTAGAAAGGTCAATTTCTGAAGAATAAACATGGGGATGCCTGAAAATAAGTTTCTCGCAGATATAAAGGGCGATATCTTGAAAATTAAATAGTTTTTTTTCATTGGCCATTTGAGCGTGAAAGATAACCTGAAACAGAAGGTCGCCTAGTTCTTCTTTTAAGTTTTCATAGGTTTCGATTTTTTTTTCGTCAAGTTCCTTGATGGCGTCAAGTACCTCATATGCTTCTTCGATAAGGTTTGCGGTTACGCTATGGTGGGTCTGCTTTATGTCCCATGGGCAGCCGTTTTTGGGCTCTCTTAAATCGGCGGCTATTTGAATAAGCGCTCGCAGGGGGTTATCTAAAGATGGAGATTTTTTCATAGGTTGTTTTTGAAAAAAAGGATTAAAAATCAAGACTTTCTAAAAAAAATGAAAAAAAAGCGGAATGATTCTGGTTTTCAGGGGTATTTCTATATTAAGAGGCCGATTGCCTTTAATTTAGCGTTAAAGGCAGCAGGCGTCATAATGAGTGAATAGAGGTAAAAGATGGTTCCAAACAGCATGAACATAATTCAGGTAAAAGGAAGACTGGTTTCAGAGCCGGTTTTAAAAACATTTGATTCGGGTAAAAAACTAATGAGTTTCTCTCTCATGTATTATACCCGACAGACGACAGATAAAGAAGGCTCTCACGCCAATTTCATAGAGGTTGACGCATGGGAAAAATTAGCCGAGATTTTTCACCCTCTTCTTAAGAAAGGTCTTGAAGTTGTCGTAAACGGCGCCCTTGTACAGCGCCGCTGGAAAGATAATCTTGAAAAGAAACAATCAAGATTTCAAATAACGGCCGAAACGCTGATGATTTCAGATCTAAATTTCTCAACGAAAAGAGAAGAAGCCGCTTAGCAGTTGGCGCTTGTCGGCATGAAAATACCTGATTCATGCCGACAGGTACATTTTGAGTAATAAAATTTTCATTTTTTTTAAAAAATATTCTAAGGTTTTTGACATACTGAGTTTTGTTTTGAAATTATCCCACCCGAAAAATAGAAAGTTACTCAAAAAATTGACGGAAAATTAAAAAAAGAAAATACTGTTTACCGATTTTATAGGCTATTTAAAAGGTAGGCATCGCAAATAAAGAGGCAGACAACCCTCGGGGTTTTTTTTGAGTATAATATAAATTATAATAAAAATAAAGAGATAATCTGATCTTCTATTGTCTTGGGGTAAAATATTAAAAAACAGGGGTTTGTAAATGCCGTCAGAGAAACAGGTACATTTTCATATGTGTCAAAAATGCGATAAAATGGTCAATAAGGTTTATCAAATGGGATACTGCAAAAAATGTATTACCGATCATTTTAAAATATATAGAGAGATATTAAACGAAGCTCATGCTTTTCGACCCCATTTAAAATCTGCTAATTCAGACCCCATACAGGGTCTAATCTTTGAAAAAAGACCCGAACATAATTTGGATGAAAAATCCATTTATTGAAATAACCGGCTCTGTTGTAAAAAATTCTTATCTTACGGGCGGCGATATTAATGATGTTTATCATGTTATAGCCGAAAACGGAGAGTTTGTATTAAAGCAAAATAAAAAACCATATCGGGGAATGTTTGCCGCCGAAGCCGAGGGGTTAAGCCATTTAAAAGCCAACGGGTTAAGTGTTCCCGAGGTCGTTGCCGTCGCTGAAAACGCTCTTCTTTTAAGATATTACGAGTCTGGCGCGGTTTCGCCCGCAATGGCCGGTAAAATGCTGGGCCTGCTTCATCAAAAAAAACAGGATAAATTCGGATATCATCAGGATAATTATATCGGGTCGCTTAGACAAGTGAATGTTCCTGAAGACAGCTGGTCAGAGTTTTACTCAAAATATCGAATAATATATCAGTTGAACCTGTATCGAAAAAAAAATAAAATCATCGCCACAGAGCAGAAAATATGGGATTTACTGATTGAAAAAATGCATAAGATTCTTTCTCATAAGCCAAACCCCTCTCTTTTGCACGGCGATTTGTGGAGCGGTAACTTATATTATTCAAGCGAAGGCCCGCTTTTTATTGATCCGGCGGTTTATTACGGCGATAGTTTTATTGAACTGGCTTTTACCGAGCTTTTCGGCAAATTTCCTCATGATTTTTACGCAGCTTACGGCGAAATAAATTCAATTGACCCCTGTTATCAAGATTTAAAAAAGTTGTACCAGATATATCCGCTTTTGGTACACGCAAATATTTTCGGCGGAAGCTATTATTCGTCGGCTTTTGCGATTGCGAAATATTATGCGGGGGATTGATTGATAATCATTAGCCAAGAATCATTAGCCACAGAGAACACAGAGCTCGCAGAGAAAAAAGAGAGTGTTGGTATCAAGGCGGGGCGATGACACGAGGAATGGGTTAGTTTAACCACAGAGCGCACAAGGGAAATATAGATGAAAGATAAATACATACTGTTAGACAGAGATAAAACCGTCAATGAAGACCCGGGGTATTTAAATGACGCTTCGAAAGTAAAGCTTTTGCCTGACGTAATTTCAGGCTTGAAGCTTTTGAAAGATTTTAATTTTAAATTCGCGATTATCACAAACCAGTCGGGTCTGTCGCGGGGGCTCATTAAACCCGATGAATTAGAAGCCGTAAATAACCGTATTTTAGAGCTCTTAAAAGAAGGCGGTATTTTTATTGAGAAAATATTTGTCTGCCCTCACCAAGACGAAGACAACTGCGGCTGCCGAAAACCGAAAGACGGCCTTGTTAAAAAGGCACTGCAAGAGATTGAATTTGAACCGGGGCGCAGTTATGTTGTAGGCGACAAGTTTAGAGATATTGTTGCGGCAGAATCGTTAAACATAGACGGAATACTTGTCGGTAAAAATGAAGAAACCGAATTTAAAAAACCCGCGAACCTTATTTTTCAGGCGAAAGATATGAAAGAAGCGGCGGAATTTATTTTGCAAAGAGAATTTGAAAAAGAAAATTCGCGAAAAATCTTTTTTTCATACGCCGATGAAACTTTTGAGAATTATCTCAGAAACTTGCGAAACGAAAAGAAAACAATGGTTTTTACCAACGGCTGTTTTGATATTTTGCATCCCGGTCATTTGCAGTATCTCTGGCAGGCGTCAAATCTTGCGGATGTTCTTGTCGTAGGTCTCAATACCGACGAAAGCGTAAAAAAACTTAAGGGTCAAACAAGGCCCGTAAATAACCTTAAAGACAGACTTTTAATGCTGTCAAACTTATCTTACGTAGACGCTGTCGTTCCTTTTAGCGAAGATACGCCCGTAGGAATTCTTGAAACCGTTCGCCCTGATATTCACGTAAAAGGCGGCGACTACATCGCTGAAAAACTGCCTGAGTATACGGTGGTCAAAAAATATGGCGGCCGTGCGGTTATTCTTCCTTTTAGAAAAGGATATTCGACGACCGGAATTTTAGAGAAGGGGAACAGAAGGGTTTAGCTGCTGTACCCCAAAATGTTGTTTTTGTATTAAAATATAAAACCTAAGCCAATACTCAAAATAACGCCGCCCGGCTGTGTAAGCGACATTAATTGTTTTGCATTATCAGATAGTACTTTATTGTTTGTAATTGTATAATTATCTTTTTTTAATGAGATACCATAGCCTACTTCAAAGTGAAATTTAAGAATCTCGGTTATTTTGATATTATATAAATATGTTATATTTACAACGTTAGTAGGCTCTAAATCCATAATAACTTCTTCTACAAACCCAGACTGTGTTTCATAATCATAGGGAAAATCTTTTAAGCCTGTATTATGCGCAACTCCTGCAGAAAAAGCGCCGCTAAATGGATAATTAAAATAAAGTCGTAGACCCGCAGATAATCTAAAACCCCAGCCGGCAACGCCCGCTCCTAGGTTTAACGAAATAGGTTGAAATAATAAAATATCTGTTCTAAGACCCATACCGGTATAACCATTCCAGCCTATTTCTAATTCCAGTGAAAAATTCTTTTCAGATATTTCTTTAGAATCATTACTCTTCTCGTCATTATCAAAATAAACAGTTTTATTGTTGTCATAAATTATTTTTATAACTTTATTTCGAGAAATAGTTTCAAATGGTATATCCCCTTCTGGATCATATTCAATTTGAGTATCAGAGATTCTTAAAATCTTGCCGTTAATAATATTGCCTTGTTCGCCTTTTAAGTGTATTTCATCCGCAGTTAAAGCCGCAATCGATATGCAAAATAATAAAATAAATTTAAATAATCTTTTCATGAATTGCCTCCATTTAGTGATATATTTATAATATGAAATATATGTTGTAAACAAAAAATGATAAGACGATTAGAAGAAATCTTTTTTCGTGTTCGATAAAAAGGTCATCAATTATATTATGATATATTTATGGGCGGTTGTCAAATTATTCTCATTGACAAAACATCGGTAAAGGCATAAATGTTTTTTTCAAAATGAAAAACACAATCATAAGAAAACTGATACTCATAACAATGCTTTCGTGGCTTACCTGCGATAACGACGGCGATGTGGTATATCATTATAAAAGTGTAGAATATGATGAATTTGCGATAGGTATGCAAAATCAAGAAGAGCCTTACGATTACTTTGCAGATTCGCCTCCTCATATATCTTTTTTTACTAATGTCATTGATATAACGAAAACAGATATTCAAACTTATATTGGCGGGGGCAATCTTATGATGAGGGTTTATTATTATCTAGACTTAGACATGGAAAAAACAGGCTGCATAGAAGGCGGTTATGATTATATATTAAAGGCTTATGATAATAACATTTTAATGAGCAGATCTAATGAAATTATTAATGTAGATTCTCAGGCGATAGAGTTTTTACCAAACTTTACCGACCCAACCTACAACATGCCTGAAACCCATGTATATAGGCTTGAGTTTTATGAATGTGAAGATCACTGCGAATTTGACGATTATTCAAAAATCAAAGACAAATTCGGCGAAATAACGGTAACGTTAAACTATACGCCTTAAGAGAAGATATGAAGATAAAAAGGAGATTTAAAATGAAAATTAAAAACAGAATAAAGAAAAATCTAAAAAGAACAGGAACAATCGCGCTTTTACTTGGCGTTTTAACGCCATTGTTTTCGTCTTTGCCGCAAGATTCTATTAAAATAAGCGTCTACGGCGCGTCTGCGGGCAGTCTTGTTTCTTTGACGATTGTTGACGAAACAGACGGCAGTTTGTTTTTTTATAAACCCTTTTCGCTTGAAGGCGAAATTTACGGTACAACGGCAAACGGCGAATTTATGAAAACAATTAACGGCTTAAATACAAGTCATCGTTATACCGTTTTTGTTATGATAGACAACGATAAAAAAGGCGGCATAAACGATACCGATACGGGGCAGGTGATTAAAAATATCGCAGCGGGCGCAGAGATAATATTTGATAATTTTTCTTATATGGGCGGCGTTCAAATTGAAGCTCAAAACGACCCTGAGCTTTCTGGCAAAACAGGCCGATGTCTTATTGGCGCCTCGGCATACGGCTATTCAGATGCCGCCTTTATTGATTCGCTTCAATTTTTAAGCCTTATGTTTGCCTTTTATCAAGATAACGGCGACGCGTTTTTTCAGCAGGTGTTTTTACCGGCGGGTTCATACGGCAATATTTTATGCTATATAGACGCAGACAACAGCGGAACCGTAAACGCGGGCGATTACTATCAGATAATTAATGAAACTGTAAATATAAGCGGC
The DNA here is from genome assembly GCA_029880265.1 of Spirochaetia bacterium. Lineage (GTDB taxonomy): Bacteria > Spirochaetota > Leptospiria > Turneriellales > JAOUOS01 > JAOUOT01. The sequence goes on along the minus strand of JAOUOT010000013.1, from coordinate 33,791 downwards.
GCGGGCGAGAAACTTAAATTTTCGCTGGGCCCATGGCAGCTCGTAAATTAATAAAAAAACGACAGTTTTTTTGTTTTTGATACTATTCGTTGTTTTTTGCAAACCTGAAACAGAATCAAAAGAAATCAGGTTAAACCTGCCCGATCCTCTTTTTTCGAAGCAGTGGCATATTGCGAATAAAAAATATCCGCAAAACGATATCAATGTACTTTCCGTTTGGCAAACAGGCAACAAAGGTCAGGGCATAAGAATCGCGGTAATTGACGACGGCGTTGAAATGGAACATCCCGATTTAAAAGAAAATATTGATTTCAATTTAAGCGTTGATTTCTCTGGCGGCAAATCTCTTAAAGACAAAAGAAAATTTGTTCACGGCGCCGCCGTCGCGGGAATCATCGCCGCCAAAGATAACAACGGCGTGGGCATAACGGGCGTTGCGCCCGAGGCAAAAATTATTTCATACAATCTTTTTAACGCGTTAAGCGAAGAAAACATGAAAACGGCTTTGACAAAAAACGTAGAGCATATTGATATCATGTTAAACAGCTGGGGCGCCGAAGACTATACCGGCCAGTTTCTAACTTTAAACGAAAAGTGGCGCGAGAGCATTGAATATGGTTTAAAATACGGACGAAACGGCAGAGGCGTTATTTATGTATGGGCCGCCGGCAACGGCGCTGATTCTGAAGAGTTTGAACTCGATAACTCAAATTATGACGGTCAGGCTAATTTTTACGGAGTAATACCAGTATGTTCTGTTAATATAAAAGGTAAAAAAGCGAATTATTCAGAAAAAGGGGCGAACCTTCTTGTTTGCGCCCCCTCGTCGTCTTATATGAACGGCGCAGAAGACGGCATTGTTACGACAGATTTAACAGGCAACAGCGGAATTAACGCCGCGTGGCGCAAAGATGATCTTATTGAAAAAGACTTTACAGAAAAATTTGGCGGTACTTCGGCTTCGGCGGCAATGGCGGCGGGCGTTATTGCCTTAATCTTAAAAGAAAACAGCCTGCTTTCATGGCGCGATGTTAAATTAATTCTCGCAGAAAGCGCGAGAAAAAACGACCCTAAAGATAATGACTGGCAAAAAAATAAGGGCAGAAAAAAAAGCGACGGCAAACCGTTTTATATTAACCATAAATACGGCTTCGGCCTAATTGACGCCGCTTTGGCGGTAAACTTAGCTTCAAACCGGCAGCTCTTGTCCGATCAAAAAATATTTGAAACAGATAAAGATATCATAAAAAAAGAAATTTCAAAAAAAAATAGAAGTATAACCGGTCATTTAACCGTTAATAATTCAAATATCTCGTTTATAGAATTTATCGAAATTTATATAAATCTTGAAATTGAAGACGCTTCAAATCTTAAGATTATACTTAAGGGCCCCTCGGGCGTTAAAAGCATTTTGGCAGAGCCTCACAAATGTATCAAAAATTTAAAAGAAGTTCAATGTAAACTGCCTAATCATTGGCGTTTTGGGTCTGCCCGCAATTTAGGCGAAAAGGCCGACGGTAAATGGCGGCTTATTGTAGAATTAAACGATTCCAAAGATACCGCTGTTTTAAATTCATGGCGGTTAAAATTTTATGGTCATTAAATTAATGAAATTTAAGCCCAAGAAATAATTATTTTGTTAGCCACGTATCTTTAGTGCGTGGTTAACAAAAATTTAAATAAGCGTCAGATTATTTCTTCAGGCGTCGCCCTTACCTTCCCCTCATAAAAAGAGATCTCAATGCTTTTTTTCATATCAATATCGGCGGCTTTGCGTATAATTTTTTTATTTTGATAAGTAATGCTGTAACCGCGTTTTAGCGTGCCAAGAGGCGAGAAGGCGGCCAGTTTTTCAGAAACCAGATTAAAGTTATTTTTTTTTGATTTATAATGACTTTCAAAAATGTGATGAATTTCAGGTACGGCAAGAAGCCTTTCGCGGCACATGCCTGCCAGATCTCTTAAACCGGTTCTCATCATATTTTCAAGATCGTCGAGCAAAAGCGCGTAATTTTCAATTAAAACGCGCGGATCTTTGAAAAACGGCTTATCAGAAAGTCTCTGCCATTTTTCTTTCGCGCCGGTTAAAAGAAGTTCAATGAAAGAATCAAGGCGTTTCTGGTATAAGTTTAAATTATGCGCCATATCTTTAACCAGAGGCAGAGCGATTTTCGCCGCGTCAGTGGGGGTAGAGGCCGCCATATCGGCAACGTCGTCGCTGATAGGGTGGTCAATCTGGTGGCCCACCGCCGATACCACGGGAAGCGGGCAGGCATAAATTGCCCGCGCCGTAATTTCGTCGTTAAAGGCCATGAGATCTTCTGAGCTGCCTCCGCCGCGGCCCACGATGATAACGTCGCATTTATGTTCGGGTTTTGCGATTTCTGCCAAAGCGGCGGCGATTGACTGCGGCGCGGCGTCTCCTTGTACCTGGGCGGGAGCGATTAAAACTTCAACGTTGGCGTATCTGTCGTGAACCTGCTTTAAGATATCTCTTAAAGCGGCCGTGCCAAGGCCCGTTACAATGCCTATTCTTTTGGGAAGAAGCGGAAGTTCTTTTCTTTTTGAGGGGTCGATGACCGCTTCTTCCATGAGTTTTTTTCGAAGCTGTTCAATTTTAAGAAGAAGGGCGCCTTCGCCTACTTTGCGCATTTGCTTCACGTTAAAGTTATACTGGCCCCCCTGAAAATAAACCGAGACGCTGCCTGTGACCAAGACCTCCATGCCGGGTTCGGGCTTGAAATTCAAGCTTTGATTTTGAAATTTAAAGAAAGCGCATCGTAAGACGGCTTTTTTAGGAGATATTTTTTCAGAGTCTTTGTCGCGAAGGGTGAAGTACATGTGGCCAGACGAAGGATTTTTATTAAACTCTACAATTTCGCCGATAACGTTTGTGTTTTTTAGCGCGGGAAAATTTATGAGTCTGTCTTCAACAATAGAGGTTATTTCAAAAACGGTTAGCGGACGATCTTTTTCAAAGGTCTTTTCATCTTCTTCAATATTATACGACATAAAATCTTAAAAAGCAGGCTTTATTTGCCTGTCAAGCGTTATTAACCGAGAAATAATCGCAACGACCGATAAATTACATACACGCCCCAAGATAAAGACGCGAGTAAATTTTTATTGTCATACCAAGCCGTTGTTTTGCTAATGTGTCTTTAATGAAACAAGCGGCTCTTCAAATTATAATTTTTGTTTTATTTAGTTATTCTCTTTCTTCTGAGAATGTTAAGACGCTAAAAGATACGAAAGCAAAATATTCAATTGAAGTTCAAAATAAAATAACTTCGTTTGAAAGCGTTTTATTTCATGATTTTTCTATATCGCCTTATCTTTTAGATTTCGCCGAAAAAAGAAAAGACAGGTATGTCGCTAAAAAAAATCTAAGTTTAAATCATATTTTAGCCTCGTCGGGAACCACGCTTTTGATGTTTGAATCAGAAGACGATATCATGCCGGTATGGTATTTTGACAGAAGCGGAGAGCGGGTCGACATACATAGCCTGAATACGGGCGTTGTTCTTTTCTCGGGAGGTTCAAAAAACCATTATCTGCCGGTTTATTTTAATAGTTTTAACGACGAGAAACCCGGTTTTTTCAGGGCTTATGCCGATAACAGCATTCAAAAATGGCGCCTTAACAAGGGCAGTTCATACAGCGAACCGTTGTATGTTTCAGGCGTTTTGGTAACGGGCATAGGTCTTGGCTCGATGCTATGGGGGTTTGTTTCTCTTTTTTTTAAGCCCGAAAAGCCCGACGAAATAGTTAATTCTGATAATTATGCCGCTTTAGAAACTCAGACCGCTCAAAGGCGCTATGACGAGCAAGTTTCATTATGGAAGAAAAATATATTGACTAACGAGGTTGCGGGTCTTTCAGCGGCTCTCATCGGGGTATCTTTGACTTACTATGGCATCAAGCTAAGGCCCAATGCGATTTTAATAGAAAAAAAGTTCTAAATATTTGCCAAAATATTCTTATGTGAGTATCATTGTTTTTTAGAAGAAGAAAAGCGATGAATATAACAAGTCAGACTCTGCTCGAACAGTTAAGAATTACAGAAAGAGACATCAAAAGGCGCCAGGAACTTTTAACGCTTTCTGAAAAAGACACAAAGAACCTGGTTTATATTAAAACAGAAATAGCAAAAAATATTGATAATATTGTAAACGAATTTTATCAAACACAAATCAAAAGCGAAGAAATCGATAGGCTTATCGGCGACGCCGAAAGCTTATTGCGTTTAAAAAAGCATATGCGAAAATATATTCTCGCGTTATTTGACGGATTGTATTCGTCAGATTACGTTCATTCGCGTCTTAGAATTGGTCTTGTTCATAAAAGAATCGGGGTGACCCCAAAATTGTATATTTCGGCCGTTAGAAACTTGCAAGATTTATTGAATAAATACATAAAACCCTTGGCGGCTCATGACTGCGTTAAGTGCGGTCAATTGACCGGGTCGCTGAATAAAATAATCTTATTTGACCTTGAGCTTGTTTTTGACACTTATATTCACGGCCTTATGGAAGAAGTTCAAAGAAGCAAAGACGAACTTGAAGAATATGCCTCTAGTCTTGAAGAAATTGTCGAAAAAAGAACGCAAGATCTTGAAAGACTTGCCAGAATAGATTCTTTAACCGGCCTTTTTAACCAGCGCAGTTTTTTTGAAGAATTGATAAGAGAGCTTTCGCGGTGCCAAAGAAACGACGAGAGTCTTACTTTGGCATATATCGATTTAGACGGTTTTAAGAAAGCAAACGACAGCTATGGGCATAAATTTGGCGACAAAATTCTTATGCTTTTAGGAAAATCAATAACCGAATCTGTGCGTCCGGCTGATACAGGCGCCAGATATGGCGGCGATGAGTTTTGCGTTATTTTTCCCGAAACAACCGTGCATGAGGCCGAGGTTGTCTGCAAAAGAATTATTAAAAAGTTTAACCAGTTGAATGAAAAAAAAGAGGTCGCTTTAAGCATTGGGCTGGCAGAAAGTAACATTAAAAGCGTATATGACAGCGATACTTTGATAAAAAAAGCCGATGAGGCCATGTATAAATCAAAAAAAAAGGTCGGCCACTTTATTACAAAGGCGAAATAAAATGATAACAAAAACATAGTAACTCAGCCATTTAAAATAATTAAATAATTATTTGACATATTACAATTATTTTATATATTAACTATAGATACTGATCTTTTGAAAACTTAGAAGTTCTTGCTAAGAAAAATAATAAAACAGGAGAGATCCAATGAAAATCACAATAAAAATATGCCTAATAATTTTCATGGCGGCGGGGTTTGGTTCTTCTTTATTTTCTGCCGAGAAAAAGCGAATTGCCGTAATGCCTTTTGAATTTGGCGGCGGTATTACACAAGAAGAGGCCGGTTATATTACCGAAAAAGTCAGAACCGAACTTATAAGTACGGGATTATTTGAAGTTATCAGTAACGATCAAATTGAAAACATGATGGCAATGGAGGCCAAAAAACAGGGTGTAGGCCCGGGTTCCTGTAGCACCGAACAATGTATTATTGATCTCGGCAATGCTCTTGAATGCGAAAAAATGCTTATAGGAAAGGCCGCCGGCGCTTTCGGTGAATTTTCGGTAACAGGTAAAATTCTTGATGTTGTAAGCCAGCAGTATGAAAAAGCGCAGGCAATTACTATTCCCGATAAAGACGACTTTCCCGAAGCGGCCAAAGAGATGGTAGAAAAGCTGACTGAACTTTACAGAGAAGGCGTTGAAGCAGAGGCTGAAGCGGCTTTGGCAGGTATTGTCACGTTTAGGGGTATGATATGGAGAAATATCGCGGTTCCGGGCTGGGGGCATGTGTATGCCTCGCAAGACAGAGGCTGGGCCTATCTTGCTTTGTGGGCCGGTTCAGGCGGCGCTTTTTTATCTTCTCAATTGAGTTTTACGAATAAAAAAAATGAATATGATTCGCTGGGCGCAACGAATACTAAAGAAGAATTCGACGCGGCTTTTAATGAATATAAATCTGCGAACAGTTTTAGAACCATAATGAGCTTTGTCTTTTTAGCCGCTTATCTTATACCTATAAGCGATATTATTTTTACCGGCAAGGCATATACAGTTGACCCGTCTAGTAAAATGATTGATATTCAATTTAATTTAGGTACACATTTAATAAATAACAATTTAAAGCATAGAAAAGCGTTTTTTGAAGAAAAATTCGACTTTCAATTCATAAGGAGATTCAAATGAAAACGACAATGATAACAAGAGCAAAGACATTTTTAATTATTTTAGCGGCGTCATTTTTCATGATGTCATGCATTGGCGACGTAAGCAGAGATAACGATTACGATCCCGAAAATCCTAATAATATTTTAAATGAATGCGGCAATAATATTGAAGAAACAGGCGAATCTTGCGATGACGGCAATACAAATGACGGCGACGGTTGCAGCAGTATCTGTCTTCTAGAGGGCGGAACCTGCGGCGACGGCACTCATAATGCAGGCGAAGGCTGCGACGACGGCAATGTCGCAACAGAAATATGCGACTATGGCGATACATCTTGTACGGTTTGCGACGAGTTTTGTCAATCAATTTCGGGCCTTACGTCTTATTGCGGCGATTTGGTAAAAGATGTTGACAATGCCGAAGTATGCGACGACGGAAATAACGTAACAGAAACAGCCTGCCAATATGGTACGGCTGTTTGCACCGCCTGCGATTCTTCATGCGCGGCAGTTTTAAGTTTAACCGGTCAGTTTTGCGGCGACGGAACTTGTAACGGAGGCGAGACAGCCGCCACATGTACGGCCGACTGCGACACAAGCGGAATCTGCGGCGATTCGGCGTTGAACCCGGGCGAAACCTGCGACGACGGCAATTTGACATCGGGCGATGGATGCAGCAATTCGTGCCAAATAGAGTGGGGTTCAAACCCTGTAGTTCATAGTATAACGATAACAGGCAATCCTTCGGGAACCGGCGGGCAATACCTTACGGGCGATGAATACACTGTTTCATGGGACATTAGAGATCCCGATGGTATCATGGGCTATGTAATTCTGGTTGCTCCCGCTATGGATATTCAGGCATTTTTGGCTTCTAGTACCGACGGGGTGCCGGTATATATTGACTGGGCCTTGCCTCCGGGAGGTTCGGGAGATAATCCGTTTCTTCCGGGAAATATCTCTAACTTTACTTTTACCGTACCCGACGCCTACGGGCAGGAATATTATCCTATGATACTGGCTTTCGATAGTAATATGAATATTACTTCTGTATTATTTGACCATACAGTTTCAGATACAAATATGACTCTTTCTTTCAACTTATTCAATTTTGACGGGCCGCCCCCGGCAAATGTGAATTATTTCGTAAGCAATCTGCCGAAAGTTTATATGGCCATAGAGCCGAACAGCTATACATGCGGCGATGGTACGACCCAGCTTCCCGAACAGTGCGAAGATAACAACTCGACGACCGGCGACGGCTGTGACGCCAACTGCTTGTTTGAACTGCCGGGCGATGTATGCTTGGCGGGGCATCCGCTTCAAAGCGTATCGGTAAGCCCGACAGCGATAAATGCTGCCAGCGGCGAAAAGTCGCAAATTACAATTCAAACAGACTGGCGGTGCACAAAAGAAGTTGAAATGACCCTGACAAACGCCGATACCGGCGAGCAGAGAGAACTGTGGGATGACTTTCTTAATCATACCGATGTGGGAGAATATACGCTATATTTTCCTAAAAACGCTTATTTGACAGACGGCGCATGGCAAATTACAGAGATACGAATAAAAGATAGCAGCGATAATGAGTACAGGTATAAGCCTTCTGCCGTAGTGACTAATTTCTTTGGATATGACTATAACTGGTCGAATAATTATGTCAATACTATGGCCGCGACGCCTTCTGCGATAAATATTACAGGCGGTACGCCTGATAATACCGCTCCGGTAATTACTAATATTGTGGTGACCGGTACGGCAAGCGGCGCAAATTACCAGCCCGGCGATGTTTTAACGGTTCAGGCTATGATAACTGACGATATTTCAGGAATTCAATATGCTTATGCTGAAATTTCTGATCAAAATTATGAAAATTACGGTTATTGCCAGCTTCAGCCGACTGCGACGCCCAATCTTTATGCATGCGATGCGACACTTGAAGGTTTCAGCTTTACCTCTGGGGCGGTTCAGGTGTATGCAAGAGTGGGTACACAAGATAATGCCAATAACCATATACAATATGAATATAAAGATTCTGTTTCAACAACATACTATTCTTATTATGACGAGGGCGCAAGTACCGATACAGCGACGGCAATTCAAATCGAATTTAAAAATTATGACGCGCCGGCGCCTGTAATTGAAGCAAATCTTTTCGTTGGCGATCCTGAAGCGGAAATAATATTTACAGACTATGATTCGGTATATTTAAAATTTGACGCGACGGCGGGTCAGGCATATCAAATTTTTGTCAATAATAAATATAACAGCGCCTATACCGCTTCGGCTTATATTAATATACTTGATTCTTCGGGTAACTATATTGCCGGCGATATTAATAATTATGGTTCTGAGAAATATCTGGTTGCCCCCGAAACGGGCCTCGTTTATTTGCGATTAAATCCCAACAATATGGGCAATATAGGCATACGCGTCGTTACGGCGACGGTAGATACGACTATACCTTCTCTTGTATCTGTTGATATAATGGGAACCATGAGCGGCGGAACATATTATATGCAGGGCGATACAATTACCGTTACGGCAGTGGTCACCGACGATATCGCCGGAGTTCATTATGTGCAGATAAATCTTCGTGACAAAAACACATCGAACGGCATGGGCTGGTGTTTTGAAGGGGTCAACCAGACAGCGCCTGATACTTTTGAGTGTACGATTACCTTAAATGAGACCGGTTTTCCGGCAGGTATGGTTGGCGTATATGCCGAAGTTTACACACAGGATGACGCGGGAAATGAGGCTTGGTATATCTATGACAGCGGCGTAAGTACAGCGAATTATTCTGTCAATAGCGTTGACTCGCTAATTGCTCTTGGCGAGTTTCTATATGAACTGCCGATGCCTGCGACTACCCCCATTACTGTAGACGGGCTTGAGGTTGTTGTTACCATGAGCGGCGATTCACAGTATCTTGAATTCAATGCCGCAGCAGGGCAGGCATATTTAATAAACGTGAACAATATGTATAACAGTGCAAATACCGGTTCGGCATACATTTCTATATTAGATTCAAATGGTAATCAGTTGCACTGGATGGACGATACCAAGACACAGGGCTACTTTGTATCGGCAAATGCAGAAACAATTTATCTGAGACTAAACACCGGTAAATCTGGCGATATCGGCATCAGCGTAGCCACTACAACGCCAGATACAACGCCGCCTTCTATTTCGTCTGTTACCCTAACGGGAACCCCAAGCGGTACAAATTATCAGCTCGGAGATATTGTTACCGTTACAGCGGTTGTTACAGACGATATATCGGGAGTTGATTATGTGCAGATAAATCTTCGTGACAAAAACACATCGAACAGCATAGGCTGGAGCGATTCAGGCGTTACTTTTATCGCGCCAAATTCTTACAGGTGTACCATTACATTAAACGACGGCGGCCTTCCGCCGGGTACGATTAACGCATTTGCTGAAGTTTATATCCAGGATGGCGCGGGAAATCAAATTTGGTACGGATATGATAGCAGCATTCCAGACAATTATTCATACTGGGACGGCGCCTCTTATCTCAATACGGGTGTTGCTTTGGCAGATTTTGTTTATGATATACCCTAGCCTTAATTGCGCACTACAATATGCGGGTACTTTGGGTATTCAGATAACTTCGCAGTAACTGCATTATAAACAGGTCTTTAAATGGCGGTCATTCAGCTGCTTTAGACAGCCGAATGACCGCCATTTAAAAACATCAAAAAAAAGTCAACAAAAAAATCGCCGATTAAACGTATAATTTATAGTATGTAAATTGAATATAGGTTTTATAAGATTACCGCCTAAAAGGCAGATTATAAAATCTGTAAATAAGAGTCATAAGAAAAATTGGTTTCTTATGACGGCAAGTGAAAAGGAGACCGTATAGGTTAGCAAATAAGGAAACTACAATGAAAGTTCAAAAAAGTATGCAAGTTAGGCGAAAGAAAAATTTAATGTTTTCTTTCATTGGGGCGCTTCTCTCAATGACTCTATTGGGTTGCGCAAATGTGGCGACAGAAAATTCAACAGAAGTAGTCGATACTTCTATGAATCAGTCGATTTTATCGGGCGATACCGGCGAGGTAGAGCTTCTTCTTACAGACTTCCCCCTTGATAATGCCGAAGTAAAAAAAGTTCATGTAACTTTTTCGCATGTAGACGTCTACAGCGAAGAATTCGGATGGATGACCGTTATTGACTACGGCGCAGAAGGAATGACGTTTGATCTTCTGACTCTTCAAAACGGAAAAACTGCTCCTATGGGTAATTTTTCTCTTAATACCGGAGTTTACGACCAGATTCGTCTGCATCTTTACGATACAAATATGATTCTTATCGAAAAAGACGGCGTCGAATCATGGGAAGATTTAAAAATTCCTTCGGGAGAAAAAACCGGCATAAAACTTATCGGCGAATTTACCGTTGAAACAAGCGGAAAAGTTCAAATTACGGTAGATTTTAACGCCGAAGAATCGGTGATTATGGCTGGTCATGATCATGAAAAGAATGGCAAGAAAAAACATAAGAATGAGAAAAAGAACCATCACAAAGATAAAAAAGGTCACAAATTTCATGATGATAAAAACGAAAAATACCTGTTAAAACCGGTTATTGAAATAATCAGCGTAGAAACAGTTGTTCAAAAACAGCCCGCTCAAAGACAACTTGTTTATGATCCTAATACAACAGATACCGATAGAGATGGAATCGTCGACGCTTTAGATATTGACGACGATAACGACAGGTTTACCGACGCAAATGACAATTGCCCGTTAGTTTTTAATTCTGACCAGTTAGATTCAGATAAAAACGGCATTGGCGACGCTTGTGACGCGCCTATGTTGTTGATCTTAAAATAAATAAATAAACTATTCTGATTTATTAAAAGGCGCCTCAATTGGCGCCTTTTTTATTGAAAATTAAGCGAAAAAAAAGTAATATATTATTTAAAAAAGACGTCTTATATAATAGAAGAAAAGGCTTGTCATATATATGACAAAAATATTAGTATACTATATGGTAATTTTATGAAAAGAAATTTAAAAAAGAATTTTTTTTTTGTATCTTTAGTTTATTTTTTATCAATTTATTCTCTTTATTCGGCAGACAGCAGTCTTCCCGCTGAGCCTAATAACTGGCTTCACGTTACAGGCGGCGGGGGCGGCGATGTAGACGGGCTTTCTGTAATTTTTTTTGAGGTTCCCGAGACAGAAACATCCACCATTTATTTTGGCATAAACGACCCGGGGTGCGATAATGACGGGCCGGGGCCCGACGATTGTACCTCAAATGCAGATACGTATTTTTATTTATATGGCGGCAGCGGAGCGTTGAGCGATCCCGATTCTCGTTTGAGAAATTATTCGGGACAGCAGTCAAAAGCAAAAACCGGCGGAAGTCTCTTAAGCAGTTTTACCCAGGGTAATACTACCGGCGAGGGATGGGTTTATTTCTCGGGCGTAAGCGCTTCTCAGGGCGAAAAAATCGGGAACAAATATTATTTTAAGATTGTCGTTGAGGCCACTTCTTCATTGGGTAATAACGCCTATCAGGTTGATATTTCATACCAAAACTCGGGAAATCCCGTTGGCGTAGCAGATGTTAAAACATTTTCATATTCATGGACAATAGATTTGCGCGACGACGGAAATCTATGGAACCTTTATCCTTTTGTTCCCGACGGCGCGGGGGGCAATGTTATTGTTCATAATTATGATATGGAAACCAAAGAGTTTGGCGAATTTTATAATAAATCGTCAGTTTTAGTAAACGATATTCTTGGAGCTTCGTCAATAACGAAATCGGCAAACGGCGAAGCTACAAACTCTTATACTATCGGCGCAGAGACAAACGGAACATGGAACTTGAAATTAACCGGTTTAAATGACGGATCCGGAGAAAATACGGCCGAATTCTGGTTTACCAATTCGGTAACGTCAGAACTTTATCGTATATACTCAAGCCCTTATACGCCTTCGGCGCCTCATCATGTTTCATTATCATACGACGACGGAATGATAATCAATGACGGTTTAAATACAGAAACAATAACGGTGCAGATTGTTGACGAGTTTTTAAATCCTCTGCCTTATTCTAAATCTGTTTATGTAACCGTAAGCGGTTCGGCGATTATAACCGAAAGCAATAATAACGCCAATGTAAACGCGAATTCGACGGTTGTGACAACCGATTCTTCTGGCATTGGTTTTATTAAAGTAAAAGATATGGCCATTGAGACTGTGACAATATCTGCTTTTACCGACGGCAATAACGGTTCGCAGTATTTTGGCGTTATTGAACCCGATACCATAACCGTTGAATCTGTCAGCAATATTCCTCCTCAGTTTTCATCGGCGGGAAATAAAACGTTTATTAAATCGGCGGGCGTTACACTGGGCCCTAATATTACGATAATAAATTCTCCTATTTCGACTTTAATTACGACGGGCAATGATATTCGAATACAAATTCCGGCCCAATTAAGCGCCGAGTTTGATACAACAAATACGGTATTAACATATACGGGTACGGCCAATACCAAAGCCTCTACAACGGTAACATATCCCGACTCAAAAACCCTGCTTATTGACGTTACCGCCAATTTTTTAATAAACGATACATTTACGATTAGCGGTTTGAAATATCAGAATTTTTTAGTTGAATCAAGCGGAAAGCCGGCTCTTTGTTATGACGGAACCGGAGTTAATTATAATGTTACGGATGATAAAGTTTACAGCGTTTTAGATACCAGCCCTCCCGTAATAACTTTGCGCGAAACGGCTGATCTTAACGGCGACGGATTTATTGACGCATTGCATTTGACGTTCAGTAAAAATATAAAAGATATCTCTGTAACTCCCGCAAATTTTTCAATTAACGGCGGCGCCGTTACAGGTCAGGCTTTTAGTTCTACAACTAATTCTGATACTGCTAACGACAATGATATTTATATTACCTTTACAGACGGCATTTTAAATACGGGGGCCGTGCCTACAGTGCAATATGCGGCAGGAACCCTGACAGACCTTGCGGGAAACGCCATGGTCTCAGAAGCGTCGGCTGTCGTTTCAGTTGATAAGGCCGCGCCTGTTTTAACCGTTGTTAGCATCTTTTCAAATCATACCAATGCCGCTTACGCGAAAACCGGGCATATCGTTTCATTAAATATTACGGCAAGCGAAACGCTTCTTACCGTTCCCACGGTAACTATTTTTGGCCTTTCTGTCATGGAAACGGGAACAGGGCCTTATAGCGCTACACATGCGACCACGGGCGGCGAAGCGGAAGGCATTGTTCCTTTTACAATCGATTTTACAGACTCTGTAGGCATTGCCGGGACCCAGGTTTCGGCGACGACAGATTTATCAAGCGTAACATTTGATAAAACACCTGCTGCGGTAACCGTTAATCAGGGAACGGCGCAGCCAGACCCCGCCGGTTCGTTGCCGGTAACTTTTGACGTAGTTTTTTCAGAAGCGGTTGATGCGGTAACTTTTACTACGGCAGATATTATACAAAGCGGTACGGCAACGGGCGTAACATGGAACCTCGCTACTACTGACAATATACTCTGGACGCTTACCGCGACAGCGGCAGTTACTGAAGGAACCCTAGTTCCTTCTATTAGCGCTTCTTCAGTTTCTGATATGGCGGGAAATTTTAATTCAGCTTCGACTTCAACCGATAACTCGGTTGATTATAACACTTCGGTATTAACGGTATCGATCGAGCAAAAAGGAACAGCTGACCCGACAAATGCATTGCCTGTTGAATTTGATGTTGTTTTTAGCTCGGCCATTGATCCTGCTACATTTGACGCCGCTTTGGATATTACTCAAAACGGCACGGCGACCGGCATTACATGGAGCGTGTCGACTATTGATAACATTGCCTGGATACTAAGCGCAGACGCCGTCTTAGGCGACGGAACGATTAAACCTTCTTTATCGGCGGGGGTAGTTGCAACGCCGGCCGTCGTAACAAACCAGATTTCTACTTCTTTAGATAATACTGTTACTTATGACTCGACTTCTCCTGACGTAACGGTAAATCAAAACGCGGGGCAGCTTGAAATCGTAAACGCATTGCCTGTTGTTTTTGACGTAACATTTTCTGAAATAATTGATCCGTCTTCTTTTACGACTGCCGATATTACGCAAAACGGCACGGCGACCGGCGTAACATGGTCGATTACCAATTCGGGAGACGATATGAATTTTACGCTTGAGGCGACTGCGCTTACAAGCGACGGTACGATAATTCCTTCTATTGGCGCTTCTCTTGTAAACGATATAGCCGGAAATCTCAATAACGCTTCAACTTCAACCGATAATACCGTTTTATACGATAATACTCAGCCCTCGGTTACTATAAACCAAAACGGCGCCCAGCCCGACCCTTCTGCGGCGGCAGATTTGCCCATAACTTTTAATATTGTTTTTTCTGAAGAAATAAATCCCGCGACTTTTACCGTTTCAGATATTACTCAAAATGGTACAGCCGCGGGAATTACCTGGAACCTGTCGTCGGGCGATAATATAAACTGGATACTAACGGCGACTGCTGTCGCTTCAGACGGTACATTAGAGCCTTCAATAGCGGCAGGCGCGGTATTAGATAACGCAGGCAAAAGCAATACGGCGTCTACTTCGACCGATAATAGCGTCAATTACAATAGCGGCCCCCCTTCTGTAACCCTGAATCAGATAATTACGCAGGCAGACCCGACCAATGTTTTGCCTATTACATTTGATGTCGTTTTTTCTGAGCCGATTGATCCGGCGACTTTTAGCGCTGCCGCAGATATAATACAAAACGGTACTGCCACAGGAATTACATGGAACCTGACAACAGGCAATAATAAAACCTGGACATTAAGCGTTGCAACAGTAACAGGAGAGGGAACGGTGATACCTTCAATCAACGCTGGCGCTGTAACCGATACAACGGGAAATAATAATACAGCTTCAACATCAACAGATAATATTGTAAACTATGACCTTACCTCTCCCTCTGTAACGGTAAATCAGGCCGCAACGCAGACAGATCCGACGCTGGCTTTGCCGGCGGCGTTTGACGTTGTCTTTTCAGAGCCTATTGACGCCGCTTCGTTTACAAGCGCCGATATTACACAGACGGGAACGGCTGTAATAACCGCCTGGACAATTTCTAACCCTTCAAGCGATAAAATGAATTTTATTGTAACGGCCAATACGGGAAGCCCGGCAGGTACGATTATTATTTCTTTGGCGGCAGGCACAGTAAGCGATCTGGCGGGTAATCTTAACCTGGCTTCTACATCGACTGATAACGAGGTTTCTTACGGTACCGGAGCCTCTATTGTCAGCGTAACATCTTTGCCCGTTTCGGGTACTTTTCATTTAGACGATTTAATTCAAATTACAATAACTTTTTCAGAGCCGGTGACGCTTTCAGGAGGAAATTTGTTAATCGATTTAGATTCAGGAGCGTCTTTAACGGTATCGCCTCCCTTTGGGCCAGCCAATGTACTAACCATTGATTATGTTGTCGGCGAAAATCAGGAAACAAGCGATTTAACCGTTACGTCAATATCGCTTGAAACGGGAGCCTCTCTGTTAAACGCAGGCGGAGCTATGACAGATTTGACTCCTCCTGTGGGCAATAATCTGGCTGATAACAGCGATATTGTGATTGACGCAGCCTCTAGAAAAGATTTATCTAAAGCAGTCGCCGCTCCATCGCTTTTTAACGCTTCAGAACGTCAAACAATGACATTTATGAGGTTATCAAGCAATACGACAATACGAGTTTTTTCAATAAGCGGTAAAAAACTCTTTGAAAAGCAGGTTACTACCTTGACTGGTAATTATGAATGGGACGTAAAATCTGACAGAGGTAAAAAACTTGCCAGCGGGGTTTATTTTGTCGTCGTCACAAACGATGAGGGGCATAAAAAAGTATTTAAGATTGCGGTTGTTCGATAAAATCTTTATTCTTAAAATAAAAAAATACGATAAATAAATCATAAAGAACTCATAAAGAACTCATAAAGAACTCAAAAGACCATGAAAGCAAATCTGTCTTATTCATGGCTCTTTATGAAATTATTTAATTTGGAAAAGAACATGAAATTCATTAAAAAAGTATCGGTTATTATATTTTGCTTATTTATAATAAGCGGCATAAGTTCAAATTCGACTTTAAAGAATTATTATAAATCAGTAGATAGCGCTTCTTCTGCTGCGCTTAGAAAAAGTCTGCATAAATTGATAAAAAAACACAAAAGCTATTCATATAAAAAACTTTGGGATATCTTGAAAGATACCGACGAAGATCCGCGAAACAGAAACAACGTGCTTTTAATTTATTCTGGAAGATCTCTTCCGAAACATCATAATAGCGGATATAATCAAAAGCATAAAGACTACTGGAACCGCGAACATATCTGGTCAACATCGCACGGTTTTAAAAATAAGAAATCGGCTGCCTATACCGATGTTCACCATATTAGACCGGCAGACAGAACCATAAATTCGTCAAGAGGAAACAAAGATTTTGACGAAGGCGGCAGTCTTCACCATGAGTCTGCGCGAACCAGAACCGATAAAGATTCATGGGAACCCAGAGACGAAGTAAAAGGGGATGTCGCCCGCATGATGTTTTATATGGATATACGATACGAAGGCGGCGGCGATGTCGACCTTGTTTTAATTGATAGAACCGATACAAACGGCAATTATTTCGGTAAATTGTGTACTTTGTACAAATGGCATTTTACCGATTTGCCCGACGATTATGAAAAATTAAGAAACGAAAAAATTTATAAATGGCAAAAAAACAGAAACCCTTTTATTGATAATCCCGTATGGGTAAAAGATATTTGGGGAGATCAATGTAAATGATTTATCATAAAAAAATATTGCTTTGCAGTATGCTTATAATAAAAAATAGAAACTCATGGCAGAAATTAAATTCAAAGGAAAGCCCGTTCATACTTCGGGAAGTCTTCCTGAAATAGGAACAAAAGCTCACGAATTTCAATTGACGACTACCGATTTAGAAGATATTACTTTAAATGATTTTAAGGGCAAAAGAATCTTAATGAATATTTTCCCCAGTCTTGATACCGATATTTGCGCAGAATCTATACGTTTTTTCGCTTTAGAGGCTCCCAATCTTGAGAATACCGAGGTTTTATGCATATCTAAAGATCTTCCTTTTGCGCATAAACGATTTTTTTTAACCGAGGGCATTAAAAATGTGACGGCCGCCTCTGAAATGCGAAACAGAAAATTCGGAGAAGATTACGGCGTCGCCATGATTGACGGCCCATTAGCGGGTCTTCTCTCAAGGGCAATTGTCGTAATAGACGAAAACGGCGTTGTACTTTATACCGAACAGGTTCCTGAGATTAAGCAGGCGTCAAATTACCAGAAGGCGATTGCCGCCTTAGGTCGTTAAATGCGATAAACAACGGCGGCATATTTTAAAATAAAAAGAAAATGAGGAACTTTGCCAGGTTATTTTTTATATTAATTTTTTATTTTTTTAGCCAGACAATTCGAATTTTTGCGTTAACGCCGGCCGCGGGAACTTCATTATGGCAATATGGTGATATTTTTTACCAATCGGTCGATCTTTTAATAACCGACGAAGTAAAATGGAACTCAAAAAAAATTTCTTATGAAATATATTTTCCCGTAATTTTTTTACCGAAGCCAAAATATATTATTATACCGGGAATTTACGCGAATCATGAAAAAACTTTAAGCTTTTTATCGAAACCGAAATATCTGCCTGTTTATGTTCCCGTTTTAAAGTATGAAAGTAAACAAACTTCCTTAGGCGTTGAACAAAGAGAGGTCGAGAAAAACGGAAGCCGGTTTATAATTCGGGGAAATCCGATGGTTGAATCAAAAATGCCGTTTTTAAGAAGCGATCTTTTTTTTGAAAACGAACAGAGCGCTTTTTATATTTCATCGTTAAACAATCCCTCTTTTGCGATGGGCATTTATAATTTTTCGTTAGATAAAGGCGCGTCATCTGACTTTTTAAAAGATTTTAATTTGCTGACAATAATATGGACGGGCTTTAAAAACAAAAAAAGTCTTGAAGATATAGGAGGCGCCGCTGAAATAAAAACGGGAGCCTATAGAGACCCTGTATGGGCGGCAGGCTTTATCTTTTCTGCCGAGTATTTTAAATGCAATAATTTTATAAATGAGAAAACAGATTCATACAGATTCTTAAGCGGATTATGGTTCGCTTCATGGAGCGTTATTTTTGACGCAGCCTTTATTTATCATAAAAAAAATCATAAGCCTGGCGCGGCACTGACATGGCTGTATTCTTCTAAAAAAAATATCTTAGAAGAGCCAGAAGAAAAAAATTATACGGGATTTCTTATGCATCTAGGGCCCGGCGAAGAAGAAAAACGGGGTTTTCATTTTACGCTTGAAACCTTCTTTCTTAATAAGTCAAATTTTTCTTTGTATCTCGATTATGCTATAGAGCATAAAGATACCGCGCTTTATTTCGGGCTTGCGAGAGAAAATATAGTAAAAGAGAAAGATTTAATTTCATATAAGAATAAAGATTCGTTTATTGCCGTTAAGCTAAAAACATTCATAACGGGAAAAATCATACGCATAAATTGGCAAAGTTATTATAACTGGCATGAGGGCTCTAGCCTCAAAAGTCTGATATCTGTAACGGCATTTTTTTAAGTAAAAAGCGCGATTAAGCCGAAATATAATGAATACAAGCATTTATGAAAGATAAATTAAAAATATTTTTTAAGGGAATTTTTGCGTTTCTTTTTTTCTTACTGACTCAAAATTTTTTATTTACGAAAAAGATTTTCAGCGAAGAAAAGACAGGGATTCCAGAATCTGCCGTGAGCAGATATACGTCAATTTTTGACTCTTACTTAGATTCTTTGGTTGATTATATTCGAAAAACCATGGAGGCTTCTTCTCTAAGCGGCTTTGCTAATTCATTTATAATTTCGGCTTTTCTTACCTTGTTAGCGATTGTAATATTTTATTTTTCAGGCAAGATAGCGGGACGTTTAACAAAGAAATGGTTTACAAAAAAATTAATAAAGAAAACGGCAAAAAAAGAAGAAGTAAAAGAAATTATAAAGGTCGAAAAGGTTATTTTGCCGTTTTTTATTTTGGCGGGTTTGCAAATCGCCATACTGCCTTTAGAGGCTTATTTTAATCAGACAATAAATTTTATAAGAGTGCCGATAAAGGCTTTTTTAGTGTTTACGGCCGCCCTGCTTGTACAAAGAATAATTTCGTCTATTTCAATAATCTGGGGCAATAAATTCTCTAAAACGACAGAAGCCGATATCGACAACCAGCTTTTGCCTCTTTTTCTGGCCTTATCGAAAGTCGCCGTTTTAACTTTTGGGGTATTGTTCGCGCTTTCGACGCTTGGTCTCGATATAACGCCTTTGATTGCCTCTTTAGGGGCCTTGACTTTTGCTCTAGGTTTTGCCGTAAAAGACTCTCTAAGCAATTTTGTCGCGGGAATATTTTTGATTTTTGAAAAAGCCTGCACCGTGGGCGATAAGGTTGACATTCCCGGTATCGGTATCGGCTATATTCATGAAATAGGGCTTCGAACCACCAAGCTTAGAACTTTTGACAATGAAATTATCATCATACCAAATAACAGTTTGATGAATAAAGAATTTAAAAACTTTAGAATGCCAGACGTCAATATCAGGGTGGTAGTTCCGTTTTCTGTCAGTTACGGCACCGATGTAGACAAAACCAAGAAAATCGTATTAAAGGTATTGAAAAATATTGAGGGCGCGTTAAAAGAACCTGAACCTGTCGTTGAATTTTGCGAAATGGCCGATTTCTCGTTAAATTTTAACGCTAAGTTTTACGTAGAAGATTATTCTCTTCAGTACGATAAAAAACTAGAAGCCGTCGAAAAAATATATAAAGAATTGTGCAAAGAAAAAATTGATATACCCTTTCCCACTTATAGCGTTCATTTGTCTGATAGCGTAAAGAAGAAAAAACGTTAAAATCAAAAATATTTATTTTCAATATCAGAAGCTATCTGTTTTAAGATTTTTTCCCGTTCTTTATTGTTTTTAATTTTCTTTTGAAGTTTTTTTCTCAAAGAATAAATTTTAATTAAATAAGCAAAGTGACTGTCTGGCAATAAAGCGTCTATAATTTTTCTTAAAGTTTTCGTCAAACCGGGAAAAAATCCGCCTGACGATACGGCGATGACAATATTTTGCCTTCTAATCGTTGAAGCCGTAAAAAAATCGCAATTTTCGGGATCATCAACGCTGTTTATGAGAATCTTTTTTTTACGGGCTTTTTTTACCATAAGGTTGTTTGTTTTTTTATCGTTTAAAGCCGTAATGATTAAAAAATAATCGTCAATATTGAGTTTTTCAATTTGCGTTATTTTTATGGATATATTTTTATTCTTTATTGCCGCCTCTTGAATGTCATTGCAAAACTCAAGAGCGGCCAGAGTGATTTTTGCTTCGCTGTGCATAAGCGATCTTAGTTTTTGGGCCGCAATATTACCGCCGCCGGCTATTAAAACAGGCTTGTTTTTTAAATCTAAAAATATGGGAAAATAACGATTCATTCTCTTTGTTCTTTTTTATTCTCTAAAAATAAATTTTTAATTTTCAAATCAAACTGATCTTTTTTCAGATAGTTTAATTCATTGTCAATCATTTCAAAATATTCGTTATAATTTGAAATTCCCGTTTGTATTGCGCTTTTTACCCCTTTTTTTAAAAGGGTTTTTAGAAAAATATTATATCGAAATTTATTGATTTTTGATTGAAATATAAAAAATAATAAAATTTCTTTATCTTTAAAATCATGGTCATTTATAAAAGTAAATAACGGAGTTTTTGGCCTGTAAAAGTAAATAGGAGTACAGAGAATAAGAGTTTTTATGTTCTTAAAATCAGAAATATTGTTAATCGCGTTAGCGTCTTTTTTTGAAATTTCTTTTAAGAAATAGTCTTCGTTGTTTCCTATTAGATCAAAAACCCGGGCCTTTATTTTTTCGGCCATTTCAAAAGCGTGATATTTTGCGGTATCGTTATTAGAATAAAATATTATCGCTGCGTCGTTTCTGGCATTGTATTGAGGCAGGCTTTTTATCAGGTTTGCGGATCTTTTTACGGAAATATGTTTTTCTTCTTTACTTTCTTTTTGTTTTTCGTAGTTGCTTGTTTTAGTCTGCCGCAGGTTTTCTTTATCTTGTATGATTATTATTTCAGTTTTTTTCTCAGTTTCTTTTTTTTCTAGCCCATATTCTTTATTTAGGCCTTCAGTTTTTATGTTTTCTTCTTTAGGCGCCTTGGGTTTTTCTGGCTTTTTAGCCGTTTCTACAGGCGCGCGATTTTCTTTTTTCTGCGCCGATTGACAGTTGATTATAAAGAGAAAAAAAGAAGAAAACAAATATATTATTAAAAGTTGGCGATATACCATAACGCAAGACCTGTGCCTATAGAAGACCCTATTTGAGGAAGCATAAAAAGTCCGAATATCTTGATAACCTTATTTTTAAAAAATGTTTTAAGATGCTTTGAATCTTCGGTGATATTTTCAAAATCAGAAACGCGAGGTTTGTGAAATTCTGCTTCAATTAAAGCGGCAACCCATCCCGGCTTTAGTACCGGGTTAAAATTGCTGATAGGCGCGGTTGCGGCAGAAGCCAAAACGGTTAAAGGATGCGGCAGCAAAATAAGAGCCAAAAAACCCGAACAAGCGGCCTTGATGACTACCCATGAAATTAAATTGTTTATTATATCGTCGGTATTGTTTGTATCTGTAAAAAAATATATAAAAAACATGATGATGAAAATAGGCGCAAAGAACTTAAGGGCCCCAAAAAATTTTGACTTTGGCTTTACATATTCAAGAGGTTTAAGATCAATTTCTTCTTTAAGATATTTATCGATTCCCGCTAGATGACCGGCGCCTACAACCGCTAAAGCTTTTTTAACCGGCTTGTTTTTAATTAAAGCGTCTTTTATTTTTTGCGCCAGATATTTATCTCTTTCGGTTATGAGTATTTCTTTAATTTTGCCGTACCTCGCCGGA
Source organism: Spirochaetia bacterium (assembly GCA_029880265.1). GTDB lineage: Bacteria > Spirochaetota > Leptospiria > Turneriellales > JAOUOS01 > JAOUOT01. The sequence continues at coordinate 11,486 of JAOUOT010000013.1, read as the reverse complement.
AGAGTTTCAAAGAGTCCTTCTAAGACGTCTTTGTTTTTCATCTCTTCAATTTGCTCGGGTTCGGCTTCAGGGGCCGCGATTAAAGAGGCTGTAAGTTCAGAAATTAAAAAGATTTTGCTGAAATACCCCGTGCTTTGCCACGCGCGTCTTAAGGTTATTTGCACGTCTCTGTCTATTAGCTCAAATTTAATTTTATTTTTTTTTGCCAAAGAAATTCCCGTCATGATTTCTTCGCCGGGTTTTATTTTTGTCTTATCGCCTATTTTTTTTTGAAATGAAGATAGAATTAGCTGCGACATGAGCAGGTATAATTTCTTTTGCTTTATGATTTGTTTTATATCAAGTTTTTTCCAGCGGTCTTTATCTAAAATTGATTGATATCTTGCTTCGCAAAGTTCGACGCATACTAAATCAGGTTTTTCTTTTTGAATAGCGTTTTCAACGTCTTGCACGCTTTCGGCGCTAACGTGAGCCGTGCCGAGAACAATGAGTTTTGTTTTGTCGATTTCTCTTCGAATATGAGGTCCGTTTATTGAGGTTTTTTTAAGAGCCGGTTTTTTTTGCGCTGAGCTTTTAACCGTCGTTTTTTTGGTTTTTGAAGCTGATATATTTTTCTTTGGAATATCTTTTTTTTCTTTAGTCGTTTTTGAATTTGTCTTCTTTGTCAAAATATACCTCTATTCGCTCATATTTTATGGCATAACGCGTTGTTTACGTAAAATACGCTATCATTTCTATGGGAACAAAATCTAAAATCTAATGAGACCGTAAATTGAAATATGTTATAACAATATTTTTGTAAATGGTGGTCGGGAAGGACATCTCTTTAAATTATTTTTTTAAAGAATCGTATAATCGCATTTTTTATAAAAAAGATACCTTTTATTTTGATAAAAAATTTCCTGTTTTCATGGTTTCCTTATAAGATAAGACACTAAATTTGCATAAGGAAGCCATATCTCGACCGGGCTCGATACAAGTGAAAATAAGAAGAGAAATTCTTCTTAATTAGATAATTCCTCATTAAATATTGATATCTTCTTTAAAATGTAACGGTTTTTGATTAATAAGATGTCTATACCGGCCACCATTTTTTTGTACTGTATATTTAGACATATAAATAAAAAAAGGGATTTTGCTAAGAAGATATCGCAAAAAAAGGAAAAAAATGTTAAAAAATGCATAAAAAACTTGCCAACCGGGGCAATAAAAATATTTTGTATTATCATGGATGTAAGTATTATTTTAGCGATACGTATTTTAAAAAAATAAAATTACTAGATTAATATACAAAAAAATTCGCAAAAATGTTCTATAAAATGAATTATTATCGTAATATAATAACAGGAGTAAAAATAGAAAACATTAAATATTTTAGAAAAAAAATAAAAGGCTTATTAAACCTACAACATAAACTAATCAACAAACGGTCATAATATTCAAGATAAAATATTGGGGCCGTTTACTAATGAAAAAATTCTACGCTTATAAATTGAGTCTTGCAGTATTTTTGTTTTAGAAGAAGTTCATTTCAAATTGTGACTTCTTGTATTTGAAGTAAAAAAAATATGAATTTTGCGTCCCAATATGTTTATTTTGTATATACGGCCCCTATTTTGGCGGTTTTAATCTGTTTTTTTCTTCTCGCAGTATGGGTATTTCGGTCTGCTCAGCTTACGGGTTATTTGGCATGGCTAATGATATCGTGCATAGGATGGCTATTACTTAACAGTTTAGAAGTTCTGGCGCAAACAGAAGAGTATACGCGATTATTTGCAAAAATTACATACATTTTTATCGCGTCAACCTTTATGAGCTGGTTCTTTTTTGCGTTAAATTATACAAAAAAAATAAATTTAATAACAAAATATAAAATTGCGGCTATCTATATTGTGCCGGTTTTGGGGCTTATACTGGTATTTACAAACGAGTATCACAACTTATTTTGGGAAAAGATTTCATTTATACGAGTCGAAAATTATCTTGGATTTTTTGCCGAAGAGTACGGTCCTTTCTTCTGGTTTTTTACTATTTACGCATATTCGCTGATATTTTTAGGTATATTTATTATTATCAGGCAGGTTTATAATTCTTTTAAGATTTATAAATGGCAGTCGTTCTGGGTATTAACAGGGGCCGCTTTGCCTCTTCTTTATAATATAGTGTATACGTTTCATTTGGCTTTTTATATGAAAAAAGACTATACCCCGATTGTTTTGGGATTTTCGTGTATTTTCTTCTCTATCAGTATGCTTCGTTACCGCTTATTAGATATAAACCCGATAGCGCGCGATATCCTTGTCGATACAATGAAAAATGCCATGTTGGTACTAGACGAAAAAAACAGAATATGCGATATCAATAATGCGGCTATAGAACTTATCGGTATTCCTGCAGATAAGATAATCGGTCAGCTGCCAGAAAATGTTTTTAAAGTATGGTCAGAAGAACTAAAGAAAAAATTCTTAAATAAGCAAATAGAGACAGAGGTATTTTTAAGCCAGAATGAAAAATCAGGATACTATGATTTGCATATCTGCCCGATATACGGCAAGAAAAATAAAGAAATAGGCCGTTTGATAATTTTAAACGACGTTACCAATAAATTAAGAACAGAAATTATACGCGACGATACCGAAAGAATCGTTAGACACGATATGAAAAATTTATTGAACGGCATGTTGGGTTTTGCCGAACTTCTTTCGGCAGAATCGCTTACAAAAACGCAAAAAGAATATGTAGATACGATACAAGAAAACGGCAATAAAATGGTTCATATGATAAACCATACTTTTGATTTATTTCGTATGTCAGAAGGAACCTATGTTCCCCAGAAAGAAGAAATTGATTTATGCGTACTTATAAAAAGTATAGGAAAAAACTTGAATTCTCTTATTGAAGAAAAGAAAATTAATATAAGATGCGATCATAACGAAAAAAGCTGTTTTGTCAAAGCTGAAGCTATTCACATTGAAAATTTAATGACAAATTTGGTTAAAAACGCGGCAGAAGCGTCTCCGAAAAGTAAAGAAATTACCATTGTTGTGAAAGAAGACGAAGATAATGCAATCATTGACATACATAATTGGGGGGTGATACCGGCGAAAGTTAGAGATAAGTTTTTTGAAAGATATTCGTCAAGCGGCAAAAAAGGCGGTATGGGTTTAGGCTCTTATAGCGCAAAACTTATAGCGCGATCGCATGGGGGCGACATAAGTTTTACGTCGTCAGAAGACAGCGGAACGAATTTGATTGTTTCATTGCCCAGAAATTGACGGTACTTGCGACTCTTTATGAAAAATAATAGTTGACTATTTGTATTTGAAAATTAATATCTGATTATGAAAATTAAAGAATTACGAAAGAAACGGGGCATGACCCTTATTGAACTTATGGTAGTGATTGTCATATTGGGCACGTTAATGACAGTATTATATATAGGAGTTTTTCAGAATCCGGTTGCCGGTCAGGCAGACGAGTTTCAACTTAAAAGAGCCAAAGAGCAGATAGAAGTAGGCTTGTTTCAATTCAGACAAAAATTTGGAAGATTTCCATCGACTGACGAAGGTTTAGACGCCCTTATAAATTGTCCCCCGGGCATTCCTCAAGAAAAATATCCCTCGACGGGTTTATTGCTCAATAAAAACGCCATAATAGGCCCCAATCAGGTTCCCTATTACTATATTAATGAAGACGGTAAATATAAGATTATTTATCTCGGCAAAGACGGCCAGCAGGGGGGCGAGGGCGAGAATGCCGATATTGATTTATCAGAACTCTGAGATTAAATATAAAAAATAAAATTCATAAAAAAAGAGGGTACACCTTAATTGAGCTGATGGTAGTAATTGCTATCTTAGGCACCCTCTTTTTTGTCGTATATCAGCTATTAACGGGCATCTGGACAGAAGATATGTCGGGAGGTTCAAGCCTTAAGCTTGAAGGCCTGTTTAAACGAGGTAGAGAGAAAGCCTTCTCTGAAGGAAAGCATCTTATTTTAGAGTTGAACCTTGAAAAAAAGAAAATGGGACTTCGCGAAAAAGGCGAGATAGAACATAAGATGGGTCAAATTTTTGCCGAAGAAAATCCGGAACTGATTGAAGAAGTAATTCCAGAAGAAGATTTGTCTGAAAAAGAAAGAGAAGAAAAAAAAGCTAAATGGGTTGTTAAGCCGGTTAATATGCCCGATGATATTGTTGATATTTATTCTGTAAGCGGCTTGAAGCTTGAGGCACCAGTTCTTTTTATTCATTTTTATCCTAACGGCACTACCGATTCGGTAGTATTTCATCTAAGCAGTACCGAAAAACCCTATTTGTTCATTCCGCGGTATAATACATCACCCGTTTATCTTGGCAGTCTCGATTTTCACGAAGAAAAAGCAGAATAACTTCAATAAATATGAAAGCAAGAATAAAAGCGATTTCTAAGAAAAAAGGAATTACCTATGTAGAGGTTATGATGGCGCTTTTATTTGCGGGTATCTCTTTAACAAGCATTATGTCGCTGGTTATAATGGGCATGAATCTAAGAAAAGATTCGGTAGATTTGCAAAAAGCCATATCTCTTGCCGTTATTGAAATGGATAAGCTTAAATCGAAAGATAAGGCCCTTTCAGAATCGGGAGAATATGAGGCCTTTCCCGGATTTAAATACAGTTACGAAATAAAAGAAGAAGAAGTCGATTTGTTTGCGGTTGCCGAAGAAGGCGGCAAGCTAGACGAGTTAATGCCCCAAGACGAGAAAACCGAAGAAAGAGAAGACTCAGAAACGGGCGGAATTATTACGGTATTGCATTATCAGGTGACCATCAATTACGGAGATAACAAAGAATATGTTCTTGACTACTATAAAGGCAATCTTCCGGGAAAATAAGTCAAAAAGAAAAGGGCTTACTTTAATTGAGCTTTTAATTGTAATCGCTCTTTCAAGTCTTTTAATAGGAAGCCTGTTTGCGACATATCTTCAAATTCAAAACTTATTGTTTCAACAAAGCGACGCCTCAAAACAATCAGAGAAGGCCCTTCAATTAATTAAGATGATTACCACAGATTTACAGAATTTGACGTATCAAAAATGGAACCCTCAGGCCTTCTTCTTTAATGGCAAGAAAGAAATCACTCATTCGGTAAGAACAGACTATATTAAGTTTCCTTCGGGCTCATATTATTCAAACCCCGCGACGCTTCAAAGCCGGGTTTTTTCGGTGACATACTATGGTTATTATGACGATGAAACCGATACGATAGGCATTTACCGAAAAGAAGATTTTTTTGTCGATAAAGACGAAGAAAGCCCCGGAATAGGAATTCTCATTTTGCCCAATGTGCAGTCGTTTGAAATTGAATATTCGATCGACGGCGAAGATTTTAACGCAGAATGGGATATCGCCTTAAAGAAAGATTTCCCTAAACATATCAGATTTGTTGTTTCGTGGAACGAAGACGATTTGCAGAGAGAAATTTCTTTTGAGGTGCAGCCTTATATTTTGTCATATTGAAATTTTCAATTGACGCGAAGCCATATTTGAGTTCTGCCTAGAAGAGAAAACCCGAGGTATCCTCGAACTTTCAGTTTGGCTCCGTTTTCAATGACCTCTATTTCGCAGCCGTATGTTTTGCCGTTTTTCGGATCTAAAATATGCCCGTCTTCCCATTCGGTTTCAGAATCTTTTTCAAGCTCCCACATGATTTGCATTCCTATAATCTTTTTATCTTTTTTATCGCCTTCGCATTTGTCGCATACGGGGTCTTGATCTTCGTCGGGTTTTTTGAATAGCTTAATGATTTTACCGTAAAGTTTGCCGTCGGGGCCCACCGATATCTCTACAATTGATTTTACCTTGCCGGTTTCATCGTCAATAGTTTTCCATTGACCGGCGGGAGACTTATTTTGCGAAAATAATTCCGCAGGCAAAAAAAACATTATGCCTGCAAAGATAAAAAGATATGCATATTTTTTAACGGTTTTCATATGACGCTCCGACTTTTATAAATAACTGATAAAATAAAAATTATTCTCGTCATTTTGTCAATTAAAAAAGAGGGCTGATTTATAAACGCGGCGGACGTTTGCGTCTATAGATCCGACAACTATCAAACCGCGCCCTGAACCATGGCCGCAATACAAATTATTTTTACCTCTTCTTCGGGAAAACCGGTATATTCAAGAAAATTTTGACGGCTTTTTTCTATCCACAGGTCAAAATCTTCATCGGATGGATATTCTGAAGTCGGCGCAAGCGGCGTATCGGGAGAGCATTGAATATAATTCATAATTTCATCGGCTATGCGCTTGTTTAAATCGTACACGCCCTTTGCGTTAAAAAGGGCGGGAAATTTTTTATCTTCATAAGAAAAGAGCATAAAAAGAGCAGGGTCTTTTTTCGTTTTTCTAACGGTTCGAAATCCCATAGGTAAAGAAAGTATTTCTTTTCTCGCTTTTTCTTCGATAAGCGCCAAATCGTCAAGAAACGAACTGGTGCGTATGTTCTCGGCGTTTTCAATAAATTTTAACGCCTCTTCAAGCTCTAAATCTATCGAACCGAGATCGCTTAAGGTACGGGCCAGTTCGGCCATTTCAAATTCGTCTTTGCCCGTTCTTTTCTCAATTAAAATTGGAATTTGCGCGAAGGAGCGCAAATCGCGCGACCTTTCAATGAGACGGTTGTGCCAGTTTCGCGCGATATGCAGATTTTCATTGCGCATGGTACGCGGTATTAAATTAAATATTTTTATCTCGCGCGGCTTCGGCCACGGCCGCATGATTCTTCCCATTCTTTGCGCCAATACCAGAACCGTCCACGGCATGTCATAATTTACAAGTATCGAAGCGTCTTGCATATTAAAGCCTTCGGCCAAAGCTCCCGTCGCGATTAAAACGCGTATGTTGTCTTCGCGTTCGTCTTCCCATGTTTCATGTACCTCATTTGCGATTGGCGCGAAATTTCTTAAGATTTTCTCAAGCTGTTCGCTGTCTTTGCCGGCCGTGGTTTCAACCGTTAAATTGCGAATTTTTGCTTTCAAGGCCTCGCTTAAAAAATAAGCGCTCTGGCGGTATACGCAAAAAACCACTATTTTTTCTTCAGGGTTTTCAATAATAATATCGATTAGGGACTGAAGTTTAGCGTCAACTTTTTCGTAAGCGGCGTAAGGCTGAAGAAAGTTTTTTTTATCTTTTACAAAGGAAGTAAGCTCTTTCTGGTATTGAAAACGCATTCTTTCAAAGCCGCCTTCTGTTTCAAGTTTTGAAAATAAGTGAGAAATTTCAGCGGGGGATGAACATATTCTAGGCAGAACGCCCGCTTCAAAAAAGGGCATTCTTTTGCCCGATAGCTCGTTATCGTCGTTAAAAAGTTTTTCCTGAAAATTTTCAGATACATTGTCTGTTACCCTTAGAAGAGATCTCTCTAACATCTCTTCTAAAAATTTTTCAAAAATATTGTCGTACTCAATATTGTGCAGATGAATTTTCGCGGGAAAATATCGTTTTTGATCGCCCGAGAATAAAACATATTTCTGGTTGTTTTCGTCTTTATGGCTGAACTTGTGAACAACGGTAGGCGCCGTTAAAACTACAGATATTGGCAGCTCTGACAAATCTGAAATTCTGTTAATATGCCATGCCATATCTTCTGAAAAGAAGCGTTCCGATAAATTATGCTTTGAGCTCTTAGGCAGTATTCGAAGCTGCGCGTTAATATCGTCGACGTTTTTGCTGAAAGGCGTCGCCGTCATAAGCAGAATTTTTGCCCTGCGGTTCATTGCGTCGACAAGCCTCTGGTTTCTTAAACGCATATTTCCGGCCGAAAGTTCTTCGTTCCTGAGATTATGCGATTCGTCCAAAATAATAAGCGTATTTTCGTTTACGTTTTGAAGCTCATGCAGTAAAATGCGCAGTTTTCTATCTCGCGCGGGGTCGTCGGCAGAAAGTGTCGAATACGAAAATTCTTCGCTGGAAGTTCGACTGCCTCTTAACGTGCGCCGCCACATTTCCCGAAGCCCGGCCGGCGAGAAAACAATGACATTATCTATCTCGCCTTTCTCGCGCAGTATGGCGGCAATATGGCCGGCCATAACGGTTTTGCCAAGACCGGTTGAAGCCACCAACATGCATCCGTTAAAGTCTTTGAAATTTTCTATGGCCCTTGCGGCTACGGGTTTTTGGTATCCCGCTAATTCGGGCAGTTTGATATTTTCTGATTCAAAAGGCAAATCATAAAGCTCAAGAAGAGCCCTTGCGTAAACTTCAAAAGGCATGCGAAAATCGAGCCACTTTCGAAGCCTGTCTAAAAGCTCTTCGCCTATGGGCCGCGCTTTCATAAAATATTCCTCAAATTTCTCTACAAAAAAACGTACCGCCTCTTTATCTGTTACCAGAATTCCCGCTTCTTTGCTAAAACAAAGACCATGAAGCGACAAGTTTGCCGATGTGACAACCGCTGAAGATTTATCGGCCATATAAAGCTTGGCGTGTTGAAACTGGTATTTAAAGTTCCACGCGGCGGGTGAGGTTTCTGCGCATAAGCTGAGTCTTTTTTCTTCGAGTTTTTTTCGAAGCTCTCTCATCGCCGCAGTTCGGCTAATCCATCCGCCTGATGAAAGAGAATCAATGAATTCAGAAATGATATTTTCAATATTGTCTTTGCCGCCCTGCGCGCGCCCAACAAGAAGTCTTACTTCTTTGCCATCAAAAATATCTTTTAGCGTTTTAAAACCCGACGATTCAAAATAAGCCGTAGAAATACGAATGATTTTTGCTTCTTTTAAAGCGTGATTAATTAAATTCAAGGCGGCCGAATCGCCCCCGTAGAAATAATTTTCGTCGATTTTCATACGAATGTTATACATATCTTATATTTTACATATGCGCCGTACATAAATAAATTTTGCAAATCGAAAGGCATAAATCTATCTATCATACCGGGGATAGCATCGCCCCCATCGAAATAATTGTTTTTTATTTACAAGCTGAATAGCGCTTGTATATAGAAAATCAATATGATAAACGATCTAAAAAAGGCTCTTAAAGAAAGTTCTGGGGTATTATCAAAAATATTAAACGTAGAAGAAAAAAAAATACTCGCCTCTATTGAAGGCATTTCTCAAAACGCTTCAAAAGACGACGCCATTAATCAGCTTTTATCGGCTATTGACAGAAAACCGGGCAAAGAAATCGTGATGTTTCTAAACGCGATTATAACGCCGCAAAAAAAGAAATGAAAAAAGATATTTATAAAATAGATAATTATTTTATACCCTGGGGTATCGTTTTACTGGTTACAGGCGTCATTTCGTTTTTTGCTGGTTTTCAGACTTGGCAATCGGACTATTTCGAAATTGAAACAAGAACAAAAACAGGAAAAATAACCAGTATTCATACAAGATATGTCGAGGCCTCTGAAAAAGTTACAGAAAAATCTTTACAAAAGCAAAACCCTAATTCGACAGTTCGTTTTCATACAAAACATATTCCCATGGTGCGTCTTCTTCTTTCGCTTAGCGGTTTCTTAATTCTATGCTTTGGCATATATTTTCGCCGAATAGAAAATAAGATTATTCAAATATGGAACGTTCTTGAAAAAACAAAAGAGGTAAAAGTCGACCAACTGGCTGTCTCTTTGGGTATTGCAAGAGGCTTTATTCTGGAGAATCTAAGTAAAATCAATATTCAACAAAACGCTTATTATGTTTATGACAGTAATACCGATAAAATTATTGACGGAAAATTAAAAATTCACTTTACAATGTCTGAAGAATGTGGCAGTTGCGGAAACATAAATCAAAAAAATGTAACTCTCGACTTATCAGAAACTTTTGCATGCAGCTATTGCGGAACTCAAATTAAAGCCGATAAGTTAAATGATCACAAATTGCAGATATTAAATAACAAAGAAGATAATATTGAACCGCCGTCAAAATTTAATTGGGGTATTTTTGTTTTACTACTCGTATTCTTTTGGCCCGGCGCTATCTATTACGCCATAAAAAACTCAAAAAATTATTTTAAGAATATAAATATCGATCAAAAATCTATTTTAGAAAACATACAAAAATACAATCAAGTTTTGAAAAACTAACCCCTGAGATTCTAACCTGCGTTTACCAGATATTCCTGAAGGTTTTTCAGCTCGTCATACTAAACGGTTTTCTTGGCTAAAACCAGTAAAAAGAAGTATAGACGCTCCAAAAATTACTTTTTCTGGGTATTGAGCTTTCTTCGTATTCCTGATGAGAGTACTCAAGGTTAATGCCTAAATTAAAAGTATCGCCTAGCCAAATATAGTAACCGGCGCCAATTAAACCCGAAAAACCGCCGAAAGAATCATTATATGTCTCATTCATGCCAAATGCTTCTATTTTGATATTGCTTGAAATGACAGAGGCTCCTAAACCTGCTTTTATAAATAAGCCCGTGGTATAGGGAAAGTATGATAACGAAAGAAGATAATTATTTATTTGAAGTTGAGCATCGATATTTCCAAAATAATCTTTATAAGTACCATTCTGCGATAATGCAGACATATCAAAACCTAAATGAAAATCATTTAAGATGATAGCGCCTACGCCAAGTTGTATTGCAATTTTAGGCCCTGTATCCAGCCCTTCAAACCAATCATCAAAAGTAACTTCATTGCCGCTTGCTAAAGAATAGGCCCCGTCGCCGCTGCCTAAGCCAAACCCTAGATACCATGATGATTTTTGTTCTTTTGTATTTGATGAATCGGGGGTGTCTGTCTCGTCTGTTGCGGTCAAAGAATCGTCAAAGTTAATAATTTTATCGTTATCATAAACAATATTTTTAATGGAAGATCTTGGTACCATATCAAATGGAATATCTCCTTCGGGGTCATATTCTACATTGTTGGCGCTTACCCTGAGAACTTTACCTTTTATAGTTGAACCATCTTTTAAGCGTATCTCGTCGGAAAAAAGGTTTGAGTAAAAGATAAAGAAAAATAAAATAAAGGAAAATATTTTCATGGTTTTCTACCTTAGAATATAAAACTACATTATGTGTACATTTTGTCAATTATATTTATATTTGATAAAGAGTATAGATAACAAGTCTAATAAATAACTTAGGTCATTCGACTTTAAAAAATGAATATCATAAAAAATAAGCAGAGCGCTATTAGCTATTAGAAAGAGACATTCATCAAATCAAGCCTATCTTTTAGAATTTAACTAAGAACGCAGTTTATAACCCGTGCCCGCAAGTCTGTTTACCAGATCTTCCTGAAGGTTTTTCAGTTCGTCATGCGAGATGGTTCTTTCGGCGTTTCGCCATGTGACCCTTAAAGAAACCGCTTTTTGACCCACCGGAATAGGGTCGCCCGAATATTCGGTCAGGTATTCCAGGTTTTCAACATAGGTATTATCGCCTTCTTTTTTTGAAGGGTCGGGACGGCCGGCGGTATTGGCGATATTGATAAAATCTTCTTTGATATCGGTAAAAATGGTGCATTCAAAATCGGCAGCGGGAAA
>JAOUOT010000043.1 GCA_029880265.1 Spirochaetia bacterium | reverse complement strand
AGAAAAAACGAAAAAAGCGGATGCGTTATGATGCCAAAAAAGACGGTTAAAATATTCATCAAATGACTGAACTTTTTTTCAAGCGAGTATCCGAAAGTTTCAGAATGTAAAAGCGCTATTAAAATAAACATGGTCGAATACGATACAATAATTTTAGTTCTAAACCAGAATTCGCCTGAAGAAATAAAGCTGTCTTTAAAGTGAACCTCTTCTGTGATATTGAAAAAAAACATTACAAAAATAAGAAGCCCGCAGAATTTATGAAAATAAATATTTTCTTTTATTATATTATCTTTAACGACAGATTTTTTTCTTCTTATAATAAAAGACCAAAAATTAAGTCGTTCTAAAAACTGAACACCGACGCTTCGAAATTTTATATCCTGTTCTTTGAACAATTTTGTACCGCAATAAGCTATCATGAATAACAAAACTGTTAACAATACAAACCGCGGCAGATCATTGCTCATCTGGTAAAAGCGCGCTTTTTCTCTTAGATTTTCATATCTGCCAATCAAGGGTTTCTGGGGATAACAAAATCCGCCGTTTCCCGCAAAATCATAAATATTAATTCTGATTTCATTTGTTGAATCATATAGAAGCGATTTTTGAGGAAGAAGATATAATCTGGCTTTTCTGGTTCCGGTTTGAAAAGAACTTACGTCAATCTTGCCGTCTTTTATTTTTGGCATTCTGCCTGTTTTACCGATCAATTCATTATTGAAATATGTATTATCGGCATCGTCCAGACATTCGGTAAAAAAAGCCAGTTGACTTCCTTTTAGAAATTCGGGAACTTTATAAAATATTCTGTATTCGCCGAATCCGTCATGTTTTTTGGCGTTTATACCGCCTTTTTCTTCTGATGCCTCCCAGAAAATAACGCCTGATTTTTTCCATTCTTTATCAATTTTAACTTCCCATTCAGACAAAATCAGATAATTTTTTTCAATATCTTCGTCATGATAGCATGACAAAATTGCAGATACGAATAAAATAAATAAAAGACAAATATACGTTATATGAATAATTTTTGGTTTCATAAAAAAAAATATTTTATTTTGTAAAGATTGAATTTTTGTTTCAGAAAAACAATGATTTTTTTAAAGAAAAAAAAACCTGCGCATGATTTTACATGCGCGGGTTTTAATAAGCCTGCCGTTATTTATATTCTTCTATTTTGAAGTTATCTAAATAAGCATTATTTGGTTCTGCCGCTCCTGCCATTATATCAACAGTACCGCTGACAAACGAAGAAGAATTTGAATTGGTACTGGATAAAATCTCTGTTGCGCCTTCCATAATCGAACAAGTTAAGTCTGTATTATTAATCTCAAGTACTAAAGTATACACTGAACCATAAACCAGTAAAACATTATCTACAGAGTACTGATCCGCAGAACCGCTTAAACTGGCAGTTAATGGGCCATTATCCCACCAGCAGCCGCCATAAGGCGTGCCGCTATCTAAAATAATTAGTCCGCCGTCATTTATATAATCACCTGTTCCTTTAGGAATAAAATCTACGCTTATTTTTAAAGGAGAATTAACAAAGGAGTTTTGATAAGAAAACATTAAGGCTCCTGTATCATAATTTGCTAAAACCTGATTATTTATAATGCTGGCTGTACCGCTTCCTCCGCTTTGATCGCTAACAATCCAGTCAATGCCCAAAGCGCCGTCAGCTCTATTGAAATCGTCAAAATAGAGCGTCTGCCATGTTTCAATAACATTAGAAAAAGAAACCATATTTATCGCCGTTGTCTGCGGCGAGCCTTCTCCCGTATAAAGAGTATACATCCCCTCATTATAATATGTATAAGCGTTATACGTCGCCTTGTTCCCCGCGGCGTCATAAAACCAGATTTTTCTAAGGTTAAAATCTCCCGCGGTTGTGGTATCATATGTTACACCATTTGAAGTATAGCTTAATTCAGCTTTAGGAAATACAATTTCATAAACGCCGGGCGAAGGCGTGGTTATGCTTGACGTTCCCCAGTTCCAATTCCATTCTGTAAAACCGTTGCTTTTCTTATCAAGATCAGGGTCTAAAGAATGATAAATTTCAAAATGCGGATCATTATAACCCGGTTCTCCCCAGCTTAATAACCCCGAACCTCCAGTATCAGATGTCGTTACCGTAATTTTTACTTTATCAACACCGTCATTGAATTCCAGCAAGTCTACGCTTACGAGAGACGGCGAGGTGATATCTTCAGTAGATGTTGTATGCGTAAAAGAAAGAGGGAGGATAGTAGTTAATTTTCGTTCATCAACATTCCAATCATTACCCCAGTTCCAATATACATAATAATTTTCGAACTCGTTGCCTTCCCATAAGAGATAACCCACTTTATTTTCGGTATCAGTTTTAATGAAGATTTCAGAAATTTTCCATTCTCCTGCTTCGTTAAATTCTGAAATTGCAATATCCCCTGACCATGTACTGCCGCCTATATTAACAAGAGTTTGATTTTTTATGGTTTGACCAAACGGTTGCCATGGGTCACTGGATATTAAAGACTTAGGAGAAAACAAATGAACATGCACATAATTAATATTGCCGTCTATTCCGGCATCAGCAATGTCCATTGAAACAGTTACTGTTCCCGCGCCGTCAACTGCTGCAGGCGTTACCGATAAATTTGATAGTGTTACCAATTCTGTAATGGGAGTTTCACCGCCGCAATCATTACAGGCCCTCTTATGGGTATCGTCAAATTCCATTGTTAAATTTACCGTTTCAGCCGCAGCAAGAGTAAGCCATGGGTCAGCAACTACATTACCGGCCGCGTCAACAATGATATCTCCTTCATCATTTTGCATGTATAGGTCATTATAAAACTCATAACTATCATTCGGTTCGCTGTTTATAAAATGCTGTAAAAAATCTTTATCATTTTGATGAAATACCATGATTTTATACTTACCCGCGCAAAGATTGGTAAACGAAACCGTTCCCGAGTTGGTTTCAATAATATTACCAAACTCATCGCCATATCCTTCTATGCATGTACCATAACTTTCTACTAAATCTATAACTATAGAAATTGGATAATTCAAGCTTACCGTTTCGCTGCCTGTATAAGTTACTGATAAATTAATTTGCGCGCTTTCAGGCCCACTTGTAAACTTTTGCTCAATGAAACCTTTCATTAAAGCGCTTCTTAGTTCTAAAAGGGACAATTTTGTAATATCTTGATTAAAAGTTGCAACTTTTGTTAACTTTTCATGTATCCAGCATTGTTTACAATCTGCTATCCAGTTCTTCGCAGGATCATAAAAATAAAAATCATCGTTATCAGCGTCAATTGGTAAAATCATTGCGTTCGTCATACCATCTTCAGTGTATTCTTTGGTAGCATTATTGTAAGTATATGCCTTTGTCATTTCGTCTGACATATAATATTCAGTTCCAATTTTAATAATTATACTGTGATTTCCACTCTGAAAAAGATGATAAATATCAAAATCTGGATCTAATCCCCAGTCTAAATCACCGTCTTTCTCTGTAATTAAATGGTCATATACATTCCTGTATTTATCGGTCACCTTATAAATCGAATATAACCCATCTGCATTTACAGCGCCTGTTATATTTACATTTTCGCTGATTTGACATGAAGAGTTACATCCGTCGCCCGGTACCGCATTGGCGTCATCACAGGCCTCGCCAATAAGAACGTTAACAATACCATCACCGCAGAATGGCGCAAAACACTCTGCCTCACAATTCGCGGTTTGAACGCCGCCGTCGTCACAGGCTTCACCCGCATCGGCTGTAAAAATACTGTCGCCGCAAAAAAGTGCGGTTACGGTTATTGTAATGGTTTTAGTTGCCGATTCGCCGCCTTTTGTGACCGTTGCCGTCAGAGTTATACTGGCATCACCCGTACCGTAGGGCGGTGTAACAACAGCATTGCCTCCGGAGACTGAAATAACTGTATTATCACTGCTTGACCAGGTTACAGTCGAACCATTTTCGCCTGATACAGGCAAAGTAAAATCGCTTGTGACGGCTTCTGCTGAATCACCGCCTGTAAAAGTAATATCGTCGGTATCAATTGCACTACTGTCGGCTGCGACAGCATCCGCGTCAGTCATCTCTTCAGAATCAGAACAGGAAAACCCTGTTAGTAAAGATGCCAAGAGTATCAGTTTAAGAATTATTTTTGTTTTCATGCTTTCCTCTCTTTAATAGTCAGTATGCTCTGCATAATGACTATTTGTATGTATTAATTTTTTTCCATTAAATTTATCCCAAAAGATAATTCCTGTCAACCCACCCAGGTAGCAGGCAATATAAATAATTAGAATTTATTCAGCGATTTAGTACTAAAACATTATTTCATCCGCCAACAATCGGATGAAATAATGCATATTTTATGTTTTATTATTTGTGGCCCTGTTCAATAATACTGCCTAAAAAGTTTACGTTATTTTTTATTACGGCATAGCTGGAAATTGAACCTTGAGTATCACTTCGGAAACCCGCGTTTTTAACCTGAAGAAATTTCACATCATCGCTTATAAAGTAAACCGAAAATGCATACCCTGCAAAGCCGGTTTTTGTCATATCGATAGAAGTATAAATGACATCACATTCAAACTCCCCTATGGCCGTTTGCAATATAACTTTTTCATCTAATTTATGAAACTCTGTATAACCATATTGTCCCTTTTTCGCAACCATGAGCCTGTCTTTTTCTCCCGTTTCTTTATCGACAATAGCCGCTTTTTTTACGGTTCCTTCACGATCTGTAAATATTTCAATATAGTGAGTATCAAGTACATGTGTTTTTATTCCGATTAAGTCATTCTTAACCGAAAACACTTCATGTTTAACTTGTTTACTAATCGGGCCTTTTGTTTCTATTATGGCGTAATCGCCAACCTGCGGATTTTTATGTATTAAAAATTTATTGGCAACAGGATAATTTTTTATCATTTTTACCATCATCGCTCCCGTGCCACAGCCATAAAAACCCCCTATTATGCTTACTGCAATAAATAGTTTAATCGAAAATGTTTTTACCAAATTTACTTTTCTCATTTTTTTCTCCTTAATTTTAAGTTATTTTTTTAATCTTACAAAATCGCCTTCTAAATTTATATTTGTACATGAAGGCCAAAAAGGCAAAATCGTTATCATAGGAATAAACATGTGATTAATACACTGCTTATTTTCAATTTCAAGATTGATGACTCCGTCTCCTCTTAAATCATCCAGTTCTGTATTTAAATACATGGTTATATCTTCATCATCAGATAAATCGATAAATGTATAGAGTATACTCCAGTATGATGTATTATATTTAAAATGTTTAATGGTTTCTAAACCGTTTTTTTCGCTAACGATTTTACCGTCATTATCATAAAGAGAATGACTCAAAGACACAGGATATTTTGAATTCTTCAGTTTTATCTTACCAGCGGCCCCCCCTACAATACAATGCTGTATCAAAAAAAAACTGATTATTATAAAAATATTAAAAATTAATTTATTTATCTTCATTTTGGACCTCCCGAATATATCGCTCCTTTTAGTCTTATATAATTTTTTTGAGTAACTCCTCCTCCGGCTAATCCTAGTTCCCAATGTTCAAACTCTATCGCATCAATAAATATGTGGTTCTTTGGCCCCTCTATCAAAGAAGATATTTCATAATCAACCTTTTCTTTATTGCTTTCATATGATTTAGAAACCATTGTAGTAGATGAAGCGTCATGATAATATGTTTTATCGTGAAAATACATTGTTCTTACGTCAATAACGGCAAAGTCTTCTCCGGGATCGTCAAAAGAGCCGCCGCCAATTTTTTGAATGGGACCTAAAATAACCGGTCTTTCAATCTTATTTACCTTTAATCGCGTTACTGTGCAATTATTGACAAGAAGTAAAAGCATAGTTATTATCATAAACCAAAATAGTGATTTCATAGTTTTCATATTATTAACCTCATAATTTTTTTTTATGTTAATACCTTAAAATATATTCCTTGTCAACCCACCCAGGTAGCAGGCAATATAAATAATTAGAATTTATTATTTCAACCCGCGTATGATTTTTCGGTTGTTATGCTCTGAATTTTATGCCGCGTGCTAAGGGTATCCAATTAGAATAGAGCACGCGTACATTAATTTGCCCTTAGCTTCTGGTATAGGCCGTCTCAATGATTTTGCGGTTTCAATCCATTCGTCAATTATAACTTTATAATTTTGAACCGCTTCCTGATATGTTTTTCCGTCAGCCATACAACCATCAAGTTCGGGCGTCTCTACTATGAATGAGTCGTCTTCTCTGCTCTTAACTTTGCGGCAGACCGCGAACCCAAGGAGGGGTGCGAGCCCAAGGAGGGGCGAGCCAGAACCCGCCAGTATCCGCCACGATGGCGGCCGACTGGCGGGCGCTTCTTTTTGGTTACTTTTTCTTGGCGTCAAGAAAAAGTAACTTATATTTTTGATTAAAACTTTTTATAAAAAAGTTTTCTCTATTTTCAAACATTTGACACTCTGTTTCAAAGCGAAGGTTTGACGTATGACAGGCGTCGAAATTATAGAAGAAATCAAAAAATTAGAGAGCGAATTTTCAAAAGAAATTGAAAAAGCCTCTGACGAAAAAGAAATTGAAGAAATCAAACTTTTGCTTCTTGGCAAAAAGGGAAAACTCACCAGCGTACTAAAGGGACTTGGAGCTCTTCAGCCACAGGAAAAGGCAGAAGCCGGCAAGGCGGCTAACGAACTTAAAATCTCTTTTGAAAACAAAATTACCGAAAGAAAAGAGCAGATTGAAGAAGAAAGATACGCGAAGCTTGCCGATACCGAATGGTTCGACGTTACGGCTTTTTATTCAAGGTTTCCCGCGAAATTCATACCGGCCGATATCGACGGCGCGATACATCCGATAACCGCGACGCAAAGACGGCTTGAAGAAATTTTTACTTCGATGGGTTTTTCAATTCTTGACGGGCCGCAGGTTGAAACCGATTTTTACAACTTCGGCGCCTTGAACTTTACCGACGATCATCCGGCACGCGAAATGCAAGATACCTTTTATACCGAACAGAATCATCTTTTAAGAACGCATACATCGGCCGTGCAGGCCAGAGGTTTGAAAAAATTAAAGCCGCCCCTTCGCATGATTGTGCCCGGACGCGTTTTCAGATACGAAGAAATTGACGCCTCGCACGAGCACACCTTTTACCAGATGGAGGGCATGGTCATCGACAAAGAGGTAAGCGTCTCGCATCTTTTGTTTTTAATGCACACCCTTCTTGACGAGATTTTCGGCAGAAAGGTGAAAATAAGACTGCGCCCGGGCTACTTTCCTTTTGTAGAGCCCGGCTTTGAGCTTGACATGAGCTGTCTTTTATGCGCGGGACAGGGCTGCGCTGTCTGTAAAAAAACCGGATGGGTCGAGGTCTTGC